>NZ_JBFTIP010000001.1:0-960987 GCF_056394945.1 Arthrobacter sp. 10N410
GTGGGGGAAACGCCCGGTCCCATCCCGAACCCGGAAGCTAAGACCCACAGCGCCGATGGTACTGCACCCGGGAGGGTGTGGGAGAGTAGGTCACCGCCGGACATACATTAGGTCGAGAGCCTCCAACCACCAGGTTGGAGGCTCTCCCCCTTTAACCCCAAAACCACCCACCACGGCACCCGCCCACCGCCGTCGCGCACCGCCGCCGCTGCGTCGTCGGCCGGCACCGGCCCGGGTAGCGTCCGCTGACGGCTGAAAAGGTACTCCAAGGCCCTCGAAATCCGGAATTTTTCCCAAAAAAGGGCGAAAACACGCGGAATTTGCCACCTCGGCGGCGGCAAGCTGGTAAGTTTTCGAAGAGTGGCTTGCACGCATGCCGCGTGCAGGCTTCAGAAATTAGAACCGTCCAGGAGGACATAAATGGCTAAGAACCGTAGTGAACTTGTTGCAGAGGTAGCTGGCAAGGCCGGCACCAGCCAGGCAGCCGTCAACTCCGTGCTCGATGCACTGTTCGAGGTTTTCGAGACCTCTGTCGCCGCGGGCGAAAAGATCACCATCCCGGGCTGGCTCGCCGTCGAGCGCACCGACCGTGCAGCCCGCACCGGCCGCAACCCGCAGACCGGCGAGACCATCCAGATCGCCGCCGGCCACAGCGTCAAGCTGACCGCCGGTTCCAAGCTGAAGGCTGCAGTCGCCAAGAAGAAGTAGTCTTCTTCAAACGCTTGAAAGGAGCGGCAACCCCTCGGGTTGCCGCTCCTTTGCGTTAACCGCCGCCGAGAGGATTCGGCGCGCGGGCAGGGGTAGCGGACAATGGAGTTGTGCCTTCCGCAGCGAAACCCCAGACTTCACCAGCGCCCACCCCGACGGGCGGAGCGCGCGGCCGAGGTGCCGGAGCGCCGGGAATCTCCGGGCCCTGGCAGCTCGCCGGCCTGGCCGCGCTGTTCCTGGGCCTGGTGGCGGCACTGCTCTTCTCCGGGGCGGCCGGAGCCCGCGAAGTTTCGGATCCCGGCGCGCTGGTCCGCTGGGGGCTGCCCATCAGCAAGGCCATCCACAACGTCTCCCTCGCCACGGTAATCGGCGGCCTCATCTTCGCCGTCGGCATCCTGCCCAAGGATCTCTCCGGCCGCCAGTCCAAGGACAAAGCCGCCCCCGAGCATCCCGCCTTCACACGCGCCCTGGCCGTCGCCGCCGTCGCCGGCATCGCCTGGACCCTCTCAGCGGTTGCAGTGCTTGTCCTGAGCTACTCGGACATCGCGGGCCAGGCGATCTCAGGGGACCCGGAATTCACCAAGTCCCTCGTCTACTTCATGACCGACATCGAAACCGGCAGGGCCTGGCTGGCCGTCGTCATCATCGCTGCTGTGACCACCACTGCGCTGTTCGGCGTCCGTTCGAGGGGTGCACTGGCGTTCACGCTGATCCTTGCCGTCATAGGGCTGGTGCCGGCGGCGCTGATCGGCCACTCGTCCAGCTCAAGCGACCACGAAGGCGCGATCAACTCCCTGGGCCTTCACCTCTTGGGAGTCTCGGCCTGGGTGGGAGGCATCATTGTGCTGGCCCTCCTCTCCGGCGTTCTTGGTGCCGCTACGGCCGCCGGAGCCCCGGGCCGGGCCGACATCACGGAACCGACCCTCCACCGCTTCTCGGCCCTGGCCGGCTTCGCCTTCGCACTGGTCTTCGCCTCCGGCGTGGTCAACGCCAGCATCAGGATCTCCAGCTGGGCAGACCTGTTCGGGTCGGCTTACGGACAGCTGATCCTGGCCAAGACGGTGGCCGCGCTCGTCCTGGGCGGCGTGGGATTCATGCACCGCCAATGGGTCATCCCTCAGTTGGGCGTCAAGGGGGCCGGCCTGACCGCCCGCCGTGTGCTCTGGCAGCTGGTGCTCGTGGAGCTGCTGATCATGGGTGCGACGTCGGGAATCGCCGTCGCGCTCGGCCGCTCGGCCCCGCCGCAGCCCAGCACCTTCGCCGCGGACGCGTCGCCGGCCTTCATCCTCTCCGGCTACGAACTGCCTCCCGAGCTGACCCCGCAACGCTGGCTCACGGAGTGGCGGCTCGACTGGCTTTGGGTCGCCGTCGCCGTCTTTGGCCTGGTGTCCTACTTCCTGGGCATCCGCAAAGTCCGCCAGCGCGGCGACGCCTGGTCCTGGTTCCGGACCGTCAACTGGGTCATCGGCCTGGTGGTCCTCACCTACGTGACCTCCGGCCCGCCCTCGGTCTACGGCCGGGTCCTGTTCTCGGCGCACATGGTCGACCACATGGCGCTGACCATGGTGGCCCCAATCTTCCTGGTCCTCGGTGCCCCCGTCACGCTGGCGCTGCGGGCACTGGCCGCGCGGCGGGACAGCTCCCGCGGGCCGAGGGAATGGCTGTTGATCTTCGTGCACTCGAAGTTCTCGCAGCTCGTCACTCACCCGCTCTTCGCCGCGGCGAACTTTGCCGGGTCGATTGTGCTGTTCTACTACTCGGATGCCTTCGGCTACGCCATGCGCGACCACGTGGGCCACGAACTGATGAACCTGCACTTCGCCCTGACCGGTTACATCTTCGTGCTGACCATGATCGGCACAGACCCGTTGCCCCGCCGGGCGGCGTACCCGATGCGGCTGCTCCTCCTGCTGGCCACCATGGGCTTCCACGCCTTCTTCGGCGTCGCCATCATGGGCGGCACCGGGCTGCTGGCCGCCGACTACTTCGGCAACCTGGGCCGCAGCTGGGGCCCCTCGGCCCTGCTGGACCAGCAGATGGGCGGCGCGGTGGCCTGGGGGATCGGCGAAGTGCCCACCCTGCTGGTGGCGATCGGCGTCGCCGTCATGTGGTCCCGCTCCGACGCACGGGAGTCCAAACGGACCGACCGTGCCGCGGACAGGAATAACGACGCCGATCTCACCGCTTACAACGATATGTTTGCCCAGCTCGCCGAACGCGACGCGAAGCTGGCAGAACGCAATTCAAAGCTGGAAGGACGCTGATGAGCGAAACCGTACGCACCCACCTCCGGGTCCGGGCCTCCGAACTCGTAGGCCGAGGCTGGTTGAACACCGGCGGCAAATCCCTGGACCTCGAATCCCTGCGCGGCAAGATCGTGCTGCTCGACTTCTGGACCTTCTGCTGCATCAACTGCCTCCATGTCCTGGACGAGCTCCGGCCGCTCGAGCAGCAGTACTCGGACGTCCTCGTGACCGTCGGCGTGCACTCGCCCAAGTTCGAGCACGAAGCAGATCCGGTGGCCCTGGCGGCCGCCGTGGAGCGCTACGAGATCCGCCACCCGGTCCTGGACGACCCGGAGCTGGACACGTGGAAGGCGTACACCGCCCGTGCATGGCCCACCCTGGTGGTCATCGACCCCGAGGGCTACATCGTGGCGCACCTTTCCGGTGAAGGCCATGCGGACGGCCTGGCCGTGCTCATCCCCGAACTGATCGCCGAGCACGAAGCGAAGGGCACCCTGCACCGCGGCGACGGCCCGTACGTGGCCCCGGAGCCGACGTCGGGCACGCTGCGGTTCCCGGGCAAGGCCCTTTACCTTCCGGCCGGCCGCGGCGACTCGGCCGCAGCGGCCGACGCCGGCTCCTGGCTGGTGACCGACACCGGCCACCACCGCCTGGTGGAGCTGTCCACCGACTTTGAGACGGTGCTGGGCACCTATGGTTCGGGCGAGAAAGGCCACGCCGACGGCGGTGCCGCCGAGGCCCGCTTCAACGAACCGCAGGGCCTGGTCCTGCTTCCGGAGGACGTGGCCGCGAAGGCCGGCTACGACGTCGTGATTGCCGACACGGTCAACCACCGGCTCCGCGGGCTTTTCCTCGCGGACGGCAGCGCCACCACCCTTGCCGGCAACGGGGTACAGCGGCTGCTCGAGACCGGTCCGGCGCGCGTGGACGAAGAGGGCGCCGCCTACGGTGGCCGGCTTGAAGCGGATCCGCTGCAGGTCTCGCTGAGCTCGCCCTGGGACGTCGTCTGGTCCAGCAAGCTCAACGCCGTCGTGGTGGCGATGGCCGGCGTGCACCAGATCTTCAGCTTCGACCCGGTTACCGGTGCTGTGTCCATCATCGCCGGCAACGGCCTCGAAGGTTTGCTCGACGGCCCGGCCGCGGAGGCCTGGTTCGCCCAGTCCTCCGGCCTCGCCGAAGACGCCGACGGCAACATCTGGGTCGCCGACTCGGAGACCTCGGCACTGCGCAAACTCGTGATCGCCGACGACGGCGCCATCACGGTCGAGTCCGCCGTCGGCAAGGGATTGTTCGATTTCGGCTTCCGCGACGGACCGGCGGCCGAGGCCCGGCTCCAGCACCCGCTGGGTGTGACAGTCCTGCCCGACGGTTCGGTGGCGATCGCGGACACCTACAACGGTGCCGTCCGGCGCTACGACCCCGCTACCGGCACGGTGTCAACGCTCGCGCGGGGGCTGTCCGAGCCCTCCGACGTCATCGTGGACCACACCCAGGTGGCCGGCACCGAGCCGCTGCTGGTGGTGGTCGAGGCGAACAAGCACCAGCTGGTCTATGTGCCCATCCCCAAGGAAGCGCAGCAGGTGGACGAAGGGGCGGCGCAGACCCACCGGCCCAAGAGCCCGGTGGCCCCAGGTCTGCTGTCCTTGACCGTGCGGTTCACGGCCCCGACCGGGCAGAAGCTGGATGACCGTTGGGGTGACCCGACGCAGCTGAAGATTTCCTCCACCCCGCCGGAGCTGCTGGTGGCCGGCGGCGGGACCTCCGTGGGCCTGCTCCGCACCCTGGAGCTCGCCTCCGACGTCCCCGAGGGCGTGCTGCACATAACCGCACGGGCCGCGGCTTGCGACGGTCCGGAGACCGAGGACGGGGAGATCCCGGATCACGCGGCGTGCCACCTGTACCAGCAGGACTGGGGCATCCCGGTGCTGCTGCAGGCCGACGGGGACACCGAGCTGGTCCTGGACCTGCGCGGCATGGACTAAGCGGCCGGCTGGAGTCCTGAGGTACTTGGCGCTGTGAGGCTGCCGTCCGTGGCTTGGGTGTCACGGACGGCAGCCTTTTGCGTGTCCGGGGGAGCCGGCGGCCGCGGCCGCCGCACAGCAGGCTTAGTTGCTTAGCTGCGGGGTGAGCTTGACCGTGTCGCCGTCGATGTCCAGGCGCGTGGTGAAGCTGAAATCGTGGACTGCGTTGAGCTCCGTAACCGCGCCGGTGAACAGGTCCACCTGACGTGCCTTGATCCGTGCCTTGCCGTCCAGCGGCGCGACGACCCAGCGGCCGCCGAAGGGCTCGATGCTGACGGCCGGATAGTCGGCGATGCTCCAGTCGATCGTGCCGTCCACGACCCGGTTGTTGGTGGCGTGGTAGAACGGGCAGTCCGGCTGAAGCCGCTGCTGCTTGTCCGCCTGCTCCGCGCAGCTGTCCAGGAACTCCTTGACCTTCGCGGTGACGGCGTCCTTGAGCCCGTCCGTGGCCTGGGTGAGCAGGTTCAACGGCGCCGAGGGCATATCCCGACTGGTCACGGTTGTCCGGGTCGCGGGGGCGGCGAAGAACTGGCCGTTCAGGGCCGCCTCGTACTCGCCGGGGTAGAACACGGCAAAGGAGTTGCGACCGTTGGGCATGTTGACCGGGACCCCGTTGAGCAGGGCCTGGTTCGAATTCACGACGGTGACGTCGATCACCGGCAGCGCGGCCGGGACGAAGGACCAGTCATGGAAGAAGAGCCACTGGGTGCCGGACCGTTGCAGCAGGAACTCGGTGCGCAACTGGCTGCCGTCGATGGTGTAATCGATCGGAACCATGACCTGGTTGCCGCCCTGGTCCTGCGCGTTGCCGATCTTCACGTCGGATATCCTCGCGGCGGCGGTCTTCAGCGCCTCTCCGTCCAGCATCGCCGGGTTGCTCTGCGGCACGGAGGCGTGAAGAAGGCCGAGCGCCTTCTCGCCTTCGCCCTTCTGCAGCGCGTCCAGATACTCGCGGACCGGCTGCTGGGGGCTGGCAATGGAATTGTTCACCAGATTGATCGCGACGACCGCGCCGGCTATGGCGAGCATCAGGCCCAACAGCCACACGGCTGCAATCCTGACCAACGCCTGACTCATCTGCACGTACCTTACGTTACCTGCACGCCCGCTGAACGCAGGTGTCACGGGCGCCCGTTGTGACGTGCACCATGCCCGCCGGGCGGTCCCGGCCGCGGCGGCCCGGTTGCGGAAGACCGCCTAGCGCCTGCGCCGCCGGGATGAGGTGCCGAAGACGCCCCGGAGCAGCTCCCGGCCGATTTGCGTGCCCAGCGAACGTGCCATGCTCTTGAGCCCACCGCCGAGGGCGCCGCCCAGCGCGCCGGCGAGGTCGCCGGCCATTCCGCCGCTGGATTCCTGCGGCTGCGGGGCGCGACGCTGCGGGGTGCGTTCCCGATCGGGCGTCGGCGACTGTGTGGAGCGGCTGCTGGGTCGGCCGAGGATTTCTTCCTCGATCCGCCGGGCGTCGGCATCGACGGCGTTGGGGTCCAGGCCGGTGCCGGAACCCGAACCGGCGTCGGACCCGGCGGCGGGGCCGGTGGACGCTGCCGACTGGCTCGCGAGCTTCTCATAGGCGGAGACGTTGTCCACGGCGGTGCCGTATTTGGCGAGCAGGGCGGACCCGGCCACAGTGCTGGCTATTAGCGCATCATCGCTCGGTCCCATCACGGACTCCGGCGCCCGCAGCCGGGTCAGGGCCACCGGGGTGGGCGCGCCCTTCTCATTCATGACCGTGATCACGGCCTCGCCGATTCCGGCCGAGGTCAGCGTCTCCTCAAGGTCGTAGTCACTGATCGGGAACGTGGAAACCGTTGCCTTGAGTGCCTTGGCGTCCTCGGGGGTGAAGGCGCGCAGGGCATGTTGCACCCGGTTCGCCAGCTGGCCCAGGACGTCCGCGGGGACATCCTTCGGTGTCTGGGTCACGAAGAAGATGCCCACGCCCTTGGACCGGATCAGCCGGACCGTCGTGGTGATCGCGTCAAGGAAAGCCTTGGAGGCGCCGTTGAACAGCAGGTGCGCCTCGTCCAGGAAGAACACGAGTTTCGGTTTGTCCAAGTCGCCCGCCTCGGGCAGGTCCTCGAACAGGTCCGCCAGCAGCCACATCAGGAAGGTGGAGAACAGCATGGGCTTCGTCTGCAGGGTCGGCAGCTCCAGGCAGGTCACGACGCCGCGGCCGTCGGGGGCGGTCCGCAGCAGTTCAGCGGTGTCGAACTCGGGCTCGCCGAAGAACTTCTCCATCCCCTGCGCCTCAAGCGTGATGAGTTCGCGCAGGATGACGCCGGCGGTGGACTTCGAGAGGCCGCCGAGGTTCTCCAGTTCGTCCTTGCCCTCGTCCGAGGTCAGGAACTGGATGACCGCGCGCAGGTCTTTCAGGTCGATCAGTTCGAGGTTGTTCTTGTCCGCGAAGTGGAAGACCAGCTGCAGGCTGGACTCCTGGGTTTCGTTGAGCTCCATCACGCGGGACAGCAGGATGGGGCCGAAGGAAGTGATGGTGGACCGGACCGGTATGCCGGCGCCGTCGCCGCCGAGGGCCAGGAATTCCACCGGGAAAGTCTTGCCGGACCAGGCCTGCCCGATGCTGTCGGTACGCGCCCTGAGTTTCTCTGAACCGGCGGCGGCCGTGGCGAGGCCGGAGAGGTCGCCCTTGATGTCCGCGAGGAACACCGGGACACCGGCGGTGGAGAGCTGCTCAGCCATCATGTGCAGGGTGACGGTTTTGCCGGTCCCGGTCGCACCCGCCACCAGGCCATGGCGGTTCATCATGGCCAGCGGCAACCGGACAGGGGCTTCCTTGTGGAGCTCGCCGTCGACGATCGCGGCCCCCAGCTCAATCGTGGGCCCCTCCAGGGTGTAACCCTTCTGGATGGTGGCGACTTTATCTGCAGTGGATTTGATGGCCATGCCGTTAGCTTAGCCGGGTCCGGAAGACCGGACCCGGCCACGGCCGATGTTTATTTTTCTGCTTCGCCGACGTCGTTATTCGGCGAGGGCCTTGAGGACTTCCTTCGCCACGTCCTCGCTGGACTGCGGGTTCTGTCCGGAGATGAGGTTGCCGTCGCGGACCACGTGTGAACTCCAGGCGGCCCCGTTTTCCACGACTGAGCCCTTTTCCTTCAGCTCGTCCTCGACGAACCACGGCGTGTTCTCCCCGGTGCCGCCACCCAGTTCCTCTTCATTGGTGAACACGGTGAGACGGCGCCCCGCGAAGGCGAAGTTCCCGGCGTCGTCGACGGCGCTCAGCAGGCCGGCGGGACCGTGGCAGAAAGGCGCGATGACCTTGCCGGCCTTGTTCGCCTCGATCAGCAGCCGGCCGAGGTCCGCATCCTCAAACAGGTCGGCCATGGGGCCGTGGCCGCCGGGCATCACGATCGCGTCGTACCCGGAAAGGTCGACGTCGGCCAGCACCAGCGGGGCGGAGAGCTCGGCGTCGATCTCGGCCAGGTACTTGCGGAAGCCGTCGGCGCGGTCCTGGCCGCCGGCGGATTCTGCGGCCAGGCTGACCTCGTCCACGGTGGGCTTGGCGCCGGCCGGAGTGGCGATGCGGACGGTGTGTCCGGCGCCCAGCAGGGTCTGGTGGGAGACCACGAGTTCCTCGGCCCAGTAACCGGTGGGGTGCTTGCTGCCGTCGCGCATGGTGAGGGAATCTGCTGCGGATACGACCATCAGGATGTTAGCCATGTTCTTGCTCCTGTTCTGCCGGCCAAGGAGCCGGTCAAAGGTGGGGATGGGGGTGGGTTCTTAGCGTGCGGCTTCGAGTTCGGCGAACGTCGCGTCATCGAGGACGACGCCGGCGGCGGCCAGGTTCTCTTCGAGGTGCTTGACCGAGCCGGTGCCCGGGATCGGCATCATGACGGGTGAGCGGCGAAGCAGCCAGGCGAGGGCCACCTGGGAGGTGGTGGCGCCCAGCCGCGTGGCGGCCTCATCCAGGGGGCCGCCCGGACGGGAAAGTTCGCCGGCCGAGATCGGGGCCCACGGGATGAAGCCGATGCCGTGCTCCTCCGCGTAGTCGAGGACATCCTCCGAGCTGCGATCCGTCAGGTTGTAGCGGTTCTGCACGGTGGAGACGGTGAAGTACTGGCTGGCCTGCTCCAGCTCGGCCACGCTGACCTGGGACAGGCCCAGGGCCTTGACCTTGCCTTCTTTCTGCAGGTCGCGGAGGACACTGAACTGCTCTTCCGGATCGACTTTGGGATCAATCCGGTGCAGCTGCAGCAGATCCAGCGCGTCCACCTTGAGCTTGCGCAGGCTCAGCTCGGTCTGCTGGCGCAGGTACTCGGCCCGGCCCAGCGGCACCCATTCGTTCGGACCGGTGCGCGTGAATCCGACCTTGGTCGCGATTTTGAGGCCGTGCTTGTAGGGATGCAGGGCCTCCGCAAGGATCTCCTCGCTGATATTGGGCCCGTAGGAGTCGGCCGTGTCGATGAAGTCGACGCCGAGCTCGACGGCCCGGCGGACGACGGCGATGGCCGTGCCCCGGTCAGCGGGTTCGCCCCAGACACCGTCGCCGACGATGCGCATCGCGCCGAAGCCCAGGCGGTGCACCGTGCCCAGGTCCTTCAACTCGATCGTTGCGGATGATTCCGGATGCTGTGGGTTGTCGTGGCTCATAAGGGCGGCAACCCACTAAGGGTGCTGAGTATTCCTTCCGCGCACTCCTGCCGGTGATTCCGGCCGCGCAGAAATAAGCCCGGCCCCGCCGTCGTTGGCACCAGTATGCGCCTGCCGGAATCCGGCTTGCGCCAGATTTTCCAGACACCCTGCTCCGCTACGAAAGGCCGGCTTTTCCGTGACTGTTCCGCTTTCCATCCTTGACCTGGCAATCATCGGCAAGGGCCAGACGGCGGCGGAAAGCTTCGCCGGCAGCGTGGCCATGGCGCAGCGCGCCGAGGAACTGGGCTACCGCCGGATCTGGTACGCCGAGCACCACAACATGTCGTCCATCGCCTCCTCCGCGACGAGCGTGCTGATCGCCCACATCGCCGCGCATACCAAGACCATCCGGCTCGGATCCGGCGGTGTAATGCTGCCCAACCACGCGCCGCTGACCATCGCCGAGCAGTTCGGCACGCTCGAGACCCTGCACCCGGGCCGGATCGACCTCGGCCTGGGCCGGGCCCCCGGCAGTGACCAGAACACCATGCGCGCCCTGCGCCGCGACCCGATGAGCGCTGACAGCTTCCCGCAGGATGTCCTGGAACTGCAGGGCTACCTGACCGGTCCTACCCGCATCCCCGGTGTGGAGGCCACCCCCGGCAAGGGCACCAACGTGCCGCTCTACATTCTCGGCTCCTCGCTGTTCGGGGCGAAGCTGGCGGCGCAACTGGGCCTGCCCTACGCCTTCGCCTCGCACTTCGCCCCCGACGCCCTGCAGGACGCCGTAGCGCTCTACCGCCGTGAATTCCGGCCGTCCGCGCAGCTGGAGGCCCCGCACGTGATCGCCGGCGTCAACGTGATCGCCGCGGATTCCGCCGCCGACGCGCAGGCAATGTTCCAGGCCACCAAACGGGCCCGGGTCTCGCTCTTCTTCGGCAACGGCCGCGTTTTCAGCGACGACGAGGCGGATATGATCCTGGACTCCCCGCAGGGCCAGCACATGGCGCAGATGATGAAGTACTCCGCCGTGGGCACCCCGGGCGCAGTGCTGGAATACCTGGACGAGTTCACGGCGCACGCCGACGCCGACGAACTGATCGTCGCGCACCAGAGCGCCGGAGTGGAGGACAGGCTGCGTTCCGTGGAGCTCCTCGCGGAGGTGGCCGGGCTCGCCCGGGTCTGAGCCGGGATAGCGCCCGCCAGACGCGCCCGCTCGGTGCCCTGAAGGGCGCCTCGATCAGCCTTTCAGGCGTGGGCTACTCGCAGCCGACGCCGTCGCCGTCGCGGTCCAATTTGCTGCTGTAACCGGGCTGCCCCAGCCGGATGGGTGCGGCGCCCGCGGCCCTGACGGCAGTGCAGTTTGCGTAGTACACCGCTGCCGGAACGGACGCTGCCGGAACGGGCGCAGGCGGGGCGGGTGCCACCGGGGCGGGTGCCGTGGCCGGGGCTTTCCGCGACGGCGGAGCGGCCGGCGCGGGAGTCGTCGGCTGCCGGCTGGTGGGGGCCAGGGCGCCCGGGCAGTCCGCCAGGATCCGCGCCATCGCGTCGTGCTCGGCCCGGGTGACCCACAATGCGTAGCTGGCCTTGACCGAGATCTGGCGCGCCACGTAAGCGCAGCGGTAGGACTTGTTCGGCGGCAACCAGGTGGCGGCGTCGCCGTCGCTCTTCTGCATGTTCGCCGGGCCGTCCACGGCCAGGAGGTTGAGCGGATCGTTGGCGAAGGCGAGCCGCTGGGCGGGGCTCAGCCGCTGTGCGCCTTTTTGCCAGGCGTCACTGAGGGCCACGACGTGGTCGATCTGGACCGCGCTGCTGGTGTCGGCTCCGCGGCGGAAGTTGATGAGCCTCGCGGTGTAGGGGTCCTTCAGAATCCCGGAAAGCACCACGCAGCCCCGGGTTCCGGGCTTGAGCGCCTCCGCTGTGAGGTCGCGGCGCAGCGTGTCGTTGCGGGTGTCGCAGCCGTTCCGGTCGACGTCGGCCCAGGCCTGTCCGAACTGGTCACGGGAGTACCCGGTCTTGGGCGCCCTCCCCTTGACCGGCAGCGTGGCCAGCACCTCAAGCGCCTTGCTGGCGTAGGCCGGCTGCTTATGCGGGGCCGACGCCCCGGTCAAAGCGGCTGTGGGCGCGGCCACCGGCGTCGGAGCGGAACGGGACGTGGCGGACCCGGGGGGCGCCACACCAGGTGATGCACTCTCGACGGCGGACTTACCGGGGACAGCTGCGGTTCCGGCGCAGGCGGTGGACGAGACCAGCAGCAGCCCGGCGACGCCGCAGGCGATCCAGTCGACGGCGCCCCTGCGGCGGCCGGTGTCGGATGGAACCCGCCCGTTACCAGCTCCGCGTGTATTAATCCTGCGCAATTCTTCCCCCATTACTTGCCCCGCTGCTTGCCCCACTGCTTGCCCGTCGGCGGGCCGGTGTCCGGCCTTTCACAGCCTACCGGCGGAGTCCCCGACGTCGGGCCGGTGCCACGCCGGGGTCCCGGCGGGCGAGGGACCGCTCGGTCATGCAGCGGGGAAGGGCAAGAAGTCCGTAGCTATTTCCGGCACGTCCGTGCACACTGGGATTTGATCGTCAACAACCAGTACAGCGATGCCCTTTGGGGGCGGGTGGCGCGCGGCATGAGGCCGGGGCTGCCCCAACAAGTTCCCCCGAGCCTTGAACGGACAACACCGGACCCGAGGATGCCATGGCGCCTGACCCCGAGCGTAAGAAGCGGACTCTTCGACCATCTCGGCGTGCAACCATGATCTCCGTGGCGGCCCTTGCTGCGGTGGGTCTCTGGCTTGGTTCGACCGTCGCGATGCGGGGCGCGGGGCCAGAGCCGCTTCCGCACGCCGACGGCATCATTAGCATCGAGATGGACAATCCGGTGAACAAGTTCGATGGCCACCGCGCCATGGGGGTCGGCGTCGACGGCCTCGAAGAAAACGAGATCGACCGGGTGTGGTCGCCACCGAATGTCCAAGCCATGAAGTCAGCCGGATTCGGCCCGGTGAGTTACCGGCTGCGCACCGAACTGGGCGTCAAGGCGTGGCACTGGAACCCGCACGGGACGTGGAGCCAGCCGGACAAGGAGCAGGGGTACTGGACGTCGTCGTCCGAGCCCGCGGAAGATTATGGGGTCTCGTACGGCTACCGCCTTCCCCGGCGCGGCAACACCATCGATCAAGGAAAGAACAGCGGCCACTCCCGCTTGAACGACGGCGACGTTGACACCTTCTGGAAGAGCAACCCCTACCTGGACGCCCACTTCACCGGAGAACCTGACAGCCTCAATCCGCAGTGGATCATGGTTGAGTTCCCGCAGGCCCTGCCGATGGACACCGTCCGCTTCGATTGGGGTACCCCGTACGCCACCCGGTTCAAGGTGCAGTACTGGACCGGCCGCGACGCGCGCTTCCCCGTTGACAAGGGCACCTGGCGTGACTTCCCGCAGGCCGTGCAGCAGGGAACCGGGGGGACCCAGACGGTACGGATCGCTTCCACGCCGATAAACGCCCAATACGTGCGCATCCTGTTCACTGCGGACTCGAACACCGCCCCTGCTGGGTCCCGCGACATCCGCGACCGGCTGGGGGTGGCCGTGCGAGAAATCTATATCGGGCAGCAGCAAGGCGGTGCGTTCCTCGACCACGTTCGGCACCGGACGTCCCAACGGCAAACGGTCATGTGGACCTCCTCGACGGACCCGTGGCACAGCAAGGACGACATCGACAAAGATTATGAGCACGCCAGCTTCGAGCGGCTTCTTGCCAGCGGGATTACCAAGGACGAGCCCATGATGGTCCCGGTTCCGGCCCTGTACGGAACGCCCGACGACGCCGCGGCCCTGGCCCGCTACCTCGGTAAGCGCGGCTATCCGATCAAACGGATTGAGATCGGTGAGGAACCGGACGGTCAGCTCGCACAGCCGGAGCACTACGGGGCGCTGTACGTCCAGATGGCCGCGGCCATGCGGGCTGTGAACCCGTCCCTGGAGTTCGGCGGCCCGGGCTACCAGACCACACTGCCCGACTGGGTGCACTGGCCGGACGACAAGGGGGTCCGGTCCTGGACCGGTCGCTTTGTTTCCTACCTGCGGCACCGCGACGCAATGTCGGACTTCGACTTCTTTTCCTTCGAGTGGTACCCCTTCGATAATGTGTGTGCCGACCCCGCCGGGACTCTGCCGCAGAACCCGGAGTTGCTGAGGCGGCTGCTCAAACGCGAGGAGGATGCCGGCCTGCCCGCCGAAGTTCCCAAGGTCATCACGGAGTACGGCTATTCCTCGTTTGTCGGACAGGTCGAACTGGAGCTGCCCGGCGCCATAGTCAACGCGGAAACGTCCGCCATGTTCCTGGCGATGGGCGGGGAGAGCAGCTACTTCTACGGCATTGAGCCGAACTGGGTGTTCCAGGACGAAGTCGGCGAGAAATGCGATACGCGGGGCAACCTGATGCTGTTCCAGTTCTACGATGAGTGGGAAATCCGGCCCGTGGCCGCCTACCAAGCTGCCAGGCTGGTGAACCACAGTTGGCTGGAGGCCGGCACCGGCAGCCACACCATGTTCCAGACCACCAGTGACGTGCGCAACGCGAAGGGCCAGGAGCTGGTCACTGCCTATACGGTGCGACGCCCCGACGGCAAGCTCAGCGTGCTCCTGTTCAACAAGGATCCCAAACGGGCCATCACCGTCCGGCTGATGCAGGAAAAAGACGGCAATTCCCAGGTTGTTAAGGGCGGCCTGGAGCTCGACCAGTACTCGGCCGAGCAGTACAAGTGGAACCCGTCACACGGCAGGGGCAACGGAGGGTATCCGGACCCGAATGACCCGCCGGTGAGCACCAGCGTAGGCACGGACAGGCACGCCACCATAACGCTGCCGCCCTACAGCATCTCAGTGGCTACTGCCCCGGGCTAAGGAGCGGCGCATCACGCAGGTGCTGGGCGCCGTCGTCCGCCCGCGCCGGGTGCTTCTCAGGCGAGGAGCAGGGCCACCCCGATCATCGCGGGGACGGCCACCACGGTGGTGATCAGCACGGTGTCTTTGGCGACGGTGAGCCCGGTTCTGTACCGATTGGCCACCACAAAGACGTTCTGCGCCGTCGGCAACGCGGAGGTCACCACCACGGCGAAGAGTGCCTGGTCCTGCAGGCCAAGGGCGAACCGGGCGAAGAGGAAAGCCAGCAGCGGGTGGACGATGAGCTTGAAACCGCTGGCCAGCAGGGTGTCGGTCCGGCGTTCCGCCGAGGCCTGCAGCGGCCGGGAGCCGTTCAGGCTCATACCGAAGGACAACAACATGGCCGGGATCGCGGCGCCTCCGATCAGGTGGATGGGCTGCAAGATGAGTTGCGGAATCTCCCAGCCCGTCCCGGCCACCAGCAGCCCGAGCCCGGAACCAACGATCATGGGATTCCGCAGGATCATCAGGGCAAAACTCAGCGGCGTTGTCCGGTGGGCGCTAGTGGTGGCATCCAGGAGCATGAGGAACAGAGGCGTAAAGAAGGCCAGCTGGAAGATCAACAAGGGCGCCACATAGCTGGCGTCACCCAGGACATATACGGCGATCGGAATGCCAAGGTTGGCGGAGTTGGCCAGGGACGCGCTCATGGAGGAGACCAGGGCTTCGGGCAGGGAGCGCTTTAGCAGAAGGCGCACGACGCCGAAGTAGATGGCCGCCGTCGTGACCGCCCCCACCGCCGTCACCAGTAGTGGAGCGGCGAAGACGTCGTTCAGCCTGGCTTTGCTGAGCGTCTCGAACAGCAGGGCCGGGCTCGCCACGAAGAATGTCAGCGCGCTCAGGACGGAGCGGGCGTTATCGCCCAGAATGTTGCGCCGGCCGACGAACATGCCGACCAGGATGATGAACCAGACGACGAAGAAGCCGGCCAGGACGCCTAGCATGCGGCAGTCCGTGACGGCGTGGTCGGGTCAAGGGTGTCAGGCACCGTCCCACAATAATCAGATTTTCCCCGCCAACCCTTCAGGGCTGGCAACGGGGCGACATGAACCTGTCCGCGCGGGAGCGTCCCGGGAACTTTCGGCGGGGTCTGCGGCTGGCGCGTTAGTTCAGCGCGGCGTTGTTCAGTGCGTGCGGCGGGCGCGTCAGGCCGGCGGTGTGGCCCTCCGCGGGGTCGCTGCCGATCTGGACCACCTTGTTGTCCTTGTCCACATGGACCACCCTGGGGGTGTAGGCCTTGGCCTCTTCCGTGGTCATCTGGGCATAGGTGATCAGGATGACGATGTCATTTTCGTGCATCAGGTGAGCGGCCGCGCCATTGATGCCAATGACACCGGAGCCGCGCTCGCCGGCGATCGTGTACGTCTCAAGCCGGGCACCGTTGGTGACATCAACGATCGCCACGAGTTCGCCTGGCAGGATGTCGGCGGCCTCCAGCAGGTCCAGGTCCACGGTGACCGAGCCGACATAGTGAAGGTCCGCGTGGGTGACCGTGGCGCGGTGGATTTTGGACTTGAACATTGTGCGATTCATAACGTCACCAGTCTAACGCCGGCGCACGCGGCGCGCTGTGAGCCAGGAAACACCGCCGAGGAGGCCCGTGTCAGGCCGCGGGGGCGATGGAAGCGGCCGTCTCGGCGAGGACCTCGCGCGCCGCCAGGATGGCCGGGCGCGTAGCGCTGGAGCGGCGGACGGAGGTGAAGACGGTGCGGTGCGGGTCCCCCGGGAGATCGATCAGTTGCGCCGTCGTGCCTCGCCCGGTCCAGACCAGGTCCGGCATCAGCGCCACCGCATTGCCCGACTCGATGAGCCGGATCTGGGCCTGCAGGTCGGCGGTTTCAAAGCGCACGTCCGGCTCGAACCCCGCGCTCCGGCAGGCCTGCTCGGCCCAGTGCCGGGACGCCGCACCGCGGGGTTCCATCACCCAGGACATCCCCGCGGTGTCGGCCAGGCACGTGACGGCGGGACGCTCCGGGGAAGCGGGCGGCACTGCCAGGCGGATCGCATCGCCGGTCAGGCGGATCCGGTCCAGTTCGGCGTAGCGGGGTGCCGCGTGGCCCGGATACTGCTCGGCGATGACCAGGTCGAAGTCCCGCGCCCAGGTTTCATGCAGGGCCGTTTCGGGTTCGCGCTGGATCATCTCGATCCGGACCTCCGGATAGCTTGCGGACATCCGGGTCAGGGCATCGGGCATCAGGGCCAGGGCCGCGGATTGGAAGACGGCGATCCGCACCGTTCCGGTCACGGTGGTCAGCGAGGCTGCGAGATCGGCCTCCGCCTGCTCCAGGGTTTCCAGCAGCTGGGCGGTGTGGGCGACCAGCACTTCGGCCTGCGGGGTGAGCTGCACCCGGCGGCCCGTCTTCCGCAGGAGCTCGACGCCGGCTTCCTTTTCCAGCAACGCCAGCTGCTGCGAGACCGAGGACGGGCTGTACTGCAGAGCTTCGGCGACTTCGGCGAGGGTGCCCCGGATCTTGAGTTCGCGCAAGAGGCGCAGCCGCCGGACGTCGAGCATCGCTATTCCTTTGTGAATTCTAATGGTTATTGATTAGGAGAATTCACTTTATCTAATGCAATCGGGCTTGCATACTGTTGTCACTGAGTTACCCCCATCACAGGGTGGATTGATGGGCGCCACTTCCGAGCAGGAGACCCTGATGAGCACCAGAGATTTAACCAAATCAATCATGCGGCGCAAGCCCATCGACGACATCGAAGAAGAGAACAAGCACAGCGGCCTGTTCAAAAGCCTTGGCCTCTGGCAGCTGACGGCCATCGGCGTCGGCGGCATTATCGGCGTCGGCATCTTCTCGCTCGCGGGCCTCGTCGCCCACGGCAGCGAGAGTGAACCCGGCGTCGGCCCCGCCGTGCTGTTCTCCTTCCTGATCGCCGGCCTGGCCTCCGCGGCCGCCGCCCTGTCCTACGCTGAATTCGCGGGCATGATCCCCCGCGCCGGTTCGGCCTACACCTACGGGTACGTGGCCCTGGGCGAGGTGATCGGCTGGTTCATCGGCTGGGACCTGCTGCTGGAATACATTGCCATCGTGGCGGTGGTGGCCATTGGTATCTCCGGCTACTTCGACGCGTTTCTCTCCGGCATTGGCATCCACATGCCGACCTGGATGACCTCCACGTTCGACGAGGGCAAGGGCGGCATCGTCAACCTCCCCGCGATTGCCGTCTGCCTGCTCGTGACCTGGATCCTCTCCCGCGGCACCAAGACCTTCGGGCGCTTCGAGCTCGTGGCCGTCGCCATCAAGGTCGTCCTGATCCTGTTCATCATCGGCCTGGGCATTTTCTACATCAACACCAACAACTACAACCCGTTCATGCCCAGCGGCTTCGGCCCGGTGCTGGCCGGCTCCGCCACCGTGTTCTTTGCCGTGTTCGGCTACGACGCGATGAGTACGGCTGCGGAGGAGGCCACGGACGGCAAGAAGCACATGCCGAAGGCGATCATCCTGTCCCTGATCGTGGCCATGCTCCTCTACGTCGCGGCGACCCTGGTCCTCACCGGCATGCAGAACTACAAGGACATCGATCCCAAGGCCGGCTTCGCGTCCGCCTTCAACGGTGTCGGCCTGCCGGTGATCGCCACGATCATCTCCGTCTTCGCCGTGCTGTCCATCCTGACCGTCATGCTGACCTTCCTGCTCGGCGTCACCCGCGTCTGGTTCTCGATGAGCCGCGACGGGCTGCTGCCGGGCTGGTTCGCCAAGACCGACCGGCACGGCACCCCGCAACGCGTCACCTGGATCGCGGGCGTGGCCTCGGCCGTGCTGGCCGGCGTCTTCCCGATCAAGGCCGTGGCCGACCTGACGAACATCGGCATCCTGGCCGCGTTCGTCGTCGTCTGCCTCTCGGTGATCATCTTCCGCTACAAGCGTCCGGACGCCCCGCGCACCTTCCGGCTGCCCTTCATGCCGGTGGTTCCGCTCTTCGGCATGCTCGCGTCCGCGTTCCTGATGCTTCAGCTGCACTGGGAGACCTGGGTCCGGTTCGGCGTCTGGCTGGTCGTCGGGCTGGCCATCTACTTCGGCTACGGCCGGAAGCACTCGCTGATGAACCCGGACAGCCCGCGGCATGAAGAAGCCGTGGAGATGCACCGCCACGTCGGCTAAACCGCCTACGCTCCCTCACGGTCTGCGGCCCTTATCCGGGTGCTCCGTCAGATCCGGCCCAATTCCGGCGAACCCTCCCTCACCTCGTGGGGGAGGGTTCGCCGTTGGTGTGCCCGAGGTGGGGGAGGGGCGCTGGAACGTGCGATTTTCCTAACCAGTATTGCTCGGAAAACATCGCTTTATCTTATGAAAATCCGGTCGCATACTGATTCAAGAACGGTCCACATATTGAGAAAGAACGAGTGCCACCATGACCAACACCTCAACGGAATCCGGCCTGAACGCCGGCGCGCACGCGGGCAAGGGAGCCACGCACGCCGCCGTTTCGGAAGGCTCGCCCGTGCTTGAGGCTGCAGCCCTCGCCGAGGAGGCCATCTCGCTGGTCCGCCGCTGGCTCACGGCGGCAGCCAAGGTCCCCGTCGACGCCTCCGCCGCGCAGCTCGCCGGTGTGTTGAAGGACCCGAACGGCCTGGACTTCACCGTCGGATTCGTCGACGGCGTCGTGCGCCCCGAGGATCTGCAGGTCGCCGCCCGCAACCTCGCCGCCCTCGCCCCCAAAGTCCCGGCGTTCCTGCCGTGGTACATGCGCAGCGCCGTCCGCCTCGGCGGAACGATGGCCCCGGCACTGCCCCGGGTGGTCATCCCGATCGCACGCCGGGTGCTCCGCGAAATGGTCGGCCACCTCATTGTCGACGCTACCGACGCCAAGCTGGGCCCGGCCATCGCGAAGATCCGCAAGGACGGCATCAAGCTGAACGTCAACCTCCTCGGCGAGGCCGTGCTTGGCGAACACGAGGCCTCCCGCCGGCTCGAAGGCACGCACACCCTGCTTGCCCGGCCCGATGTGGACTACGTCTCGATCAAGGTTTCCTCCACCGTGGCCCCGCACTCCGCCTGGGCTTTCGACGAGGCCGTGGAGCACGTGGTCGAAAAGCTCACCCCGCTCTTCACCCGCGCCGCATCCTTTGCCACCGACGGGCAGAAAGCCAAGTTCATCAACCTGGACATGGAGGAATACAAGGACCTGGACATGACCATCGCGGTCTTCACCCGGATCCTGGACAAGCCCGAGTTCAAGAACCTCGAGGCCGGCATCGTGCTCCAGGCGTACCTGCCGGACGCCCTCGCCGCCATGATCCGCCTCCAGGACTGGGCTGCCGCCCGGCGCGCCGACGGCGGTGCCGCCATCAAGGTCCGCGTGGTCAAGGGCGCCAACCTGCCGATGGAACAGGTCGAAGCCTCGCTGCACGACTGGCCGCTCGCCACCTGGAGCACCAAGCAGGACTCGGACACCAACTACAAGCGCGTCATCAACTACGCGCTGCACCCGGACCGGATCCGCAACATCCGGATCGGCGTCGCCGGCCACAACCTCTTCGATATCGCCTTCGCCTGGCTGCTGGCCAAGCAGCGCGGCATCGCGGATACCGCACAGCAGGGTATCGAGTTCGAGATGCTGCTCGGCATGGCCCAGGGCCAGGCCGAAGCGGTCAAGCAGGACGTCGGCTCGCTCCTGCTCTACACGCCGGTGGTCCACCCGGCCGAGTTCGACGTCGCGATCGCCTACCTGATCCGCCGCCTCGAAGAGGGCGCCAGCCAGGACAACTTCATGTCCGCGGTCTTCGAACTCAGCGAAAACGAATCCCTCTTCGAGCGTGAGAAGCAGCGCTTCCTCGCCTCCCTCGCCAAGCTCGACGACGAGGTCCCGGCCCCCAACCGCCGGCAGAACCGCGCCCTTCCGGCCGCGCCGATGCCGCACGACTCGTTCGAGAACACCCCGGATACCGATCCGTCGCTGCCCGCGAACCGCGACTGGGGCCGTGCCATCCTGGGCCGCGTGGCGACGTCGACCCTGGGCAATGCCGCCGTCGAAGCAGCCACGATCAACGACGAGGCAACGCTCAACGCCGTCATCGATACCGCCCTTGAGAAGGGCAAAGCCTGGGGCGCCCTCTCCGGCGCCGAGCGGGCCGAGATCCTGCACCGCGCCGGTGACGTGCTCGAAGCCCGCCGCGCCGATCTCCTCGAGGTGATGGCCAGCGAAACCGGCAAGACGATCGACCAGGGCGACCCCGAGGTCAGCGAAGCCGTGGACTTCGCGCACTACTACGCCGAGTCGGCCCGCAAGCTCGACGACGTCGACGGCGCTACCTTCGTGCCGGCGAAGCTGACCGTGGTGACGCCGCCGTGGAACTTCCCGGTGGCCATCCCGGCCGGTTCCACCCTCGCGGCACTCGCCGCCGGGTCCGCCGTCGTCATCAAGCCGGCAAAGCAGGCCCGCCGCAGCGGCGCCGTGATGATCGAGGCCCTGTGGGAGGCCGGCGTCCCGCGCGACGTGCTCACCATGGTGCAACTGGGCGAGCGTGAGCTCGGGCGGCAGCTGATCTCCCACCCCGCCGTGGACCGCGTCATCCTGACCGGCGGTTACGAGACGGCCGAACTGTTCCGCTCCTTCCGCAAGGACCTGCCGCTGCTTGCCGAAACCAGCGGCAAGAACGCCATCATCGTCACCCCGAGCGCCGACCTGGACCTGGCGGCGAAGGACGTTGCCTACTCCGCCTTCGGCCACGCCGGCCAGAAGTGCTCCGCGGCGTCCCTGGTGATCCTCGTGGGGTCCGTCGCGAAGTCCAAGCGCTTCCACAACCAGCTGATCGACGCCGTGACCTCGCTCAAGGTCGGCTACCCGGAGGACCCGGCCAGCCAGATGGGCCCGATTATCGAACCCGCCAGCGGCAAGCTCCTCAATGCGCTGACCACCCTCGGCGAGGGTGAAGCCTGGGCCGTGGAGCCGAAGCAGCTGGACGACTCCGGCAAGCTCTGGAGCCCGGGTGTGCGCCACGGCGTCCGGCGCGGGTCCTACTTCCACCTCACCGAGTTCTTCGGCCCGGTGCTCGGCGTCATGACCGCCGAGACCCTGGAGGAGGCCATCGCGATCCAGAACCAGATCGAGTACGGCCTGACCTCCGGCCTGCACTCGCTCAACTCGGACGAACTGGCACTCTGGCTGGACACCGTCGAGGCCGGAAACCTCTACGTCAACCGCGGCATCACCGGCGCGATCGTGCAGCGCCAGCCGTTCGGCGGCTGGAAGAAGTCCGCAGTGGGTGCCGGCACCAAGGCCGGCGGACCCAACTACCTCGCCGGACTCGGCGAATGGGTCAGCAAGCCCAGCACCGCAGCCGAGACCGGGGCGGTGGCCCCCGCCCCGCTGCACTCCGGCGTCCGCCGGATCGAGGACGCGGCCAAGGGTTTCCTGACCGCCGAGGAACTGGCCCCGCTGCAGCGCTCGCTGGCCTCCGATGCCGTGGCCTGGGCCGGGGAGTTCGGCACCGCCAAGGACGTCTCCGGGTTGAGCGCCGAACGCAACGTGTTCCGCTACCGCCCGCTGCCGGTCACGGTGCGCCTCTCCGAAGGGAAACCGCTTGGCGAACTCGTCCGGACCGTTGCCGCCGGCGTCCAGGCGGGATCAACGCTCGCGGTGTCCAGCGCCGTCGAGCTGCCGTCCCAGTTGCGCGCCGTACTCGCCGGCCTGGGCATCGCGATCACGGTGGAGAACGACGCCGACTGGCTGACCTCCGTGGCCCGGCTCGCCGGGGCCGCTAAGCCGTCCGTGACGCGGATCCGCCTGATCGGCGGGGACGCGAAGGCGCTGGCAGACGCCACCGGCGGCCGTCCCGACCTGGCCGTCTACTCCCACCCGGTGACGGAGGCCGGGCGGGTGGAGCTGCTGCCGTTCCTGCACGAGCAGGCCGTCAGCATCACGGCGCACCGCTTCGGCACCGCCAACCACCTCTCGGACGGGCTGGTCTGACTCTCCGGGCCCGGCCTAGTTCTCCCGGGCCGTGGCGCCGCCGAGGCAGGTAGAGTTTCCCGGCAGACAGCATCGCCGCCGCAACCGCACCAGGGTGCGGGAGCGGCGGCGATGGCCGTTTAAGGGGCGTGCGGTTCCAGCAGCCCGGGTGCAGTTCTCAGCCTAGGTACCAGCCTGGCGGCACCCAGGACGCCGGGACGGCGTGCGCTGAGAAGTCCTCGCATCCCGAGCAGAAGTAGGTGACCTCGCCCAGTCTGCTGACGGAGCCATCCCGGCGGTGCTTGGCGGGAACGAACGTCTCGAGGTACACAAACTCGTCGGTCCCGCACCGCTCGCAATAGGGGATCCCGACGAAGTCGTCGTCGCTCCGGGCGAGGGGGGCGTGCGGGTCGAGCCGGCCGAGGCCGGGATGCGGCACGCTCTCGAGGCGTGCCGTTGCCGCCAGGGGCCGGGCGGCATTCAGCGGGCGGCTGGACCGCACTGTGGGGTGGGGGTGGTTTATGGCTGGCGTCATTGCTGGCCTATCCCGAGCGCTTTCCGCCGTTGCCGCTCGGAGCGACAGGGGAGAGCGTTCGTTTTTCGAATAGTGGTGGCGGGCCTCTGCTTGACCTTCAACAAGGTCAGGATAGGGCAAGTACCACCTGTGTTCAATGGGTGCGTACCGACCCGTCCGGCCGAGTAATTTGGGAGTAGGTACCGGGTCCCGGCTGAGTAGGTACCCGGGTAGGCGAGCTAGGTGGAGCGGTTGAGGGCCCGGCCAACAATGGTCTGGGTGAGCGCTTCAATGACCTCCGTGTTGGCCAGCGGGTTGCGAATCAGGGTGAAGTCGACGTCGCCGACGGGCGGCAGGTCGAAACGCCGGGTGATGATTTTCAGGTCCTCCGGAACCAGAGAGGACGGCATCACGGCGACGCCGATGCCTGCCCGGACGGCGGCGAGCACGCCGCTGATCTGCCGGGTGGTGCAGGTGATGCGCCAGGTCCGGCCGGTGGCTTCGAGGGCGTCGATGGCCAGCTTCCTGCTCAGGCTGGGCGCGGGGTAGGCGATCAGCGGCACCGGATTGCCCGGGTCCAGGACAGTTTGCTCCAGCCCCACCCAGGAGAAGGAGTCCTGCTGCACCACGGTGCCGTCCTTGGCCCCGGCCACCCACTTGACGAAGACGAGGTCCAGCTGGCCGGCATTGAGCCGTTTGTAGAGCTGGTCGCTTTGGCCCACCGTGAGTTCGAGGTTGATCTGTGGGTAGATCTGGCGGAACTCGCGCAGGATCCGGGGGAGCCCGGTGATCGCCAGGTCGTCCGCTGTGCCGAAGCGCAGCCGGCCGCGCATGGCCGATCCGGAGAAGTAGCGGGCGGCGGAATCGTGGGCGGCAAGGATGCTGCGCGCGAAGCCGGCCATGGCGTCGCCGTTGTCCGTCAGGCGCACATCGCGGGTATCGCGGGCTATCAGGGTGCGCCTGGCCGCGGCCTCCAGTTTCCTGACGTGCTGGCTCACGGTCGGCTGCGCCAGTCCGAGGCGTTCTGCCGCCCTCGTGAAGCTCAGCGTCTCGGCCACCGCCAGGAAGGAACGGAGCTGGGCGGGTTCAAACATGCGGCCTCCCGGTCAGTGCGTCTCTTGCTCGGTCCACCATCGCCCCCAGTCCATTGCGTTTCGTGATGCTAGTTATGCGCTGAATAGCCTTCCATTATCGATTGCGGCTAGCTTAGCGTTAAGCCAACCCCCGTAGGCCCCGTTCCCCTGAGGATCTTCCGTGCCACCCCCTCCGCCTCTTCAGGCCGCCGATTCCCAGCATGACCACCCCGCGCAGCTCTCGCTGCCACCTGTCACCCAGCCGGTCGGCGTCGTCAGTGAGCGGCTGCCGTGGCGGCACACCTTCATTTCACTCAAGGTCCGCAACTTCCGGATTTTCGCGGTCGGGCACTTCATCGCGGTCGTCGCCCTGTGGATGCAACGGATCGCCCAGGACTGGCTGGTGCTCCAGCTCTCCGGTTCCGTCACCGCCGTCGGCGTCACCGTGGCCCTGCAGTTCCTGCCCTCGCTTCTTCTGGGCCCCTGGGGCGGCATGATGGCCGACCGCTTCGCCAAGCGGAAAATCCTGGTGCTGTGCCAGTGCGCGGCCGCGGTCCTGGCGGCAACCCTCGCAAGCCTGGCCCTGACGCAGCGGATCGAGGTCTGGCACGTCTACACGATCGCGCTGGTCCTGGGTCTGGTCACGGTGCTGGACCAGCCGGCGCGGCAGGTCTTCGTCAACGAACTCGTGGGCCCGGCGTATCTGCGGAACGCCATCAGCGTGAACTCCACCATCTTCCAGCTCGGCGGCTTGATCGGCCCGGCCGTTGCGGGGGTCCTGCTCAGCGCGGTGGGGGCGGGCTGGGCGTTCGCCGCCAATGCGGTGGCATGCTGTTCCACGCTGACGATGCTCCTGGTCCTGCGCAGGGACGAGCTGCACCTCACGCTGCCGGCCGCCAAACGGAAGGGCATGCTCAAAGAGGGGCTGCGCTACGCCCTGGCCAAGCCCACGATCTACTGGCCCTGGCTGATGGCGGGCTTCGTCGCGGTGTTCGCGATGAGCCTGCCGGTGCTGCTGGCGGCCTTCGCCGACCACGTGTACCACGCCGGTGCGGGCGGCTACGGGCTGCTCAACTCTTTGGTGGCACTCGGGGCACTGGCCGGGGCCATCACATCCGCCCGGCGCCGGCAGCTCCGGCTGCGCTCGGTCATGCTGGGGGCAGGAATGTACGGGCTGATGCTCTGCCTGGCCGCCGCGGCACCTTCGAGGGAGTGGTTCGGTGCGGCCATGGTGCTGGCCGGCTTCTGGTGCCTGATGTTCCTCACCGCGGCCAACCAGCTCGTCCAGGTCAGCGCCAACATGGGAATCCGCGGCCGGGTCATGAGCCTGTACATCATGGTGCTGATCGGCGGGCAGGCGATCGGCGGTCCGCTGATGGGATGGCTGGCAGAGCACCTGGATCCCCGCACGGCGATCCTGGTTTCCGGCGGCGTGCCCGCGCTGGCGGCCGCGGTGGTCGCCGTCGTGCTGGCCCGGCGTGGCGAGCTGACGCTCAAGGTGGACCTGAAGGACCGGCGGCGCCTGCTCCGGATCGTCCCGGCCTAGGCTTTCCGCGCCGGCTACGACTTTTCGCGCCGAAAACGGACAGCCGCTACGCGGATCGGCGTAGCGGCTGACCGGAAACGGAGCAGAAAACCGGGTGCGGCGCGAAGCTGCTAGCCGGCCACGGGCAGGTGCGGGTACCCCGACTGCCGCTGCTGGAACTCCAGCACATCCGGGTTGAGCACCACGCCGTCGCGGATTTCAATCGCGCGGCGGATGGTTTCGTTGCTGTCCCAGGCTGCGGGCCCGGCGAGCACAGTCTCCAGGAACGGCAGCAGCGCCTCGCTGATCTCGGAACTGGCCGAGTTCCAGAGGTAGGACGGGCTGTGGTCCACCGCGTAGTAGTCGATGTGGTCGCCTACCGTAAACATGGGCTCGGTAAAGGTGGTGGTTTTCGCCCAACTGAAGCCCATGCCTTCGTCGCAGGACACGTCCACGATCAGGCTGCCCGGCCGGAAAGCGTCCAGGTCTTCGGTGCGCAGGTAGGTCAGCGGAGCGTTCGGGTCCTGCAGGGTGCAGTTGACCACGATGTCGCTCTCCGCGAGGAAGGGCGCCAGCGGCACCCGGCCCCGTTCGGTGATGACTTCGCTCAGGAACGGCGCCTCATTGTCGTGGTCGAACTGCGCGATCCGCACCGAGTGGATGGGTGAACCCACCGCGGCGACTCCGCGGTTGGTCAGCACCTGCACGTCGTGGACGCCGTGGGCGTTGAGGGCCGTCACGGCGCCGCGGGCGGTGGCGCCGAAACCGATTACGACGGCGCTCAGCCGGCGGCCGTAGTCCCCCGTGGTGCCGGTCAGGGCCAGGGCATGCAGCACCGAGCAGTAGCCAGCCAACTCGTTGTTCTTATGGAAGACGTGCAGGCCGAAGCCGCCGTCGCTGGCCCAGTGGTTCATCGCCTCAAACGCGATGAGCGTGAGCTTCTTGTCGATCGCCAGCTGGGTGATCGCCGCATCCTGGACGCAGTGCGGCCAGCCCCAGAGGACCTGCCCGTCGCGCAATTCGGCGAGGTCCTCCGGCTGCGGCTTGGGCAGCAGTACGACGTCGGCCTCGGCCAACAGCTGCGCCCGCGGCACGATGCCGCCCACGAGACCGGCCAAGTGGGCGTCCGAAACGCCAAAGCGCTCGCCGTAGCCTTCTTCCAGGATCAGTTGCTGCCTGAGCTCCGGGGCAATGCGTTCAAAGTGCCGGGGATGGATGGGAAGGCGGCGTTCGTCCGGCTTGCGTGTGGTGGCCAGGACACCGAGGGTGAGGTGGTTCGGGGAACCGGTCACTTCTTTTTGGGGCTCGCCGTCTTGGCGGCGGTCACTTTGTCGAGGGAGCTGGGCGGCGCCGCGGCGGCCCTCTTGTCAGCGCGCTTTTCCTTGATGGACTTGCCGGACTTCTTGGATGCTGCTTGACGGGGGGACTTGTCAGCCATGATTGCTCCTGTAGCGGAACCGAAGAGGTTCCTGACTCCTGACGATACAGGTAGCTACCTAACCGACTCCGGTGCAGTGGTGCGGGCGCGGAGCGGTGGACGAACTGGAGCGGCTGACGGGAATCGAACCCGCGTATCAAGCTTGGGAAGCTAGCGCTCTACCATTGAGCTACAGCCGCAGTGGGACTGGCCAATAATCTGGCCAATAATCCCGGCGAAAACAACGAGATTTACACTACCGCAGTCTGAAGCCCACTTGGAACAGCCACACCGGGGCCATTCTGCGAGGAGCCCAGGGCCTCTACCCCTGGAAGACCGGATCTCCGGCCTCCCCTTCCCGTCCGGCGGACACCTCGCTTTGCCAATTCAGGACGGACTCGAATTTCAACGGGTAGACCCATCTCAGATGCGCGTATACCTGCCTCCACTGTCGCGTGGTCAGAAGGCAAAAAGAGGTAGCCCACACTCGTGTGCCCCCAAAGACCATCCACTTGACTAGGGGAGATCGCAGCCAACCCCTAGTCGCTAGAAGGTCTCATCATGGTTCGTGGAGCGCTTATCCCTGTTCCTGTTGTCCGACTATTGGATATAGGCAAATGGCGGGGCTCTGGCTTTGACAATGTCCAGCCCCTCGCTCAAAGGGCTGAAGAGGCTTCCGGCTCCGCGCGGCGGCGGTCATGAGCGAACTCAAACACCGCCGGCCTTTGCACGCAGCGGCCCGGTTGGCCGCCCCAGCGAGCATCCCGCAGCGCAAGTTGGCTTCGGCGAGGCCGCAGCACTCGGTGTGGGACGACGAATCCCGGATTGACATGGCGGCCTCCAGGAGGGCGGTCTCACTTCGGTGGAGGAACTTCGCCAACCGCCTTCGAATCACCGACGGGGCAGCCATTGCCGTCGCGGTGGCGTCGGCTTACGTGTTCAGGTTCGGCTCCGAAGCAACAACCTCGGCCGGGGCGGAATTTGAAGCGAAATATCTGGTGGTCTCCACACTGCTCCTTGTTGCCTGGATCGCTTCCCTCGAGATTTACCACACCCGCGATTGCCGGACGTTTGGCGTCGGCGGAGCCGAATACAAGAGAGTTGCACAGGCCACCCTCAAGCTGTTCGGCGCCCTGGCCATTGCGATGGTTTTCTTCCGCTTTGAAGTGGTTCGCGGCTACTTCGCTGTGGCGTTGCCCCTGGGGCTCCTGCTGCTTACCGGCAACCGCTGGCTCTGGCGCCGGTGGTTGAACCGCAAGAGGGCGGAAGGCAAGTACCTGTCGCGGGTGATAGTGATCGGAGACCGGAGCGACGTCGAGTACGTCATCAACCAGATCGAAAAGAACCCTACCGCCGGCTACGAAATTTCCGGCGTGGGGTTGCCGACCCTGGAGAAGTCCACCGAGCTCCGGTCGCCTTGGTACCGGATCCCGGTGGTGTCCACCCTGGCGGACGTGTCGAGGATGGTAGAAGTCGCGGGCGCGGACGCGGTCATCGTCGCGGGACGGGTACCCGGTGGCAGCCAGTACATCCGGGAGCTGGGATGGAAGCTGGAGGCGACGGCGACGGAACTCGTCCTGGCTTCCACCCTCACCAACGTTGCCGGTCCGCGAATCCACTGGCGTCCGGTTGATGGATTGCCGCTCGTGCACGTCGAGCTTCCCCAATATGCGGGCGGCAAGCACGTTCTCAAGCGCGTCATCGACATCGCCGTCGCGTCGCTGGCATTGCTGGTGCTGTCGCCGCTCATGCTGGTTCTCGCCATCATCGTCAAGCGGGACAGCGCCGGCCCCATCTTCTTCCGCCAGTTGAGGGCAGGCAGAAACGGCGAGCCTTTCTACATGCTGAAGTTCCGATCGATGGTCCAAACCGCCGAAAAGGACCTGGAGTCCGTGCGGGAACTCAACGAAGGATCCGGACTGCTGTTCAAAATCCGGAACGATCCGCGGGTCACCAGGTGCGGACGCTGGATGCGCAAGTACTCCTTGGATGAGCTCCCGCAGTTCTGGAACGTGCTGACCGGTGAGATGAGCTTGGTCGGCCCTCGGCCGCCGCTGCCATCGGAAGTTGAACGGTATGAGAAGTTCACCAACCGCCGACTGCTCATCAAGCCTGGAATCACCGGACTGTGGCAGGTTAATGGCCGTTCCACTCTTCCGTGGGAGGAGAGCGTCCGGTTGGATCTGTACTACGTGGAGAACTGGTCCCTCACCGGCGACCTCATCATCATGTGGAGGACTTTCAGGGCCATGCGCAGCCCCGTCGGCGCGTACTGAGGGGCGATGACTTTTCGCATCGGCTACGCAGCCGGGACCGGCCCCACCGTGATGCCCGGACACCAACTCCGTCGGTAACTCTTCGGTAAAGGCCTGCCGCGCAGGGGTGGTGTGCCGGGCCCTGCTGGGTACCCTGAAGGGGTTAGCTGCAGTCTCCGGGGAACGGGCTACGTCCATTAGCCGTCCGCCTAACGAGGATTTCCGTGGCCTTTGCCGAGTACGAAGTCGTGATCCAACGCGACGCGATGAGCGTTTACAACTTCCTGCTGGATCCCCGGAACCTGGCGTCCTGGCGGGACGGGATCAGCGGTGTTGAACTCATTTCCGGCGCAGCGGGATCGATGGGGGCGGTCTACCGCCCGGTCTTTGCCGGCACGGGGCGGCCGGCGGTTGCCGACTTCGAACTCACCGCGACCCGGCCCGGAGCCGAGATCCAGTTCCAGGTCATTGCCGGACCGGCGCGTCCGCACGGCGGCTACTACCTGAGCACAGAGGGAGGCAGCACCCGCGTCCGCTTCGCCCTCCGGTACCGGCCGCCCGGCGCCGGGGTACTGATGTATCCAAGGGTGCGCCGGGCCATGAAGGCGCAGGTCGCGCAGCTCGAGCGGCTCAAGGCCGTGCTGGAGCACCAGCGGGCCGCCGCATAGGGCCTCACGGGAGTAACACTTGCCCCACGCGGACCAGCCGGCAATTACTGGGGTATTTTTGATCCTGTGCTGATCTCTGACCGCGACATTCGTACCGAAATCGACTCCCAGCGGATTGTGCTGGAGCCGTTCGACCCTGACATGGTTCAACCGTCGTCGGTGGACGTGCGGATTGACCGCTTTTTCCGGCTTTTCGATAACCACAAGTACGCGCATATTGACCCTGCCGAGGACCAGCCCGAGCTGACCCGCCTGGTGGAGGTTGACGCGGGCGAGCCGTTCATCCTGCACCCGGGCGAGTTCGTGCTGGGCTCCACCTACGAGACCGTCACGCTGCCGGACGATATTGCGGCGCGGCTCGAGGGTAAGTCCTCGCTGGGCCGCCTTGGCCTGCTGACGCATTCGACGGCGGGGTTCATCGACCCCGGATTTTCCGGACACGTCACACTGGAGCTCTCCAACATGGCCACCCTGCCGATCAAGCTCTGGCCGGGCATGAAAATCGGGCAGCTCTGCTTCTTCCGGCTGTCCTCGGCCGCCGAACACCCGTATGGTTCCGGCGAGTATGGCAACCGCTATCAGGGCCAGCGCGGCCCGACGGCAAGCCGCAGCCACCTGAACTTCCACCGCACCGAGATCTAGGCGGGCCGGAAGGGTCCTAGCCTGCGGGCCGGACCGGGAGGGCAGTGCGCCTGTCCGGGCGGCGCAGCGTCCGCACGATCGGCTCCACGAAGCGGGCAGCTAGCGGACCCATCACGGCCATGATCAACACATAGGCGGTGGCCAGGGCAGCGAGCTCCCTGGGCACCACGCCGGAAGCCACCGCGAGCCCGGCGATCACAATGGAGAATTCTCCGCGGGCGATCAGGGCCGCCCCGGCACGGAAGCGGCCCGGCAGGGCGATGCCGGCCCGCTTGGCTGCCCAGATTCCGGTGATCATCTTGGTGGCCGCCGTCAGGACGGCCAGGACCAGGGCCCAGCCAAGCACGGGCGGGATGGACGTCGGGTCCGTGTTGAGGCCAAAGACCACGAAGAAGATCGCGGCGAAAAGGTCACGCAGGGGTTCAAGGATCCGTGTGGCGCTGTGCGCGGTGGCTCCGGAGATCGCGATCCCGAGCATGAAGGCGCCGACGGCGGCGGAGACCTGCATGGCGGCGGCCAGTCCCGCGACCAACAGCGCGGCCCCTAGCAGGTTGAGCAGGAACACCTCGGAGTTTTCGCTGTGGACGGCCTTGGACACGTGGTGGCCGTGCCGCAAGGCGACCACCAGCACCAGGGTGACGACGGCGAGTGAGATCCCCACCGTCTGCAGCCCCACCAGGAAACTGACTCCGGCGAGAGTGGCCGTCAGGATTGGCAGGTAGACGGCCATGGCCAGGTCCTCGAAGACCAGGATGGACAGGATCACGGGTGTCTCGCGGTTACCGATCCGGCCGAGGTCCGTGATGACTTTCGCGGCGATCCCGGACGAGGAAATGTAAGTGACACCGCCCATCACCATCGCCCCCACCAGCCCCCAGCCGAGGAGCAGTGCCAGGCCCGCCCCCGGCAGGAAGTTCAGCACCAGGTCCAGGACGCCGGCCTGCCAGGACCGCCGCAGGCCTGTCACCAGCTCGGCCGCCGTATATTCCAACCCGAGCATAAGCAGAAGGAGGATGACGCCGATCTCACTGGAGAGATGGGCGAACTCGTGCATCCCTTCCAGCTTGACCAGACCGCCGGCCCCGAAGAACAGGCCGCCGACGAGGTAAAGCGGAATGGGGGACATGCCGATCCGCCCGGCCAGTCTGGCCAGCAGGCCAAGACAGAACACGACGGCCCCCAGTTCGATGAGGGTCAGGGCGAGCGGATCCATGCCGCTTATCCGTTGCGCAGGATGCTGGCTGCCGTGTCCAGGCCTTCTTGCGTGCCGACGGCGACGAGGAGGTCGCCGGGGTGCAGGACGACGTCGGGGCCCGGCGAGGGGAGGACTTCGCCCTCGCGCATGATGGCCACGATCGAGGCGCCGCTGCGGGTCCGGATGCAGGCTTTGCCCATGGGCTGGTTCTGGAAGGGGGAATCCGCGGCGATGGAGAACTGCCGGGTGACGATCCCGGGGATCTCCCGGTGCGCTTCGGACAGCTGCATGGCAATGCGCTGTCCGCCCAGAAGGTTGCCGAGGGCGGCGGCCTCGTCGGCGGTCAGCGGGATGGAGGCCTGGCAGGTGTCCGGGTCGTCCCAGGTCGAGACGATCAGCTCGGTCTGGCCTTCGCGGTACTCGACGACGCCGATCCGGCGTCCCGAGGCGGTCATGAAGTCCTTGCGCCGGCCCAGGCCGGGAAGGTCTGTCTCATCCACGTTCATGCCTCCAGCCTAGTGTCCCGGCGGAGTTTTGGGGCGGGTTCAGGCCCCCGGCACGACGGCGATTTCCGTCCTGCCCGGCGGCTTGACGGGCAGCATCACCAGCAGCCCGGCCAGCAGGACCACCATGATGCCGAGGATGCCCCACCGCTGCGCTTCGCCGGGCGCAACCAGGGGCGTCGCGACCGCGATGCACAGGGTGAAGAGTGCCGGCGCTAGGAAGCTGACGGCCCGGCCGGTGGTGGCGTACAGGCCGAAGAGCTCGCCCGATTCACCGTGCGGCGCGAGCCGGGCCAGGTAGGCGCGGGACGAGGACTGGGCCGGACCCACGAAGAGGCACAGGAACAGGCCGAACACCCAGAACGTCGTGCTTCCGGCCCAGTCCATGCCGAAGAAGGAATAGTTCCCGTTCCCCAGCGCCAGGAGCACGCTGCCCGCGATCAGCAGGCCGATCAGCGAACCGATGATGACCGCCTTGGGCCCTACCCGGTCGTCCAGCAAACCGCCCAGCAGCGCGCCAACCGCGGCCACAACGTTGCCGAAGATGGCGAAGAAGATGACCTGCTTGAGTTCGAAGCCGAAAGTGCCGGCGGCGATGATCCCGCCAAAGGTGAACACCGCGGCCAGCCCGTCGCGGAAGATGGCGCTGGCCAGCAGGAAGTAAATGGTGTGCGGGCTTGTCCGGTAGATGGCGCGGATGCGGCGCACGAGCAGGCTGTAGGAGGCGAAGAACCCCAGACCGGACTGCCGGGCCTTGGGCACTTCCGGGACTGCGAGCATCACCGGAATCGCGAAGACCAGGAACCAGAGCGCGGAGAACACCGCCACAAGACGGATGTTCAGGCTCTCCTCGGTGGATGCCCCGAACCACTCGAAGCTGGGCTGGACGAAGAGCTGGAGCACGATCAGCAACGCGACAATGCCGCCGAGGTAGCCAGAGGCCCAGCCGAAGCCGCTGATCTTGCCGATGTTCGCGGGCGTGGAGATCTGGGCGAGCATGGCGTTGTAATTGACGCCGGCGAATTCGAAGAACACGTTGCCAAGCGCGATCAGGGTCACCCCGAGGAGCAGGAATTCGGGACGCGGGAAGACAAAGAAGCAGAGCCCCGTCAGCAGCGCGACGGCGGCCGTGTTGACCCCCAGCCACAGCTTGCGGCGGCCTCCGCTGTCCGAACGCTGGCCGGTGACCGGGGCCAGCAGGGCGATGGCCGCCCCGGCGATGGCCAGGGCGGAGCCGAGGACCGCCGAGGCTTCGTCTTCGCCGCCGAAGGCCTTGGAGGTCAGGTAGACGGTGAAGACGAAGGTGGTCATGACCGCATTGAAGGCCGCGGAGCCCCAGTCCCAGGCGGCCCAGGCCACGACCCGGCCCTTGCCGGTGGCATGGCTGCCGGACTCGAGTTCCGAGGCCGGACGCATGGCCTCGGGGGCAGTGGCGGAGTTCATAGCCTGAATGTTAGCCGTCCGCGGCGGACCGCCGGCGGAGAAACGGCTAGGCAACGCCGGGTCTTCGTTGCCGGGCCGGTGGAACCGCGGCTCCAATGGCTGGCGTCCTCCGCGCACGTCACCGTAAAAACAATTTGTGCACGCTTGGTAAACTAGCCGCACCGAACCTAACCAATTGCCCCGCCTGCTCCAACTTTTTGACAATCGAATTCCTGACGTTGCGGAGATACCAGTGATCACAGTCCTTGCCGTGCACTTCGCGGTGGCTGCTGTGGCGCCGTTCCTCTTCCGCAGGCTGGGCAGGAACGCGTTCTTCGCGCTGGCCGCGGTGCCCGCAGGCTCGTTCGTCTGGCTGCTCCTCCAGCACGGCGCGGTGTATTCATACGCCGGGTCCACCGCGGTGACCCTCCCGTGGATTCCGGACCTCCGGCTGGAGCTGGCGTTCCGGATGGATGCCCTGGCCTGGGTCATGTCCCTGCTGGTCCTGGGTGTCGGTGCGCTGGTCCTGGTCTACTGTGCCCGGTACTTCAAGGACAAGGACAGCCATCTCGGCGGCTTCGGAGCCCAACTGCTGGCGTTTGCCGGGGCCATGTTCGGCCTGGTCACCGCCGACGACCTGCTCCTGATGTTTATTTTCTGGGAACTCACCACGGTCCTGTCCTACCTGCTGATCGGCTACGCCCGCACGAGGTTGTCGGCCCGTCGCTCGGCGCTGCAGGCGTTGGTGGTGACCACTGCAGGCGGCCTGGCCATGCTGGTGGGCCTGATCATGCTGGGCTCAACCGCGGGTACCTACCGGATCTCGACCATCCTGCAGATGGCGCCCGAGCTGGTGACGGGACCGGCCGCGGCCGCCGTGGCGGCCGCCGTCGTGCTGGTCCTGGTGGGCGCGATCACCAAGTCCGCGCTGGTCCCGTTCCACTTCTGGCTCCCCGGGGCGATGGCCGCGCCGACGCCGGTGAGCGCGTACCTGCACGCCGCCGCCATGGTGAAGGCGGGCATCTACCTCGTGGCGCGGCTTGCCCCCGGGTTCGCCGAGACGGCGTACTGGCTCCCGCTGGTGCTGGCCCTCGGCCTGGCCACCATGCTGGTGGGCGGTTACCGGGCCCTGCGCCAGACGGACATCAAGCTCATCCTCGCCTACGGCACGGTCAGCCAGCTCGGCTTCCTGACCATGGTGGTGGGGCTCGGCAAGCCCGACGCGGCGCTCGCCGGCCTCGCCCTGCTGCTGGCCCACGGCCTCTTCAAGGCCACGCTGTTCCTCGTGGTCGGCATCATCGACCACCAGGCGGGGACCCGCGACATCCGCAAGCTCTCCGGGGTTTACCGGTCCTCCCGCGCCCTGGCCGTGGTGGCTGCGATCGGTGCCGCATCGATGGCCGGAGTGCCGCCGCTGGCAGGTTTCGTGGCGAAGGAATCCGTCTTCGAGGCCTTCGTGCATCAGGCCGGGACCGGGCCGTGGGGTTTGGTTATCCTGGTCGGCCTGGTGCTGGGCTCCATCCTGACCTTCGCCTACAGCGCACGTTTCATGTGGGGCGCCTTCGCGGTCAAATCCGGCGTGCCGGCCACCCGTTTCAAGGCCGTCAAGCCGGCATTCCTTGCCGCCCCCGCCGTGCTGAGCCTGCTGACCCTCCTCTACGGCATGTGGCCGGCGCCGGTGGACGCCTGGATCCAGCCGTACGCGGCGCTCTTCGCCGGCCACGCCGAAGCCGGTGGCGTGGATCCCGACGCCGCCGGGCACCTCGCGCTGTGGCACGGGTTCACCCCGGCGCTGGGCCTGACCGCGATCACGTTCGCCCTTGGACTGGCGATGTTCTACGGACGCAACGCCGTTTCCCGTGCGCAGGCGCTGGTGCCCGGCTGGATCGACGGCGACCGCAGCTACCAGCGCACCATCGGCGCCCTCGACGACGTCGCCGTCTGGGTCACCGGCCGCACCCAGCGAGGCTCACTCTTCTTCTACCTGGCCGTCATCCTGACGGTGGCCTTCGTCCTGCCGCTCACGGCGATGCTGCTGGCCAACAAGCCGCTGCCCGGCGGCCTGTACTTCATCGACCCCGGTTCGCCGCTGCAGCTCGTCGCGGGCGCCGGCATCGTGATCGGCGCACTCGCCGCGGTCCGGGCCAACAAGCGCTTCCTGGCCGTGCTGATGGTGTCGGTCACCGGCTACGGCATCGCCTTGATGTTCGCGCTCCAGGGCGCCCCGGACCTGGCCCTGACCCAGATGCTGGTGGAAACCATCATCCTGGTGGCCTTCGTCCTCGCCATGCGGAGCCTGCCGGCGGAGCTGCGGGACCGCACCGGCGGTAAGTACCGGGTGACCCGGGTGATCATCGGCGCGGCGTTCGGCCTCACCATGGTCTTCGTAGCGATCTATGCCCTCAGCTCCCGGGTCGCCACTCCGGTTTCGCTGGAGTTCCCGCGCCTGGCCTACGAGGGCGGCGGGGGACTGAACGTCGTCAACGTCACCCTCGTGGACATCCGGGCCTGGGACACCTTTGGCGAGATCTCCGTGCTGGCGCTCGCCGCCACCGGCGTCGCCAGCCTGATCTTCGTCCGCGGCCGCGGCGACCGCATCGGGCCCTCGTCGTCCGTGGCGGAAGGAACCGTCGGCCGCCGGACGCATCAGCCCGCCCATACCAGGGACAACGCGGCGCTGGCCTTGAGCCGGCGGTTTGCCGCGTCGACTCGCGACGCGTGGCTAGTGGCGGGACGGACCATGGCCCCGGAGCGGCGGTCGATCATTTTTGAAGTCGTCACCCGGCTGATCTTCCATTCGATGATCGTCTTCTCCATCTACCTGCTGCTCGCCGGACACAACCTTCCCGGCGGCGGTTTCGCCGGCGGGCTCACGGCCGGGCTCGCCCTCACCATCCGCTACCTCGCCGGGGGCCGCTTTGAGCTGCGCGAGGCCACCCCGGTCAGCGCCGGCGCCCTGCTGGGGATCGGGCTCGCGACGGCCGCGGCGTCCGGCGTCGCGCCGCTGCTGCTTGGCGGCCAGGTCTTCCAAAGTGCCGTGATCGAACTCTGGCTGCCGGTCTTCGGCGACATCAAGTTCGTCACCTCCACCATCTTCGACATCGGCGTCTACATCGTCGTTGTCGGCCTGGCGCTGGACGTGCTCCGCAGCCTCGGCGCGGAAATCGACGAACATTTCGAGGAACAGCCCGCGGCAGAACCCGCGGAGCCGTCCGACGACCGGGAAGCCGACGGCGTCCCGGCCGAAACCACCGCCAAGGGGAGCGCATGAGCGTCAATCTGACCCTGCTGACGGTCATGGGAGCCCTCTACGCCTGCGGCATCTATTTGATCCTGGAACGCAGCCTCACCCGGGTCCTGCTGGGCCTGATGCTGCTGGCCAACGCCACCAACCTGCTGATCCTGGCCACTGGCGGCTATGCGGGCCTCGCACCGCTGTTCAACAAAGACACGGCCGCCGGCGACTACAGCGACCCGCTCCCGCAGGCGCTGATCCTGACCTCGATCGTGATCTCCTTCGCCGTCACGGCCTTCATGCTGGGCATCATCTACCGCACCTGGGTGCTGGCCCGGCAGGACGAAATCCAGGACGACGCCGAGGACCGCCGGGTGGCCGAGACCCCCAGCTTCGACGCCGAGGACGACGCCGTCATCCCGGCGGAGACCTCGGAGTTCCCTCTCGTGGCGGCCGATCCGACGGACGCTGCGGGGGGACCCGACCCGACGGAGACCGTGCAGGCGGGCGCCCGCCGGATGCCGGCCATGGACGCCGCCTCCGAGGAACAACCCGGATCCCGCAACATCACGCCCGGCCCGGAAGGAGGGACCAAGTGAACATCGCAAGCTTTGCCCCGCTCGCCGTCGTCCTCCCCATCCTGGGGGCCGCCCTGACCTTCCTGCTGATCCGGCAACCACGGGCGCAACGGACCGTCAGCATCGCCCTCCTCTCGCTGACGCTACTGCTCGAATGCCTGCTGCTGGCCTCCGTCTGGCAGGGCGGCACGGCGGCGGTCAACATCGGCGGCTGGCTGCCGCCCTGGGGCATCGTGATGGTGGTGGACCAGTTCTCCTCGCTCATGCTGGTGGTGTCCTCGACCGTCAGCCTTGCCGTGCTGGTCTACGCCACCGGGCAGGGCATGGCCGACGGCGACCGCGACGCGCCCGTCTCGATCTTCCACCCCACCTACCTGATCCTGGTGGCGGGCGTGTCCAACGCGTTCCTCTCCGGTGATCTCTTCAACCTCTACGTGGGCTTCGAGATCCTGCTGACCGCCAGCTACGTGCTGATGACCCTGGGCGGGACGGGTCCGCGGATCCGCGCGGGTGTGACGTACGTGGTGGTCTCGGTGGTCTCCTCGGTGCTGTTCCTGATCGCGATCGCCATGATCTACGGCGCCACCGGAACCATCAACATGGCGGACCTTGCCATCAAGCTGATGGATCTGGACCAGGGCACCCGGAACCTGCTGCACGTGCTGCTGCTCGTGGCGTTCGGCATCAAGGCCGCCGTGTTCCCGCTGAGTTTCTGGCTCCCGGACTCGTATCCGACGGCCCCCGCCCCGGTCACCGCCGTGTTTGCTGGCCTGCTCACCAAGGTGGGGGTCTACGCCATGGTCCGGACCGAGACCCTGCTCTTCCCGGGGGACACGTTCAACACCCCGCTGATGGTCGCTGCCCTGCTGACCATGGTGGTGGGGATCCTGGGCGCCCTGGCGCAGAGCGACATCAAGCGACTGCTCTCCTTCACCCTGGTCAGCCACATCGGTTACATGGTGTTCGGCCTGGCGATGTCGTCCGTGGCGGGGCTGGGGGCCGCGGTGTTCTACGTGGCGCACCACATCACCATCCAGACCAGCCTGTTCCTCGTGACCGGCCTGATCGAGCGCCGCGCCGGGAGTTCCTCGGTGGACCGGATCGCCGGGCTGGCCAAGCTCTCGCCGCTGCTGGCGGTGCTGTTCTTCGTGCCGGCCATGAACCTGGCCGGGATCCCGCCGTTCTCCGGGTTCCTCGGCAAACTGGGCCTCCTGCAGGCCGGCGTCGCCCTCGGCACCCCGCTGGCCTACGCACTCGTGGCCGGCGGCGTGCTGACCAGCCTGCTGACCCTGCTGGCCATCGCACGCGTCTGGAACCGCGCCTTCTGGCGCAAGCCCGAGGACGCCGAACATCCCGATCCCGTGCTGCTCGCCGCCCCCGCCGACGCGGCCACCGGCCACCGCGCGGGCCAGCAGAACGTGACCCTGCTGCCGCGGACCATGGTGGGCTCCACTCTGGGCCTGGTGCTGTTCGGGGTGGCGCTGACGGTGTTTGCCGGGCCGCTCTTCCGGGTGGCGGACCAGTCCGCCGGGGAGATGCTGAACCGGTCCGCCTATATCCAGGCCGTGCTTGGGGACGAGGCGCCGGTTCCGGTAATCGCCCAGCCGATGCGGCAGGAGGGCGGCAAATGACACGGAAGAGGGTCTCGCTGCGCCAGGAGCTGCCGCTGCTGGTCTGGCTCGTTATTGTCTGGGGCGCCCTGTGGCAGGACTTCAGCGCCGGAAACCTGCTCTTCGGCGCCCTGATCGCGGTGGTGGTGGCCCGGCTGTTCTACCTGCCGCCGGTGGAACTGGGGGGCCGCTTCAACGTGCTGCGCGCCGTGCCGTTCGCGCTGGTCTTCCTGGCCAAGGTCGTGGCGGCCAGCTTCCAGGTCCTGTACCTGGCCGTGGTCCGTGGTCCGCGGGTGATCAGCGCCGTCATAGCCGTCCCGCTCCGCAGCCATTCAGACCTGCTGGTGACCGCCACGGGACACGTCATCTCCCTGATCCCGGGGTCCGTGGTGGTGGAGGTGGACAGGTCCACGTCCACGCTCTACATCCACGGCATCAATGTCCGAGACGCCGAGGACGCGGCCAAGCTCCGCAAGGAGGTCCGCGACACCGAGGCCGGGCTGATCCGGATCATGGGCACCAGGGCCGAACTGTCCGCACTGAAGCAGGAGGCCGGGGCATGATGCCGCTGGTTTTGACCATTACCGCGGTCGTGCTGTCGCTCGCCGCGGCCGGCGCGATCATCCGCATCGCGCGGGGGCCCTCGCTGCTGGACCGGGTGCTGGCCGCCGACGTGCTGCTGGCCATCCTAGGCGCGGCGCTGTGCATCGACATGGCCGTGAACCGGCACCTGAACAACCTGATGCTGCTGGTGTCCATCTCGATCATCGGCTTTGTCGGTTCGGTGACGGTGGCCCGATTCGTGGCCGACCGGAGGAAGCAGCCCAATGAGTCCTGACACGATTTCCGCCGACGCCGTAATCGACACCGTCTCGGCTGTGTTCATGGTGGTCGGGGCGCTGATGTCCCTCGGCGCGGCCATCGGCCTGCTGCGGTTCCCCGACCTCATGAGCCGGATGCACGCCGCGACCAAGCCGCAGGTGCTGGGGCTTTTCCTGCTGCTCTGCGCCGTGGGGCTGCAGCTGCGCACCTGGTGGGTGTGGCCGGTGCTGGTGGTCGCGTGGATCTTCCAGCTGCTCACAGTGCCGGTCTCCGCCCACATGGTTGGCCGCGCCGGCTACCGCACCAAGCACCTGCACCCCGAGCTGCTGAGCGCCGACGAGCTGGAAGCCGTGGTGCAGCAGGCGGCCGGCAAGCGCGGATTCACGGACGACGACGACGAGTAACGCCGCCGGCGGCGATATGGCTTAGACCAGGTCCTGGGTCTTGGCGAAGCGGGTGATCGCCCGCTGCGTGCCGCGGTTGGCGAGGACCTGGATGATGGCGCTGACCGAGGCCGAAATGAGGGCGAAGGTCAGGGCCTGGCGCAGGGTGGTGGGGACGTCGTCGTCGTGGCCCTTGGGCGGTTTGTTGCCGGTGGTCTTTTCCCAGACGGTGTCGACTACCTTGGTGCCGACGAAGCCGGCGAGGAGGCTGACGCCGGTGCCAAGCAGTTTGATGAAGATGTTCATACTTCGTACTCCTTGCGGGAGGAAACAGGGCTTCCCCTAGCCTAGCGTCCCCGGGCGGCCGAGGATTTCGGTCAGTGCCTCGACCACCAGCTCGTGGTCGTCCTTCTGCGGCAGCCCCGACACCGTGACGGTGCCTACCACCCCGGTTCCGCGCAGGTAGATGGGGAACGAGCCGCCGTGGGCTGCAAACTCCCGCTGGTCGAACCAGGCGTTGTCCTCGATCCTCTGACCGGCAGCACGCGCCCGCAGGCCCACCAGCAGCGACGGGACTTCATACCGCACCGCGGTGCGCTGTTTGGCCTTGATCCAGCGCTCATTGTCCGGGGTGGCGCCCTCCAGTGCGGCGTGGAAGAGGACCTGATCGCCCTTGCTGATGTCGATGGCGATCGGGTAGGAGCGCTGGCGGCCGAGTTGGACCAGGAGGAGGCCCAGGTCCAGCGCGTCGTCCTTGCTGAAGGACCGGAACTGCAGTTCGTCGATTTCGGCCAGGATGCGGCCGATGAGCGCGGCCAGGGATCCCGGCGGCTGTGGTTCCGCGGAGTCCGGGTCGTACTCGGGGGAAGGCACTGGTGCGTCGGTCATGGGACTCAGCTTCCGTTAGGTGGCCGCCGCCGCGCAAGCCCAACTGACTCGCAGTTGTTGCCGTTATGAGCCCTCAAAACGACAACGACTGCGAGTCACTTGGGAGTGCCGCCGGGTGTAAACTGAGCCAGCCCACAAGGGCGATTTAGATACGACAGGGGAGCGCCGCCGTCGGGCATCACTGGAGAAATCCAAGGTAACCGTAGGTGGGCGCTGAGAGTGCGGACAGCCGCAGACCCTCGAACCTGATCCGGTTAGTACCGGCGCAAGGGAGTCGAGTTCTCAGGGTGCCCGGCACCCGTGGCGAAGGCCGCGGTGCCGCCGGAGCACCCTCCCCTCCTGTTCCTCAGGAGGACGATATGACTGACATTTCTGCGAAGCAGACACTGACCACCGGCAAATACAGCTGGCGCGTGGTCGACATTGTGGTGGCCGCGTTGATCGCTGTTGCCGGCGGTGTGATTTTCTGGGCCTGGTCCCAGGGTTCCAACCTTGTTTCCGTCCCGCTCAACGCGGTCTACCCGCCGCTGACCGGGCTCTACGCCGGCGGCTGGATGATCCCGGCGGTGCTGGGCATGCTCGTTATCCGCAAGCCCGGGGCGGCGCTGTTCTGCGAAGCGGTGGCCGCCACCGGCGAGCTGATCATGGGCTCGCAGTACGGCACCACCGTGCTGATCTCCGGCATCCTGCAGGGCCTGGGCGCCGAACTCATCTTTGCCGCGTTCCTGTACAAGAAGTTCAACCTTCCGGTGTCCCTGCTGGCCGGTGCCGGTGCGGGCCTGTTCTGCGGCCTGAACGACTCCTTCCTGCCCTGGGGCTGGAACATCGCGTACGAAACCGGTGACAAGCTCGCCTACATCATCTTCTGCGCCATCTCCGGAGCGGTGATTGCCGGGGGACTGTCCTGGCTCGCCACCCGCGGCCTGGCCAAGACCGGGGTGCTGGCCTCGTTCGGGTCCCGCAAGGCGGCATCGGAACCCGTCTTCTCCTGATGCCCGCACACGCATGAGGTCTGTCGACGACGTACGCCCGGCCGCGGTCAGCGCCCGCGGCTGGGGCTGGCGGCACGCCGGCCGGGCCCGGCCCGCCGTGAGCGGCCTGGACCTGGACATCCGTCCGGGCGAGCGCGTGCTGTTGCTGGGCCCGTCCGGCGCCGGCAAGTCCACGCTGTTGCACGCCCTGGCCGGTGTGCTGGGGGACAGCACTGCGGCAGCCGCGTCCGCTGCTGCTTCCGCTGATGCCGAGGACTCCGATGAGACCGGCAGCCTGCTGATCGACGGAGCCCCGCCCAGGGCCCGGCGCGGGCGGGCCGGGCTGATGCAGCAGGACCCGGAGACCCAGGTGGTGCTGTCGCGGCTCGGCGACGACGTGGCCTTCGGGGCCGAAAACCTCTCGGTGCCCCCGGCGGACATCTGGCGGCGGGTGGGGGAGGCGCTCGACGACGTCGGGCTGGGCGGCCTGCCGCTGCATCACCCGACGTCGTCGCTCTCCGGAGGCCAGAAGCAACGGCTGGCGCTCGCCGGGATCCTCGCGATGCGGCCCGGGCTGCTGCTCCTCGATGAGCCCACCGCCAACCTTGACCCGGCCGGTGTCCTGGAGGTCCGCGACGCCGTGGGACGGTGCCTGGACAAGACCGGGGCCACCCTGGTGGTGGTGGAGCACCGGGTTGCTGTCTGGAAAGACCTTGTGGACCGGATCGTCGTGCTGCAGCCCGGATCCGCCACGGACTCCGCCGTGCTGCTGGACGGGCCCCCGGACCTGGTCCTGGAGCAGGCGCGGGACATGCTCATCTCCGCCGGCGTCTGGGTGCCGGGCCATGTGCCCGCCACCCGGGCCCGCCGCGGCCGAACAGGACCGGAAGGGGACGCCGGGGCCGGCCAGCTGCTGCTGGCCGCAGAGGAACTGGCCGTGTCCCGCGAACGGCCCCGCCGCACCGGTTTGCTGCGGGGCTTCAGCACGGTAACACCCGTCCCGGTGCAGTCCGGCATCACGGCCCGGGTCCGGTCCGGCCAGGCGTTGACCGTCACCGGCCCCAACGGTTCCGGGAAGTCGACCTTCGCCCTGACCCTGGCAGGCCTGCTCTCCCCGGTCTCCGGCGCGGTGTCCGCCACCACCGAGCTGAGCGCCGGCGCAGGCATCGATCCGTACAAATGGAGGGCCCAGCAGTTGATCGCCAGGATCGGCACGGTGTTCCAGGAACCCGAGCACCAGTTCGTCACCGGCAGGGTGCTGGACGAACTGATGTTCGGTCCCCGTCAGCTGGGCCGCGGCGAAGAACGGGTCGAGGAGCTGCTGGAACGGCTCCGGCTCCGCGAGCTCGTGGATGCCAACCCCTACACGCTCTCCGGCGGCGAGAAACGGCGGCTCTCCGTGGCCACCGTGCTGGCTGCCCACCCGCAGGTGCTGGTGCTGGACGAACCCACCTTCGGCCAGGACGCCAACACCTGGGCGGAACTGGCCTCCTTCCTCTCCGAGCTTCTCGACGCCGGGACCGCGGTGGTCTCGGTGACCCACGACGCGGAGTTCAGCGAGGTCCTGGGCGGCACCGAGCTGAAGCTCGGCGCACCGCAGTCGGGCGCGCCGGGACTACCCGGCAGGACGAATCCGGGGGTGGCGGCGCCATGAGGGACGCCCTGACCCTGCGCGGAAACCACGCTCTGCTGACCCGCGCCAACCCGCTGGCGAAATTCTCCGGCGTCGTGCTCATCACGGTCGCGCTGGCGCTGTCCATCGACTGGGTGTCCGCGTCCGTGGCGCTCGCCTTCGAACTGCTGCTGTTCCCGCTGGCGGGCCTGACCCTGGCCCTGCTCTGGCAGCGCGGCTGGCCGCTGATCCTCGCGGCCGCCGTGGGCGGCTGGAGCACCGCGATCCTGGCCCCGGACCACGGCAGGATACTGCTCGACGTCGGCGTCTGGTCCATCAGCGAGGGCTCGCTGCAGCTCGGGCTGGGCTTCCTGCTGCGCGGCCTCGCGATCGCGCTACCGGCGGTGCTGCTGATGAGCTGCACCGACCCCACGGACCTGGCCGACGCCCTGGCGCAGCAGGCGAAGCTGCCGCACCGTTTCGTGCTCGGCACCCTGGCCGCGATGCGGCTGGTGGGGCTCATGGCCGAGGAATGGCAGACCATCGGCATGGCCCGGCGAGCCCGCGGTGTCGGCTCGCACGGAAACCCGGTGCAGCGGCTCAGGGCCACGCTGGGGCAAAGCTTCGGGTTGATGGTCCAGGCCGTCCGCCGCGCCTCCCGGCTCGCCGTGACCATGGAAGCACGGGGCTTTGGCGGCGCGCAGCGGACCTGGGCCCGGAAGGCGACGTTCAGCCGGCTGGACGCGTGGGTGGTTCTCGGGGGCCTGCTGATCTCAGGTGCCGCCGTGGCCGCAGCCGTCGCTGCCGGGACGTGGAACATGGTGTTCCTCGGCCAGCAGTAGCCGCTACATATCGCACGAGATGGATATTCTGTGAGCTTTATTGCAGTTCTGGGGATTTGGCCCGTCAAAATAGCTCATCCGTGATATTTATTGCATATGACTCAACAGACTGCTGAATATGTCGGCGCCGTACTCCGGGACGCCCGCGGCGAGAAGGGCTGGACCCAGGGACAGCTCGCGGCCGAGCTGGGAACCAGCCAGAGCGCCATCGCCCGGATGGAGCAGGGCAAGCAGAACCTGAGCCTGAAAATGATTGAGCGGCTCGAATCCATTTTCGGCCGCGCCATCGTCAAAGTCGGCCGGCCGCAGATGACCCACCTGCGGGTGGAGGGCGGCCGCACGCTCTCCGGCGCCGTGGACGTCAACAGCAGCAAGAACGCCGGCGTCGCGCTGCTGTGCGCGAGTCTCATCAACCGCGGCACCACCGTCCTGCGGCGGCTGGCCCGGATCGAAGAGGTCAACCGGATCGTGGAGGTCCTGACCAGCATCGGCGTCGAGTGCACCTGGCTCGACGCGAACGACCTGCAGATCCGCCGACCGGCCGTGCTGGACCTCGACTCGATGGACGTCGAGGCCGCCCGCCGCACCCGCAGCGTCATCATGCTCCTCGGCCCGTTGCTCGATGAGTCCAGCGAATACCGGCTGCCCTACGCCGGTGGCTGCGACCTTGGCACCCGCACCGTGGAGCCGCACATGCAGGCCCTGCGCCAGTTCGGCCTCAGCGTCGAGGCGAAGTCCGGCTTCTACAGCGTGCAGGCACCGCCCGCAGACGGCCACGACCGTTCCTTCGTCCTGAGCGAGCGCGGCGACACCGTGACCGAAAACGCCATCATGGCCGCCGCCCACCGCCGCGGCACCACCATCATTCGCAACGCCAGCCCAAACTACATGGTCCAGGACCTCTGCTTCTACCTGCAGATGCTGGGCGTGGAGATCGACGGCGTGGGAACCACGACGCTGAAGATCGTCGGCCGCCCGTCGATCGACGCAGACATCGAGTATTTCCCGTCCGAGGACCCGATCGAGGCGATGAGCCTGATCACCGCCGGCATCGTGACCAACTCCGAAGTCACGATCCGCCGCGTCCCGATCGAGTTCATGGAGATCGAACTGGCGACCCTCGAGCAGATGGGCCAGCGGCTGGAGGTATCCGCGGAGTATCTTGCCCGCAACGGCCGCACCCGGCTGGTGGACGTCACCACCAAACCCTCCGAGCTGCGGGCGCCAACGGACAAGATCCACCCGATGCCGTTCCCCGGCCTGAACATCGACAACCTGCCGTTCTTCGCCGTCATCGCCGCCAACGCCCACGGCCAGACGATGATCCATGACTGGGTCTACGAGAACCGGGCCATCTACCTGACCGAGCTGAACAAGCTGGGCGCCCAGGTCCAGCTGCTGGATCCGCACCGGATCTACGTCAACGGGCCCACCAAGTGGCGGGCCGCGGAAGTCGGCTGCCCGCCGGCCCTGCGCCCGGCTGCCTGCCTGCTGCTGGCCATGCTCGCCGCGCGGGGCGTGTCAGAGCTGCGCAACATTTACGTGATCGAACGCGGCTACGAGGACCTGGCCGAGCGGCTTAACACCATCGGCGCCAAGATCGAGTATTTCCAGGACTGAATCGTCTGAGCGGCGATTTTGGGGTAGCGCGCCGGGGCGGGTGCTGACGCACAATGGTTGCATGCGCACCTTTGGCGTAGAGGAGGAACTGCTGATCGTGGATCCCGTTACCGGGGTCCCGCTGGCACTGGCCGACGCACTGTTGCGCGGACTGAAACCCGCCACCGCGGCAGCGGCCGCGGCGTCTGCCGCGGATCCGAACCACGATGACTCGGGCTTCAGTTTCGAGCTCAAGCTGGAGCAGATCGAGACCCAGACCGTGCCCTGCCTTGACCACAGCGCGCTGCTCCAGCAAATCAGGCAGTCCCGGGCTTTCGCGGGCCGCGTAGCCCGGATGCACGGAGCCCGGGTGGCAGCCCTGGCCACATCGCCGCTGGCAGCTGCCACCCACACGACGCCCAACCCGCGGTACGCCACCATGCAGAAGCGCTTCGGCCTTACGGTGCAGGAGCAGCTGACGTGCGGCTTCCACGTCCATACCTTCATCGAGTCCCCGGAGGAGGGCGTCGCCGTCCTCGACCGGATCCGGGACAAACTGGCGGTGCTGATCGCGCTCAGCGCCAACTCACCCTTTTGGAACGGGACGGAGACCGGCTTCGAAAGCTACCGCACCCAGGCCTGGAACCGCTGGCCGGCGGCGGGGCCCTCCATGATATTTGGGAGCCTTCCGGTCTACCGGCGGGTGGTCACGAGGCTGCTGGAAAGCGGGGTGCTGTTCGACGAAGGGATGATCTATTTTGATGCCCGGCTGGCCCGGCACCACCCCACTGTGGAGGTCCGGGTCGCGGATGTCTGCCTGCGGGCGGAGGACGCGGCGCTGATCGCGGTGCTGGTGCGCGCCCTCGTGGAGTCCGCCAGCCGGGAGTGGCGCGACGGTGTGGATCCGGCCCCGGTGCCGACGGTCCTGCTAAAAATGGCCGCGTGGCAGGCCAGCAACTGCGGGCTGCGCGGCGAGCTGCTGGACTTCGGCAGCTTCCGTCCCGCTCCCGCCGGCGAGGTGGCGCACGCCCTGGTCGACTTCGTGGCCCCCGTCCTAGCGGAGCAAGGGGAGCTGGACCTGGTGCGCCGCGGCGTGGACCGCGTCCTGGCGCACGGCACGGGCTCGCAGTTGCAGCGCCAGGCGCTCTGCGCTCCGGGGCTGGACACCCCCTCCGACGACGCCGGCCTGGCCGCCGTCGTCGCCCATGCCGTGCGGGTCACGATGCACGGTGCGGACGCCGAGGGAATGTCAGAACCGGCCCCCGTGCTTTCGCGGGTGCGCCGGGGCTAGACCTGCTTGAGCGCCTGCCCGAGGTCGCGGATCAGGTCCTCGACGTCTTCCAGCCCCACCGAGAGCCGCACGACGCCGTCGCTCAGCCCGATAGCCGCGCGCCCCTCCGGGCCCATGGCGCGGTGCGTGGTGGTGGCCGGATGCGTGATCAGGGACTTTGAATCACCGAGGTTGTTGGAAATATCGATGATCCGCAACGCGTCCAGCAGCGCGAACGCGGCTTCCTTGGCGGAGCGGCCGGGCGAGGGCGAAAGCTCCAGAGTCAACACCGTGCCGCCGGCTTTCATCTGCCTGGCGGCCAGCTCGTACTGCGGGTGGGACGGCAGCAGCGGGTACTTAACCCAGCTGACCGCGGGCTGGGCCTCCAGCCATTCGGCCAGCCGAAGCGCCGAGGCGGACGAGTGGTTCACCCGCAGGGCCATCGTCTCCAGTCCCTTACTCAGCACCCAGGCGTTGAAGGCGGACAATGCCGGGCCGGTGTGGCGCATGAGCTGCTTGACCGGGCCCTCGATGAATTCCCGGGTGCCCAGGATCGCGCCGCCGAGCACCCGGCCCTGGCCATCGATGTGCTTGGTGCCGGAGTACACGACCACGTCCGCGCCCAGCTCCCCGCACCGCTGCAGCAGGGGAGTGGCGAAGACGTTGTCCACCACCACGGTCGCACCGGCGGCGTGCGCCAGTTCGCTCACGGCGGCGATGTCCACAATTTCCTGCATGGGGTTCGAGGGAGATTCGAAGAACACGGCCGTCGTCGGCACGGCCAGCGCCGACCGCCACTGCTCGAGGTCCGGGCCGTCCACGAAGACTGTCTCCACGCCCCAGCGCGGCAGGATCTCATTGAGGATGACGAAGCAGGATCCGAAGAGCGAGCGGGCGGCGACCACGCGGTCGCCGGCCCCCAGCAATGCCCCGAGAGCGGTGAACACCGCAGACATGCCCGACGCCGTCGCAAAGCACGCCTCGGTTCCCTCCAACAGCCGGAGGCGTTCCTGGAAGGTGGCCACCGAGGGGTTGCCGTAGCGGGAATAGACAAACCGTTCGTCCTCGCCGGTGAAGGCGCGCTCAGCCGCGGCGGCGGATTCGTAGACGAAGCCCGAGTTCAGGAAGATCGGTTCGGTGGTTTCCTGGAACCCGGTGCGGTCGAGTCCGCCGCGGACGGCCTGGGTGTCCGGGCTCCAGCCCTGGGCATCGGGATTGAAGCTCACTTAGTGCTTTCCAGGTTGGTCGGCAGGCCGTGGTTCTTCCAGCCGTTCACGGTCCGGGCGCCGGTCGGGCCCGGTTCGCCTTCGAAGCCCTCGAGGACGTTGTAGGCGGTGAAGCCGGCCGCCGTGGCGGCGTTCGCGGCGGCGACCGAGCGGGCGCCGGAACGGCACAGGAAGATGAGCTCGGCCGCCGTGGCGCCAGGCGCGTGCTGCCGCAGTTGCCGCTGGAGTTGCCGCTGCAGTTGCTCCAGGAAGTGCGGGTTGGGGGCTCCGCCGGCCAGGGTCCACTGGACGAACAGCGGATCCTGCCGGTCTTCGGTGCCGGCCCCGGTGACCGGGACGCCGATCTGCGACCATTCCGCCTCGGTGCGGACGTCCACCAGGATGGCGCCCGCCCCGACCTTGGCCCAGGCTTCCTGCGGGCTCAGGTCTCCGGCGTAACTCATGCGTGGCCCTCGCCGGTGAACTCGGCGCCGTCGAGCTCATCCACCGCGTTGGCGACGGCGGCGTCGGCGCTCGCGATCGCGGCCGGCAGCACGACGGCCTGGGCCACGATCACGGTGCTGCCGTTGAAGGTGGCGGAGGGGCTGCCGTGCAGGACGTAGCCCTCGGCCAGGGCGGCCGAAACGCGCTCGCAGAAGCTGCGGTCATCGGGCCCGGTGAACAGCCGGTACGCCAGTCTTTCCTCGGCGGGTCCGGGTGCGGCGGGGGATTGGGCGGGGGCTGTGGCGGGCACAGCGGGTGCGGATGCGTCGGGCACGACGGATCTCCTTACTTTCACGCTTGCAGCTCGAATGGTCGATATGCCGAGTATTCACCTGAGGCACCCCGCCGCGAAAGGGAGGGTTGCCGACCGGCCAGTCAGGGCTTGGCGCCGGGTCTCATTACTCCCCAAAAACGTAGCACTTACGACGCCGGCGGCACCGGCGGCGTCGTCATGTTAAGTCACGCGGACGCTGGCATGGCACCTTTCCGGGGGCGGAGCAGCATCACCCGGGACCGGCCGGCTCCTACTCGATCGTGGCGAACAGTTCGTTGAGCTCGGCCGTGAGCTGCCGCCGCAGTTCGGGGGTGCCGATCTCCTTGCCGTCGATGTGGTTCACCGGGGCGAGGAGCCGGATGCTTGAGATGAGCCAGACGGCGTCGGCGTCGTACAGATCGGCAGGTACCAGCGGGCCGTAGCCGAGCTCCCACCCGGCGGCCTTGGCCGCGGTGAACAGGGCGCCCTGCGAGGTGCCCGGGAGGATTCCGCTGTCCAGCTGCGGGGTGATCAGCCGGCGCACGGTGCGGACGCCGCCCGCGCCGTCGTCGCTGGTCTCCAGGTGCGCCAGCAGCACGGTCGACGTCGGGCCCTCCAGGACCCGGCCGTCGGCGGAGGTGAAGATGACGTCGTCCGCGCCCTGGTGGTGGGCGTACCGGAGCGCCGCCATGTTGACCGCGTAGGACAGGGTCTTGGCGCCCAGCAGCAGCCACGGGGCGCGTTCGCCCACCTCGCTGTCGTAGCCGCGGTCCAGCAGGATGACGTCGATGCCGGTCTCGCGCTGCCGGCGGCCGGCTTCCGGCGGCGGCGAGGCCTGCACCCAGCACGTCGGCGTGGCCGCGCCCTCCACGCCGCGGCTGGCGAGCAGCTTCACCACGACCTCGTCCGCTCCGCCGGCCCCGTCGCCGGCGGCTCCGACCGCCGTGGCGGCCCGGCCGCGGTATTCGCTGACCGCGGTCTCGATCGCGCGCCGCCAGGCGTCCTCCGCCGGGATGTCCAACTCCAGCGCGCGCGCCGAGCCGGCCAGCCGGGTCAGGTGGGCCTGCAGCTTGCGCGGGCGTCCCCCCACCACCAGCAGCGACTCGAAAACGCCGTCGCCGCGGGTGGCACCCTGGTCGGTGGCCATCAGCTGCGGCTTGGACGAGTCGGCGACGCGGCCCTTCTCAAACGCGGGATCGAGGAACACCAGCACTGTCGCGCGGGCCGGAACAGAGGCGGGGGTAGTCATGCCTTCAGCTTAGTGCGGCCCGGGTCGGGATAAGCTGTGCGGGTTGCCCGTTCCGGAACTGTTCCGCGGGTCTGGAGCTTGAGGGGTTTGCCTGTGCTGTGGCCATTTTCGCTGGCGGGGTCACTTCCGTCCTGGGTGATCCTGATCCTGACCGTCATCGACCTCGGTATCCGGGTCGTTGCCCTCGGCATCATCCCGGGCAACCGCCGCCCCACCACGGCCATGGCTTGGCTCCTGATCATCTTTTTCGTTCCGGCCGTGGGCGTGGTCCTCTTCCTGCTCTTCGGCAACTTCCGGCTCTCCCGCAAGCGCCGGGCGCAGCAGGACGCGGTGAACACCCGGGTGCGGGCCGGCACGTCGGAACTGGCCATGGTGGAAAGCAAGTACGAGGGCCCGGAATGGGTGTCCTCCGCAGCGGAGCTGAACAAGACGCTCGGTTCCCTGCCCATGGTGGACGGCAACCACGTGGAGCTCCTGCCCGGCTACCCGGATTCGATTAAGGCGATGGCGGCGGCGGTGCGCGAAGCCGAGTCCTTTATCAACGCCGAGTTCTACATCCTCAGCTCGGACCACATCACGGATGACCTGCTGACGGCGATGGAAGAGGCCGCCGAGCGCGGCGTCGAAGTCCGCCTCCTGTTCGACCACTTGGGCACCCTGCGGATTAAGGGGTACAGCAAGCTCATCGCCCGGCTCAAGGCCAGCAAGATCCGCTGGCGGCCCATGCTGCCGCTGCGGCCCGTGCACGGCCAGTGGCGCCGCCCGGACCTGCGCAACCACCGCAAGATCATGGTGATCGACGGCGAGGTCGCCTTCACCGGGTCGCAGAACCTGATCGAACCGTCCTACAACAACCCGCGGCACCGCAAGATCGGCCGGGAATGGGTCGAGCTGATGGCCTGCCTGCGCGGGCCGATCGTCACCACCCTCAACGTGGTCTTCGCCACCGACTGGCTCAGTGAGACCGACGAATCCCTGGAGCACCAGCTCGCCCACCGGCCCGAACTGCACGCCGGCAACATCACCGCCCAGGTGGTGCCCAGCGGTCCCGGCTTCATCACCGAAAACAACCTGCGCCTGTTCAACACGCTGATCTACTCGGCGCAGCGCACGATCTCCATTTGCAGCCCGTACTTCGTCCCGGACGACTCGCTGCTCTACGCGGTGACGACGGCGGCGCAGCGCGGCGTCGACGTCGAACTCTTCGTCTCGGAAAAGGGCGACCAGTTCCTGGTCCACCACGCCCAGCAGTCCTACTACGAGGCGCTGCTGGAGGCCGGGGTGCGGATTTACCTCTACAAGGCCCCGTTCGTGCTGCACGCCAAGCACTTCACGATCGACAACGAGGTTGCCGTGCTGGGTTCGAGCAACATGGATATGCGCTCCTTCTCGCTGAACCTCGAGGTCTCGGTGATGCTCCTGGGCGAGGACATCGTGCAGCGGATCAGCGCCGTCGAGGACACGTACCGCGGCATTTCGAGGGAGTTGACGCTCGAGGACTGGATGAAGCGGCCCATGGGGGTCAAGTACGTGGACAACGTCGCCCGGCTCACGTCGACCCTGCAGTAGCCAGGCCGGCTCACGCGTGGACTAGCCCGCCGGGAACTCCGCGCCGAGCGCCGAGAGCACGCCGAAGGCCTTGGTCCGGATCTCCTCGTACTCCTCCTGGGGTGAGGAATCCGCGGTGATGGCGCCGCCGACGCCGAGGCTGAGTGTGGTTCCCCGGTCCGCGCCCGCCGCCACCACCAGGGTCCGGATCGCCACCGCGAGGTCGGTGGCCCCGCTGAGCGAGAAGTAGCCGATCGCCCCGGAATAGACGCCCCGCGGTGCCGCCTCAAGCCGGTCCAGGATGGCCATGGTGCTGACCTTGGGGGCACCGGTCATGGAGCCGGCCGGGAAGCAGGCCGCCACGGCCTCGGCCCGCGGCATGCCCGGCCGGAGACGCGCATCGATGGTGCTGACCATCTGGTGGACGGTGGCGTAGCTTTCGATCGCGCACAGCCTGCTGACCGATACGGAACCGGGCACCGCGAAGTGGCTCAGGTCGTTGCGGAGCAGGTCCACGATCATGATGTTCTCGGCCCGGTCCTTGGGTGAAGTTTCCAGCTCGCGGCGCAGCAGCTCGTCGCGGGCGGCGTCGGAAGCCCGGCGCCGGGTGCCCTTGATCGGCTCGGCGCGCATCGCGCCGTCGGCGGCGATCCGCAGGAAGCGCTCCGGGGAGGTGCTGGCGACGGTGAGGCCGGCCAGGCGCAGGTAGCTCGCGAACGGTGCCGGGTTGCGACGGCGCAGCGCCAGGTATGCCTGCCACGGATCGAGCTCCCCGGCGGCCGCGGTGGCCGTCAGCGCCGTCGTCAGGCAGACCTCGTAGCTGTTGCCCTCGGTAATTTCGTGCTGCGCCGCGGCGATCTTGGCCTTGTACGCGGCTTCGGTGTCCCGGGCGCTGAACTCCGCGGCCGGGGTGTTCCCGGCGGCGCCGCCGCCGCTGCCGCCGCCCGGTTCCAGGTCCGTGGCCGCCGCCGCGACGGCCGCGCGTGCCGCGGCCAGCCAGTCGCCGGCGTCCGGGGCGTCGAGGGCGAGCAGCCACACCGTGCGTTCCCGGTGGTCCAGCACCACGGCGCGGCCGGCGAAGATCAGGCTGGCATCCGGGGTGTCGGCTTCGACGTCGCTGCCGCCGGTCTCACGCTTGAGTTCATAGCCGAGGTAGCCGAGCCAGCCGAGGGTGAACTCGCACGGGTAGCCCTCCGGGGCGCGCAGGGCCCGGCGCCCCCAGACCCCGTCGAGCCAGCGGAAGAACCCTCCCTCGGTCTGCACGGTGGCGTTGCCGACACGCACCCGGGTCCGGCCGGAGCGGTGCCGGACCGACTGGCCGTAGCTGCCGCCGTCGTCCGCCAGGATGCTGAAGCGGCTGCGTTCGGCGGCCTCCCGGGCCCAGGCCCGGCCGTCCTCGCCGTCCTCGCCGTCCCGGCCGTCCGGGGGCAGGGAGGAGTCGAGCCAGACCGCATTCGGCGAACGGCCGTAGAGCGTTTCGAAGAGCCGGGCGGGGTCCGGCGCGGCATCGATCCGCTCGGCGGTCAACTGGAGTCCGCGGCGGGCCGACAGCTCGGGAAGCAGCACCGGGGCCAGGGCTGGGAGGTACTGGAGGGCCTGCAGCACCTCGCTCGGCGCAGCACCGTCGGCGCGGTTGAGTACCCGCACGTCGGCGCGGGAGGGCACATCGTCGGCGGCCAGCCATTCGTCTTCCTGCCCGGCCCATTGCTCCCAGTAGGGTTCATAGCTCGCGCCGTCGCGGCCAAGGGCCCGGGTGCGGCGCTCCTGCTCGGGGGAATCGGCCCAGACGACGGCGTCGAGGAACGGCATGGCGGCCGCGGCGGCAGCGCCCACACCCTCGACCAGGACGATTTCGGCCGGCTGGGTGAGGCGGATCGCGCCGTCGTAGTGCTGTACCCAGTCCCAGCTGACCCAACGGGCCGGTTCGCCGCGGCGCAGCGGGGCAAGCACGGTGGCGGCATAGCGTTCGATGCCGGCGGCCAGGCCGTTCCAGCCCGGGTAGATGTCCTCCAGGTGGAAGAGCGAGACCTTATGGTGCTCCCGGAGCCGGGCCGCGAGTTCGATCGCGAGGGTGGTCTTTCCTGCGCCGGAGCGCCCGTCGATGGCGATGATGACGGGTGCGCGGCTCATGAACTAGAGCGTACCCGGTGCCCCGCGTCGTCCCGGTGCGGCTGGTCTTGTTGCTGCTTCGGCTGCCCTGCCCGGGCCTGCAGCTGGGCGGCGCGAACGTGCTTGAGGATGCCGGGGACGGCGGCGTGGATCAGCTCCCAGGTGTTGTCGAAGTCGGTGTGCCCGCCAAACCAGGGGTCTTCGATGCCTTGATCCAGCGGATCCCTGTCGGCGACCGCGGGGTCGAAGCTGCGCAACATTCGGATCTTCGCCAGCGAGGCCTGATCCGGCGCGGCCTGGCGCAGCCAGCCGTAATGGTCCACATCAAGGGCCAGGATCAGCTCGCGCGAGTGGAACCACTCGCTGCGCCACTCGCGCGCGACATGCAGCTCGGAGGGGATGTTGTGGGCTGCCAGTTTGCGGGCGGCCCGGGGATCGATCGGGCGGCCCGCCTCGTAGGAGGTGATGCCGGCAGAATCGACGTCGACGCCGGTAAGCCCGGCAGCGGCCGCGGCCTCCGCCAGCATCAGTTCGGCCATCGGGGACCGGCAGATGTTTCCGGTGCAGACCGTGATGATCCGGTACTGGCTCGACATTGAGGTCATGACTAAGCATGGCGGATGCCGAGGCCTCTTGGCTAGCCGGAACCCGAGCAATATTACAAGTCCTGTCATACGGCTTTCCGTTCGCGTCAAGTGTGCCGGACTGCCGCTGTTGGCGGGGCCGCCGCCCTTGGCGGTCCCGGCGGGCCCTAATGCTCTGGACCGCCGTCGGTGCCGCTCCCAGACTGTGTCCCATGACGGATCAGGATTCCCCGGTCCAAACGCCTGGGTTCGGAGCCGCGGACGGGGACGCGCCGTACGGGGCTGCGCCGGAGGCCGCCTCGGACGGGAGGGACGGGTCGGACGGGACGGGCGGTACGGCCGGGCCAGCCAGGCCTGCGCCATCTGCAGAGGCGGCCGCCGCGCGGACAGGGACAAAAGCATCCGGCGGCCGGGCCAACCGGTTCTCGCTGGGTCTGTTGCAGCTGCTGGGCATCCTCCTGGTCGCCGCGCTCGCCGGAGCCGGTTCGGCCCTGCTTGTTGCCCGCGCCAGTGGCTGGGGAGCCGAAACCGTGGTCAAGCAGTACGTCACCGGCGGCGGGGTGTCCGACCATCCCGCCGATATCAAGGCACTGCTCGCGGCAGCCCTGCCCGCGGTGGTCGCCGTGAAGGCCACCACCACGCAGTCCAACCCGTTCCTGGATCCCGGCGGCGGCGGCCGGGCGACGGCCGAGGGGACGGGGATAGTAATCGGCAGCTCGGGGGAAATCCTGACCAACGCCCATGTGGTCAGGGGCGTGGCCGGCGGAGCCTCAAGCGTGACCGTGACCTTCCACGACTCGAGCACGCGCGCCGCCCGCATCGTCGCCGCGGACGGCGATCACGACCTGGCGCTGTTGAGGGTCGAGGGCGTGAAGAACCTGCCGGTGCTGGAGCTGGGCGACTCGGGGTCTGCGGCGCCCGGGGACGCCGTCGTTGCCATCGGCTACGCCTTGGGGTTAGACGGGGGACCCAGCGTCACCACCGGCATCATCTCGGCCACCGGGCGGACCACCGCGGCAGAGGCCGGCTTCGGCAGGAAGTCCCGGCTGGTGAATCTGCTGCAGACGGATGCGCCGATCAGCTCGGGCGACTCCGGCGGCCCCTTGCTTGACGCCGGGGGCCGCGTGGTCGGCATCAACACAATGGTGGCCACGTCGACCTCGCGGACCGCTGCGAACGGGATCAGCTTCGCGATTGCGGCGGACACGGTCAGGGCGCTGCTGCCGGGCCTTCGCGCGGGCGGCTGATCCCGCCCGCGGGTGTGCGGGCCAACCTATTCGAGCGACTCGTCTAGTTGTTCGTTCTTCGTCAGCTGAGTCCTGAGCTGTTCTACCTCCTGCGTCAGCCGGGCAAGTTCCCTCCGGAGCGGCTCCTCGTTGGCTTCGACGTCGGCGGCCGTTTCGACCGCGACCTGTTCCACGAGCCAAGATGCGACTGACGCCGTCACGACGCCAAGGACCGCGACGCCTCCGACCATCAGACCGGTGGCGACAAGCCTGCCGATGGGTGTCACTGGATAGTGGTCGCCGTAGCCCACCGTGGTGATCGTCGTCATCGCCCACCAGAGAGCGTCCCCGACGGTCGTGATATTTGAACCGGGGGCGTTCTCTTCAGCGTCGAGAACAGCGAGCCCTCCTGCGTAAACCAAGAACAGGGCTGATACGAGGACATAAGTGACGAGTCGGCCGCGTAGGGCATTGCCGCCGGTTCGGTGGAGAATTCGCAGCAGCGTCACCAGCCGCAGCAGTCTGAGTGGCCGAAGTACGGGCAGTACGAGGATTGCCAACTCATGGAGGTTGCTAAGAAACCAGTGGCCCCGCCGCGGCGCTAGGTACAGGTTGGCGCCGTAGTCAACTGCGAACGCGCCCCATGTGATCCAGATGATCACTTCGAGGATTTCGCCCTGGCTATCGGGCAGATTCGCGATGACTTGAACGGAGTATGCAGCCAAGAACAGCAAAGCGGCCGCGAACATGGGCCACTCAGAGTATTTCCGCCATTGCTGTTGGGTCATGCTCACAAGGCTAGGGCAGGGCCGAACCGATCCGGGGACTCAGGGTTATTCGTTCCAGAGCGCCTTCCGGAGCAGGCCCTTCAGCTCGCCGACCTCGGCGTGGCTGAGACCGGCGAGGGCCTCGGATTCGGCCGCCCGTGCGGCTGCCTCGGCCTGCCGGAAGACGGCGGATCCCTCCGCCGTGGCGGAAACAATTTTGGCCCGGCGGTCCTGTCTTCCGGGTGCGCGGAGCACCAGGCCGCGCTTCTCGAGTTCATCTATGAGGGCCACGATCTGGCTGGGATCGAGGCTCAGGAATTCCGCCATTTCGCGCTGCGTGGGCTCCAGTCCGCTGTTGGCCAGGGCCAGTACCGAGTAGGAGCGTTCCTTGAGTCCGAATTCGGCCAGTGCCCGGTTGTTGAGGATCGAGCCGGCGGCGTGCAGCTTGGCCAGCAGGAAACCGGCATCCAGGCTGATCGACGCCGCCACGAGCTTGTCCGCGGCCCGGGTGCCCGGCCCTTCGTCTACTTCGGTCGTCATGCCCACTCCAATAGTCCAGAAAATAAATCATTGACATTCTCAATTATCCATACTTTCATGGATGCAGAACAGCATCCCATGCCGAGCGGCAGGATGCACACGGCAGCTAGCAAAGGAGCAGCGATGAGCCTGGCAGGAAAAGTAGCAATCGTCACGGGAAGCGGCCGCGGCCTGGGCCTGGCCTACGCCCGGGAGCTGGCCCGGCAGGGCGCCGCCGTCGTGATCAACGATGTGGATGAAGGTGTCGCGGCCGATGCGGTCCGGACCATTGAGTCCGACGGCGGACGGGCGGCCGCCGTCGTCGCGCCGGTGGGCAGCTCCGAGGTCGCCAGGCAGCTGGTGCAGGCCGCCGTTACTGAGTTTGGCCGGCTGGACATCCTGGTCACGAACGCGGGAATCCTGCGGGACAAGTCACTGCTGAAGATGACCGATGACGATTTTGACGCCGTCATCAACGTCCACCTGCGCGGCACCTTCACCTGTGCCCGGGAAGCGTTCGGCTACTTCAAGGAGAACGGGATCCCCGGCCGGATCATCACCATCGGCTCTCCCACCGGCCAGCGCGGCAACTTCGGCCAGACCAACTATGCCGCCGCCAAGGCCGGAATCGTGGGCATGGTCCGCACCTGGGCGCTGGAGATGAAGAAGGCGGGCGTCACCGCCAACGCCGTCATCCCGGTGGCCGCCACGGCGATGACCAAGACCGTGCCGTTCTTCCAGAAGGCCGTCGAGGTGGACGAACGCGGCGAGGCCATGCCGGCCTTCTTCCGCCACGACCTCGGCTTCGGCACCGCCGACGACGTCGCCGGGCTGGTAGCCTTCCTGGCCTCCGACGCTGCCTCCGGAATCAGCGGCCAGGCAATCGGCGCAGGCGGCGACAGGTTGCAGCTCTGGACGCATCCCGAGGCGGCGGCCACCGAGTACCGCGAGGGCGGCTGGGGCTACCAGGACCTTGTCGAGAACTTCGGCGCGCTCTTCGGCGACAAACTGCAGAGCGTGGGGGAGGAGTTCCTGCCGCTGCCGGAGGACCTGCAGCCGGAACCGGCAGCGGCACCTGCGAAGGTCGGCCAGCCATGACCGTCGCACGCTACGAACTCGGCGTCGACGCCGCAAAGCTCGCTGCGATCGACATGCACGTCCACCTCGAGGTCGACGGCCACGGCCACGGCTCCCTGCCGGACCAACTCACCGAAGCCTCGGCCAAGTACTTCAAAGCCGAGGACCGGACGCCGTCACTGGACCGGATCGCGGAGATTTACCGTGAGTTGAACATGGCAGCCGTCATCTTCACCGTCGACGCCCGCACCCAGCTCAAGCACGAACCCAACAGCATTCCCGAGCTGATCGCCGGGGCGGCCCGGAACAACGATGTGCTGATTCCGTTCGGCAGCGTTGACCCGCGCACCGGCGCCGAGGCCATCCAGGGCGCCAAGCACCAGGCCGTGGATCTCGGCGCACGCGGCTTCAAGTTCCATCCCAGCCTGCAGGGCTTCGACCCCTCGAACGAGCAGTTTTATCCGCTCTGGGAAGCCCTCCAGGAACTGGGCCTGCCGGCGATCTTCCACACCGGCCAGAACGGCATGGGCGCAGGACTGCCCGGCGGATTCGGCATCAAGCTCGCCTACTCCAACCCGCTCCTGCTCGACGCCGTCGCCGCAGACTTCCCGGAGCTTCAGATCATCATGGCGCACCCCTCGGTGCCGTGGCAGGACGAGGCCAACTCGATCGCCACGCACAAGTCCAACGTGTTCATCGACCTGTCCGGCTGGTCCCCGAAGTACTTCCCCGAGTCGCTGGTCCGGATGGCCAACTCGGTGCTTCAGGACAAAGTGCTGTTCGGCACCGACTTCCCGCTGATCACCCCGCAGAAATGGCTGGGCGCCTTCGCGGACCTGCCGCTGAAGGACGAGGTCCGGCCCAAGATCCTCAAGGACAACGCCGTCCGCCTGCTCGGTCTGGAGGCCTGAGGTGAGCGTGGACTCGGAACTCGCCGCGCAGGAGCGGCTCTACGGCGTCTGCGATTTCTACGACGCGGAATCCCTGCTCACCCCCGCCGAACGGCGGGTCCTGGGCCGGCTGCGCGCCTTCCTGGACGAACAGGCCCGGCCGCTGCTCGCCGAGTACTGGGAGCGCGGCGAGTTCCCGGACCAGCTGGCCCGGCCGCTGATCGACCTGGACCTGATGGAGCCCGCGGAACTGACAGGCGCCCCGGGTGCGGGGCAAACACCCGCCCGCGGCATCTACCACGGCTTCCGGATCTTCGAACTCGCCAGAACCGATGCGTCCCTGGCCACGTTCTACACGGCCCAGGCCGGGCTGTTCCGGACCACCATCCGGGTCGGCGCCTCCGCGGAACAGCAGGCCGAGTGGATGCCCAAGGTCCTCGATTTCTCCCTCAAAGGCGTCTTTTCGCTGACCGAACCGGAGTCCGGCTCGGACATCGCCGGCGGGCTCTCCACGAGCGCCCGGCGGGAGGGCGACACCTGGGTCATCAACGGCGCCAAGCGCTGGATCGGGGGAGCAGCCACCGCCGACGTCCTGGCGGTGTTCGCCCGCGACGAGGCGGACGCACAGGTCAAAGCGTTCCTCGTGGACCGTGAGGCCGCCGGGGTGACCCTGGAGAAAATCCACGGCAAGACATCCCTGCGGATGATGCAGAATGCGCACATCACGCTCGAAGAGGTCCGCGTCCCCGAGTCCATGCGCCTGCACAACGTCAACTCGTTCCGGGATGTGGCCGCCATGCTCCGGGCCATGCGCTCGGACGTCGCCTGGATCGCAACCGGCGTGGCCGCCGGCGCGTTCGAGGCAGCTACCCGCTACGTCACGCAGCGGGAGCAGTTCGGCCGGTCCCTGGGGTCTTTCCAGCTCGTCCAGGAGAAGCTCGCCCGGATGCTCGGCAACGTCACCTCGGCCCTGTCCCTCGTGGTCAGGCTGACCGAACAACAAGCCAAAGGCATCTACCGGGACCAGGACTCGGCCCTGGCAAAGATGCAGACTTCCCTGCTGATGCGCGAAACGGTGGCGCTCGCCCGTGAAGTGGTGGGCGGCAACGGCATCACGCTCGAGGCCGACGTCGCCCGGTTCCATGCCGACGCCGAGGCCGTCTATTCCTATGAAGGCACCCACGAAATCAATGCCCTGATCATCGGACGCGCACTCACCGGGCACAGCGCCTTCACCCACTAAGCGTCCACCCTCTTGCCACCAGGCGGTGCCCTCCAGCCGGGTCCGCCGTCGCCCCACCCACCTACACCAGGAGCCAAAGATGCCCAACCTCGTCGTCGACTTCGACAAACTGCTCACCCTCGCCGGCACCGACCTCGGCGTCACCGAATACCGCGAAATCACCCAGGAACAGATCAACAAATTCGCCGACGCCACCGGCGATGACCAGTGGATCCACGTGGATCCGGAGCGCGCCAAGGAGGGGCCCTTCGGCGCCCCGATCGCGCACGGCTTCCTGACGCTCTCGCTCATCATCCCGTTTTGGGGCGAATTGTTCGACGTCGAAGGCGTCACCACCAAGGTGAACTACGGCCTCGACAAGGTCCGCTTCACCTCCCCGGTCAAAGTGGGGTCGCGGATCCGGATGCGCGCCACGATCGCCGAAGTGACCGAGGTCAAGGGCGGCGCCCAGATCAAGGTCTCCAACACCATCGAGATCGAAGGCCAGGAACGACCCGCCGTCGTCGCCGAATTCCTCGCCCGCTTCTACAAGTAAACCGTTCACCCCCAGTATCCCCACCGCCCCAAGGAACAACGATGTCCCAGATTTCCCAGTTGCAGTCCATGGACGCTGGCACGCGTCGCAGGGAGGCGCGGACCGTCATCGCCTCCAGCTACCTCGGCAGCACCATCGAGTATTACGACTTCCTGCTCTATGCCACGGCTGCCGCCGTGGTCTTCCCCAAGGTCTTCTTTTCCGGCATGGACGATTGGGTGGGCGTCGTAGCCGCCTATGGCACCTTTGCCGCGGGCTACGTCGCGCGTCCCCTGGGCGGCATCATCTTTGGCCACTTCGGCGACAAGCTGGGCCGCAAGGGCATGCTCATCGTCTCGATGCTGGTGATGGGGATTGCCTCCACCCTGATCGGGCTCGTACCGGACGCCTCGGTGGCCGGCCCCTGGGGTGCGGTTCTGCTGGTGATCCTGCGGGTGTTCCAGGGCATCGCCGTCGGCGGCGAATGGGGCGGGGCCGCCCTGATGGCGCTGGAACACTCGGAGTCCGGAAAGCGCGGCTTCGCCGCGTCCTTCGTCAACGCGGGCGCCCCCACCGGCGCCGTGCTTGGCACCCTCGTGATGGGCGCCTTCTCCGCCCTGCCAAACGCACAGTTCCTCGCCTGGGGCTGGCGCGTGCCGTTCCTGCTGTCCTTCGTCCTGCTGGGGGTGGGCATGTTTGTCCGGCTCAAGGTCTCCGAAAGCCCGATCTTCAAGGCTGCCCTCGAGCAGGAAACAGCCGAACAGGCCGAAGAGGGCGCCGGGCGCCGCGAAATCCCGCTGCTCCAGGTCCTGCGGCGGCCCAAGACCCTCATCTTCACCATGCTGGCCGGTGCGGCGGGATTTGCGCTGCAGGTGGTGCTGGCGACCTTCTCCGTGACCTACGCGGTGTCCAAGGGCGCCGACCGGCAGGGCGTGCTCTACGCCTTCGCGGCGGCGTCGTTCGTTTCCATCATCTTCGTGGTCATGGGCGGCCGGCTCTCCGACAAGCTGGGCCGCCGGCCCGTGATGATCGGCGGGCTGCTCCTCTTCATCGCGTACCTCGTCCCGATGTTCCAACTGCTGTCCTCAAACAACATCGGCCTGATCTTCGTGGCGTTCGCGGTGGGCCTGATGATCCACTCGACGCTGTTCGGCCCGCTCGCGGCCTTTGTCTCCGAACAGTTCGGCACCACCTCCCGTTACACGGGCGCGTCGCTGGGCTACCAGCTCGCCACCCTCCTGGGGGCAGGGTTCACGCCTGGGATTGTGGCGCAGATCTTCAAGGATTCCGGCCAGAACACCTCGTCCGTCGTCTGGTACCTCGCCATCATGTCTGTCGTATCGATCGTCTTCATCCTGCTGACGCGGGAGCCGAAGAACAACGTTCTGGAAGCCGTCCGGTCCTAACCGGCCCCGCAGGCATTACCGTCTAACTAGAAAGGATTTGCCGTGGAGAATCTTGGCATCGGCTCGTGGCTGCAACGACGCAGACCAAAGTCGGGCACTAAGACTGCCGTCATCGCCGGAACACGGGAGCTCAGCTACGAGGAGCTTGCCCGGCGGGCCGCCCGCCTCGCCAACGCCTTCCGCGATCGCGGGGTGGTCAAAGGTGACAGGGTGGCCTACCTCGGGGAGAACGATCCGTCCTTCCTGGAAACACTGTTTGCCGCCGGGCTGCTCGGTGCGGTCTTCGTGCCGCTCAACACCCGGCTGGCTCCGCCCGAGATCCAGTTCCAGCTCCGGGACAGCGGCGCCGCGCTTCTGGTCCACGCGGCGGCGCTCGCCGGGCTCGCGGAGCGCGGCTCGGCGGCGACCGAGGTGCGTGCCCGCATCGTCGTCGTCGACTCGCCGTTGCCCGACGGGGCAGCGCCCGACGGCGGTACCGAGGGCACAGGGTCCGATTCCAGCAGCGTCGAGGCTTTTGAAGACGTGGTGGCGTCCGGTTCCGAGCTGGCGCCGGATGAGCCCGTGGGCCTCGACGACGGGGCCATGATTCTCTACACCTCGGGAACAACCGGCAACCCCAAGGGGGCGCTGCTGACGCACGGCAATATCACCTGGAACTGCCTCAACGTGCTGGTGGATTTCGATTTCTCCTCCACCGACGTGGCCCTGATGATCTCTCCGATGTTCCACGTGGCCTCGCTGGATATGGGCGTGCTGCCGACGCTCCTGAAGGGCGGCACCGTGGTGCTGGAAGCCAAGTTCGATCCGCGCCGGACGCTGGAACTGATCCAGCAGCACCGCGCCACGACCATCAGCGGGGTTCCCACCACCTACCAGATGCTGTGTGAGCACCCGGACTGGGACGCCACGGACCTCGGCTCGCTGAACAAGCTGACCTGCGGCGGCTCCGCGGTGCCGATGCGCGTCCTGGAGGCCTACGAGCGGCGGGGCCTGCGGTTCTCCAACGGCTATGGCATGACCGAAACGGCCCCGGGTGCCACCACCCTGCCTGCCGCGCGGTCCCGGGACAAGGCCGGGTCATCGGGGCTGCCGCATTTCTTCACGGATGTCCGGGTGGCCGACCCCATTGATCCGGAGGCCGGCCCGGCCGCGCCCGGAACGGTCGGGGAGATCCAGATCAAGGGCCCGAACGTCATTCGGGAGTACTGGAACCGTCCTGAGGCCTCGGCCGATTCCTACACCCCGGATGGCTGGTTCAAGTCCGGTGACATGGGCTACAAGGACCCGGACGGCTTCGTGTTCATCTCCGACCGGCTCAAGGACATGATCATTTCCGGCGGGGAGAACATCTACCCGGCCGAGGTGGAGCAGGCGATCGCCGAGCTCGACGCCGTCGGAAGCGTCGCGGTGATCGGCGTGCCGGACGAGAGGTGGGGTGAGGTGCCGCGGGCCGTGGTGTTGCTTCGCGACGGCGCCCGGCTTACCGAAGAGCAGTTGCGCAGCCACCTGGAAGGCCGGCTGGCCCGGTACAAGATCCCCAAGTCCGTGGTTTTCGTGGCCGAAATGCCCCGGACCGCCAGCGGCAAGATCCGGAAGGCAGATCTGCGGAAACTGACTACGGCGAACGGACAGTAGCGGCCCGGGTCCGCGGCGGCTAGTGGATCAGCGCCAGCAGCACGCCGACGGCCATGAACAGCACGCCGAAGGTCCGGTTGAGGATCCGCTGCCCGCGGGCGTCGTGGGTGAAGCGCTGGAAGCTCGTGGCGGCTGCCGCGAAGAAGAACCACATGACCAGGATGTCGATCACGATCACGGTGGCGGACAGCACGAGGTACTGCGGCAGGAGTGGCTGGTCCGGGCGGATGAACTGCGGCATGAAGGCGAGGAAGAAGACGATCGCCTTGGGGTTGAGCAGGTTGACCCACAGGCCGCGGCGGAACATTGAGAGCGCCGGCTCGTTGCGGAGCGCGGCGGCCTTATCCTGGTCCAGATCGGGTTTGTGCCGGAACTGCTGGATGCCCAGGTAGACGAGGTAGGCGGCTCCGGCGTAGCGGATGATGTTGAAGGCCAGCGGCGAGCTCGCCACCAGCACCCCGACGCCAAGGGCCACGATCAGGATGTGCACCACCAAGGCGGCCTGCTGGCCAAGGATGCCCCAGATGGAACGCCGGAAGCCGGAGTTCAGGGAGTTGCTCATGGTGTTGATGGCGCCCGCACCCGGCGTGAAGCTGATCAGGACGCCGGCGCCGGCCAGGGCCAGCCAGAGGGAAAGTTGCACCTACCAAGTCTACGGTTCCGGCCCCGGCTGCCCTGCCTGATGACGCGGCTCTGCCCGTCGTCAGCCCTCGCGGAGGCCGTAGCTGAGAATCATGTTGCCCTTGCTGGTCTGCTGGGACGACTGCAGTTCAAGCCGCGTCAGGGGATCGCCGTCGTTGAAGAGCCGCCGGCCGCTGCCCGCGATCACCGGATGGACGATCAGCATCAGGCTGTCCAGCAGGCCGGCGAACAGCAATTGGTGGACCAGCGAGATGCTGCTGAAGATGCCGATGTCGCCGCCCTCGCCCTGTTTCAGGTCCGCGACGAAGTCCTCCAAGGGGCCTCCGATCAGCCGGGAGTTTTGCCATTCCAGGTCACCGGTCAGGGTCCGGGACGCCACAAATTTGGGCAGCGGGTTGATGAACCCTGCGAAATCCGCGTCCGCTTCGGCGTTGGGCCAGTACTGCGCCCATTGCTGGTACCCGACCCGGCCCAGAATCCCGGTGTCGATCCGGCCCATCATCTCGCCCATCCCGGCCCCCAGTTCCTCGTCGAAGCTGTCGAACTGCCACAAGAACGGGTCTTCAACCACTCCGTCCACGGAACTGAACAGGCCGGCCGTCACTTTGCGCATGGTTTCTCCTCGCTGCTGGGTCTTTGAGTGCACCCTAGCGGGAGTTTGGAAAGCAGGGAATGGCTGGCGGGAACCTGCTTTGTGGCTCACGCCCGGGCGATCACTTCGCCGTTGGGGATCAGGAACCAGCCGTCGTCCGTGGAGCCCCAACGGTGCCAGCCCGCGGAAATCCGGGCCAGGTCCGCTTCGGTGGCGAAACCGTACTCGAGCGCTTGGTCTGCGAAGGCCGAGTGCAGCACGCGCTCGCCCCAGACCCGGGCCTGCCAGCGCCGCTGCTGGCCGGTTGCGTAGAGCCAGTTGCTGCTCGACGGCGCGACGTCGGTGAACCCGGCGGCCTGCGCCCAGGACACGAGCCGCCGTCCGGCGTCGGGCTCGGCGCCGTTCCGTCGGGCGATCCGCTGGTAGAGCTCCATCCACTCGTCCAACTCCGGCACGGCCGGGTACCAGCTCATGCCGTGGAAGTCGGCGTCGCGGACCGCCACGATCCCGCCGGCCTTGGCCACCCGGCGCATTTCCCGCAGGGCGGCCACCGGATCGGTGAGGTGCTGCAGCACCTGGTGCGCGTGCACGACGTCGAACGTCTCGTTCGGGAAGTCCAGCTCGTAGAGGTTGCCGGCGACAAAGCGGACGTTGGCCACGCCGCGCTCCGCGGCCAGGGCGCCCGCGTGGGCGATGATCTCGGGGGAGCGGTCCACTCCGGTGACCTCGCCGGGGGCGACGAGCGCGGCGAAATCGCAGGTGATGCTGCCGGGCCCGCAACCGACGTCGAGCACCGAAACTCCGGGGGTCAAATGCGGGAGGACGAACGCTGCGGAGTTCTCCGCCGTTCGCGAGGCGTGCGCGCGGACCACCGACTCGTGGTGGCCGTGGGTGTAGACATCGTCAGGCTGCTCGGCACTCATAAGGAAACGCTACGCCTCCCGCGGCCGGGGCGGGCCCAACTGACCGGCGCCAGTTGCCGGCGACTACTGCGAGTCAGTCGGGGCCGCGGCGGCTTCCTCGCCGGCGCGGACCGTGGCATCGATCATCGCGTGCAGGAACCGGGTGGCGATTTCCAGCTCGGCCGGGGTGAACTCCTCCAGGGCGGCCCCCATGTGCCGGGCGAGCGGCAGGAACATGGCGCCGCCGTCGCGGTACGCCTTGGGGGTCATCCTGAGCTGGACCTGCCGGCGGTCCGTGCCCTGCCGTTCCCGGACCACGTGCCCGGACTTGTCCAGCCGGTCGATCAGCGCGGTGGTGGCGGGCGAGCTGAGATAGAGCTCCCTACGCAGCACGCCCGGCGTGACCACCTGGTTCTTCGCGGTGTGCTGCATGATCACGGACAACGCGTTGAGGTCGGTGCGGTGCATGTCGTTGCGGGCGCCCGCCGAGTCCGCGTAGCGGTTGGCTTCGAGGCTGAACTCCTGAAGCAGACTGACCAGCGGGGGCGGGCCGGCGGCGTCGGGGATTGCCGGCATCTCTGTTGACATTTCACCCTTCCTGCTCGGCGCCTCGGGAGGCCTGCGCGGTTCGCGCCTTCCGGAGTTTACTCCAGCCCGTAAGCCTTCACGGTCAAAATCTTTCTAGCCTGTCACTTATATCGATCATGGAGATAATCTATGATTTACTAAAGTCTACTCCGCACCGCCACCCCGAGAAGGACACCATGAAACGCAACCGGCAAAACTCCACCCGTGTCCCGTTCTGGCTGCGCTGGCTGGTGCCCGTGGTACTCGTCGTCGCCTGGCTCGCTATCGCCGGGATCGGCGGCCCCACGTTCGGGCGGCTAAGCGAGGTCTCCTCCAACGACCAGGCGTCGTTCCTTCCCGCGGGCGCCGAGGCCACCGAGGCGCAGGACTGGCAGGCTAAATTCCGGGACTCCAAGGAGATCCCGGCCGTTATTGTGATCGAAAGCGATACCGAGTTCACCCGGGCCCAGCTCGGCGAGGCCGCTGCGCTGAAGGGCAAACTCGAAGCCCTGCAGCTTGGCAGCACCGTGATCGGACCCATCCCGTCGGAGGACGCGAAGGCGGTGCAGTTCGTGGTGCCCATCGCGTCCTCCGATGAGGTGAAGACCGTCATCAAGGAACTTCGGGACGAGGTGAAGTCCTCCGCTCCGGAGGGAATGCAGACCTTTGTGACCGGCCCGGCCGGGCTGACGGCGGACCTGGTCAGTGCTTTCGCCGGCATCGACGGCATCCTGCTGCTCGTGGCACTGGCGGCGGTCTTCCTGATCCTGCTGGTCGTCTACCGCTCGCTCTTGCTGCCGATCGCCGTGCTGTTCACCTCCGTGTTCGCGCTCTGCGCCGCCATCCTGCTGGTCTTCGGCATGGCGAAGCTGGGCTGGATCCAGCTCAACGGGCAGAGCCAGGGCATCCTCTCCATTCTGGTGATCGGCGCCGCCACAGACTACGCACTGCTCTACGTGGCACGCTTCCGGGAAGCCCTGACGCACACCGCCAACCGCACGGCCGCGGCGCTCACGGCGTGGAAGGCCGCCTGGGAGCCGATCCTGGCCTCGGGCGCCACGGTCATCATCGCGCTCCTCTGCCTGCTCTTCTCCGACCTCAACTCGAACAAGGCCCTCGGCCCGGTGGCGGCCGCGGGCATCCTGTGCTCGCTCTTCGCGGCACTGACCCTGCTGCCGGCGATGATGGCGCTGCTGGGCCGCGTCGCCTTCTGGCCGTTCCGTCCCAAGCTGCTCCCGGAGACAGAGCGCGAACCCGAACTCGTCACCGGCCTGGAGGGCCAGAAGGGCATTTGGCGCGCCACCGGGTCCCTGGTGTCCCGCCGGCCCCGCACCGTCTGGATCGCCTCCGTACTGCTGCTCCTGGTGGCATCCGCCGGCGTCCTCCAGCTCAAGGCCAACGGGGTACCGCAGACCGACGTCATCCTCGCAGCCTCCAACGCGGTGGACGGCCAGGACGCCCTGGCCCGGCACTTCGACGCCGGCTCCGGCAGCCCCGCCGTGATCGTCGCCGACCAGGCCAAGGCGCAGGAGGTGCTGGACAGGACCAAGACGAGCGACGGCGTCGGGGATGCCTACCTGCTGGCCGAAGGCAACGTGCCGATCATCCCCGGCGCGCAGGGCGCCCCCGGCGCCCCCGCAGCCCCCACCGCCCCGGCGGTCAGGGATGGCAAGGTGCTGATCAACGCCACGCTGAACTACGCCGCGGACTCAAATGAGGCCGAAAATGTCGTGCTAAACCTGCGGCAGGAACTGAAGAAGATCGACGGCGGCGCCCTCGTCGGCGGTGTGACCGCCACGGCCCTGGACACCAACACCACGGCCCAGCGTGACCTCGTCACCATCATCCCGGTGGTCCTCGCGGTCATCCTGGTAATCCTGATGCTGCTGCTGCGCTCCGTGCTGGCGCCGGTCCTGCTGGTCGCCTCGGTGGTGCTCTCCTACGGGGCCGCGATGGGCGTCTCCGCCGTGGTCTTCAACCACATCCTCGGATTCCCGGGGGCCGATGCCACGGTCCCGCTCTTCGGCTTTGTCTTCCTCGTGGCGCTGGGCGTGGACTACAACATCTTCCTGATGAGCCGGGTCCGCGAGGAGTCCCTCAAACACGGCACCCGTCCGGGCATCCTGCGGGGCCTCGGCGTCACCGGCGGCGTGATCACTTCGGCCGGCGTGGTCCTGGCGGCCACCTTCGCGGCGCTGAGCGTCATTCCGATCATGTTCCTGGTGCAGCTGGCCTTCATCGTCGCGTTCGGCGTGCTGCTGGACACCGTCCTGGTCCGGTCCCTGCTGGTCCCTGCCCTGGCCTACGACATTGGCCCGCGGATCTGGTGGCCGAGCAAGCTGGGACGGCCCTCATCCGATGCCGCGGCACGCGAGCTGCCGGCCGCCCCGGAGCCGGAATCCGCCGAGGCGGGGCTCCGCTAGCCGGAACCCGGCGAACCCCCTGCCGCAGCCGCCGTCACCGTCCCTGGCCCCCACCAGGTGCGGTGGCGGCGGCTGCTTCGTTAAGCGGCGCCGGGGGGCAGCCGGGGTGCCGCACGCTCGGGCGGACCCCTGTTGCCTCCCCGCGGCGCTCGATAGACTGCGACTGCGCCCGCGCGGGCGCCCACGCTTGCAGGAGGGATCCAAACATGTCTGAAAACAGTGAGTTTGATCGAACGGCAGCAGAGAAGCAGCACGGCACCGCCCCGGTTCCGGCTGCCGCCGAAGAACCGGCGACCGAGGGCGACGCCGGCCAGTACGTCGAGGGCGACTACGGCCGGGCGGGCGTTGCGGGGGAGAATCCGGCAGCGGCCCCCGAGGGTGAATATGCAGAAGGGGATTACGGCCGGGCCGGAGTAGCCAGCGGCTCCACCGTCGGCGCCGAAGAGGGGGACTACCCCGAAGGCAACTACGGGGCGGCGGGCGCAACCGGTCCGGACGCCGCCGGCGTCGAGGAGGGCGAATATCCGGAGGGCGACTATGGGGCCGCCGGGGCCGCGGGCGCCCAGCGCACAGGCCGCCGCACCCAGGATGCCGCCCACGACGAACCGGCAGGGCGGGATGGCACCGTCCGGGACGATGCGGGCCGCGAGGAGCTCTAGTTCCGCTGCCGCACCTGGCGCGGGCCCGTTCTCGCACAGCGAAATCACGGCTGCGGAGCGTTTGCGCTGCCCTAAATCCGCTCAAATCCGCGGCTTTGCGGCGCTTCCCGGCCCGGAAGCACCACTCGTAACTCCAAGTTGAGTCGAATGGACTCAACTTCGGATTGACATCCATCCCGGGCTGGGTAAAGTTGAGTGCAGAGCGCTCAATAAGTGGGCGCGCCTCGTTTTCGACGGGCTCGATCGCCGGGTATGGCCCGGCCGCCGGGCACCCGCCCGATTGCCGGGGGCCAGCAAGTTTCCAAGGAAAGAAGGAAGCAACACATGTCACGTGCAGTAGGTATTGACCTCGGAACCACTAACTCCGTCGTCTCCGTTCTCGAAGGTGGCGAGCCCACCGTCATTGCCAACGCCGAGGGTGGCCGCACCACGCCGTCGGTTGTTGCATTCTCCAAGTCCGGCGAAGTCCTGGTCGGCGAGATCGCCAAGCGCCAGGCCGTCAACAACATCGACCGCACCATCGCCTCGGTCAAGCGCCACATGGGCACCGACTGGAACGTCGCGATCGATGACAAGAAGTACACCGCCCAGGAAATTTCCGCGCGCATCCTGATGAAGCTCAAGAACGACGCCGAGTCCTACCTCGGTGAAAAGGTCACGGACGCCGTGATCACCGTTCCTGCATACTTCAACGACGCCGAGCGCCAGGCCACCAAGGAAGCCGGCGAGATCGCTGGCCTCAAGGTCCTGCGCATCGTCAACGAGCCCACTGCGGCTGCCTTGGCCTACGGCCTGGATAAGGGCAAGGAAGACGAGCTCATCCTCGTCTTCGACCTCGGCGGCGGAACCTTCGACGTGTCCCTCCTCGAAGTCGGCAAGGACGAAGACGACTTCTCCACCATCCAGGTGCGCGCCACCGCCGGTGACAACCGCCTCGGCGGCGACGACTGGGACCAGCGCGTCGTGGATTACCTGCTGAACCAGCTCAAGGTCAAGGGCATCGACCTCTCCAAGGACAAGATCGCCCTGCAGCGCCTGCGTGAAGCTGCCGAGCAGGCCAAGAAGGAACTCTCCTCCTCCTCGAGCACCAACGTCTCGCTCCAGTACCTCTCCGTCACCCCCGACGGCCCGGTCCACCTGGACGAGCAGCTGACCCGCGCGAAGTTCCAGGACCTCACCAAGGACCTGCTGGAGCGCACGAAGAAGCCCTTCCACGACGTCATCAAGGAAGCCGGCATCAAGCTCTCCGACATCGACCACATCGTGCTGGTCGGCGGCTCCACCCGTATGCCCGCCGTCTCCGAGCTGGTCAAGGAACTCGCCGGCGGCAAGGAGCCGAACAAGGGCGTCAACCCGGACGAGGTCGTCGCCGTCGGCGCCGCACTGCAGGCCGGTGTGCTGAAGGGTGAGCGCAAGGACGTGCTGCTGATCGACGTCACCCCGCTGTCCCTGGGCATCGAGACCAAGGGCGGTGTCATGACGCACCTGATCGAGCGCAACACGGCCATCCCCACCAAGCGCAGCGAAACCTTCACCACGGCGGACGACAACCAGCCGTCCGTGGCGATCCAGGTCTTCCAGGGCGAGCGTGAGTTCACCCGCGACAACAAGCCGCTGGGCACCTTCGAACTGACCGGCATCGCACCCGCCCCGCGCGGCGTGCCGCAGGTCGAGGTCACCTTCGACATCGATGCGAACGGCATTGTGCACGTCTCCGCGAAGGACAAGGGCACCGGCAAGGAACAGTCGATGACCATCACGGGCGGCTCCAGCCTCTCCAAGGAAGACATCGACCGCATGGTCCGCGACGCCGAGGAGCACGCAGCAGAGGACAAGGCCCGCCGCGAGGCGACCGACACCCGCAACACTGCCGAGCAGCTCGCGTACTCCGTGGACAAGCTGATCGCCGACAACGCCGACAAGCTGCCGGAAGAGGTCAAGACCGAGGTCCAGGCCGACGTCGACGCCCTCAAGGCAGCGCTCGAAGGCACCGACGACGCCGCCGTCAAGACCGCGTTTGAGAAGCTGCAGGCTTCCCAGACCAAGCTCGGCGAGGCCATCTACGCCCAGCCCGGTTCCCCCGACGGTGCCGCTGGCGCCCAGGGTGCTCCGGCCGGCGAGCAGGCGGCTTCCGACGAGGACATCGTTGATGCCGAGATCGTTGACGAAGACGAGAAGAAGTAATCATGCCGCACCACGGTAACGAAGAAGAGCACGGCGACGAGAGCCGTGATGACAGCCAGAAGCCGGTGATCCACGACAACCGCAAGGTTGATCCGAAGACCGGCCAGGCACGCCATCCCGACCAGGAGCGCGCCGCCGCAGGGGAGCCCGATTCCGGGGACGCACTGTCCCAGGCCGAGGACATCCTCAATAGCGTCGAGGTTCCGGCAGCGGAGTCCGTGGCGCAGGACGCAGGTGCCGGGGAGGCGGAGGAACTGAAGAACGACCTCCGCCGCCTGCAGGCCGAGTACGTCAACTACCGCAAGCGCGTTGAACGTGACCGCGCCGTGGCAGGGGAGATGGCCGTCATCGGCGTCCTCAACGCCCTGCTTCCGGTGCTGGACGACGTCGACGCCGCCCGGCAGCACGGCGACCTGGCGGACGGACCGTTCGCCGCGATCGCCGCGAAGCTGGAGAACGCGCTGAAGACGTACGGCCTGGTGCGCATCGATGAGACCGGCGTGGAGTTCGATCCCACGATCCACGAGGCCCTCATCCAGCAGCCCGGCCCGGATGTCGAGACCGACACCGTCAGCCAGGTCCTGCGCTCGGGCTACAAGTCCGGCGACCGGGTGCTCCGCGCGGCCCAGGTCATCGTGGCCGTCCCTGCCTAGCAGCACGTCATCGAGATGACAGTTCGCGCCGGTGTTTCCCGCAAACATTGGCGTGAACTGTCATCTCGGCACACACTTTTGAAAGGAAACGCCATTGGCTAGCCAAGACTGGGTGGACAAGGACTTCTACAAGATCCTTGGTGTCGCCAAGGACGCTTCCGACGCCGACATCAAGAAGGCCTACCGGAAGCTCGCGCGGCAGCATCACCCGGACACCAACGCCGGGGATACTGCATCGGAGAAGAAGTTCAAAGACATCTCCGAGGCCTACTCGGTGCTTTCCGACGCCGACGAGCGCCAGCAGTACGACGCCATCCGGGCCATGGGCGGCGGCGCCCGCTTCGCCCCCGGCGGCGCCGGCGGGGCGGCCGGCGGTGCCGGCTTCGAGGACCTTTTCGGCGGACTGTTCACCGGCGGCGGCGGACGCCACTCCGGCGGCTACAGCACCGCCGGCGGCATCCCGCCCGAGTTCGCCGACCTGTTTGGCGGCGGCGGCTTCGGCGGCGGTGGCCAGTCCTTCCAGCGCGCACCCCAGAAGGGTGCTGACCGGACCGCGTCCACCAGCATCTCCTTCGCCGGGTCCATCCGCGGCACCACCATCGGGCTGCGCGAACCGGACGGCGAAGTCATCGACGTGCGCATCCCGGCCGGCATCAAGGACGGCCAGAAGGTCCGCGTCCGCGGCAAGGGCCAGTACGGTCCGGCCGGCAACGGCGACCTCATGGTCACCGTCACGGTGAAACCGCACGACTTCTACACCCGCGACGGCGACAACCTGCGCATCCATGTCCCGGTCACCTTCGCCGAGGCCGCCCTGGGCGCCGACATCGAGGTTCCGACCATCGACGGGGACAAGGTCAGGGTCCGCGTTCCCGCCGGCACCCCGTCAGGGCGCACGCTCCGCGTCAAGGGACGCGGCGTCAAGCACACCAAGGCCACCGGTGACCTGCTGGTGACCATCGACGTCGCCGTGCCGAAGAAGCTGAGCAAGGACGCCGAGGAAGCCGTGAAGGCTTTCGCCGCGGCCACCTCCGGCGAGGACGTCCGCGCCGGCCTGGCAGCCAAGGCCCGGCTGTAGGAGTCCTGCCATGGACATCGAGTTCGACCAGCCGATCTTCGTCATCTCCGTCGCCGCGGAACTGGCGGACATGCACCCGCAGACGCTGCGCCAGTACGACCGGCTCGGCATCGTCTCGCCCAGCCGCGCCCCCGGCAAGTCCCGGCGGTACTCGCAGCGCGACGTGAACATGCTCCGCGAGGTGCAGCGGCTCTCCCAGGAGGGCGTCTCACTCGAGGGCATCAAGCGGATCCTGCAACTGGAAAACCAGGTTGCGGCGCTGCAGCGCCGGGTCACCGAGCTGACCGAGGAACTGGGCCGGCGCCGGCAGCCGCTGGACTCCCGCATTTTCGCCGCGGGGGCAGCCGGCGACGTCGTCACATTGGCCCGCGGACAGCGGCCCCGCGCCCGTTCGCAGGCCCTGGTGGTATGGCGGCCGCATGAGACGCCCTGACCGCCTCCAAGTAGTCGGCCCGGGCGAACTGAGTACTCGGTCGCAAATTCGGGTGGCCTAATCCGCATAGTCGGGTACCGCCAGGCAGTGACTTCCCGCCTGCGCGGCCGGTTGAATGGTCTTGGCAGCCGGGTGGCCGCCGAGTGGACAGCCGATATGACTCGGCTCCAGTGCAAAATGTCGGGGGGCACAGCACATGCTTCAGTCAACTATTCCGGACGCAGCAGCGCCGGCGTCCGCAGCGATCGCGGGCCGGCCATGAACAGCGGACTGTACGCCGTCGCACTCTTCGGACATTCCCTGCCGGGCCTGCTCCTGCTCACCCTTGGCCAATCCGTTGTGGTGGTCTGCGTCTGTTTCGATATGGTCCGGGCAGTCTCGGTGCCGCGCTCCAGGCGGCGCTACGTAGCCAACACCGTGTTCCGGACGCTGGCGCTTCCGTCCATCCTCTGCATGTCCCTCGTTGTGCTGGTCCATGCCGCGTCCGGCGCCTGGGAACAGGTGGCCGCCGGGGTCTTCGTCCTGGTTGCGGTGATCTTCCGCTGGCACCACGACACGGACGAGGACAGCTGGTGGACGGGCAAGGGCAAGGCCCTGGGACGCTGGCTCCGCAAGAGCCTGCCGGCGCCGCGGGCTGTGGCATCCGCCGCCGTGTGATCCCCGGGGCGCCGGCTCAAAAAATCGCGTTGAGGGTGTTCCAGCCGCCTCCGACCCGCACCCGCGCCAGCCACGTGCCGCCACTGCTTCGCGGGTAAAGCCAGAGGTTTCCGGCGCTATCGCGGGCCAGGATGTCCGGTGTGCGGTCACCGTTGAGATCCCCGGGACTCATCAGGGCGGTCATGCCGTTCCAGCCGCCGCCGAGCAGCACCCGGGGGAGCCAGCCGCCCGTGCCGCTGCCGCGGTACAGCCACAGCCGGCCGGTGGCAGTCTCCCGCGCCACGACATCCGCGGCGCCGTCGCCGTCGAAATCGCCCGGGGCCACCAGCGCATTAAAGATGTTCCAGCCGCCCCCGACCCGCACCCGCGGGAGCCAGCCGCCGGCGCCGTTGCCCGGGTAGAGCCAGAGGAAGCCGGTCGCTGCCTCTCGGGCCAGCACGTCGACGCGCTGGTCGCCGTTGAAATCGCCCGGGCCGAGGATGCCATTCATGATCTGCCAGCCATTGCCGGCCAGGATACGGCTGAGCCATCCGCCGGTGCCGTTGCCGCGGTACAGCCACAACTTGCCGGTCGCGGCCTCCCGTGCCAGGACGTCCAGGGGGCCGTCGCCGTTGAAGTCCCCGGGAGTCTCGAGGGCGTTGTACGCGGCCCAGCCCGCCCCAATCCGGATGCCCGGAAACAGCCCGCCGCGCCCCGTCCCCGGGTACAGCCGCAGCTCGCCGGTGGCGGCGACCCGGGCCAGGACATCGTTGTTCCAGTTGCCGTTGAAATCCGCGGTCGCCCCCGAGAGCGCGGAGGCCGGCACGGGCAGCGCGGTAAACGCGTAGGGGGCGCAGGTGAGGTCGTAGTCGCGGACGTCGTCGTACCACTGTGACAGGAAGACCCGGCCGCCGGAGAAGCTGGCCTGCCGGCACCGGTCCAGGGCTTCGGACGGGTAGTCGAGGCGCCCGGCGGTGGCCCAGACCGGCACCCCCGGCAACCTCCACGAGCCGGTGATGTCCTGCCAGCCGGAGGCGAAGGAGTAGAGGCCGTAGGAGTATCCCGCGTCCCGGAGGCCCCGCATCAGGCCTTCCACCACGTACCGGTTCTCGCGCCGTTGCACCGCGGTGGCGGCGGGCCAGGGCTGGGCCGGCCGCGGCTCCACATCGATCCAGACGACGGGTGGCCGGAAGCTCACCCGCTGGAGGCTGGCGAGGGCGTAGCGGGCTTCGGCGTAACCGACGTTGGAGAGCTCTCCGGCCCGGGTACTGGCGGACCACGGCCCCTGCGCGCGGTAGGTGGCAAGCTGGGCGGCGGTGGGGAAAGCCGCCATGGTGTAGGCGTGGGCGCGCTTGTTATTGGTGCCGACCCAGGCCACCTGGCTGGCCAGGCACGGGTTCTCGGTGAAGGGCAGTCCCCGGGTCAGGCCCAGCACCACGAACTGGGTAGTCGCCGGAGGCAACGGCAGGCCCAGGCCGCCGACCGCCGTCGGGCATTGCGGCCAGGAGATGTCATGTCCGTACAGGGCGGCCGCCTGCGCCGGCGGAGCGGTGGCCGGCAGCAGGCCCAAAACCAGCGCCAAGGCTGCCACCACCGACGCCAGCGCCGATGCGGGCCGCCGCGGGTGCGCCGCGGTGCCAATGAACCTCATACGCGCGGCCATGGCCACCCGCTCCTTCGCCCAGGCTCTTCCCGATACGCACCATTGGACACCCGGATCGACGCCCTCCGCTAGGGCTGGACGCCCCTGCGCGGACGGGCCGGTCCGGGCGTCAGTCGGTGAACAGCCCGGCCAGATCCTCCGCCGTCAGTGCGCCGCCGGAGAGGGCGTCGCCTTCCATCACGTCGGCGAACAGCTGGGACTTCTTGGCCTTGAGCGCCATGACTTTTTCCTCGATGGTGTCCTTCGCCACAAGCCGGTAGACCATCACGTTGCGGGCCTGCCCGATCCGGTGCGTCCGGTCCACGGCCTGCGCTTCGGAGGCCGGGTTCCACCAGGGATCCAGCAGGAACACATAATCCGCCTCGGTCAGGTTCAGGCCGAAGCCGCCTGCCTTGAGGCTGATCAGGAACACCGGTGCGGCGCCGTTCTTGAACTCGTTGACGACGTCGGTGCGGTTGCGGGTGCTGCCGTCGAGGTAGCAGAACTCGATATTTTCCTCGATGAGCCGTTCGCGGACCTTGCCGAGGAAGCCGGTGAACTGGCTGAAGATCAGCGCGCGGTGGCCCTCGGCCACGAGGTCCTCCAACTGCTCGAACAACACGTCCAGCTTGCTGGAGCGCACCCCCGAGAGCGAGGGGTCGATCAGGGACGGGTCCAGGCTGAGCTGCCGCAGCAGGGTCAGCGACTGGAAGATCGTGAAACGGTTCTTGTTGACGTCCTCGATCAGGCCCAGGATCTTCTGCCGCTCGCGCTGCAGATGCGTCTGGTAGACCTTCTGGTGCCGCGGGTTCAGCACGACCTCGAGGACCTGCTCCTGCTTGGGCGGCAGGTCGTGGATGACCTGTTCCTTGGTGCGGCGCATCATCAGCGGCCGGACCCGGCGCCTGAGCTTCTCCAGCTGTGCCCGGTCCCCGTTCTTCTCCACGGGCTTCTGGTAGTACTCGGCGAAGCGCTTGGGGCTGGAAAAGAGTCCCGGCGCCACGATCGAGGTCAGCGCCCAGAACTCCATCAGGTTGTTCTCCAGCGGTGTGCCGGTGATCGCCAGCTTGAAGGCGGCCGGGAGCTTCCGGGCGCACTGGTAGGCCTTGGATTGGTGGTTCTTTACGAACTGCGCCTCGTCGAGCACCAGCCCCGCCCACTGCCGGGAGGCGTAGGCCTCGTAGTCGATCCGGAACAGCGCGTAGGAGGTGATCACAATGTCGGCCCCGGCCATTGCCTCGGCCGGCACCGAGCCGCTTTTCGCGAAGGTCTCGCTGATGGCCCGCACCGTCAGGCCCGGCGCGAACCGCGCGGTTTCAGCCTGCCAGTTGCCGACCACACTGGTGGGCGCGACCACCAGGAAGGGCGCCCCGCCGGGTGCGCCGCCGGGCGGGCTGACGACGACGTCGGCCGCGGCCCCGGGGGCGACAGTGGCGGCGACGGCGGACGCGGCGGTCTCGGCGGCGGCGACCTTGGCGGCGCAGATCAGCGCCAGCGCCTGGACGGTCTTGCCCAGGCCCATGTCATCCGCCAGGACGCCGCCGAGCCCGTGGCGGTAGAGGAAGCTGAGCCAGTTGAAGCCCTCGAGCTGGTACGGGCGCAGCTCGGCGTCCAGGGTGTCGGGCAGCGGCAGGCCCTTGACGCCGCCCTCGAGCAGCCCGCCGACGGCCTCGCGCCACGCGGCGGCCTGTTCGTCGACGATGCCCAGCTGTGCCAGCTCGTCCCAGAGCCCGGCCTGGAACCGGCTGATCTGCAGCGGCGCGTCCTTGTTGTCCTGCAGTTCCCGCGCCTCTTCGATCAGGGCGCGCAGCTGGTGCAGCTCGGGCAGGTCCAGGGAGAAGTACGCGCCGCTGGGCAGCAGCATCTTGGTTTGGCCCGACGCCAGGGCGGAGAAAACGGCGGCGAAGGACACCGGCTGGCCCTCGAGCGAAATCTGGATGCCCAGGTCGAACCAGTCCCGCTGGTCGGTGGCCTTGGTGGAGATCGACACCACCGGGGCTTCCTCGGCCTCGCGGTAGTCGGCAATCTCGCCGGCCGTGTCCACGGAAACTTCCGGAAGCTCGCGCAGCTTAGGGAGGACCTCCTCGGTGAAGGCGAGGGTGTCCAGGCCGCTGAGCTCCGCGGACGCCGCCAGCCGCGGAGTGCCCCAGCCTCCGGTAGCGGATTCGCCGAGCTTCGGCACAATGTCCCACGGCTGGCCCACGGTTTCCAGGATGCGGGCCTCGGCGGTGTCGTCGCGGTAGCCGTGGTCGCCGGGGTGCCGCCACAGCGGCTGGGCCGTGACCAGGGTTCCGGCCTTGTAGTGCCACTCCCAGTGCAGCCGGACCCGGTGGTCCGCGCCGTAGTTGGCCAGCAGGGACAGGGTGGGGACGGCCAGGGCGGGCAGCTCGACGGATTCGTCGGAGGCGGTCACCCGGGCGGTCTGCTTGAGCTTGGGATAGAAGCCGGTGAGGAAGCGCCCCTCGTCCCGGGACGGAATATGTAGCGTGGTGCCGGCGGTGACGAAGGTCAGGAGTTCCTCGCTGAGTCCGGCCTCCAGGGGTGCGAGGGTGATCGCGGAGTCGCCCGGGGCGACGCCGGGCAGCGCGTCGGCGCCGGAGGTCAGGAAGATGCCGTGGGCCGGGCGGCCGATGGTCCCGACCGATGCCGGATCCACCACCGCGCCCTCGACGGTGATCGTCGGTGCGAGCGCCAGCCCGCCGCCGTCGGCCTCCTCGGCGCCGAGCCGGGTCAGGTTGAGTCCGACGGCGGCTGGCTCGTCGGCCAGCCGTACGGGTTCGTCGCCCCGGCCGTGGACCAGGGCGAGGCCGATCTTCCGGGCCTCGGCCAGCAGGCTCCAGAGGTTCTTGCCGGCGTAAGTGTTCAGTCCCAGCCAGGGCGCGGTGCCGGCGTGCTGTCGGTTGGCCAGGGCCGTGTGCGAGGCGAGGAATTCCTGCATCCACTCCACGTGGGCTTCGTTGCATTCGCGCCGGTAGTTCAGGTAGCTCAGGGTGTTCCAGGAGACGTCGCCCCGGATCCACTTGCCCTTGGCCCCCATGATGACGGGCCGGGCCTTGAGCTGGCGGACGCTGCGCAGCGGGTCCCGGCGGCCCGTGTAGGAGAAGTGCGGGGCCGGTTCCTCGATCTCGAACTGCAGTGCCAGCGGCACGCCGTTGGTCGACTGGGTGATCCCAGGCCGGGCGATTAGCGGGCTCAGGGCCTGCTCCCAGTCCGGCAGGTCCAGCGCCGAGGGCTGGCGCGACAGCCGGGAGGATTCCGCGGGCGCGAGCAGCTGGACGCGGGTCGCCGGGTTGTCCTCGGCGGCAAACAGCAGGGCCGCCACGTGCTTGCAGTCCTTGCGCACCGGGCAGCTGCAGACACCGACGGTGCAGCTCCAGCCGCCGCCCTTGCGGACCAGCTTCGCCGTCGTCGAATACGGCACGTCCGCGCCGCCGCGGACCTTGCCCAGCATCAGCCCGGTGGCGGCGTCGAAGGAAATCCCGGAAACCCGGCTCCCCATGGCGTAAGCAAGTCCGGCCGCGAGGGAGCGGTCGTTGATTGCGGGGGTCTGTATTGCCAGTGCCGCACTCTCGTCCGGATGGGATGGCATGTGCGCACTACTTCCAGCAGTTGGTCATCTGATCCATCTTAGCCAGCCTGGCGGTGCCCGGAAACTTCGCCTGACGTTCACCTCGCGCTCGGGCGCCCCGGAACCGGGCGGGCCTACCGTGGAAGGGACCGGAGCAGCACACCCCACCACCGTGAGGATCCCCATGAGCACCAGCCCGACCCAGAGCCCGACCGCCACCAGCCATGCCCCGGTGCTGACCAGGGAGAGCCTCAACGGCGGCAACGTGGACATCGTGGACAACAACGTCGACGTCGTCAACGCCATGTACGCGGAACTGCTGGATGCCGAGGAAATCGCGGCCAACGCCTTGCGCAGCTATTACGTGGACTTCTATCTGACGCAGTCGCTCGGCGGCGGCTTCGCCCAGTACGTCTTCACCGTGCCGGAGCGCGAGGAGATCGACGAGTACGTCCGCGAAGGGCTGGCCGGCATGGGCGCCGCCGCGCACCTGGACCTGTTCAACCGCAGCGTGGCAGCCTATGACTCGCTCTCGGAGGAGGAAGCGGAGGCCTATCTCGACGGCGACGCCGAGCTGGGTGGTGAAGACGGCGGTGCGGCGGCGGTACCCGAGGCGGTCCAGCTCCTGGAGCAGCTCGACGACGAATTCGAGCCGCTGCTGGAAACCGAGGACATTGTCGCGCTCAATGCCGCCTGGCTCCGCGGCCAGCCGGACCTGCTGGTCCTGGACGAGGACGAACTCGACCGGCACATCCACGAGCGGGTGTCCCGGATCCCGAACCTGTCGGAGCGTCAGGCAGCGGCGACCGAGGAGGAACTCAGCAGCGCGCCGGAGTTTGAGCTGATCATCCGGGAGCTCTGCGAGGTGGCCGGACACACCTTGCTCAAGATCACCATGGGCGACCCGAACCATGACCACAACGGCGAACGCGTCCTGGCCTGGCACTTCACCACGGACCAGGGCGAGTTCCTCATGCTGGAGGACGACGAGGAGGCGTACATGATCCACCCGGAGACCCGGGAGATCGTGGCCGCCGTCGAGTTCGAGGACGAGTCCGACGACGGCCTCGCGTCCGGGGCCTAGTAGCCGCCGCCAGCGGCGGAAGTGATCATTTCACCGGCAGGGTTGACGAGGTACCAAACGTTCCCGACGCCCTGGCCGGTGGTGTCACCGGGCGCCCGGTCCTTGGCATAGTAGTACAAGGGCATCCCGTTAATGGTCAGTTGCTTCTTGCCGTCCGGCGTGGGGATGGTGCCCACCTTGCCGGTGACGCCTTCCGCCGCCGGTGCGTCGGAGCCGGCAAGCACCGGCGGCCAGGCGGCGATGCAGGAACCGGTGCAGGCACTCGTGCCGGAGTCCTTGGTGTCCTTGGCGAAGAGGTAGACGCTCATGCCCTTGGCGTCCACGACCACCTGCCCGGCGCTGGTCGCGGCAGTCTTAAGCTCAGCGGCCGACGCCGGGGCGCTGGACCCGGAGGTGCCGGTCGCCGAAGTTGCCGGCGCCGGGGAGGCAGCCGCTGTGGTGGCGGAGGCCGCCGTTGTGCCGGCAGCCGGCGCCGGCGTCGTGGTCCCGCTGCCCCCAGCGCAGCCGGAAACGACGACGGCAAGAGCGAGGGCAGACAGGGTGGCGCCGAAGTGCTTTGTCATTGTTGGCTCCTAGGCTAGGTGCCGGCCATCTCGCTGTCCGGCTAGCTGTTACGACGGCGGCGGGTGAAGAATGGTTCAAGGGTGTTCCGTTGAACTTTCGGGCCGGCGTGTACGTCCTAGTGGGGCAGAGGGACCAAGCCCGGGAGGTGCCGCATGCCGCTGGATGAAGACGTGGTGGCCGCGATCTATCGCGAGCACGGAACGGCGCTGCGGCGGTTCGTCCTGGGCGCGTGCCACGACCCGCAGCTGGCGGACGACGTCGTGCAGGAAACGGTGCTGCGCGTCTGGCAGCAGGCGCCGCAGATCACCGGCAGCCTGCGCAGCTATCTATTCCGGACCGCCCGCAACATCATGATCGACAACTACCGCAAGGCCCAGCGCCGGCCGCGGGAGGCCGCCGAGCGTGAGGTCGCCGACCCTGCGGGCGCCGCGGAACGCGTCGATGAGCTGCTCAACCGGGTCCTGATGGAGGAGGCGTTGCTGCGCCTCAGTGCCGAGCACCGGGACGTCCTGGTCGCCCTCCACTACCGCCGCTTCACCGTCCAGGAAGCCGCCGCGCACCTGAACATTCCAGCCGGTACGGTGAAGTCCCGGGCCTTTTACGCGGTGCGGGCCCTGCGGACGATCCTCGACGAAATGGGGGTGCAGCAGTGAACGGAACCGAACTCCACCAGCTGCTTGGCGCGTATCTGCTCGGCGGCCTGGAACCCGGTGAGGCTGCGGCTTTCGAACGGCATCTGGCCGATTGCCGGGACTGCCGCACGGCCCTCGACGAACTCGCCAGCCTCCCGGCGCTGCTCGACGCCGTCCCCGTGCCCGACGCCGTCGCGCTCACCACACTCACGCGGCCCGCCCCGGCCGCCGAGGCTGCTCCGGTGTCCGTCCCTCGGGGGCTGCTGGCCGCGCTCGCGGCCCGCCGGCGGAAGGCGCGACGGCTGTGGTCGGCGGCGCTGGCGGCGGTTGCCGCGGCCTGTCTGGCGGTAGGTTTCCTGGCCGGGCCGCTGCTGGCACAGCAGCCCCAGCCGGACGCCAGTTATTCCGTGGCGGCCGGCAACGGGCCGCAGTTCACCGTCGGCCTCGTGAAGAAAACGTGGGGCACCGAGTTGGCAGTCGATGGCAGGAGCATGCCAGTGGACGGCACCCTCTCGCTCTGGGTGAAGGGCCGCGACGGCGGCGAGGACCGGGCGTGCGCCTGGACGGCCACCCCCAGCGGCAAGGTGCGCATCACCGGGGCCACGCCGCTGCAGCTGGCCAGCATCGCCAGCATCGAGATGCGTAACGGCCAGCAGCAGACCGTCGCGGTCATCACCGTGCCGCCGCGGTAGGGAAGCCCCTACATCCGGGCGAGCCGGGCCCGGACGGCCAGGAAGATGCCGTAGCAGATCAGGCCCGCGCCGACGGCGGCGAGCATGTACATCCCGAGCGGCTGCTCGCGCAGGGCCTTCAGCCCGCCGTCGAGCCCGGTTGATTCCGCCGGGTTAGCCTTCACGGTGGCGATGACTATCAGCAGCCCGGTCAACAGCAGGGCCACACCCTTGGCGGCATAGCCGGCGACACCGGCGACGGTCACCGCGGTGCGGGTGTGCTCGTTGGCGGGCAGGCGCAGGTACTTGAGGAACGATTTCCGGAAGCCACGGATGGCGTAGACGACGCCGGTGACCGCGATGGCAGCGCCGATGACGATCAGCAGCAGCACGCCGGCCGGGGCCTTCATGAGCTGGACCGTGAGGTCGCTGGTGGAGCGGCGGTGGTCTGCGTGGGCCCCGAGGGCCACGGACGCCAGCGTGAGCCCGAACCCGGCATAGACCACGGCCTGGAGGGCGGCCTTGAGCTTCTTGCCGACCTTGTCCTTGGTGGGCAGGCGGTTGAAGTCGAACACCGCGTCGCTGGTCTGCCAGATGGCCAGGGCGACGCAGGCCGCGAAGGCGCTCCACAGCAGCGCCGGTCCAGCCGGCTGCTTGGCGAGTTCCTCAACGGCGCCGCTGACATCAGCCTGCCCCTGCCCGCCCATCGCGAGCCGGATCGCGACGAGCCCGATCAGGAAGTGCAGGACGCCGGAAACGGCGAACCCTGCCCGTGCCGCGTACTCGAGTGGCTTGGAGTTGGTGACGTCCTCGGCGACTTCCGCGGCGTCCTTAAGTTCTTTTTTGATGATCGGTCCTTCGCGTCTTCTGGCTCGGCCGGCGCCTTCGTGCCGCCGCTAGCCATGCATCTTCGGTAATCGTGCCACGGGAACCTGCTGCGCAACAGCACTTGTGCCACGCCGGCCGCTGTCCCGGCACCGGGACCGGGCGGGTGCGTGTGTCAGCGGCGCCGGTAGCAGAGGTCGAAGATCAGCCGGCCCGCTTCGTGGGCTTTGTTCTCGAAGCTCGTCAGGATCCGGCCCTCGAACCGAGGCGCCCAGCCGCCGGTCTCGTCGACGCCTTCGTTGGGCCCGGTGTGTTCGGTGCTGACCGGCGCGCGGCCCTCCTTGACCGGGGCCCCGCCCACAACGGACTCCACCCCGGACTCCCAGACCTGCGTGAGCGGGCTGTCAGCGCCGCTGCGCTCGCCCTCGTGCAGGTTCTCGAAGTCGGCGGAGCCGGCCAGGACCTCGCGTACGTGCACGGCGTAGTTGGACCAGTCGGTCGCGATCCGCCAGATACCGCCGGGCTTGAGCGCCCGGGCCGCGAGCTCGGCGAAGGCCGGCTGGATAAGGCGCCGCTTGTGGTGCCGCGACTTGTGCCAGGGGTCGGGAAAGAAGACCCAGAGCTCGGTGACCGAGCCCGCCGGGAGCATGGTGGCAAGCACCTCGGGGGCGTTGGCCTCCACCACCCGGACGTTGCTCAGCCCGCGGCTGTTGATCTTGATGAGGGTGTTGGCCAGGCCCGGGGTGTAGACCTCCACGGCCAGGAAGTCCTTGTCCGGGTTCTCCTCGGCCGCGTGGCAGACGGCGTCGCCCAGCCCCGAGCCGATCTCGACAATCAAGGGAGCCGTCCGGCCGAACTCGGCCTCGGCGTCGAACACGTAAGCGGGGTGCACGGACGTGTTGGCGATGTGCCGGGGGACCTCCACCGCCCACCGGTCCGAGTGCTCTTCCCACGCGGCCTGGCGGCGTCCCTGCAGGCGGGTGCCGCGGCGTACGAAGCTGACCGGCCGGCCGCCGTAGGTGCCGAACGATGCCTGGCTGCCGGGAGTAACCGGGCGGGGAGGCTGCGGCGTCTGGGGGGATTCTGGGGATTCGCTCATCACTCCCAGAATAGTGGAGTTCGCGCAGGCCCGACGGACCGGGGAACCACCATACGGCCACGCGGAGGACGGTCCGGGCGTCCATGCGTCGCTCCGCCATTCTTTCGAAGCGGCGCCCCGCGCCTGCCAGAATAGGTCGGTGACGACACCTGGAAACGCACCCGTGCCCGCCCGCACCGCTGCCGGCGGCCACCCGCACCAGCGGCTGGATCCCCTGGTGGACGCGGAGATCGACGACGTTCCCGCCGCGGAGCCCACCCTACTCGGCAGCCGCCGCGCACTGGCCTATTTGGGCGTGTGCCTGGTGCTGATCGGACTGAACCTGCGCACCGTCTTCTCCAGTTTCGCCGCGGTCCTTCCGGAAGTGACGGCCGACGTCGGCCTGCCCGGCTGGGCCGTCGTCGCGCTGACCACGGCGCCGGTGACCCTGCTTGGTGTGTTCGCCCCGCTCGCGCCGCGGCTGGCCCGCCGGTTCGGGGCCGAACGGGTGCTGCTTGGAGCCATGGCCGTGCTGACCGCAGGCCTGCTGCTGCGCCCCCTGGACGTACCCGGCCTGGGCCACCTGCCCGCGCTCCTGGCCGGCACGGCGGCCTGCGGCGCTGCCATCTCGCTCTGCAACGTCCTGCTTCCGGGCCTCGTGAAGCGCGACTTCCCGCACCGGCTCGGCCTGATGGGCGGGCTCTACACCACCGCGATCTGCGCGTCCGCGGCCCTCGGCGCCGGCTTCACCTACCCGCTGTTCAGCGCGAGCGGCCAGTGGACGGCGGCGCTGTGGTTCTGGGCGCTGCCGGCCGGCGTCGTACTCCTGCTGTTCCTGCCGCTGGCGGCGGCCCAGCGCCACGGGCGGCACCAGATCGCGGCCAGCGGGATCAACGTGTGGCGCTCGGCGGTCGCCTGGCAGGTGACCGGGTTCATGGTGCTCCAGGCCATGATGTCCTTCAGCGTTTTCGCCTGGCTGGCGCCGATCCTGCGCGAGCGCGGGGTCGACGGCGGTACGGCCGGCCTGATCGTGTCCGCCTCGATCGTGCTGCAGATGCTCGGATCCCTGTTTGCCCCCGCCCTCGCCGCCCGGCTCCGGGACCAGCGCGCCATCAACACGGTGGTGGCGCTGATGACCGGCGGCGGCTTCGCCCTGAGCATCTTCGGCCCCCTGGACCTGGTCTGGGTGTGGACCGGGCTGCTGGGGTTGGGACAGGGCAGCCTCACCGCGGTGGCCCTGACCATGATCATGCTCCGCACCCGCGACGGCCACACCGCCGCCCACCTGTCCGGCATGATGCAGGGGGTGGGCTACGGCGTCGGCTCGGCCGGAACCCTGCTGGTCGGACAGTTGCACCAGGCCACCGGATCCTTCGCCGCGGCGGGCGTGCTCTTCCTGGTGGTCGGCTCGCTGGCCGCCGTGTTCGGGTACCGGGCCGGCAAGGATCGTTTCGTCGGCGACTGACGCAGGCCGGCCCTGGCGCGCCACCTCAGAGGGTGAGGTCCTTGCCCTTCGTTTCCGGGATGGTGAAGACGAAGACGGCGGAGATGGCGAGCAGCAGCACGGCGTAGACGTTGAACAGCTGCGGCATCTGCAGGCTGGTTCCGAGCCACTGCTGCAGGTAGGGCGCGGTGCCGCCGAACAGCGCCACACAGATCGAGTAGGGAACGCCGACGCCGACAGTGCGGATGCTCGTGGGGAACAGTTCGGCGTAGACGGCCGGAACGATCGCAGCGCTGGCGGCGATGAAGACCAGCATCACGGACATGCTGACGGCCAGCTGCCAGGCGGAGTCCTTGAGCAGCGCGGTCATCGGGAAGTGCATGATGCCTGCGCCGATCGCCCCGGCCCACAGGACCTTCTTGCGGCCGATCCGGTCGGAGAGCTTGCCCCAGAAGGGCAGTGCCGCGATGAAGACGATGTTGCCGATCACGCCGGCCCACAGGGCTTCGCCGCGGTCAATCTTCAGGGCCGTGGTGGCGTAGCTGGGAGCGACAACACCCCAGATGTAGTAGATCACCGTCAAGCCGACCGTCAATCCGATCACCTGCAGGGCCTGCTTGCGGTGGCGGACGATCTGCGGCCAGATCGGAGCGTGCTTCTCCGCCGAGGCTTCGCCGGCAAAGACGTCCGTTTCGTGCAGCCGGGACCGCATGATCAGTGCGTAGAGGCCCATGGCTGCGCCGACCAGGAACGGGATGCGCCAGCCCCAGGCGTTCATCACTTCGGTGCTGAGGACCATGTTCAGCACGGCGCCCAGCAGGGTTCCGAACAGGATTCCCACCGTGCCGGAGGTGTAGATCAGGGTGGCCCAGAAGCCGCGGTGTTCCCTCGGCGCCATCTCGGACAGGTACGTCTGCGACGACGGCAGCTCGCCGCCGTGGGCCAGCCCCTGGACCAGGCGCGCCACCAGGAGCATGAGCGAGGCCCACGCGCCGACCGCAGCGAAGGTCGGCGCGATGCCGATCATCAGGCTGCCCACCGAGGCTAGCCCCACGGCCAGGGTCATCGAAGCCTTGCGGCCGATCCGGTCACCGATCCAGCCGAACAGGAAGCCGCCGAAGGGCCGGGCCACGAAGCCGACGGCGAAAATCGCCAGCGTCGACAGCACCGCCGAGGCGGGATCGGCCTTGCTGAAGAGCTGGCTGGCGATGAATGGCGTGAACGTGGCGTAGATGGCCCAGTCGTACCATTCGACGGCGTTGCCGATGCCGGTGCCGATGATTGTCTTGCGGGTGGAGGTCCGGGTTGCCGTCGGCATGGACGCGGTTGCTGTCATGGTCTTCTCCCTCAGGGGGTGGGGCTAGGAAAGGGTGGAGCCGGCGGCCGTGGCCGCGGCGGGGGCGTTGGCTGCCGCAAGTGCGGCAAGCCGGGAAATGGCGAGCTCCGCGTAGAGCGCGGCACCGTCGGCCAGCACACCGTCGTCGAACGTCGCGTACGGGGAGTGGTTGAACGCGGCGGTGGCGTGGTCGGCGTCGCGGGGGACGGCGCTCAGCCCGATGAAGGTGCCGGGGACCTCGGCGAGGACCCTCGAGAAGTCCTCGGAGCCGCTCAGCGGGGTGGCCCAGCGGGCGAGCCGGGAGTCGCCGAACAGGCCCTCGATGACGGTTTCCGCGGTGCGCGTCTCGTCCTCGTCGGTGATGGTGAGGGGGTATTCCTGCTGGTAGTCGACGTCGACGTCGAGGCCGTGCGCCGCGGCGATGCCCTTCAGCAGGCGCGGCACGGTGTCCATCATTTTCTGCCGGGACTGCTCGGAGAAGGTCCTGATGGTGGCCTCGATGCGCGCGGTTTCCGGGATGATGTTGCGCTTGGTGCCGGCCTGGAGCACCCCCACGGACAAGACAACGGGGTCGAACATGTTGAACTGGCGGGTGACCATGACCTGGAGGGCGGTGACCATTTCGGCGGCGGCCGTGACCGGGTCCTTGGCTGAATGCGGGGCCGAGCCGTGGCCGCCGGCGCCGAGCACGGTGACCATCAGTCCGTCGGAGGAGCTGAGCATGACGCCCGGCTTGGTGCAGAAGGTGCCGTGCGGTTCCAGCGCGGAGAACACGTGCATGCCGTAGGCAGCGTCCACGCGCCGGCCGGCGGCATCGAGCACGCCCTCGCGGATCATGTGGCCGGCGCCGTCGAAGCCCTCCTCGCCGGGCTGGAACATCAGCACGACGTCGCCAGCCAGCCGGTGCCGCCGCTCGGCCAGAAGGGTCGCGGCGCCGGTGAGCATGGCGGTGTGGAGGTCGTGGCCGCAGGCGTGCATGGCGCCGTCGACCCTGGACGTGAACTCCACGCCGGTTTTCTCCTGCACCGGCAGGCCGTCCATGTCCGCGCGCAGGAGTACCGCCGGGCGGGTATCCGCGCCGTTTCCGGCCGCCTGGCCGCGCAGAACCGCGGTGATGGACGTCGTGTCCGTGCCGAGGGTGACCTCGTAGCCGAGCCCGTCGAGTGCCTGGAGCACCTTCTCCTGGGTGCGGGGCAGGGTCAGTCCGATCTCGGGCTCCTGGTGCAGCTCGTGGCGGAACCGGGCAAGGTCAGCCTGCATTTCCCGGGCGTCTGCGGTGATCGGCACATGTTCTCCTATGTGGTGGGTTCGGCTTTCTCGTCTATTCTGAAGTGACGTGGTTCACAGGCGGCCAAAGGGCTGGAAATATGCAGGAACTGATCTGCATCACAGTTTTTGTGCATGAGTGAAGGAGTGAATGGTGGAACTCAGCGAGGACGACCTCGCCCTGATCAACGTCCTGCAGATCGCGCCGCGCCTGAGCTGGGCGGATGCCGCGGAGGTGCTGGGCGTCCACGCCACCACCCTGGCCGCCCGCTGGGAACGGCTGCGGGCTTCCGGCGTCTCCTGGATTACCGCCCACCTGATCGGCGACCCCCATCAGATGTGCCTGGCGTTCGTTGCCGTTGACTGCGAAATGCACCGGCGCGCTGAAGTCACGGCCAGGCTCGCCAGGATGCCGGAAATCATCACGGTCGAGGAGGCGGCCAGCAACCGGGACCTGATGCTGACCGTTATCACGCCCTCCCTGGACGAGTTCGGCACGCAAGTGATCCAACGGCTGAAGGAGATTGACGGCTTGCTCAAATACCAGACCGCGCTGTGCACCAGGCTGCACGCAAGCGGCGGGTCCTGGCGGCTCAACGTGCTCAGCCGCGCACAGCAGGCCGCCGTGAAGGCAATGGCCGGCCCCGAGGCCACTGGCGTCGCCCCGACTGCCGCCAGGGAGAGCCTGCCGGCCAGCCACCTGGCGCTCCTGCCGTTCCTGGCCAAGGACGGCCGGGCCACGGCGGCGGAGGTCGCGCGCGGACTGGGCAGGCACCCGGCCACCGTCCAGCGCCAGCTGAACCGGGTGCTCGCGAGCGGGATCCTGTCTTTCCGCTGCGAGGTCGCCCAGAGGTTTTCGGCTTTCCCCGTCACTTGCCAGTGGTTCGTCAACGTCCCGGCCGGCCGGCACGAGGCGGCGGCCGCCGAGCTGAAGACGATGCGGAATGTGCGGCTCAGCGCTTCCACCACAGGTCCCACCAACTTCGTGATCATCATGTGGCTGCAGTCCCTGGCGGATGTCATGGGCATCGAGTTGGCGCTGCAGGAGAAGGTGCCCGGGATCGAACTGGTCGAAAGCGTCGTCATGCTCAGCACGGTCAAACGGGTGGGCTGGATGCTGAATCCGGATTCCAGGGCGAGCGGCGCCGTGGTGGTTTCGGCCCAGGGGCTCGACGCGCCCGGGTGAGCATTTCGGTGATGGCCGGGGACCGTCCGGCGGGCTGGGCGCTCCGTCCCGGCTGGGGCACCCGCCCGGCACCCCTCTAGTAGGCTGTGGCACGTGCCTCAAATAGACCCTCCCGTACCGGGCACTGATACCGCCCCGGATACCGGCGGCATCTTCCACCGCAGCTACCTGCTGGTGACCCTGGGCGCCCTGGCCCTCGTCTTCCTGGCGGCCTTTGAATCGCTGGCGGTAACCACCATCATGCCGCTGGTCAGCCGCGAACTGGATGGCGCCAGCCTTTACGCCCTCGCATTCGCCGGGCCGCTGGCGACCGGCGTCATCGGGATGGTGGCCGCCGGGAACTGGTCGGACCGGCGCGGCCCGGTGGGCCCGCTCTATGCTTCCGTGGCGCTGTTCGTCCTGGGCCTGCTGATCGCCGGATCGGCCGGGACCATGGCCATGCTCCTGGCCGGACGGCTGGTCCAGGGGCTCGGCGGCGGCGCGGTGACGGTGGCCCTCTACGTGGTGGTGGCCCGCGTCTATCCGCCCGTGCTGCACCCCAAGATCTTCGCCGCCTTCGCCGCGGCCTGGGTCATTCCTTCGCTGGTGGGCCCCTTCGCCGCCGGGCTGGTCGCCCAGTTGGCCAGCTGGCACTGGGTCTTCCTCGGTGTGGTGGGGCTGGTGGTGCCGGCCCTGCTGATGATCGTCCCGGCCCTGCGCGGACTCTCCGGCGGCGCCGAGGACGGCGCGGCGTCGCCCAGACCGTGGGACTACGGACGGCTGGCCTGGGCCGGCCTCGCGGCGCTCGCCGTGCTGGGGCTGAACCTGTCCGTGGAGCTGCCGGCGGCCGGCTGGGTGCTGGCGGCGGCCGCCGTCGTCGTCGCGCTGGTGGCCGTCCGCCCCCTGGTGCCCAGCGGGACGCTGACGGCCCGCCGCGGCCTGCCCGCCGTCATCCTCGCCCGCGGGCTCGCGTCCGCGGCGTTCTTCGGCGCCGAGGTGTACCTGCCCTACCTGCTGGTGGAGCGCTATGTCTTCTCGCCCACCTTCGCCGGCCTGACCCTCACCGGTGGAGCGCTCGCCTGGGCCGCGGCCTCCGCGATCCAGGGCCGGCTCGGGGCCAGGCTGGACCACCGCCGCGCGATCAGGATCGGCTCGGCGCTGGTCCTCGGCGCCGTGCTGCTGGCGCTGGCGACCACGCTCCTGGCGTGGCCGGCCGCCGTCGCGATCACCGGCTGGATCTTCGCCGGCGGCGGGATGGGGCTGATGTACCCGCGGCTGAGTGTGATGACCCTGGCGCTGTCCACGAAGGACACCGAGGGCTTCAACAGCTCGGCAATGTCCATCTCCGACTCCCTCGGCGGCGCCCTGGCGCTGGCCGCGACGGGGATCGTCTTCGCGGCGTTCACGACGGCGGCCGGCACCGGCGTCGCGCCCTTCGCGGGGGTCTTCGCGCTTACTGCGGCGATCGGCGTGGCGGGCGTGGCGGTCGCTCCCCGGGTGTCCGGATCCGGGCGAGCCTAGGCGCCGCAGGCCCGCCCAACTGACTCGCAATAGTTGTCGTTATGAGCGCGCAAAACGACAACAACTGCGAGCTAGTTGGGAGGCCCTGAAAACGGGAGGGCACGCGCAGATGCTAGACTGGAGGAACTTGATGTGCAGTGATGCCCACTTTGGATTCGGTTTGGTCAGCCTCGGTTCACCGGCCGGATCCCCTGCAGGATTCCTCCGGACTCCAAATGCAGGCCGTGGGCTTTATTCATGTGAGAGGCACATCCTGCGTCGATGAACGCGTTCTATTTGGTCCCGGCGGCCTGCAAAACTTTGCAAGCGGCCCGGTTGATCACCTGACTTTTCTTCGGCGAACCCCTGGGCCAACCGGCACCGGGGGCCGATATCCGCTTGGATACCGCCTGAAAGACCTTTGAAACACATGACTACTTTTGCTGCCCTCGGCACGCCCAAGGCCCTCGCCGACACCCTCACCGCCCAGGGGATCGTTGAACCGTTCCCCATCCAGGTCAAGACGCTCCCGGACACCCTGGCCGGACGCGACGTCCTGGGCCGCGGCCGTACCGGCTCCGGCAAGACCATCGCCTTCGCCATTCCGCTGGTGGCACGGCTCGCCGAGCGGGAAGCCGCGCACTTCCGCAAGCCCGGCCGCCCGATGGGCCTGGTCCTGGCGCCCACCCGCGAGCTGGCCACCCAGATCAACGCGACCATCGAGCCGATGGCCAAGGCCATGGGCCTGACCACCAACGTCATTTTCGGCGGCATCTCCCAGGCCCGCCAGGAAAAGGCGCTGCGCTCCGGCGTCGACATTGTCATCGCCTGCCCGGGCCGCCTGGAGGACCTGATCCGCCAGCGCATCCTGACCCTCGAAGCCGTCGAGATCACCGTCCTGGACGAGGCAGACCACATGGCCGACCTCGGCTTCCTCCCGGTGGTCAAGAAGCTCATGGACATGACCCCCAGCCAGGGCCAGCGGCTGCTCTTCTCCGCCACCTTGGACAACGGCGTGGACAAGATCGTGCAGCGCTACCTCTCCAACCCGCTGACCCACGCCGTGGACGAATCACAGGCTGCGGTCACCACCATGGAGCACCACGTCCTGGTCGTCAACGACCAGACCGTCAAGAAGCAGCTGATCGTCGAGCTCGCCTCGGGCGCCGGCCGCCGGGTGCTCTTCATGCGCACCAAGCACCATGCCCGCAAGCTGGCGAAGACCCTGACCGACGCCGGCATCCCCGCGGTCGATCTGCACGGCAACCTCTCGCAGAACGCCCGTGACCGCAACCTCGCCGAGTTCTCCTCCGGCGACGTCCGCGTGCTGGTGGCCACCGACGTCGCCGCCCGCGGCGTCCACGTCGACGACGTCGAGCTGGTCATCCACGTGGATCCGCCCACGGAGCACAAGGCGTACCTGCACCGCTCGGGCCGTACCGCCCGCGCCGGTTCCGACGGCACCGTGGTCACGCTGACCCTGCCGGAGCAGCAGTCCGACGTCAAGAAGCTGATGAAGGCTGCCGGCGTCGAGGTCAACTTCGAGCGCGTCACTGCCAACTCCCCGCTGGTTGCCGAGCTGGTCGGCGAGATGGCCGATAAGATCGATCCGCGCACCCGCGCCGCGCTGCTGGCCACCAAGGCCAAGCAGCAGGGCGGCGGCACCTCCACCGGTGCCAACGCCGAGCGCAAGCGCGCCCGCCGCACCACCCAGGCTGCACCCACCGCGGGTGGCCGTGGCGGCCGTGGCGGACGAGGACGCGTCGGAGCCGAGGCTCCCCGTACCGATCTTCCCCGTGCCGAGCGCCGCGCCGTGGCCTACGAAGGCCAGGCCGCTGCCCGCAACGCCGCAGAGCGCGTCGCGGAAAAGAACCAGGACCGGGCCGACGCCGAGCGCGCCGAGCGTCGCAACGCCCGGGGCCGTGGCCGCACCACGGCCTACGCGCACCACAACGATGTTCCCGCAGCCGGCGGCCGCGCCTCGGCTGGCCGTGGCTCGGACGGTCGCGCTGCGGAGGGTCGTAGCGACTCCCGCGGCGGTTCCGCACCCCGCACCGGTTCGGCACCGCGCACCGGCGGGGCACCCCGCGCCGGTGCAGGCCGTACCGGCGCCTCGGCCGGCGGCCAGCGCGGCGGACGTCCCGCTACCGGCCAGCGTGCCGCGGCAGGCGCCAAGTCCGGCGGCTCCGCAGCGGTTTGGTCCTCCAATACCGGCGGCACCTCCGGCGGATCCTACGCAGGCGGCGGCAACGGCCGCTCCGGCGAAGGCGGTCCGGCCCGCAGCGGCGGACCCCGCCGCGCGTCGGCCCCGGCGTCGAACGAACGCCGCAGCCGCTAAGGTCGCTTGTGCGCTAGATAAATTAGCTGATGACGCGCAAAATGCCGGTCGCTACGGGAATTCCCGCAGCGACCGGCATTATGCGCAGCGCCAGTCACAACCTCTAGCGCCAGTTACCAGCCGCGGGCGCGCCACTCTTCCAGGTGCGGGCGTTCCGCGCCCAGAGTGGTCGGCTTCCCGTGGCCCGGGTGCACCACGGTGTCGTCCGGATACACGTCGAACAGCCGCTCGCTGACATCCGTGAGCAGCTGGGCAAACCGCTCCGGATCCTGCTGTGTATTGCCCACTCCACCGGGGAACAGCGAGTCGCCGGAGAAGATGTGCGCCGGTCCCTCCGGGTCCTGGTACACGAATGCCACCGAACCCGGGGTGTGGCCGCGCAGGTGCACCGCCGTTACGTCGAACCCGTCGAAGTTGCCGACGTCGCCGTGATCGAGCAGCACATCGACCTTCACCGGCAGTTCCGGGGCGTCATCCGTCCCGGCAGCCGTCTTCACCCCGGTCGCTTCCACCAGGCCCGGCAGCGCACGGACGTGGTCCCAGTGCTGGTGGGTGGTGGCAATCAGAGCAAGTTTCGGCGTCGCGGCGGTATCCGCGGCGGCGTCGGCCAGCAGCCCCTGGATGGCGGCCAGATCATCGGCCGCATCGATCAGGAGCTGCGCGCCGGACGCCTTGGCGGTGAGCAGGTACACGTTGTTGTCCATCTCGCTGACCGAAATCCGGCGGATGGTGATGTCACGAAGTGAATGAATGAGCGAGTCCATGGGCATTAGTCTAGGACGGCCTATTCGCGGCCCTGGGAGACCCAGTTGGGGTCTGCCGAGCGGGAGCCGACGACGGCGTCCGCGGCGGCGTCGAGCCTCTCCAGTTGCGCCGGGGTCAGGTCGAGCGACAGGGCGCCGAGGTTTTCATCAATCCGGGAGGCCTTGCGCGTCCCGGGGATCGGGACCACCGGCAGCCCCAGTTTCCGGCCCTGCGCGAGCAGCCAGGCCAGCGCCACCTGGGCCGGCGTCGCGGCGTGACCGGGGCTGCTGAGCTCCGCTGCGACCGACTGGACCGCGGCGACTACGGCCTGGTTGGCGTCCAACGCGGTCTCGGCGAAGCGCGGGATGTTCCGGCGGAAGTCGTTGCTGCCCAGCTTCGAGGCGTCGACTGTGCCGGTGAGGAATCCCCGGCCCAGCGGCGAGTAGGGCACAAAACCTACGCCAAGTTCGGCGGCGGCAGGAACAACGTTGCGTTCCACGTCGCGGCTCCAGATGGACCACTCGCTCTGGACTGCGGCGATCGGGTGGACGCTGCTGGCGTCCCGCAGTTCCTCGGCCGTCACTTCGGACAGTCCAAGGTGCCGCACCTTCCCGGCCTGCACCAGCTCCGCCATGGCCTCCACGGTTTCCACAATCGGAACGCGGAGGTCGCGGCGGTGCATGTAGTACAGGTCGATGGTGTCGGTGCCCAGGCGCTGCAGGCTGCGGTCGACCGCCTGCTTCACGTAGGCGGCGTCACCGCGGATGTCCGAGTAGCCGGTCGACGGGGTTCCCACCAGGCCGAACTTGGTGGCCAGCTGCACCTCGCCGCGGCGATCCTTGAGCAGCTGGGCGATCAGTTCCTCGTTGCTGCCGCCGCCGTAGATGTCCGCCGTGTCGATGAAGCTCACGCCCGCGTCCACCGCGTGGTGCAGGGTGGCCAGGGCCTCCGCAGGATCCACTTCCCCGTACACCGGGGTCAGGGCCATGCCGCCGAACCCCAGCGGGCTGACGCTGAGTCCGTCGCCGAGCTGGACTGTTGCTGAAGTCATCTTTGATCTCCTATCGCTGCCGGAATTTGCCGTCCCAGCCAAGAACCGCGGCAGGCGCGCGGCTATTCCGGCGCTCCAGCCCAGTTCATGCCGGCGGGCGGTCCGGAGCCACGGCGTGTCGCCCGGGATTACCGCTCGGGGCGCGCATTAACTGGGCGGGAGCGCCTAGGATGCCTAGGATTTCCCGGCCGGCAACAGCTTCAGCCCGGCCGCGCAGCCCACAATTCCGGCAATAAACACCAGCTTTAGCGGGCTGGCGGGCTCGACGCCGGTCGCCATCGCCCAGCCGACCGTCAGGGCCGCGCCGATCCCCACCCAGACGGCGTAGGCGGTGCCGAGCGGGATGCGCTTCACGGCCAGGCCCAGCCCCACCATGCTCAGGGTGGCGGCCAGGGCGAAGATCACCGTCGGCAAAAGGCGGGTGAAGCCGTCTGATTCGCCCAGGGCCGTGGCCCAGACAGCCTCCAGCACGGCGGAGGCGAGCAGGATCAGCCAGGCCAGCGTCGCCGCCGGTGCCTTTGCCGCCGCGGGTGTGCGGTCCGCTGCCATCACGCCACGACCTTCAGGCCGGCCACGCAGACAACAATTCCGCCGAGCAGCAGGATCCTGCCGCGGGTCGCCGACTCCACTTTCGTGACCATCGCGTAGACGGCGGTCAGCACGACGCCGACGCCCACCCAGACGGCGTAGGCGGTGCCGGTCGGGATGGACTGCATGGCGATGGCGAGCCCGCCGGTGCTGGCCAGCACGGACACGAGGAAGACGGCGGCCGGCGCGATCCGGCCGCGGCCGGTGGCCTGCGAGGTCCGGTGCAGGGCTGCGGCCCACACGGCTTCCAGCGACCCGGAAAGGATGAGAATCAACCACGACATGACTGCTCCTGTGGCCAGTCTTGTCGCGTGCCGGGTACTGAACCGTCGTCCGGAGGCCGCCGAGGGGGATGGCCTTGATTCCAGCGTAGCAAGCTTAGATACCCGCGGCGCCGCTCCAGATACTGAAGCGTCGGCCCACCCCGAAGACCCGGCATCCCTCAGCGGCGACGGCGAGATCCCCGGCGTCGATATCGGACGCCGCGGACACGATTGCACGGCCGTCCTGGTTGACGAGAGTGGCGCGGTCCCCGATGCGCCTCAGCGCCGGCACTGCACCGCGTTCCAGGCGCTGAACGGTGACGTCCATGCCCACAATGCCTGCCACCGGGCCGTCCGGGCGGCAAAACACCGGGTGGGTGAAAGTCAGGACATTTTCGTCCGTGCAGAGGAAATCAACGTAGGGTCCCGTGACGTGTGGCTGGCCGGTTTCCACCGGAATTCGGAACCACTCGGCCCGCACGTAGCGGCTGATGGCGTTCGGGCTGAAATTGGCCAGGGCGTCCACATGCTCCATCTCGGTTCCCTGCCACCAAGCGATGTAGCTGCGCTCGGGACCAAGCAGCCCGGCATTGGCAAGGAAGCCGGCGCCCGCGGCGTAGCCCTCCGGGGTGCGAACCAGTCCCTCCACCACCGGCCGGATAAGCTTGTCCACCGCAGTTCCGGACACTTTGCCGTCCAGTGCCGCCAAGGCCGCACCTGCCTCCCGGGCCCAGACCGAGAGCCTCGACTCGATTTCGACGACGACGGCGTCCAGCTCGCACGCCGCGGCCCGGGCGGCGTCGTCGGTAGCGGCAGAATCGGCACCGCCGGAGCTGAAAGTGGAGCTATCCGTCATTGGGATCCTTCCCTCGGTCTGGAGATGGCGGCGCAGGCATTCAAATGCGCCTGGCGTGCTCGGCCAGGAGCCAACTAGTCGTTGTCGAAATGAGCGACTTGACTCCGGTTTCCGCCTCGGCCGGCTGGTGTGCCTCGATGGCGCCGGCGGTCCCCTCCAGAATCCGGGCGGACGCGTTCCGGTAGCCGGCGTCGGCGCACGGCAGGAGTGTCAGCGTGCCCAGGTCGGCCTGTAGGCGGATGAGTTCGCGGGCCAGTCGTGCGGAGCGGGCTATGGCGGCCACCTCCAGCAGGAACTCCGAGAGCGCCAGCCGCCAACTCAGCGGGTCGGCGTCGGTGGCCGGGATGAAGGAGCGCAGGGTATCCACGTCGGCCGCGTCGGAGCGGCGTGCCGCGAGGCTGGCGCAGACGGAAGCGATGGCCTGATAGTGCAGCCCCAGGTCGCTGATCTGGAGCCGGGTCAGCTCATCGAGTTGCTCCAGGGCGCGTTCCCGGGATGGCAGGACATTGTCAGCGATAAAGCTTCCGCCGCTGCGCCCGCGGACGGTCCGGATGATCCCCGAGGAACGGAGTTGGGACAGGGCCTCGCGGGCTGTAACGGCTGAAACGCCGAGCGCGGAGGCGAGTTCGGTCTCGTTGGGAAGCCGCTGACCGCTGGTGAGCAGTCCGGTCTCGACCGCCTGCTCGATTCTCCCGCACACCTCGTCGACCAGGCCGCGGGACTTGATGGGGGTAAACACCGCTGCAAGGCTGCGGGATGCGCCCTGTGGTGAAAGCAGCATCCGTTCCTCCCTCGCACTCCGGTCTGGCGTCTCCCGTCCGGTCCGCCCGCGGTTTCCGGAAGCGGTGCGGTTGCCGGCCGCGCGGCGGGTGATGCCATCCTATGGCCGCCCGTGGCCAGGGTCTATACACAAAACCTATGAAGTAATAGTATTTGGCCCAATACCGCATTGTGGCGTGAATCACATCACGCGGCGTCACCTTACCGGAGGTCCGGCAACGGTCTTCCGGCAACTGAGTTAGGCATCCACATGACCGAAACGCGCACGGCCGGAACGTCGACCGCCTCCGGCAGCGTCCCGGCTATCCGCCTGCGCAAACTCACCAAGGTCTTCGGAGACACGGTCGCCGTCGACGGCATCGACCTGGACATTCGGCAGGGCGAATTTTTCTCCATGCTGGGCCCGTCCGGCTCCGGGAAAACCACCGTGCTGCGGCTGATCGCAGGATTCGAACTGCCGACCTCGGGGAGCATCGAACTGGAGGGCCGGGACGTCACGAGGCTGGCTCCCTTCGAACGCGACGTCAACACGGTCTTCCAGGACTACGCCTTGTTCCCGCACATGTCCCTCGTGGACAACGTCGCGTACGGCCTGAGGGTGCGGGGAGTGCCGAGGGCCGAGCGCCGTGAACGTGCCCGCGAGGCCCTGGAACGAGTGCAACTGGGCAAATTCGTGGGCCGCAAACCGGCCCAGCTCTCCGGCGGCCAGCGCCAGCGGGTAGCCCTGGCCCGGGCGCTCGTGGTGGAACCCAAAGTGTTGCTTTTGGACGAGCCACTCGGCGCGCTCGACCTCAAACTCCGCCAGCAGATGCAGGTGGAACTCAAGGAACTGCAGCGCTCGCTGGGCATCACCTTCATCTTCGTCACCCACGACCAGGAGGAGGCGCTGACCATGAGCGACCGGATCGGCGTCTTCAACAACGGCAGCCTGGAACAGATCGGTACCGCCCATGAGATCTACGAACGCCCGGCGGGGACCTTCGTGGCCAACTTCGTGGGGACCTCCAACATCTTCGACGCCGCACACGCCCGGCAGCTCTACGGCCGCCCCGAGCCCGTGTGCGTCCGCCCCGAACGGCTGCGCCTGTCCTGGTCGGGCGCGCCGGAGACGGGCGTCGGTGTCACGGCTCGTCCCGGCACTGTGACCTCGCTCGTGTACGTGGGGCACGCCACGCAGGTACGGGTACAGCTCGACGACGGCCCCGTCGTCGTTGTCCTAGAGCCGGATTCGCTGCCGGGCAGCGATGTCGAGCTGCTGGGGCGCCGCGTGTCGGTGAGCTGGGACGACGACGCCGTCGTCTTGCTGCCGTCCGACGTCGCCTGAGGCCGGACCGCAGGTAACTTTCCACCCCACAACGAAAGGTAAGAATCATGGCTACAAGAATGAAGGCCTCCCTCGTGGCCGGGGTGGCCGCAGCCGCCCTCGCCTTGGCGGGTTGCGGAACCAGCGGCGGCGGCGGGGCCGCCCCGTCGGCGCAGCCGCTCAAAACCGAAATCGGCCAGGGCGAAGGGCAGCTCTCGATCCTCGCGTGGCCCGGCTACGTCGAGAACGGGAGCAACGACCCCGCCGTCGACTGGGTCACGCCCTTCGAAAAAGAGACCCAGTGCAAGGTCAGCTTCAAGCCCTTCGGCACGTCCGACGAAGCGGTGACGCTGATGCGGACCGGCCAGTACGACGTCGTCTCGGCCTCCGGTGACGCCTCCCTGCGCCTGATCGCCGGCAACAACGTGGAGCCGGTCAACATGAGCCTGCTCAAGAACTACGCCGACGTTTACCCGTTCCTCAAGGACAAGGCCTGGAACACGGTGGACGGCAAGAACTACGGGATGCCCCACGGCTGGGGCGCAAACCTGCTGATGTACTCCACCACCAAGGTCACGCCCGCCCCCACCTCCTGGAGCGCCGTCTTTGACGACGCCGACAAGTACACCGGGAAGGTCACGGCCTACGACTCACCCATCTACATCGCCGACGCCGCCGTGTACCTGATGGCGCACAAGCCGGAACTCGGCATAAAGAACCCCTACGCCTTGGACAAGGACCAGCTTGCCGCCGCCGTGGATCTGCTCAAGCAGCAGCGCAAGCACATCGGCGAATACTGGAGCGACGTCGTCAAGGAGGTCCAGGCTTTCGCCGGCGGTAGCACCGTGGTCGGAACCACGTGGCAGGTGGGTGCCAATATCGCCGCCGCTAACGGGACCAAGGTAGCGACCGTGCTCCCGCAGGAGGGTGCCACCGGCTGGTCTGACACTTGGATGATCGGGGCGCAGTCCAAGAACAAGAACTGCGCGTACAAGTGGCTGGACTACATCGCCAGCCCGAAGGCCAATGCTGCGGTGGCCGAATACTTCGGTGAGTCACCAGCAAACCCGAAGGCCTGCGAGCTGACCAAGGATAAGAAGCACTGCGAAACCTACCACTCGGGTGACGCGGCGTACGCAGAGAAGATCTGGTACTGGACCACGCCGGTGGCCGAATGCCTTGACGGCCGCAAGGACGCCAAGTGCACGGATTACTCCGAATGGACCAAGGCCTGGACCGAGATCAAGGGCTGACATGGCATTGCAGACGCTGCACCCGGCGCCCGGCTCGCCGCCGGCCGCCGGCGTGCCGCGGGCACGTCCCAACAAGTTCTCAGCGATGTTGCACCGCTCGCCCGGATTACGGCTGGCGGGGCTGATCACGGCTCCCGCCGGCTGGCTGGTGCTCGTGTACATCGCCGCGCTCGCGGCCCTGCTGATCACCTCGCTGTGGACCGTGGACACGTTCACCGGGAAGGTGTCCACGGTCTGGACAACTGACAACCTGGTGACGGTGGTGACCGATCCGGTCTACCAGCGGATCGCGCTCCGGACTCTGTGGATCGCGGCGGCCGTGACCGTGATCGACATGGTCATCGCGCTGCCGATGGCGTTCTTCATCGCCAAGGTGGCCAGTGCCCGCTGGCAGAAGCTGCTGGTAATCGCGGTGCTGATGCCGCTGTGGGCCAGTTACCTGGTCAAGGCCTACGCCTGGCGCAATGTCCTCGCCGAGGGCGGCCTGCTGGAGTGGGTGGGAGCACCGATCGGCCTGGCGTCGCCCGGCTACAGCGAGACCGCCGTCATTCTGACCCTGTCCTACATCTGGCTGCCGTACATGATTCTGCCCATTTACGCTGGCTTCGACCGTGTCCCGGACTCGCTCCTGGAGGCGTCCGGCGACCTCGGCGCGAAACCTCTGGCGACCATGCGGCTAGTCATGCTGCCACTGCTGGTGCCCTCCATCATCGCCGGGACGATCTTCACGTTTTCGCTCTCGCTGGGCGACTACATCACGGCCCAGATTGTCGGCGGAACCACCCAGATGCTGGGCACCGTGGTGTACGCCAATGTCGGCGCCGCGAACAACCTGCCGCTGGCCGCGGCGGTGTCCCTCGTTCCGATCGTCATCATCATGGCTTACCTGTTCATCGTCCGTCGCTCGGGCGCCCTCAACAACCTTTGACGACCGCCGGAAATAAGGAGCACCGTGAGACTTTCCCGAAGCGCCAAGGCCATCCTCGGCGTCGTCACCGCACTGGTGCTGCTCTTCATTTACCTCCCGCTGCTGCTGGTGGTGGTGAACTCCTTCAACTCGGACCGGACGTTCGGCTGGCCGCCCAAGGGTTTCACCCTGGAGTGGTGGGGCCGGGCCCTCGATTCCACCGGCGTGCGGGAGGCTCTGCTGTCCTCGGTCTGGGTGGCGGTGGTGTCCACTGTCATTTCGCTGGTGCTGGGGACCCTCCTGGCGATCGCCCTGCAACGCTACAAGTTCTTCGGCCGGGACGTCATCAGCCTGCTGGTGATCCTGCCGATCGCCCTGCCCGGAATCGTCACTGGCATCGCCCTAAACAACATGTTCACCACCATCCTCGGCGTATCGCTCAGCCTTTGGACAGTGGTGATAGCGCACGCCACGTTCTGCATGGTAACCGTGTTCAACAACGTTATTGCCCGGCTCCGCCGGATGCACGGGGGCCTGGAGGAAGCCTCCGCTGACCTGGGCGCCGGGGTGTTCACCACCTTCCGGCTGGTGACTTTCCCGCAACTCCGCTCGGCGCTGCTGGCCGGAGGCCTGCTCGCATTTGCCCTGAGCTTCGACGAGATCATCGTGACCACGTTCACCATCGGCGCCGGCGATACGACGCTGCCGATCTGGATCCTGCAGAACCTCTTCCGGCCTAACCAGGCGCCGGTGGTCAACGTCGTGGCCGTTGTGCTGATCGTTGTTTCAATCGTCCCGATCTGGCTGGCGCAGCGGCTCTCGGCCGAATCCGTGGGGGTCGGTGCGGCGAGGGCGAAGGCCGACGAAAGCTAGCCGGTGCCCTCGCCGGCCGGCTCAGCCGGGTCGATTGACACGACGGCGAGGAAGCCGCGGCCCAGGATTTCCGGGGTGTCGCTGTCGGAGCCTACGACGGCGTCGTACCGGCCGAGCGGTTGCGGCGCCGGGTCGGCTGTGTCACCGACGCTGACGGTGGCCTGTCCCTGCATCAGGATGCCGAACTGGCCGGCAAAGACCGGGTGGGCGCGCTTCTTGGAGAGTTCGATGATGGAGGTGTAGCCCTTGAAGGCGCCCGTGCGGGTGATCACGTTCAGATCCCGGATGTCGCCGGTAGGCAGGGCGCCGGCGGCGTCCGCGTCGCCGGAGAACCGGAACGGCCGGTATTTCTCCAGCGGATGCTCGGCGCCGTCCACGGTCAGGAGCAGCAACTCGCCCTCGACCACCGTGAGGACCCGCTCCATCCCGGCAAAGCGGGAGAAAGCGCCGGCCCGCGCCACCTCGGCGATGCTCACCCGCCAGTCCCAGGCGTCATCCGCAGCGGCAGCCCGCCCGGCGGCTGATTCCGGGAACCTGGCCAGTTCGCGGGTCACCCCGCCGCCGTTGCTCCAGGGGCGGGGCTTGAGCTCGGCATACCGGATGATCTCCATCAACCCAGCCTAGCCGCCGGCCGCAGGCCCCCGGGGACCTCCCGGCGCGGGGCCCAATGAACGTAACGTCAGCACGGCCGGTGCGGGCTTGCTAACGTCAAAGCAGCGAAAAACTGCGTAGGGAGCCGGAATGTTCGTCAAAGTGTGCGGCCTCAGCACCCCAGAATCGGTGCTGGCCGCGGTCGACGCCGGGGCCGATGCGCTCGGCTTCGTGCTGACCCGCAGCCCGCGCGAGGTGTCCCCGGACCTCGTCCGTGAACTGCTCGCCGCGGTGCCGCGCGGGCTTCCCGCGGTAGGTGTCTTCCGGCACGAGGCGGCGGCCGACGCCGTCGCCGTGGCCCGCGAAGCCGGGCTGGAATGGGTGCAGCTGCACGGCGACCGCACCGCCGATGATGTCCGCACGGTGCACGACGCCGGCCTCAAAATTATCCGCGCCGTCACCATGTCCGCGGCTCCGGACGCGTTTGCGGACTGGGGCGAGGAGCTGCTGCTCATCGACGCGGCGGTTCCCGGTTCCGGTGAGGCCTGGGACTACGCGTCGGTCCGCGCCTTGGGGCTGGAGGGCCGGGAATGGCTGCTGGCCGGCGGGCTGGACCCGGAAAACGTGGCCGGGGCGGCCGCGGCGGCCGGCGCCTGGGGCGTGGACGTCTCCTCCGGCGTCGAGCAATCCCGGGGGGTCAAGGACCTCGCGAAAATCCGGGATTTCGTGGCGGCGGCCAAAGGGTTCTGACGGCCAGTTGACGTCCCGACGGCGGCCCGACGGCGTGAGGCGGCACCATCCGGCGGACGGACCTATCGCCGTGCGGGCTTCCTCGTTAGCATGCTTCTTAGGCCCTCCGAATCCAGGCGAGCCCCCTCGTCACCCACGTGAAGGAGAAACGGCGATGACCCTGCCCAATGGATTGACCCCCGGCGTCTGGACGCTGGACATGTCCCACAGTGAGATCGGCTTCAGCGTTCGTCATGCCGGGATCAGCAAGGTCCGGGGGCGCTTCAACGAGGCCACTGCGGAGGCCCGGGTCCGGGATTCCCTGGCCGATGCCAGCCTGCACGCCACGATCAAGACCGCGAGCTTCGATTCCGGCGACGCCAACCGCGACGGCCATGTCCGCGGACCGGACTTTTTCGATGTCGAGAACTTCCCCGAGATGACCTTCCGCGCAACGTCCGTCCGGGGCGACGGCGAGGACTACGTGCTCACCGGCGACCTCACCATCCGCGGCGTCACCAAGCCGGTGGACCTCGAAGTCGAGTTCACCGGCGTCGCGGTGGATCCCTTCGGAGCGACCCGGGCCGGCTTCAGCGCCGAGGCGGACATCAGCCGCAAGGAATTCGGCCTGACCTGGAATGCCGCCCTCGAGGCGGGCGGACTGCTCGTCAGCGACAAGGTCAAGATCAACGTCGAAGCGGCCATGGTCAAGCAGGCTGACACCTAAGAACGGTCCGAAGATCAGGGATTGATCAGGGCCAACCCCTGATCCGAATCTGCGGCTCGCGGGAGACAATGAAGCCATGAAGACACTGCTCAACATCATCTGGCTGCTTTTCGGCGGCCTCTGGCTTGCGCTCGGGTATTTCCTTGCCGGCATCGTCTGCTGCCTGCTGGTCATCACCATTCCGTGGGGGCTGGCCTCGTTCCGTATTGCGTCCTACACCCTGTGGCCGTTCGGCCGCATGGTGGTGGACAAGCCCGGCGGAAACGGCGTGTTCACCCTGCTGGGCAACGTCATCTGGCTGCTCGTGGCGGGCATCTGGATCGCGATCGGGCACGTTGTCACGGCCTTCGCCATGGCCATCACTATTGTCGGCATCCCGCTGGCCATCGCCAACCTCAAGCTCATTCCGGTATCCCTGATGCCGCTGGGCAAGCAGATCGTGCCCACAGACCGGCCGTTTGCCGTCAGCTACCGCTAGGGCGCGCCCGGTCCGGACAACCACAGGAAGCCGAGGGAAGAGCAATGCCAGAGCCAACAATCCCGGAGGCAGAGAACAGTAACGATGAACTGATGCTGGTCATCACCCGCGAGTTCCAGGTCCCGATTTCGGCGGTATGGTCCGCCCTGACCGACCCGGAACAGGCGCCCGCGTGGTGGGGGCCGCGCGGTTTCCATACCCCGCGGGAGAGCATCGATGCCGACCTGGAAATTGGCGGCCTCTACCGCGCCTGCATGGTCCAGGACGCCACTGGCCAGCAGTACTGGTGGAGCGGCGTACACACGGACATCGAACCGCCGAACCTGTTCGTGTTCACCCATGCCTGGGACAAGGCCGACGGCACCCGCGGCTTTGAGACCGAGGTGACTTTCCGGCTGGAGGAGATCGACGGCGGTACCCGGATGACGTTCACGCAGGGACCCTTTGACACGGCGGAGAACCGGGACAGCAACGGCACCGGCTGGCGGGAGTCCTTCGACCGTCTCGCCGACCACCTCCGCAAGGCGGCCTGAAACAACCAAGCATCGCGGGGTCACTTAGCGCCATCCCAAAGGGATTAATAGGCGCTAAGTGACCCCGCGATGTGGTGGCGGGACCGAGTCAGGCAAGTTCGCCCTGCAGGTTCCGGCGGGCCGTGTCCTGCCACAGTTCGCGGCCGCGCGCGGTGTGGAAGAGGGGGTCCAGTTCAAGGAGCTGGCGGACGACGGCGGCGCGTCCGGCGGCGAAATCGGTGTCTCCTATGTGGGCGAAGTCTTCGCGGACGGCCGCAAGATAGCGGGCGTAGGCGCCGGGATCGCCGGCCAGGACGGAGAGGTCGGCATCGCTGAGCAGGGCGGCGGGTTCGTCGTCGGGATCCGGCCGATGGTCCGCCGTCATCCTGACCAGCCGCGCGACCTCGTCGACCTCGTCGGCGGGAAGCCCCGCGCGCTCCAGCCGCTCCTCGGCGAGCCGGGCAGACTCCTCCTCGTCTTCGCCGGCGATGCCGAGGTAGACGGCGTCGTGGAACCAGGCCGCGAGCAGCACGGTCCGCGGTGGCCGTGCCGGCGCGGTCAGCCGGTCCAGGGCCTCCAGCACGGCGAGCAGGTGGGTGCGGCCGTGGTACTTCCGGTGCTCCTCGCCCCAGCGGTCCAGCAGGTCGAGGAAGAGCGCGTCGTGGCCGGGGAGGGCCTCGTTCCAGCGGGTCAGCAGCGGCAGTTTCAGCGATCCGTTGCGTCGCCGCGCAGGAATCCGCAGGCCGCTTTCGATCAGTTTGCGGACCAGGATCCGGCCCTCGACGGGGAGGGCGCCGGCCGCCACCAGGGCGTCGTAGCGGGCCTCGGCCACGTCGTAGTGGTCGCCGTCGAACGCCCGCTCCGGGATGCCCGCGGCCCGCGCGAAGGTGTGGAGCTCATCCAGCGAGCTGTCCGAGATGAGGTGCGAAAAGTGCGTTCCGTGGGCGGGCCAGAGCGGGGGATCGAGGTATACGGCCATGCAGGAAGTCTACGAGGCGGCCGAATTGGGCGGTGACCCGGAGATGAAAAGGAAAACGGCCGGATTCTCCGCAAATGCGGGTTACAGTGTCTCTATGCCTACTTTTCGCGTCTCGGAAGCCGCCCGGTTCCTCGGCGTCAGCGACGACACCGTCCGCCGCTGGACCGAAAACGGGAGCCTCGCGCCGCTCAGGGATGAATCGGGCCGGCTCGCCGTGGACGGGCTCGAGCTCGCCACCCTCGCCCGGGAGCAGGCGAAACTGCCCGAGGACCCTGCCCGCGCCGGGAGTTCGGCCCGGAACCGCTTCGTCGGACTGGTCACCGCCATTACGGCCGACACCGTCATGGCCCAGGTGGAGCTGCAGTGCGGGCCCTTCCGGGTGGTGTCGCTGATGAGCAGCGAGGCGGTCCGCGAACTCGGCCTGGAACTGGGCTCCGTGGCCACCGCCGTCGTGAAAGCCACCACGGTGATCATCGAAAGCCCGCATGGAAGGGCCCTCGTATGAGCCGGCTCCGGAAGGCCGCCGCCCTCCTGCTGGCGGGAGCCCTCGCGGCAGGGACCGCCGCCTGCGCCGCACCGGCCGGCGGGGGAGGGGCGGAGAAGAACCTGACAGTGTTCGCGGCGGCCTCGCTCAAGGCGCCGTTCACTGCCCTGGCCCGGGAGTTTGAGGCCGGCCACCCGGGAACCAAGGTGGTACTCAGCTTCGCCGGGTCCGCCGACCTCGCCACGCAGCTCAGCCAAGGCGCACCCGCGGACGTGTTCGCCTCCGCGGACCTGAAGAACATGGCCAAGGTCGCCGACGCAGGCTTGGTGGCAGGCGCGCCCCGGAACTTCGCCAGCAACGTCCTCGCCATCGCCGTGCCTCCGGCCAACCCCGCGGGCATCGGCTCCTTCGCCGATCTGGCGAAACCCGGCGTCAAAGTGGTGGTGTGCGCGGCCCAGGTCCCGTGCGGAGCGGCGGCGAAGTCGGTCGAGGGGAAGAGCGGCGTGGCCCTGAAGCCCGTCAGTGAGGAATCCTCCGTCACCGACGTGCTGGGCAAGGTCACCTCGGGAGAAGCCGACGCCGGACTCGTCTATGTCACCGACGTCCGGGCGGCCGGGAGCAAGGTCAGGGGGATCCCGTTCCCCGAGGCGGCCGCCGCCGTCAACCACTATCCGATCGCCGCGCTGAAGACCAGCAGAAACCAGGAACTCTCGGACGCCTTCATTTCGCTGGTCACCGCAGCCGGGGGCCGGAAGGTCCTCGCCGACGCGGGCTTCGGCAGCCCGTGACGCGCCACGGCTACAGCGGCATTCCGCGCTGGGTGCAGGCCATCGCCGCGGCCGGGGCGCTGTTCGTCCTGCTGCCCCTCGCCGCCATGGTCGCCAGGGTCAACTGGCCGCAGTTCGTCCCGCTGCTCACCTCGGAAGCCTCGCTCACGGCCCTGGGGCTCAGCCTGCGCACGGCAGCGGCGAGTACCGTGCTCTGCGTGCTGCTCGGCGTCCCGCTGGCCCTGGTGCTGGCCCGGGGCGCCTTCCCGGGCCAGCGGCTGCTGCGCTCGTTCGTGCTGCTGCCGCTGGTGCTGCCGCCGGTGGTGGGCGGCATCGCGCTGCTCTACACCTTCGGCCGGCAGGGCCTGCTGGGCCGGAGCCTCGAGGTGGCCGGCATCCAGATCGCGTTCTCGACGACGGCGGTGGTGCTCGCCCAGGCCTTCGTCGCGCTGCCCTTCCTCGTGGTGAGCCTCGAAGGTGCGCTGCGCTCCGCGGGCAGCCGTTACGAGGCGGTGGCGGCAACCCTCGGCGCCCGTCCCACCACGGTGCTGCGCCGTGTCACCGTACCGCTGGTCCTGCCGGGCCTCGCCTCAGGGGCCGTGCTCTCCTTCGCCCGCAGCCTCGGCGAATTCGGCGCCACCCTCACCTTCGCCGGCAGCCTCCAGGGCGTCACCCGCACCCTGCCGCTGGAAATCTACCTGCAGCGCGAGACCGACGCCGACGCCGCCGTCGCCCTCTCGCTGCTGCTCGTCGCGGTGGCGGTCATCGTCGTCGGGCTCAGCTACCGGGGACCGGCAGCGGCCGGCCGCCGGGCGGGCAGCCCCGCGGCCGCCGGGCAGGTGCGGGGATGACGTTCACGCTCGACGCCGCCGTCGCCGCCCGCGGGTTTGACGTCTCGCTGAGCCTGGCGGACGCGGAGACTGTGGCCGTGCTCGGGCCGAACGGGGCCGGGAAGTCCACCCTGCTCTCCGTGGTCGCGGGCCTGCTCCGCCCCGATGCCGGGCGGGCGCAGGTGGACGGCCGGATCCTCTTCGAGCTGGGGCCCGGGCAGAACACCTGGACCGCGCCGCACCGCCGCGGCACCGCCCTGCTGGCCCAGGAGCCGCTGCTATTTCCGCATCTGACGGTCCTCGAAAACGTTGCCTTCGGCCCCCGGAGCGCTGGGGCCGCCAGGGCCCAGGCGAGGGAGACGGCCCGGCGCTGGCTCGCGGAGGTCGACGCGGCGGACCTCGCCGGACGGAGGCCCGGGGAACTCTCCGGCGGCCAGGCCCAGCGGGTCGCGGTGGCCCGGGCGCTGGCCGCCGATCCCGGGCTGCTCCTGCTGGACGAGCCGATGGCCGCCCTGGACGTCCACGCAGCCCCGCTGCTGCGGCGGCTGCTGAAGCGGGTCCTGGCCGGGCGCCGGGCCATCATCGTCACGCACGATGTCCTGGACGCCTACATGCTCGCCGACCGCGTGATCGTGCTGGAACAGGGCCGGATCACCGAGGACGGCCCCACCCGGGACGTGCTCCAGCGGCCCCGCAGCCGCTTCGCCGCCGGGCTGGCCGGGCTGAACCTCGTGGCCGGCACCGTCACCGCGGCCGGGCTCCGGACGGCCGCGGGCCAGGAATTCGCTGGCCGGCATGAGGATCCGCCGGTTCCCGGCCAAAGCGGCGTGGCGGCCTTCCCGCCGTCGGCCGTCTCAGTCTTCCTCAGCGAAGCACACGGCAGCCCGCGCAACTCGTTCCCGGTCACGGTCACCGACTTGGAACCGCATGGCGACCAGATCCGGGTCCGGGCCGGGGAACTGTCCGCGGATGTGACGCCCGCCGCGTCGGCGGACCTTGGCCTGGCGCCCGGAGTGGGCGTCTATTTCGTGGTCAAGGCAGCGGCGGTGTCGATTTACCCGGCGTAGGGCCACTGGAGTGCCGGCCGGGTCTGGGCCACGCCCCGGTCCCGGCGGCTCTGGGCCACGCCCCGGTATCAGCCGGGCCGGCCCCACGGCCTAGGGTGGAGAGAGGCCCGCCCCGCAACCAGGAGGAATCTCGTGCAGAACAACCCAGCCCCAGCCCATGGACGCACCGCCCTGGTGGTCGGAGCCAGCGGCATCGCCGGGTCCGCCCTCGTCACCCTCCTTGCGGAAACAGGCTGGGACGTCTTGGCCCTGTCCCGCGGCGTCGTTGCCCGTCCCGGGGTGCGGCCCGTTAGTGCGGACCTCAGCTCACCGGAGAGCCTTACGGCCGCGCTGGTCGGCGAAAGCCCGACCCACGTGTTCTTCACCGCCTGGTCGCGGCAGGACACCGAACGGGAAAACATCGAAGTCAACGCCGCGCTGCTGCGGAACCTGCTTAACGCCCTGCGCGACAGCCCGGTGGAACACGTTGCCCTGATGACCGGGCTGAAGCACTATCTGGGCCCCTTTGAGGCCTACGCCGCGGGGGAAATGCCGGACACGCCCTTCCATGAGGAGGAACCGCGGCTGCCGGTGCCCAACTTCTACTACGCCCAGGAGGACGAACTGTGGGCCGCGGCCGAACGACAGGGGTTCAGCTGGTCGGTTCACCGTGCGCACACGGTCATCGGCCACGCGGTGGGCAACGCCATGAACATGGGGACCACCCTCGCGGTACAGGCGTCACTCTGCAAGGAGCTGAACCGGCCGTTCATCTTCCCCGGCTCGGAGACGCAGTGGAACAGCCTCACCGATATGACCGACAGTGGACTGCTGGCAGAGCACATGCTCTGGGCAGCCACCGCGGAGTCGGCAGGCAATCAGGCGTACAACATCGTCGACGGCGACGTCTTCCGCTGGCGCTGGATGTGGCCGCGCCTTGCCGCATATTTCGGCGTCGAAGCCGTTGGCTTCGAGAACGAACCCAGGCCGCTGGAAGAGCAGATGCGGGGCATGGAAACGGTGTGGGCAGATTTGGCCGCCCGGCATGGACTCGCCGAACCGGACCTCGCGCGGGTCTCCTCGTGGTGGCACACCGACGGCGCCCTGGGACGCAACATCGAGGTGCTGGCCGACATGAGCAAGAGCCGCCTCGCGGGCTTCACCGGATACCGCCGGACCCTGGACTCGTTCACAGTGCTCTTTGACCGGCTCCGGGCGGACCGGCTGATCCCGTAGCCGCCGGTTACTTGGGTTGGGTTTCCTGGTCCTTGCTGCCCTGGGCCTTGTTCCGCACCGGGTGCTGGCTGACGATCGAGACGCGGTTGAAGGCGTTCATCGTGATCGCCAGCCAGCTGATGGCGGAGAACTCGACGTCGGTGAGGTGCCTGCGCGCCCGGCCTCCTTCGCGCTCGCGGGCCTCGGCGTCGGAGATGTTGGTGATCGCCTCGGCCAGAGTCAGGGCCGCACGTTCCTTTTCGCTGAAAAGGGTGGTGTCGCGCCAGGCCGGGAGCACCGACAGGCGCTGGGCTGATTCACCGTTCTTGACCGCGTCCCCCACGTGAAGGTCCAGGCAGAAGGCACAGCCGTTGATCTGCGAGATGCGGACGTTCAGCAACTCGATCAGCGTCTGGTCCAGCCCTGCCTCCTCCGCGGCTTCCTTGGCCTTCAGGCCCAGGCCGTTGAGCGCGCGCCACGCGGCGGGGTGCGCCTTGTCCAGGAAAACGCTGCGGGTGCTGTGCCCGGGTGCCGGAGTCTCATCCATGACTCCCAGATTACAGAGGTCCGGCCAGTACCGCCCGCGCGTCATGTGACAAAGTTGTCAAACGTGTGACAAGCTTTGCGTGTAGCCATAATTCGATCCGGTGGTCGGTTCCTTGGGGGAGCCGACCGCCGGATCGCTTCTTTTTGCGGGACATGTCCAACCCTCGACGCCTGCCGCCGCGCATGCCCCCTCTCCCCGCGGCCGCCCCTGGGACATGCCCAACCCTTGGCACGAAGAATGGACATAGTGGGATTATGCCCACCGTTCGAGGCCGGGAATGGGCATGTCCGTCCTCCGGGGGAGCGGCCCCGGGTCAGGGCAGGGCGTGTCCGGCGATGCGTGCCACCTGCGACCCCGCGGCCACCAGGGCTTTCGCATCGCTGGCCACGATTACGCCGGCAAAGTGGTCGGCATAGTCGCCCAGGTCCTCGTGGACGGAACCGACGACGGCGTACACGGGCGTCGTGCCGCTGCGGGCCAGGATGGCGGCGATGATCTTGCCTTGGCCGGTCTGGGAGTCCAGCCGGCCCTCCCCGACCACCACCGCGGTGCTGGCGGCGGCGTGGGCCTCGAAGCCGAGCACGTCCAGCACATGGTCGGCGCCGGAGACCAGGCGGGCCCCGTACTTCGCCCACATGCCGCCGGAGAAGCCGCCGGCGGCCCCGGTCCGCTCCAACGGCCGGGGGTCCCGGCCCAGTTCGCGGGCAAACCCGTCCGCCAGCTCGTTGAGCCGCCACGTGAGTACCTCCACCGTTGCCGGGTCCGCGCCCTTCTGCGGGCCGAAGACCCGGGCGGCGTCGGCGAAGCGGGTGGTCACGTCGCTGAGCACCACCACCTCGGCGCCGTCCAGGCCGCCGCGCTCCTCGATGGCGGCGATGGCCCCGGCCCCGCCGTCGGTGGTCGCGGAGCCGCCGGCCGCCACCAGCACCCGCCGGGCACCGAGCCGGACGGCCTCCGCCATCATCACCCCGGTGCCGTACGTGCTGGCACGGACGGGGTCCCGGTCGCCGGTGCTGGGCAGGTTCAGGCCGCTGGCAAACGCAAGTTCGACGACGGCGGTCCCGTCCGGGGCCAGCGCGATGACCGCCTCGACGTCATCGCCCCAGGGTCCCACCGTGCGAACCCGGACCGGCCGGGCGTCGAGGCCCCGGACCAGCACGTCGAAGGTCCCCTCGCCGCCGTCGGCCACCGGCAGTTGGACGGCGGCCGCCCCGGCCGCGCGGATCCCGGCAGCGATGTGGGCGCAGACGTCCGCTGCCGGGAAGGTCCCCTTGAAACTGTCCGGGGCAACGAGGATGCTCACCGGCCTAGAATCCCACTTTGTCGCGGCCCTTGAGCTGCAGCATTTCGCGGGCCTCGTCCGGGGTGGCGATCTCGAAGTTGAGCGCCTCCAGGATGGTGCGGATCCGGGTGACCTGCTGGGCGTTGGACGTGGCGAGCTGGCCGGGGCCGATCCAGAGCGAGTCCTCCAGTCCGACGCGGACATGCGAACCCATGGCCGCACCGATCGTTGCGAGCGGCATCTGGTTCTTGCCGGCGCCCAGGATGGACCACTGGTAATCATCGCCCAGCAGCCGGTCAGCGGTGCGGCGCATGTGCATGAGGTCTTCCGGGTGGGCGCCGATCCCGCCGAGCAGGCCGAAAACGGACTGGACGAACAGGGGGCCGCGGGCCAGGCCGCGGGCGTGGAAGTGGGCCAGGTTGTTCAGGTGGGAGATGTCGTAGCACTCGAATTCGAACCGGGTGCCGTTCTCGTTGCCCAGCCCTAAGATGGTTTCAATGTCCTGGAAGGTGTTCTTGAAGACCAGGTCGCGGCTCTTTTCGAGTCCTTCGCGCTCCCACTCGTGCCCGAAGTCCGTGAAACGGTCCAGCATCGGGTAGAGGCCGAAGTTCATCGACCCCATGTTCAGCGAGGCCAGTTCGGGCTTGAACAGCGCGGCAGGCTGCATGCGCTCCTCCACGGTCATGTGGGGGGAGCCGCCGGTGGTGATGTTGATGACGGCATCGGTGTTGCGCTTGAGTTTGTCCAGGATCGGGGCGAAGTGCTCCGGGTCCTGCGAGGGCCGGCCGTCCTTCGGGTCGCGGGCATGCATGTGGACGATCGCAGCGCCGGCCTCTGCGGCGCCGATCGCGGCGTCGGCGATTTCGTCCGGGGAGACCGGCAAGTGTGGGGACATGGACGGGGTGTGGATGGCGCCGGTGACGGCGCTGGTGATGATGACTTTGCGTGCAGCAGCCATGGGGGTTGCTCCTTCGGGGCTCAGTAAAGCTTTTCGGTGTTGCCGTCGACGGCGAGGGCCTGGCCGTTGACGTTGCGGGCCAGGTCGCTCGCGGCGAAGGCGGCCATGTTCGCGATGTCCTCGGCCTCGATCAGCCGGCCGAGGGAGGACTGGTTGTGGTAGAGCTCGGAAACCTGGTCCGCCGGGAGGTCCAGCATCTGCGCCTTGGCCGCGATGACGGCGTCGATCCGGGGCCCGTTGACGGCGCCGGGGCAGATCGCGTTGACCCGGATCCGGTCCGGGCCCAGTTCGATTGCGAGCGTCTTGGTCAGCCCGACGACGGCCCACTTGGACGCGGAGTAGGCGCTGCGCCCGGCCATGCCGAGCCGTCCCGCCGCGGAGGAGAGGTTCACGATCGAGGCGCCGGTGCCCTGCCGGAGCAGGGGCAGCGCGTGCTTGATGCAGTAGAACTGGCCGTGGATGTTGACGTCGAAGGTGGCCTTCCAGGCGGCGGCGTCGAGGGTTTCGAGCGGGCCGGTGGGGCCGGCGATGCCGGCGTTGTTGACCAGCACGTCCAGCCCTCCCAGTTCCTCGGCCACGGTGGCCATGAGGGCGCGCACCTGGGCTTCGTCGGAGACGTCGCTGACCGCAGCGGCGAGGCCGTTGACGCGGGCCTTCTCGACGGCGTCGGGGTCAATGTCGGTGACGAAGACGGCGGCGCCGAGTTGCTGGAACTTGCTCGCGATGGCCAGGCCGATGCCGTTGGCGCCGGCGGTGACCAGAACGCGTTTTGCGGTGAAATCCATGGGTATTCCTTGCGGTGGTGGTTCGGTGAGCCGCTCCGCCGGCGCGCAGGGGCGCCGGCAGAGCGTTGGCGGTGGAGCGTTCGGTGGCGGCCGGCGTCGGGCGCTTAGTGGGCAGCGGGGACGACGTCGGGCTTCTCGGTGCCGCGCTTGAGCATCAGGGACAGCAGTGCACCGATGATGCACATGCCCACGATGAACCACAGGCCGGAGAGCTTGGAGCCGGTGGCATCCTGCATGAAGCCCATGACGTAGGGGCCGAGGAAGCCGCCGAGCAGGCCGATGGTGTTGACGAACGCGATGCCGCCAGCGAGGGCGGCGCCGCTGAGGCGGGTGGCCGGGTAGGTGAAGAGGATCGGCTGCAGGGCGAAGAAGTTGAAGGCTGCCAGGCAGAAGCCGATCATGCCGAGCAGCGGGCCGCCGACGGCGCCGAGCGCGAAGCCGGCGATGATGCCGATCATGGTGCCGGTGACCAGGAGGCGGGAGCGTTTGCCGTCGGTGGCGAAGCGGGGAACCAGCAGCGCGCCGGCCGCGGAGAAGATCCACGGGATGGCGGTCAGCAGGCCGATCTGCAGCGGGTTGAGCTTGCCGTAGGTGCCGATGATGGAGGGCAGGAAGTAGGACAGGGCGTAGACGGCAATCTGGTGGGTGAAATAGACGCCCACGACCAGGAGGATCTGCTTGTCTTTCAGGACGTCGCGGAGGCGGTGGTTGCCGGAGGCTTCCGCGCCGGCCTTCTCTTCGGCGGCGATCCGGGCCTCGAGGTCGGCGGCCTCCTCGGGGCTGAGGAACGTGGCTTTGCTGGGCCGGTCCGGGAGCTTCTTCCAGACGACGTAGGCCAGGACGCAGGCCGGCAGGCCCTCGACGAGGAACATCCACTGCCAGCCGTGCAGGCCGCCGAGGCCGTCCAGGGTCAGCAGCAGCCCGCCGAGCGGGGCTCCGACGATGTTGGCGATCGAGACGCCCAGCAAGAACATGCCGTTGGCCTTGGCGCGGTCCTTGACCACGAACCACTGGGTCAGGAAGTACATAACGCCTGGGAAGAGCCCGGCCTCGGCGACGCCGAGCAGCATCCGCATGATGTAGAAGGACCACTCTCCCTGCACGAAGGCCATGCCGGCCGAGATGATGCCCCAGGTGATCATGATCCGCATGATCCAGAAGCGTGCGCCCACCTTGTGCATGATCAGGTTCGAGGGGATTTCGGAGAGGGCGTAGGTCAGGAAGAACAGGCCGGCGCCGATGCCGTAGGCGGTGGCGGAGATGCCGAGGTCAATCTCCAGGCGGTCCTTGGCCATACCGATGTTGGTGCGGTCCAGGAACGCCATGATGTAGGCGCCGATCAGCAGCGGCATGACTCGGCGCAGGATCACGCCGTTAATTTCCTGCGGTGTGCGCATCTTCGTTGGTGCGGATACAACTGACATGGGTCTTCGTCCTTGAATTGAGGTCAGGATTGATGGTCAGGGCGGACAGCGGGCAGCGTTCAATCGGCAGCCGACGCTGCGAGGTGGTGCGTTTGGGGAGTTGCGGTTGGTGTGGTGACTAGGTGAGGGCGGGGGTACAGCCGCAGGTGCGGCCGATATGGAGGCGGTGCCGGCACACCAGCGAGGTGTAGTTCCGGGACGGGGCTTCGATGCGTTTGAGCAGCATGGCGAAGGCCTCATGGGCCATCTCCTGCTGCGGCTGGACAATGCTGGTCAGGTTGATCAGTCCGGAGCGGCTGTGCGGCAGCCCGTCGCAGCCGGCCACGGCCACGTCCTCCGGGATCCGCAGGCCCCGCGCCAGGGCGTACTCCATCACGCCGATGGCGAGCTCGTCGCTGCCGCAGACCACTGCCTGCGGCGGGTTTCCGGAGGCGAAGAGACGTTCCGCGGCCAGCCGGCCGCCTTCGTTGTTCACCCGGGTGCTGATCTTGCGGTCCCCGCTGATGACGACGCCGGCGGCGGCCGCCGTCCGCACGAAGGCCTGTTCCCGGGCCAGTGAAGCGGTGGAAAAACGGGGGCCGATCACGGTGGCGATCTCGGTGTAGCCGTGGGCGAGCATGTGCTGCATCAGCAGCGTCGCGGCGGCGTCGTCGTCGATCCCGACAAAGTCTGAATCGAGGAAGTCCGCCCGGCGGGACAGGCAGACGTAGGGGATCCGGGCGGACCTCAGGGTGCGGAGGGCGCGCGCATCGTCCCGGAGCGAGGCGGCGAGGATGACGCCGTCCACGTTGCGGTTCGCGAGCGTGGACGTGACCTGGGCGAGGACCTCCGGATCGTCCTGGGTGGTGGCGACAAAGACCTCGTAGCCGGAATCGGCTGCCGCGGAAATGACGCCCTGCGCCCAGCGCGGGAACATCGGGTTGATGATGTTGGGCAAGATCAGGCCGATCACGCGGGTGCGCTGCAGATCGGTGGACTGGGAGGACTTACGGGGCCTGAAGCCCAGCTCGTTCGCCACGTGGATGATGTGGCGCCGGGTCTCCGGCGAGACACCGCCCTTGCCGTTGAGGACGTAGGACACCGCGGCGGAGGAGACGCCGGCCGCGCGGGCCACTGCGGCTGCTGATACCGGCGCAACGGGGCCATCGGCGGCAACGGTGGTGGCCTGTTCCTGCATTCTGACCCTCCTTCGCGTCGGTTTCGGTCCCTGTGACCTCAGTTACAGTAATTAGCCCGCGCAACGTTAAGCAACGTTAAGTGATGTGGGGTGGGATGTCCGGGTGTGGCATCCGGTCCGACGGACATGCTCTGGCCTGGGTTCGCTCGGTTTCCGCAGCCAGCCCAACGGACATGCCCATCCTTGGACTCGGCCAGTAGACATATCCGGACTATGTCCATTCGTAGGCGCGAGGAATGGGCATGTCCGGACGCTCCAAGGGCTGAGGCCGGGCATGCCCAGCGCCCCGAGCCAAGGATGGGCATGTCCGGAAGCTCGAAGGGTGGCGGCTGAGCATGCCCAGCGCCCCGCGCGAAGGATGGGCATGTCCGGACGCTCGAAGGGCTGAGGCCGGGCATGCCCAGCGCCCCGCGCGAAGGATGGGCATGTCCGTAAGGACGCCCGGCCGCGCCGGAGGACTCCGGCCCTAGACAGCAGTTTCGCCGTGGGCAAACATGGAGCTAAAGGAGCCAATTCCAAAGTTGAGCGGGCTAGACTCAACTTTGACGACAGTTTTATCCCGGAAGGAGCTCTCTTTGGACGCGAAATTCACTACCAAGAGCCAGGAGGCTCTTTCGGCAGCAGCCATGAACGCCTCGACGGCCGGAAACCCGCAGCTGGAACCGGCCCATCTGCTTAAGGCGCTCATGGACCAGCGCGAGGGGGTCGCCGTCGCGCTCCTCCGCGCCACCGGAACCGATCCGGATGCCGTCAGCGTCCAGGCCAGCTCCGCCATCAAGGCCCTCCCCTCCACCTCGGGCGGCTCCGTGCAGCAGGCCCAGCTTTCCCGCGCCGCGATGCAGGCCATCAAGAACGCGCAGAACGAGGCGGAACGGCTCGGCGACACCTTCGTCTCCACCGAGCACCTGCTGCTGGGCCTCGCCTCCGGCAGCGACGACGTCGGGCGGCTGCTCCGCGATGCCGGCGCCTCCCACGAGGCGCTGCTCGCAGCGCTGCCCGGGGTCCGCGGCGACCGCAAGGTGGACAACGCCGACCCCGAAAACACCTTCCAAGCGCTGGAGAAGTTCGGCACCGACCTGACCGCGATCGCGCGCTCCGGCAAGCTGGACCCGGTGATCGGGCGCGACGCCGAGATCCGCCGCATCATCCAGGTCCTCAGCCGCCGCACCAAGAACAACCCGGTGATCATCGGCGAACCCGGCGTCGGCAAGACCGCCGTCGTCGAAGGCCTGGCCCAGCGGATCGTGGCCGGCGACGTGCCCGAGAGCCTGCGCGGCAAGACCCTGGTTGCCCTGGACCTGGCCTCGATGGTGGCGGGCGCCAAGTACCGCGGCGAATTCGAGGAGCGGCTCAAGGCGGTGCTGGAGGAGATCAAGAGCTCCGAGGGCCAGATCGTCACCTTCATCGACGAGCTCCACACCGTGGTCGGCGCGGGCGCCTCCGGGGACAGCTCGATGGACGCCGGCAACATGCTCAAGCCCATGCTCGCCCGCGGTGAACTCCGGCTGATCGGCGCCACCACGCTCGACGAATACCGCGAGAACATCGAAAAGGACCCGGCGCTGGAACGCCGCTTCCAGCAGGTCTTCGTCGGCGAACCGAGCGTGGATGACACGATCGGCATCCTGCGCGGACTGAAGGAACGCTACGAGGCGCACCACAAGGTTTCCATCTCCGACTCCGCCCTCGTGGCCGCGGCGACCCTGTCCAACCGGTACATCTCCGGCCGGCAGCTGCCGGACAAGGCGATCGACCTCGTCGATGAGGCCGCGTCCCGGCTGCGGATGGAGATCGACTCCGCCCCGGAGGAGATCGACCAGCTGCGCCGCCAGGTGGACCGGCTGACCATGGAGGAACTGGCCCTGGCCGGCGAGACCGACCCGGCCTCGGTGGAACGCCTTGCCGCTCTGCGCGCCGATATGGCGGACAAGAAGGAGGAGCTCGCGGCCCTGAACGCCCGCTGGGAGACCGAGAAGGCGGGCCTGAACCGTGCCGGCGACCTGCGCGCCAAGCTGGATGAGCTGCGGTCCGCGGAGGAAAAAGCTGAGCGCGAGGGCGACTTCGAGACGGCGTCCCGGATCCTCTACGGCGAGATCCCGGCCCTGGAACGTGAACTCAAGGCCGCGGCCGAGGCCGAAGCGGCCGTGACCGACAAGTCCGGGCAGATGGTGGCCGACGAGGTGACCGCGGATGACATCGCCGAGGTGATCTCCGCGTGGACCGGCATCCCGGCCGGGCGCATGCTGCAGGGCGAGAGCCAGAAGCTGCTGGAGATGGAGCGCGTCCTGGGCGAACGGCTGATCGGCCAGACCAAGGCGGTCACCGCCGTCTCCGACGCCGTGCGCCGGGCCCGCGCCGGTATCAGCGACCCCAACCGGCCCACCGGATCCTTCCTGTTCCTGGGCCCGACCGGCGTCGGCAAGACCGAGCTGGCCAAGTCGCTCGCGGACTTCCTCTTCGACGACGAGCGGGCCATGGTGCGGATCGATATGTCCGAGTACTCGGAGAAGCACTCCGTGGCGCGGCTGGTCGGGGCGCCTCCGGGCTACGTGGGCTACGAGGAGGGCGGCCAGCTGACCGAGGCTGTCCGCCGTCGTCCGTACTCCGTCCTGTTGCTCGACGAGGTGGAGAAGGCCCACCCGGAGGTCTTCGACATCCTCCTGCAGGTGCTCGACGACGGCCGCCTCACCGACGGCCAGGGCCGCACCGTGGACTTCCGGAACGTGATCCTGGTCCTGACCTCCAACCTGGGCAGCCAGTTCCTCGTGGACCCGAACCTCGACGCCGCCGCCAAGCGGGATGCGGTCATGGCCACGGTGCACGCCTCCTTCAAGCCCGAATTCCTGAACCGGCTCGACGAGGTGGTGCTTTTCGACCCGCTGAGCGTCGAGGAACTCGCCGAGATCGTCGAGCTGCAGGTCAAGGAGCTGGGCGAACGGCTCAAGGGCCGCCGCCTGACTCTCGAAGTATCGGAAGGCGCGCGGGCCTGGCTGGCCGTCACCGGCTTCGACCCTGCCTACGGCGCCCGGCCGCTGCGCCGCTTGGTGCAGCGGGAGATCGGAGACCGGCTGGCCAAGTCCATCCTGGCCGGCGAGATCGCCGACGGCGACACGGTCCTGGTGGACACCGCCCCGGATCTGATGGAGCTCACCATGGGCGGCGCGGACGTGTCCGCGCGGCCCGACGGCGGAGCGTCCACCGGCAGCGGGCTCTCGGTCCGCCGCAAGGAGTAACGCAAGGAGTCACGCCGCGAACGGCAAGGGCCGCCCGCCGGATTCCACCGGCGGGCGGCCTTTTCGTTGAATGTCAGCTCTGCTGGCCCGGGGCTTTGCCGGTTCCCGCCATAAGGGCGAAATATCCCGGAACGCTTTGGCGGGCATTCTCGGACCTCATGGGGACCACCTCGATGCTGATCGGGCCGTCCTCGATGAGCTGCCAGTCCGCGTCCGGGAACAAGGCATGGCGTTCGCGGGCACCGAAGCGGCCCGGACGTGGCAGGTTTTCCAGCGCCCGGCGCAGCTGGCGCGGTACGTTCTCTCGGGTGGCCCCGAGCTCCGCCAAATAGTCGAGGCTGTTGCCGGGGAAATTGGTTTCCGCCAAAAAGATCCGGCCCTTGTCCCCGACTGCCGTCCGCAGGTTTTCCACCATGGCGGCTTGCTTGTCGGGTTTCAGGACGTGAAAGACCCCGCGGACGAAGACGTTGGCTGCGCCCAGCCGCTCCAAGCCAAGTCCTCCCGTGCCTGTATCCGCAGCATCCAGGACCATAAACTCAGCATTGGGGACATTTTCTGATTCCGCAGCCGCTCTGTCGATGGCGCCGGCGGACACATCGATTCCGATCACCCGTGGAAAAAGCCCGGCCAGCCACCGGGTGTACGTCCCATTGCCGCAACCCACGTCAACGACCGGAAGAGCCGGATCAAAGTGGGCGCGGATCAGATCGGCGTACTGCCCGCGCTCCGCAGCGGAATCGGCGTCCCAGAGAACGTCTCCGGCCCTGCCCGTCGTGTCGATGCCCTTCCAGTACTTGTCCCAGGCGGCATGCGGATCCCTCGGTGCCCGGGATGCGAGACGAACCACTGTCGGGATAAGCCGCATGCGGTCCCAGAGCTTTGCCATGCCGTCACTTTACCTTTGCTGTCCGGCAGCGCGGAGCCGATTAAGTGCGTCTACAGCGGGCTCCGGACGTCCGAAGTAGTAGCCCTGCCCGTAGAGACAACCCATAGCCCGGAGTTCTGCGGCCTGCCCGGCCGTTTCGATGCCCTCCACAATCGCCTCGAGCTCGGCCGCTGAGATCAGCTGGAGGATGGCAGAAACGAATTTCTGCTGCCGGGGGTCGGACTCAAGGTCCTTGATGAGGGAGTGGTCCACCTTGACTGTGTCTGCGGGAAGCGTCCGGAGGTAGCTGATGGACGAGTACCCGGTGCCGAAGTCGTCAATCTGCAGTCCCACACCCATGGCGCGGAGGGCTCTCAGCACCTGTTCCTCTCCCGCTCCGGGGGACATCAGGACGGTTTCGGTGATCTCAAGCACCAGCCGGCCCGGTTGCACGTCGTTCTTTTCCAACGTGTCCCGGATGTCCTGCAGCAGGTCGCCTCTGAGGAGCTCGGCGGCCGAGAGATTGATGTGCAGCCGGAAATCGGTGAGATCCGGTGCCTCCCTTTTCCACCGGCTCAGCTGAGAGATTCCTTCGTGCAGGATCCATCGACCCAGCTCGACGATGAGGCCGGTTTCTTCCGCGATGCCGATGAAGTTGTCCGGCATGATGGTTCCGTGGACCGGGTGGTGCCACCGGACGAGGGCCTCCACGCCGGCGACTCGCCCGGAGGCGAGTTCAATGACCGGCTGGTAGAGAAGTGCCAGCTGTCCCTCGGAAGCCGCCGTGCGCAACTCGGCTGTTATCCGCGATCGCTCCCTGACGGCGTCGAGCATATCCGGGTGGAAGCGCTCGATTCTGTTCCGGCCCTGGGCCTTGGCTTGATACATGGCGATGTCGGCATCGCGCATGAGTTCCTCCGAGCTATGTCCGGGATTGCGAAGGCAGATCCCGATGCTCGCCGTGGTCCAGACCGTTTCGGATCCCACGTGTATGCACTCCTGCAGGGCTTCCCGCGCCCGCTGCGCAATGTGGACGACTTCCTCTTCGGTCGCCCCTGCAATGAGGACGGCGAATTCATCCCCGCCGAGGCGCGCCACGGTGTCCGAGGTCCGGACCACGGAGCGCAGACGGCTGGAGACCTCCACAAGCACAGCATCCCCGGCGCTGTGCCCCATGGTGTCGTTGATTGCTTTGAAGGAATCCAGATCCAACACGAGAACGGCCGCGGCGCTGCCGCCCTGTGCGCTGGCGCTGATCGCGTCCTGGATTCGCTCGCTGAGCAGGGTCCGATTGGCCAGGCCCGTCAAAGCATCGGTTTTGGCCATCTGCTCCAGCTCCACCTGGGTGCGCCGCAACATGGCGGTGCGGGCAGCCACCCGTTCTTCCAGGTCCGAATGGATATAGCCGAGTTCTTCGGCGAGGAGATTGACGCCGGTAATGACGGCATCAATCTCATCGCGTTGGTCCGAGGGTTCGATCCGCGCACTCAGCTCGCCGGCAGCAAGCCGGACGATGCCGTCGACCAGCAGTTGCAGGCGGCCGTCTACAGCCCCGTCGGCCGGAGCCGTGTAGGGAAGAGTCTCAGGAACGTCGACAGTTGCGATGCTGTCTTGTCGTTGCCGACCCCTTTCACCGGTCGGCACTGAGCCATTCCATGGCGTCGTTGCGCGAGGTGAAAAACCGTGTTGGGCAAGGCGGTATATGAACCCCCAGGAAGAAGTTCGCCAGGACCCGGTCCACGGGCGACCGTCCCAGCAGGGCGATGCGGGAAGCGCTGCACGGGATGGACCAGATGCTTCGGGCTTCACGGCTGACGGAAGCCACCGCCGCCATGTCGACAAGCATCGGATGGGGGACGCCCTGGCAGGCCTCGTTCACTTTCGCCATCGCCGCCCGGGCATCCGCGACCTCAATGCTGATCCCGGGTAGCCACTGCAGGTGGATGTAGCCGTCAGCGAGGAGTTTGACGCTCCCCTTTCCACCGTCGACAGAATCCGGTGCCACGACCATGTCTCCTCCTGAATGGGCAGCCGAGAGATTCAGCAACACCTCAAAGGTACCGTTGGTTCCGCTGGTGTCCATGAAAAACCCGCCGCCGGGCGTGAAGAATACGCTGACGGAGCCCTAGAGCCGCGGGATCAGGGATTCCTTGATGACGTTTCCGCCGTCGGCCACGAAGTAGCAGTCCACCCGCCGGTCGCCGGTGCCCCAGCTGGAGGAGCTCGGATAGGCCAGTTTGTAGCTGAACTGGTAGTTCCCGGACTTGTCGGTGAGCTGGGCCGCCTTGCAGGTGTCCAGCGCCTTCTGCTTCAGCGGGTCACGGCCCGGGTAGGCGTCGGCGGCGGCGTAACTGTCCACTGCCACCAACTGGGCCGAATGTCCGGTGTCACAGGCCACGACAGTGGAGGTGGGGGCGTTTGCGTCGAAGTCCTTGAAGCAGTCGCCGAGCCGGAAGTCCATCGGGTTGACGCCTTCCAGCGGCAGCGGGCCCCGGGCCGCGGGGGCCGCGGACGAGGACCCGGCCGGAGCGGACGAGGCGCCGGCCTTGGGTTGCTGGGTGGCGGCACCCAGCGAGGTCAGCCACCAGATCACCAGCCCCAGCACGACGACGGCGGCCAGGGCGGTGCCGACCTTCGCCAGGCCCAGCCGTTGGGCGGCGGCCCAGAGGGTCCGGCCCGCGCGTCGGGCGCTCGCGCCCAGCCTGCCGCCGAGCTGCCGGGCGCGGGGCCCCAGGTCTGAGGTCCTGAGTTGCGCCACCTGGGCGGAGAGCAGCTTGCCGAATTGGGACGCGCCGGAGGTGGTCTTCCGGTTCCCGGCCTTCCGCTTCGGGGCCTCGACGCCGGCGCGTCCGCCGCCTGCGGCCGGCGTCGTGGACCGGGTTTCGGCTGCCGCCAAGGTTTCGGCTCCCGCCCGGGCTTCGGACCGGGCAGCGGCCCGCCGGGAGGACGGCGCGGCGGGTGCGGTAGGTGCAGGGGCAGTGGCGCCCGGCGCGGTGCTGCTTAGGGGAGTGGTGCTTGAAGGAGTGGTGCTTGAGGGAGGGGTGCTTGAGGCGATGCTGCGCGGGACAAGCGGGACGGCGGACGTCGGCGGCGCGGAAGGCCGGGGCGGGATGCGGACGGAAGAGGGCATGCGTGCCGGCGGGGCCGGGACCGGCCGCTCTCCGGGGCTGTCCGCAGGGGGAACGTCAGGCATTCCGGCATCGCCGCGCCTGGCGTTCTCGTCGCTCGCAGGCTTTTCGGTCACTCGGGAATTCACCTCTTCCGTGCGTCTTTGCCGGGGCTGGATGCCCGGCTCCGGGCCGCGTTTCCGGGAGCCCATCAAGAGACTCTATCGAAGAAGGCTGCCGGGCCGCATGCGGAGGCGCTCGGGCGGCGAGCAGTGACCGCCGAAAGCATGTAATCTAGGTGTACGACAAATTGACCAAACATTCCGGGGCCTCACCGAACGCCAATGGTGACCACCTCCGGTCCGAGTACAAAAGGGGGTCACGCCATGGGGCGCGGCCGTCAAAAGGCAAAAGCTACCAAGCAGGCTCGGGATATTAAGTACTATTCCCCGAACACTGACTACTCTGCGCTTCAGCGTGAGCTCAAGAGCTCGGAGGGTCGTGCGCCGAGTCGCTTCTCGAGTGAGCCCGTTGAGCCGGATTATTCGGCTTATGTGGATAAGTACGCGGACGATGTGGAAGAGGACGACGACGAGGTAGATTCCCGTCGGATAGGTTAGTCGACACTTCTTCCGGTCACCCCTTGCCAAACGAGGGTGCCGACCAAGTTTTACAGGCCCGCCGGCCACGCCCTCTTCGGGGCGTGCCTGGCGGGTTTTTTGCGTCCGGCAACCACCCGCCCCTGCCGCCCTCCCTCCGTGCCGGCCCCGCTGCCCCGCCGCTGAACCGCCGCTTAGACGGTTCCGCGCCCAGTCGATGCTTCTAAACGACTTGTGGGCAGGGAACCATCGAAACGGCGGGCGAGGATCGGTTGCTGGGCCAAGCGCCCCGGGCTAGTTTGGACTTGCCGGGCTGTCCGGCATTTCTCTGGGAAGGACTTTCCATGGCGATTCGTTCGGGGTATGCCGAAGGCGAGGTCTGTTGGGCCGACCTCCAGACGTCCGATGTGGCTGCGGCCAAGGAGTTTTACGCCGCCATCTTCGGCTGGCGATACGAGGACCAGCCCACCCCCGACGGACGCAGCTTCGCCCAGGCGTTTCTGGGCCAGGAACTGGTTACCGTCATCGCGCCGCAGAACCCGCAGCAGCAGCGGGCGGCGGCCCCGGGACAGTGGAACGTCTACTTCGCCGTCGACGACGCCGCCGGGCTCGCCGCCGAACTGCCGCACACCGGCGGGGTGCTCGAGTTTGGGCCGGAAGCTGTGGACGGAACCGGCGTGATGGTCTTCTTCGCCCCGCCCGGCGGTGGGACCACGGGCGCCTGGCAGGCCGGCACGCACTTCGGCACGGCGCGGAGCGAGGAAGCGGGCGCCCTGGCCTGGGTCGAGTTGCTCACGCCCGAGCCGCAGGCCGCCGTCGGGTTCTTCCAGCAGCTTTTCCGCCACGAGGTGACCGAGTACCCGCAGGACGACGGAGGAACGTACACGACCCTGATGGTGGACGGCACAGAGGTCGCCGGGATCGCCACCGTGCCCGCGGCCGAGCGCAACCTTGAGCCGGGCTGGCAGGTGTATTTCGGGGTTCCCAGCGTCGCCGAAGCCGTGGCGACGGCGCGCGCTGCGGGCGGCGTCGTCCTCATTGAACCGGCGGACGATGAAGCCGGTGCCATTGCGACGCTCCGGGACCCGCAGGGCGGCGTGTTCAGCGTGCTGGAGGTTTAGCCGGGCCCCCGAAAGAGAGCCGGAACGCCTACGAGGCAAGCCGCGCGCGTGCGGTGCTGCCAGGGCCCGCAGCTTCATCGCCGGACCCGGGCGGGCTCACCTCGGCCCACACGGCATCGAGGGAGAGGCCCAGGACGCCGGCGATCGCGGCTATGGTCGGAAAGGCCGGCGTGGCCACGCGGCCAGACTCGATCTTTCGAAGGGTTTCGGGCGAGACGCGCGCATCGAGGGCAACTTCAAGCATGGAGCGGTCACCCCTCGCGCGGCGCAGCAGGACACCGAGGCGCTGTCCGCGCTCGACTTCAGCGGATGTGAGCGGCAATCTGACCATGGATCCAATTCTAATACCGGGATAATATGACCGGTATAGTTATTGGTTTTGGACGAAAGGGCGTCACATGATCGAGTTCCTGAACCACACCGAGTTGGCGCGTGCGAAAGTGACGGGCCGCCTGGTCGCAGACATCCTGCAGACGCTGAAATTGCGGAGCTCCATCGGCACCAACCTGCTGGACATCGACCGGTGGACGTCGGAATTGATCGCCGACGCCGCGGCGGAGTCCTGCTACGTCGATTACGCGCCGTCGTTCGGGCGCGGGCCGTTCGGCCACTACATCTGCACGGGCGTCAACGACGCCGTCCTCCACGGACGCCCCCACGACTACGCGTTGGCCGACGGGGACCTGCTGACTCTGGACCTCGCCGTCGCCAAGGACGGGGTGGCCTCGGACTCCGCCATCAGCTTCATCGTGGGTGGGACGCGGCCGGCCGGGAGTGTCGCCATGATCGACGCCACCGAACGCGCACTGAGCGCCGGGATAGCCGCGGCCGGACCGGGAGCCCGCATCGGGGACATCTCCCATGCCATCGGCGCGGTCCTCAGCGAGGCCGGGTATCCGATCAACACGGAGTTCGGCGGGCACGGCATCGGATCGACGATGCACCAGGACCCGCATGTTCCCAACACCGGCCGGCCAGGCCGGGGTTACACCCTGCGCCCCGGGCTGCTGCTCGCGCTGGAACCGTGGGTCATGGCGGACACCGCCAAGCTCGTCACCGACGCCGACGGGTGGACCCTCCGAAGCGCGACCGGCTGCCGGACCGCGCACAGCGAACACACCATCGCGATTACCGACGACGGCGCCGAAATCCTTACGCTGCCGACGCAGCAGTAAGGCTAGGCGTAGGCGTTGACCATCCGGACGGCGCCGCCGTCGACGCCCTTGGCGCCCTGGACGTAGTCCGGGCCGGACTTGAGAACCGAGTCGGAGTTTTCCCCGACGGTGCCCATGATCCACGACGGCAAGCCGCGGGCATTCAGGTGGTTCACGGCGGCGTCGGCGGCCTCGGGGGAGACGATCGCGACCATGCCGACGCCCACGTTGAGGGTGCGCTCGAGGTCGGCCAGTGGGACGTTGCCCAGCTCGGAGACCAGCTTGAAGATGGGCGGCAGCTCCCAGGTGGCGCGGTCCACTGTGGCCAGCAGGCCCTGCGGCAGGACACGGGCCAGGTTGGCGGCCAGTCCGCCGCCGGTGACGTGGCTGAAGCCGTGCACGGCCCGGCCGGCAGCGGAGCCGTCCACCGGGAACGTGCGGGCCAGATCCAGGCAGTCCGCGGCGTACACCCGGGTGGGCTCCAGGAGCTCCTCGCCCAGGGTGCGCTCGAATTCGGAGACGTGGCGGTCCAAGGCCCAGCCGGCGTGGTTGACGACGCGCCGGACCAGCGAGTAGCCGTTGGAGTGCAGGCCGGAGGAGGCCATGCCGATCACCACGTCGCCGGCGCGTACGCGCTCCGGACCCAGCAGCGAGTCGGCCTCGACCACGCCGGTGGCGGCACCGGCGACGTCGTACTCGTGCTCACCGAGCAGGCCCGGGTGCTCGGCGGTTTCGCCGCCCACCAGGGCGGTACCGGCGACCGAGCAGGCGGCCGCGATGCCGCGGACAATGTCGGCGATCCGCTCCGGGACCACCTTGCCGCAGGCGATGTAGTCGGTCATGTAGAGCGGCTCGGCGCCCACCACCACGATGTCGTCCACCACCATGCCCACGAGGTCGAAACCGATGGTGTCGTGGATGTCCATGGCCTGGGCGATGGCGACTTTGGTGCCGACGCCGTCGGTGGAGGTGGCCAGCAGCGGCCGCTTGTAGGTGAGCAGCTTGGAGACGTCGTACAGGCCGGCGAAGCCGCCAACACCGCCGATCACCGAGGAGTTGTGGGTCGCCTTGACGGCGTCCTTCATGAGTTCGACGGCGCGGTCGCCCGCTTCGACGTCGACGCCGGCGGAGGCGTAGGTGATGCCGGTGTTCTGGGCGTCGTTCATGTCAGCGGCCGTGGAGGCGGAAGTCATACTGGCTCTTTCTTGTCGGCATCAAGCTTGTCGGCGGGTACGCGGTCGGCGTCGGTGAGCAGTTCTTCGAACTCGGCGTCGGGCCCCGGATCGCAACCCGTGGCGCCGGCCTTCTCAGCCGGATCCTCGTCGGCCGGGATGGCGGCGTCGGACGCCGCGTTGGCGGCAGCGTCGGCCGCGGGAATCCCGGCGGCCGCGCTCCCGGGCGCTGCGGGGGCCGCCGTGGCGGGCAGTCCGACAGGCTGTCCGACAGAGTCGGGGCGCTCCAGCAGGTTCTTGCCGAGCTTGTCGGCGCCGGGCAGCTCGATCGGGTACTGCCCGGTGAAGCAGGCCGTGCACAGGCGTTCGCGCGGCTGCCGGGTGGCGCCGATCATGCCGTCCTCGGAGATGTACGCGAGCGAGTCCGCGCCGATGGCCTGGGAGATCTCGTCGATCGTGGCGCCGTTGGCGATCAGCTCAGCGCGGGAGGCGAAGTCGATGCCGTAGAAGCAGGGCCACTTCACCGGCGGGGAGGAAATTTTGATGTGCACGGCCGCGGCGCCGGCTTCCCGGAGCATCCGCACGATGGCGCGCTGGGTGTTGCCGCGGACGATCGAGTCGTCCACCACCACCACGCGCTTGCCGCGGATTACAGACTCCAGGGCGTTGAGCTTGAGCCGGATGCCGAGCTGGCGGAGCGTCTGCGAGGGCTGGATGAAGGTGCGGCCCACGTAGGCGTTCTTGACGAAGCCGTGCGCGAACGGGATGCCGGATTCCTCGGCGTAGCCGACGGCGGCCGGGGTGCCGGATTCCGGCACGGGGATGACGATGTCCGCTTCCTGGGTGTTCTCGCGGGCCAGTTGGCGGCCCATTTCCACGCGGGATTCGTACACCGAGCGGCCGGCAATCGCGGCGTCCGGGCGGGCGAGGTAGACGTACTCGAAGACGCAGCCGGCCGGCGTCGGCTCGGCGAAGCGCTGGGAGCGGACGCCCTGTTCGTCGATGGCGATGAATTCGCCCGGTTCGATCTCGCGGATGAAGCTCGCGCCGACCGTGGCGAGGGCGGACTGCTCGGACGCCACCACCCAGCCGCGCTCCAGCCGGCCCAGGACCAGCGGGCGGATGCCGTAGGTGTCGCGGGCAGCGTAGAGGGTGCCTTCGTCCATGTAGACGAAGCAGAAGCCGCCCTTGATCTTGGGCAGCAGTTCCAGCGAGGTCTGTTCGAGGGACTTGCCCTCCTCGCCCTCCAACAGGGCCGTGACCAAGGCGGTGTCCGAGGTGTTGCCCTGCTTCATTTCGCCGGTGAGCTGGCCGCCGTTGCGGTCCACGATCATGGCCTTGAGCTCGGCGGTGTTGGTGAGGTTGCCGTTGTGCGCCAGGGCGACCGTGCCGGTGGCGGTGGCGCCGAGGGTGGGCTGGGCGTTGGCCCAGTGGCTGGCGCCGGTGGTGGAGTAGCGGCAGTGGCCGACGGCCAGGTGCCCGGTCAGGGTGTTCAGCGTGGTCTCGTCGAAGACCTGGGACACGAGCCCCATGTCCTTGTAGACGTTGATCCGCTTGCCGTCGCTGGTGGCAATACCAGCCGACTCCTGACCGCGGTGCTGCAGCGCGTACAGCCCGTAATAGGTGAGTTTTGCTACCTCTTCGCCGGGAGCCCAGACCCCGAAGACGCCACATGCGTCCTGCGGGCCTTTTTCGCCAGAGAGAAGGTCATGAGAAAGTTTTCCATCGCCGCGTGCCACTGGTCGATTATCTCACGTTGTGCGCTAGGACTTTTCCGGAGGCCGGTTTATGACCTGCCGGCCGGCCTTCGCCTGCTTAGGCGCGGTCCTCGCCGTCGGTGTCCGGAACAGAGTCCGGGACGGACTCGACGACGGCGCGCTCGGCGCGGCGGACGCTCAGCCGGTCCAGCACCAGTGCGACGGCGGCGCCCAGGATGGCCCCGCCCGCGATGCAGAAGGTCAGGAAGAAGCCGAAGACGGAGTTGGCGTCGTAGCCCTCGTCGGCCGGCAGGCCGTAAGCGATAACGGCGGCCACTACGACGCCCAGCAGGCCGCCCAGGATCAGGAACGGGACGTATCTCGGAGCGCGGCGGACGGTGACGGAGCGGCGTTCGGGCGCAACGGGGGTGTCTTCAGGAGCCATGCCGTTAAGCCTACTGCCCGCGCGGGCGCTGCTTTTTCGCCGGGCATTTTCGCGCCGTTTGCGGACCGCCGCTGTGGGGATCCGCGGCGCGGAGGACCGATTCCGTGGCGGAAATCCGGGACCCTAGCGGGAACTCGGGCGGCGGAGCACACTAGGGGGTGGGGGAGGGTGCGGTCCGGACTTTTAAGGACCTACCATGGCAGTTGCAGCGGACAGTATCCGGGACCGGCAGCGCATCATCTGGGACCAGTTCGCGGCAGGCTGGAAAAAGTGGGACGCGGAACTGCTCGGCTGGCAACGCCCTTTCGGCGACGCCGTGATCAAGGACGCACGGCTCCGACCGGACTCGATTGTGCTCGATGTTGCGTCGGGCACCGGCGAGCCCGGGCTCACGGCGGCCGCCCTGGTGCCCGACGGCGAGGTGGTGCTCACCGACATCTCGGCCGGCATGCTGCACGTGGCCGAGGAGAAGGCCTCCGCCCAAGGGCTGGCCAATGTGAGCTTCAACGTATGTGATGCCGCGGAGCTGCCCTTCGAGGACGCGACGTTCGACGCCGTCCTGTGCCGTTTCGGCTTCAACTACTTTCCCGACATGCGGGGCGCCGTGCGGGAAATGGTGCGGGCGGCCAAGCCCGGGGCGAGGATCAGCGCGGCCGTCTGGGGCCGGACCGCGGAAAACCCCTGGGCCGCCCTCGTCCTTGGCTCACTCGCTCAGCATGCGGAGCTGCCGCGGCGGCCCGATGTCATGCCGGGGCTGTTCCGTTGCTCCGCGCCCGGCTTCATGACCCGGCTGTTCCGGGATGCCGGCTTGGTGGACGTGGCCGAGCACAAGGTCAGCACGGACCTGGTGCACGACTCCCCGGACAGCTACTGGGAATTCATCACTGATATCGCGGCCACGGTGGCCACGGGCCTGGCGAAGGCGGACAAGGAAGCGCGGGCGCTGATCCGCTCCGATGTCTTCCAGCTGCTGGGACGCTACGAGCACCAGGGCGCGCTCAGGCTCCGGTCAGCGGCGACGATCGTGGGGGGCACCAAGGCGTAGGCCCTGGGCCGCGGCGTTTCCGCGCCGGTTTCGGACTGGTGCGCCCCGGATCCGGGGAGCGGCTGACCGGAACCGGCGCGGATTTCCGATGCCGGCGCGCCATCACCGGCGGCAGGCCGGCTTGGTCAGCCTCGGGACCCCGTGGGAAGTGAGAAACGCGGCGAATTTCGCCGGCCCGGAGATCTCGGTCCAGGTCCAACGGATAACCCGCCGGCCGGTGGCGCGTATCCGGTCCTCGCGGGCCTTCTCGTCGATGACGACTTCGGAGGTGGTCCGTCCCTGCAGGTATTCGGCTTTCTGGTACTTGACCAGGCCGTCGAATTCCCCGCACAGCCCCTGCTCCGGCCATTCGAAGTCCGTGTAGGCGGCCAGTCCGCGGGCATCGCGGATGGGGGTTTGCAGCCGAGGGGGCTCGAAGCCCAGCCGATACATTAGGGCACGGCTCACCGATTCGCCGGGTGATCCCGATGCCGGGTCTGCGAAGTCGATCGCGGCCCGGATTCTGCGCACCGCTGCCGCGCTGTAATCGGCTCCGATGCCGCCGTCGAGCTCCTCCTTGCTCAGAGCGGGCAGCCCCGGCTGCGGACGCAGCACGTGGTCCAGCGCAGCGGCGGCCTGTTCAAATGACTCGAACGCCGCCAGATCCAGGACGGTCCGGAGCCGCCCCGTGACCAGCAGCCCCCGGCGCTCTTCGACCTGCAGGGTCAGCGGATCGGTGTAATGCCGCCGGACACCCGCCCGCGAGCGGCCGCCGCCGTCGTCGGACGTGCAGGCATGCACCAGCGTGGGGCGCCCCAGCACCGGAAGGTCCCACAGCGCGGCCGAGGACTTCCGGCAGAACACGGTACGGCTTTGCAGCGTCGACGCGGCCGCCTGGATGAGGAGCGTGTACCGGTTCCAGCTCGGCAGCGCGTCCCATGCCACCGACTGAACGTAGACGCCCCGCCTGATGCGGCGCAGCTCGCCCGCCGCGGCCCGGCGGCACAGCTCGCGCGCGTCCCGGCCGAGCCGTGCCGAGTCGCTGCTGAGAATGAGTCGGGGAAGTTCCATGCCCCGATGCTCTCCGGCCGCCCGGTCGTCGGCAACGGGCACGACGGCGGATGTGGACAAGTCCGGCTGTGGCTGCGGATTTTCGCTGCGCTTTCGGACGCAGGCAGGCCGGATTAGGTGCGCGCCTGTCCGAAACCGGTGCGGATTTCCTGGGCCGCGGCGGAATTCCTAGACGCCGAGTTCGTCCTTGAGCGCGGCGACGTGGCCCTCGGCCTTGACCTGGTACTGCGCCAGCTTCACCTTGCCCTCGGGATCGAGGACGACGGTGGAGCGGACGATGCCCTCGGTGATCTCGCCGCGGACCAGTTTCTCGCCCCAGGCGCCGTAGGCGAGGGCCACGGCGTGGTCCTCGTCGGCCAGCAGCGGGAAGGTCAGGGCGAAGTCGCCGGTGAAGTGCGCCAGTGCCTCGGGGGCGTCCGGGGAGATGCCCAGGACTTCATAGCCGGAGCCCTGCAGGGAGGCCAAGCTGTCGCGGAAATCGCAGGCCTCGGTGGTGCAGCCCGGGGTGGCGGCCTGCGGGTAGAAGTACACGATGACGTTCTTGCCGCGGTAGTCGGCCAGGGAAACCGGCTTGCCCTCGGCGTCGGGCAGCGTGAAATCGGGGGCCGGGGTTCCGGGCTGAAGCTTGACGGTGAGGTTCTGGCTCATGGGAGAGTCCTTCGCTTGGAGGGCGGCTGGAAGTTGGTCTGTGATGCACAACATTCCGGGCGGATCCGGTATTCCGCTGGGCCGCCGCGGACATTGCGCGCCGGCCGACCACCCCGGCTACTTTGCCGCGGGGGACTGGATTTGGGCTGGTGTCAGCTTCATCCAGGGCGAGTCTGGCGCGCCTTCGAGCATGGCCTGAGGGCTGTCCGACTGTGTCCACCACTTGGCTTCGAAGGCGTAGCCGTCGAACAGGATCCGCGAGCCGCGTTTGTAGACCGTCGTCGAGGACCATTCCGGGAACGTGCCGGCGGCGACAGTGGTCCGAGGGCTGGGGCGGTCGCCGGGAAGCACGGGGCCGATGAGTTTCCAGGGAACCGTGGCGCCCTGGTCCACGGGGTTGTCCGGGCTGTCGCCCTGGGTCCACCACTTGGCCTCGTAGACATTCCCGTGCCACACGATTCGGTCGCCGCCAACGTAGCGGGCCGACTCGTTCCAGACCGGATACGGGCTGGTGGAGGGGTCATCCGTGACGGTGGGGCTGGGGCTGGCGGAGGGCGGCGCGGTCTGGGCGGCGGCGAAACCCGTGGGGATCACGTCCGCACCCAGGACGGTGGAGAACAGCGCGTCGCCCTGGTTGATGCCGCTGCAGCTGTCGGAGACTTTAGCCACGTTCGGGTAGTTGCTCCCGCAGGTACGGTCCCGGTTGAGCGACCACATGGACACCCGGCCCACGCCCTTGGACTTGGCATAGGCGTTGAGCGCGGACGCGTCGTCGAGCGTAAAGACTTCTCCCGCAACATCGTTTTGTCCGATCATCGGGGTGATCCCGAGCCGGCGCCAGGCCGTGTCCGATCCGATGTCCTGGCCGTTCGCGCGGTACAGGGTCTGCAGCTGGGCGTGCGCCGCCTCCGCTGCGGACGCGGACGCGTCATACATGGACTGGCCGGCCGGCTTGCTGCCGCCAAAGTCCATGGTCATGATGTTGACGCCGGTGACGTCGACGCCGGCGCGAAGCGTCCGTGCGACGACGTCGCGCCCCGTCTGGGTCAGCCCGGCCGGATCGGCAGGGAGGGTCAGCCACACATCGAGAGTCTTTCCCATCTTCTTCCGGTCCGCCTGGAGCGCCGCCACGGCCTGGGCCCGGCGGTCGACTGAGGCTGTGTCGGCAAGGGCGGTGCCCTCGATGTCGAGGTCGATGGAGCTCACGTCGTAGCGCTCCACAACATCGCGGTAGGCGCCGGTGAGACGGGCCGGATCGGTGCACCCAACGGACAGCTCGGTGTTGATGGCGCCGCCGAAGGAAATGGACACGGCTCCGCCGGACTGCCGAAGCCGGGCGATCCGCCGATCCAGGTCCAGCTCTGCTTCGGCCGCAGTAAGGCTGTACGCGGCGCCCCACGACGGCGCGCAGGGGTCACCCTTGTCCGAAACAATGAACGACAGGACCACGCTCTTGGCCTCGGGAGTGGCCGCGGACTCAAACGAGTACCGCGGCGTGGCCGTCACATCCACATAGCCGGAGAAGACCGAAGGAATTGAGGAGGCCGCGTTTGCGTCCTGGAATGAGCGAAGACCCAAAATAGAGCCACCCGTAAGGGCAGCGACAACAAGCAGCAGAATTCCGAGCCGCAATTTGGAAAGGCGGCGCCCGGGAAAGCGGTTCGACACAGGTATACCCCACTACTTGTCAACGTTTTTACTGCCCCGGCCGCGTGGATCGCGGCCCATCGAAGTACTTTCCAGCCATCTGATGATCACTGGTAAATAGTTAGGGGTCGTGCGCTTAGTATAAGGGCAGGTCAGGACCCGATTTGACGGGAGGATGACCTCCTGTGTGTCCGCTGGGGGCACGCATGACGTGGATGGGGATGCATGTCTAACCTTTTGGCCAATTCGCGGCCGGATGAAACTACGGCCGATGACGAGAGTGCAAAGAGCCGTAAGCGCCAATGGGGTGCGGAACGGCGCTCGGAGCCGTTGGCAATCGTGCACCCCGAACCCTCGCGCCGGAAAATTATTCTGGGCAGGGTCGGCATTCTTGTTACGGTGCTGGCCTGGGTCGGCTATGTGGTGACCACAGTGCTCAGGGCGCTGGTCAATGACCCGACGGCGGGATTCAGATTCCGGGCGGAAGCGGTGTCGTATGTCGTCGTCGTAACATTCCTGACGTTTTCTGCCCTGATGTACCTCCTGGCCCGGCAGGGTGCGCTGAACCGGTTCCGTGAGCACCGCAGGGTTCCCCGCGGAGAGCTGGACCGCCATTTCGTCGATTACGACAAGGCCGTCACCGTGCTTGTGCCCTCGTATGCCGAGGAACCGCAGGTTGTCCGGGCCACGCTGTGGTCCGCCGCGCTGCAGGAATTCCCGGACCTGTCCGTCGTCCTCTTGCTCGACGACCCGCCGTTCCCCGCGGACCCTCAGGACCAGGAGCGGCTGCAGGCGACACGGGAGCTCGCCGCCGGTATCAACCGGGCCCTCCACGAGCCGGCCAGCCGCCTAAACGCCGCGAGCGACTCGTTTAACCTCCGCGCCAGCAAGGGCAAGGCCGCCGGCGGACTGCCGGCGCTCATCGCCGAGTACGAGTACGCCGCGGACTGGATCGAGGCCATGGCCGAGACGGAACGGGTGGATGACCACGTCGATGAGTTCTTCGTGGACCTCGTCCTCATGGGCCTCGCCCGTGAACTGCGGCTCGTCCTGACGGCCCTCCACGCGGCTCAGGCGCAGGGCACGGAGCCGGAGGTGCCCCGCATGCGGGAGCTGTACGCCCGGCTGACCTGGATCTTCAACGCCCGCGTCTCCACGTTCGAGCGCAAGAAGTACGCCAGCCTGTCGCACGAGGCGAACAAGGCCATGAACCTGAACGCTTACTTGAGCCTGATGGGACACCGCTGGCGGAGCGAACACACCGCCGACGGCACCGTGCTCCGGCCGTCCACCGTGCCGGCGGGCGATGACCTCATCGTCGAGGACAGCACCTACGTCCTGACCCTGGACGCCGATTCGCTGCTGCTGCGGGACTACTGCCTGCGTCTGGTCCACTTCCTGGAATCGCCCGGAAACGAGCGGGTGGCCGTGACCCAGACGCCATATTCGTCCTTCAGGGGTGCGCCCACCCGGATCGAACGTGTCGCCGGCGCCACCACCGACCTCCAGCACGTCCAGCACCAGGGCATGACGCGGTACGGGTCCACCTTCTGGGTCGGCGCCAACGCCGTCATCCGCAAGGTCGCGCTGGAAGACATCGTGGAAGTCTCCGCCGAAGGCGGGTTCGAAGTGCGGACCTATATCCAGGACCGGACCGTGATCGAAGACACCGAATCGAGTGTGGACCTGGGCCGCGAGGGCTGGGAACTCGTCAACTATCCGGAACGGTTGAGCTACAGCGCCACACCCCCGGATTTTGGTTCCCTCGTGGTCCAGCGCCGGCGGTGGGCCAACGGCGGCCTGCTGATCCTGCCGAAACTCTGGGACACGATCCGGCACCGCCGGGGCACCGACCAGGCCATGCGTAGCCGGGAAATCATGCTCCGCGTCAACTACATGGCGTCGATCACCTGGGCGAGCTTCGGGCTGCTGTTCCTGCTGGCTTACCCCTACGACAGCAGGCTACTGAGCCCCCTGGTCTTTGCGGCGGCCCTGCCATACTTCCTGGCCATGGGCAGCGACCTGCGTGAATCCGGCCACCGCTTCAGCGACATCTTCCGGATCTACGGGTTCAATCTGGTGCTGATGCCGGTGAACCTCGCCGGCGTCATGAAATCACTGCAGCAGGCCGTCACGGGTGACAAGATCCCGTTTGCGCGGACCCCCAAGGTCAAGGACCGGACGGCCGCCCCGGCGATCTACGTTTTGGCGCCGTACGCCATTGTCGCGTTCTCCCTATTCACGGTCTGGCGCGATGCCATGCAGCAAAACTGGACCAATGCCGCCTTCGCTGCCTTCAACGCCGTTATGGCCGCGTACGCCATCCGCGCCTACATCGGGCTGCGGAACTCGGTTGTGGACATCTGGCTCGGAGTCCTCAACTGGCTCTACATCAAGCCAAAACAGGCCGCCCCCGCGGCTCCCAGCATCGTTCCCAAGACGCCCGAAGAGGTCAACTGGGAGGGAATCCTCTATTACGGCGACCGCCGCCTCAACCGCGACCTCCGCGGCGGCAAGGACCGGCGCAAGCGGGCCGGAACGCGCTAAGGGCGGCGCGCCGTCGCGGTGCCGGCTTGCCCGACGTCGGTCCCTCAGCGGGCCGCGGGTTGCCGGCGGGCCCAGTCGAACGCCGTGGCCGCGGGCGCCTGGTATTCCAGGCCGATGCGGCCCGCGTAACCGAGTTCGCGGCTGCGGGCGGTCCATGCCGCCAGAGGCAACTGACCGGTCCCGGGGGCTCCTCGGCCGGGGGCGTCAGCGATCTGGATGTGGCCAAAGTCTTTGGCGTGGGCTTCGATCACGGCGTCGACGTCGTCACCGTTGACCGAGAGGTGATAGAAGTCGGCGAGCAGCCTGATGTTCCCGGCACCGGTTTCCTCCTTGACCCTGGCGATGACCCGGAGGGCGTCGTCGGCGGTGCGGAGCGGGTAGTCCGGGGCGCCGCTGACGGGTTCAAGCAGCACGGTGCCGCCGATGCGGGCCACCGCCGCGGCCGCCGCGGCCAGGTTCCGGACTGCCAGTTCGTCCTGGGCCTTGGGGGCGTGCCCCGCCTGCCGGTTGCCGTAGAGAGCGTTGAAGGACGTGCAGCCGAGCCGTCCGCCGATGCCGGCCACCACATCGATGTTGTCCCGGAACTCGTCGGACCGGCCCAGCCAGGACACCAGGCCGCGGTCGCCGGCGGGCATGTCGCCGGCGTTGAAGTTCAGGCCGACCAGCTGGACCCCCGCGTCCGTGATCGCGTGCTCGAAGCGGCTGAGCTCGGCGTCGCCCGGGACGGAGCTGGCGAACGGCCACCAGAACTCGACGGCGTCAAAACCGGCAGCCTTCACCGCGGCCGGGCGCTCCAGGAGCGGCAGCTCGGCGAGCATGATGGAGCAGTTCACCGAAAAGGTCATGAGGGTTCCTTCAGATGCAGGAGCGGCCCTACCGCTTCGTGGGGTCCTTGCGGGCAGCCAGGCCGATCAGCGCCCCGACGGCCACCCCGATCAGGAGCCCGGTAAAAGGCTTGTCGGCCGTGGCCACGCCGATGGCAAAGCCGAGGGCAGCGCCAACCAGCATTCCGATCCACAGCCTCTCGTACTTCACAGCCTCAGGCTAGCAAGGCAACACCCTATAGTCGGATCATGGAACAAAGAATCTTGGGCAAGACCGGTCGGAACGTTTCCATCATCGGGCTGGGCACCTGGCAGCTCGGAGCGGACTGGGGCAACGTGGACCCGGCGCAGGCGCAGGCCATCCTGGCCGCCTCCGCGGAAGCCGGCGTCACGTTCTTCGACACCGCCGACGTCTACGGCGACGGCCGCAGCGAGCAGGCCATCGGCGCCTTCCTGGCGGACAACCCCGGCCTGGATATCACGGTGGCCACCAAAATGGGCCGCCGGATGGAGCAGCGGCCGGAAAACTACAACCTCGCCAACTTCCGCGAATGGACGGACCGGTCCCGGCGGAACCTCGGCGTCGAGCAGCTCGACCTGGTCCAGCTGCACTGCCCGCCCACCGCCGTCTACAGCAACGCCGAGGTGTACGACGCGCTGGACACCCTGGTGGCCGAGGGTGCCATCCGGAACTACGGCGTCAGCGTGGAACGGGCTGACGAAGCCCTCGAGGCCATGCGCCACGACGGCACCGCCACCGTGCAGATCATCCTCAACGCCTTCCGGCTCAAGCCGCTGGACGAGGTGCTGCCCGCGGCGGTGGCCGCCGGCGTCGGCATCATCGCCCGCGTGCCGCTCGCCTCGGGGCTGCTTTCCGGCAAGTACACGGCGGACACGTCCTTCGCGGCGGACGACCACCGGAACTACAACCGCGCCGGCGCGGCGTTCGACGTGGGGGAGACCTTCTCCGGCGTGGACTTCGGGGAGGGCCTCAAGGCGGTGGCCGAGTTCCAGGAACTGGTGCCCGACGGCGTCAGCACCGCCCAGGCGGCCCTCGCCTGGATCGCGGCGCAGGAGGGCGTCAGCACGGTGATCCCGGGGGCCCGGAACGTCGAGCAGGCCCGCGCGAACGCGGAGGCGGCGTCGGTCAGCGGCATTGACTCAACTTTCGACGTCGGCGTCCACGAAATCTACGACCGCTACTTCCGCGAATCCGTCCACCCGCGCTGGTAGGGGGCGGTCCGGTTGGCGCCCCGGCTGTCACTCCGCCGGGTACCAGACCCGGTGGCCGTCGACGCGGGCGAACGAGGTCAGGGTGTGGGGTTTGGCGGACTTTTCACTCATGATGTCCAGCACCTCGGCATTGCGGACCAGGAGCGCGTCACCGATCAGCGAACGGTGGCAGCGCCACGGGACGGCTTCCGCGCACATGATCGCCGCATCGTTGCTCCGCCCGTGCTCCAGCAGCTGGCCGACGGCGGCGGAAAACTCCTCGGTCTGCATGTAATCCGCGTAGCCCCGGAACGAGGCGTTGCGCCAGGCGCCATTGGCACTGTCCTTGCTGGTGTGCCGCAAACCGCCGAGGGATTCCATCCGCCGGTAGGTGATGCCGTTGGCCCGCACGCTCGCTGCGAGTGCGTCCGCGTTGAACTGCGGGTTGTGCCGCGACTTCGGGACGGTGCGGACGTCGATCAGCTTCTTAATGCCGTGGGCCTTGAGGATGCCGATGAATTCGTCGATGGGGTGAGTGGAGTGCCCCACCGTAAAGATGGTCGTGTCCGTCATGTCCCCATGCTAGGGCGGCGCCGGCGCCCGTGCGGAAGTTCCGCGGATAGCCTGGGTGACCCACGAGCCGCCAGGAGGGCAGGTCCGGAATGATTGCACCCTCCATCGAGGACTTTGTGCACCGGCTCGCGTCCGTGGAAACCGGGCCGGGGTGCGCCAACTTTTTCGACCACAGCGAGCCCGCGAATGAGCAGCGCCGGCGCAATCTGGCGATCTACCTGCAGGAACTGCGGGACCGTTCGCCCAAGGTGCTGCTGGTGGGGGAGGCCCCGGGTTTCAGGGGCATGCGGATCACCGGGGTTCCGTTCACCAACCGCCCCATTTTGGAGGGGCCAGCCAACGCTTTTGGCCTGTTCGGACCGGGCAAGGGCTACGTTCTGCCGCCGGACGCTGCGGGCATTGCCGCCGAGCCGACCGCGACGGTGATGTGGGAGGTGCTGGCCGAGCTGGAGTTCCTTCCGCTGCTCTGGAGCGCCTGCCCGTGGCACACCCACGTGCCCGGGCGGCCCCTGTCCAACCGCACCCCCACGGCGTCCGAAGCGGCGCTGGGAACCCCCTTTTGGCAGGCGCTGAAGCAGGAATTTGCGATCGAGACGGTGGTGGCCGTCGGCAACGTGGCGCACCGCAGCCTGCAGCGCAGCGGGCTGGACGTGCCGAAAATCAGGCATCCCGCCCACGGCGGCCGGTCCGGGTTCAAGCGCGGGCTGGAAGAACTGATCGCGTCCGGCGCCGCCCGGTAAGGCTCCAAGTTAGTGTGGGAGAAGTCCATCCGCGGATGAAAGGCAGTGCAATGAGTGATCCGAATGAGCCAAGCAACGACCCCGCCGGCCTGCGCGGTCCCGGCGACCCCGAGGCCGCGAAGGAGCGCCAGCAGCAGGGCGACTCCGACGACGTCGAGGCCCGCCAGCCGCACGCCGAGCCGGGCCACACCGAGCCGGGCCGCGCCGGCAACATCCGCGAGGAACAGCAGACCCAGGCCGCCGGAACGGTGCCCGCGGCGTACATCGGGTCCGGCGACCCGACGTCGGACGACAAGCCGGAAGACGCCGTCGGCGCCGGCGGGTGGGACGACGAGGTCTAGCGCGCAGCACACCGGAAAGCCAAGGGAACCCCTTGGCTTTCCGGTGTATTGGCACTTTCGTGGAAGACGTTCAGTGCCGGAGCGTTGCCACCTCGCTCTTCTCCCAGCGGGTCCAGTTGGACCAGTGGTTGCCCACGCGGACGCGGAACGAGACGAGCTGGTAAACCTTTTCCTCGCCGCGGCGGTCAGGGACGAAGCGGTAGCTGTGGACGGTCGTCGACTCGTGGCGCCGGTTGAAGGACTCCCAGAACGTTGAGCCGCCCAGGAAATCGTCGTGCCTGCGGCCGCGCTCGTCTTCATAACGCAACTGCCTTATCTGCACGGTCCTGTTGTCCCGGCAGTCCACCTTGATGCGGAAATCGACCCAGTGGCTACGGTCGGTTGGCCTCAACGGGTCGACGGTGCAGCCACCCTGGCGGGTCGACGCGTCAGCCGGTGCGGCCAAGGCGACGGGGCCGCCGATGAGCCCCAGGGTGATGGCCGAGACCAAGGTGAACTTGGCCGCCCGGGGGTGGGACGTGGTTGGTGATGTGGTGATGGACATTTCTTTTGGTGCTCCTACTGGAGGATGCGGTTCAAGAGGGTCGGACGGCGTGTGCCCGTCACGATCACGCCGCGGTGGCACCGCAGTCGCGGTGGCACGTCCGTCCAGTTTCGATTAGCTCGCCCGTGCTAAATAGGGCGTCGGCCGGGGGTCTGCGCCAGGGCATTCCCGGTACGTTAATCGTGCGCCTGTGGACCCGCATGCGCCAGCCCCTCCGACGCTTCCGGAAAACCGCTACGGACGCGGACGGGCGCACCCCGGACCCGAGGTGCGCCCGTCCTGAACCGGCGCGGAAACCGCCGCTGCGGCCTACTTGGCCAGGAACCCCAGCAGCACCTTGTTGACCTCGGCGGCGTGGGTCCAGAGCATCCCGTGCGGGGCGCCGTCGATCTCCACGTACTCCGCGTCCGGCAGGGCCTTGGTGAAGCGGCGGCCGGTGACGTCGATCGGCAGGATCCGGTCCGCGGTGCCGTGGACGATCAGGGCCGGGACGTCGATCTTGGGGATGTCGCCGCGGAAGTCGGTGAGCCAGGTGGGCTGCGCGGCAGCGGACGCCGTCGGGCCGCCCGCAGTGGCGAGGTTCCAGCCAGCCCGCATGACTTCCTCGCTGAGCCGCGGTGTGCCCAGGAAGGTGTCGCTGTTGTAGAAGTTCTTGAAGAAGTCGGTGAAGAAGGCGTAGCGGTCGGCCGTGACCGCTTCCATCAGGCCGTCGAACACGGACTGCGGGACGCCGTCGGGGTTGTCCTCGGTCTGCAGCACGTATGGTTCCAGTGAGCCGAGGAAGACGGCCTTGGCCACGCGCGCCGAGCCGTAGCTGCCGAGGTAGCGGCCCACTTCGCCGGTGCCCATCGAGAAGCCCACCAGCACGGCGTCGTTGAGGTCCAAGCCGGTCATCAGGGTGTTCAGGTCGGCGGCGAAGATGTCGTAGTCGTAGCCGTCGGTGGGCTTGCTGGACTGGCCGAAGCCGCGCCGGTCGTAGGTGATCACGCGGTAGCCGGCGGCCAGGAGCGCGGCGGTCTGTTTCTCCCAGGACGAGCCGTCCAGCGGGTAGCCGTGGATCAGGACCACCGGCTGCCCGGCGCCGTGGTCCTCGTAGTAGAGCTCGACGTCGGTGCTGTTCTCGGTTCCAACCTTGATGTATGCCATGAAGCGATCCTCTCGGTACGGTCTGAAGTCAGTGCGTGCGTCCCGTCGACGGGTCCCACTGTAGGAAACTAACGCCCTTGGGCGGAATGGTGTTCCATGAACTTGCGCAACATACCCCCCGGGGTATAGTGGAGGGGTAGACCCATACCGACAAAGGGAGACACCAGATGTGCCGACAGGTTGCATGCAAGAAGTGCGGCAAGACCACGTGGGCCGGCTGCGGCCAGCACGTGGACCAGGTCATGCGCGGCGTCAAGAGCGCCGACCGCTGCAAGGGCCACGCAGACGAGCCCAAGACCGGCTTCTTCGCCAAGCTCTTCGGCCGCTAGGCACTCCGGGACGCGGACGACGACGGCGGCCGGCACCTGCCGCCGTCGTCCGCGCCGGCCCTTCGACTAAGAGGCTGAGCCCGCCGCGGTATCGCGCCGGGCTCAGCCTCTCGGGGTTTGGACTCAGGAATGGGCTTTCAGCACACTCTTGGGCAGGCGGTGGACGGTGACTGCTCCCACCGGACTGAAAGGATGGAGCGGATCCGGTGTCGAGGACCCGGTCGGACCGCCTAGCCGGGAGTCCCCGACGGCGCTCAGAACGGCGTAAGCGTCTTCCCGTTGCCAGCCATGGTCTTGGACGAGGAAGTGGAACATATCCTCGTAGCCGCGGGTGATGCTTTCCTGCACAGGGTCCCCTAGGCCAACGAAGATCCAGTGCTCGCCGGTTTCAATTCTGGGCGCCCGAAGATTCATCGCCTTGGCGAGTTCGATGCTCACGACGGCTGTTCCCTCAGCCTCAATTGCCACGAAGGAAGACTCCCCCTCCGCCATCAGGGCATGAATATCTCCGATAGAGAGGTAAGCGCCCTCCACCATGACGGGAAGGTAGACCTTCGAGCCCGGCCGGCAGCCAGTCAGGTCCATATTGCCGCCCCCCGCGAAGCTCGGCATGACAGTTGAATTCTCCCCCTCGGCCGGTGCCGTGCCGATACAGCCGATCATGGGCTGGGCATCGAAGATGTGGCGGTCGGTCACGTGCACGCCGTCTGCATCGATAGGGATCCGGCGGGTGAACATCTCCTCGCCCATCACGTGGCGCAGCGCTCCCGTTCCCGGCAGGCTAACGGACCAGCCGAATTCCTTGAGCAGGATCTCGTGAATCGTGACGACCAGGGCATCGCCAGGCTCCGCTCCGTCCACGAAAACCGGTCCCGTGACCGGGTTGATGCCCACGGAAAGTTGGTCCAGGTCGTGATGCTCGTGCAATTCCGCGTACACGGCGTCGTTCGTCTCGAAGGCGATCCGCTCGCCGGTCCCGGGAGCGATCCGAAGCGCGGGCTCCTCGTGTGCGGAGAAAGAGAATTTCCCGTTGGATTTGTCGAGGAAATGATCAGCGGTTACGGTCACGGCTGGGATTCCTTTCCGCTCATGACGAGCTCTGGATCATCGCTGCTGCCGTCCGACAAGTCCGGCGTCCGCCCGGTGAATTTGTAGTAGGCGAAGACAGCAGCGCCCACTACGAGCCAGATAGCGCCGCCGATTTTGGCCTCGGGAGCCGCGTTGAGCAGGACATAGCCAATGATCAGGAAGCCCAGGATGGGCACCGCAAGATGCAGGAGGTAGTTCTTCGACTTTTTGCGCACGACGTAGTGAACGATGACTGAGAGGTGCAGAAGCAGGAACCCAAACAATGCCCCGAAGTTCACAAGAGCGGAAATGACGTCGATCTGTCCTACGAAGAACAGGACTAGGATCGCCGAGATGGCGGACACCATAATGATGGCGTTCCGGGGTACCTGGCGGGCATCGATCCGGGACAGGAACTTGGGCAGCTGACGGTCTCGGCTCATTGAGTAGAGAAGCCGCGAGGTGGCGGCCTGCGCCGCCATGGCGTTTGCGACGCCGATCGCGAGCACGTTGACGACAAAGAAGGCCGTCATCCAGCCGCTGTTGGAGGCAGCCTCAACGATGGTGAAGAAGGCGTTGCCCACCTCGTCGTCGTTGAATGAGGGGCGGCCTGCCGCCAGGGCGCTGGCCAGCCAAGTCTGCACGATGAACAGGAATGCCACGAGGAACAGTGCCAGAACCATTGCGCGGCCAGCCGCATTGCGGCCGCCGGTAGCCTCCTCCGACATGGTCGAGATGCCGTCAAATCCAAGGAAGCTCAACACTGCGATAGACAGTGCCGAGGCGATCAGCGGGCCCGTGACCTTACTCGCGTCCCAGATCGGGTTCATTGTCAGCTCGGCCCCGGGGACGGTGTGTCCGGCCAAGGCATTGACCGCGATGACGATGAAGATCACGACAAAGATGAGTTCGATCGCAAGGAAGATGCGGTTCATCCGCTTGATGGAGCTGATGCCAAGCAGGTTGACTACGGTGTTGACCGCCACAAAGATCAGCGCCCACAGCCAGCGCGGCGAATCGGGGAAGATCCCCACCATCGACTCGGCGGCGAATACGTACAGCAGCGTCGGGACCAGAAGATAGTCCAGCAGGATTGCCCAGCCCGCGAAGAACCCGGCCGTGGGATGGATTCCGCGTCCCACGTAGGAGAACACAGAGCCGGCGAGCGGGATGGACTTTGCCATTTGCTGATAAGCGAGGGCGGTAAAGATCATAGCGACAAGGCCGATCACGTATACGAGCGGGACCATCCCTCCCGCCGCGTTGTAGACGACGCCGAAGATCGCCCACGGAGCGATCGGCACCATGAAGACGAGTCCGTAGACCAGTAGATCCGTGGTGGAAACCGATCGTTTGAGTTCCTGTTTGTAGCCGAAGGCTTCGAGCTGCTGTTGGGCGCTGAGTTCAGGGGGGCTTGATGAGTTTGCCATCGAGTTCTTTCTGGGAGTGAGGTGGTTGTGGTGGTCCTAGACAAGGGTGTGGTGGTCGTGGCGGGCTAGGTGGGCTGCGATGACGGCCCGGAAAGCCTCGGGTTGTTCGAGGTGTGAGCAGTGGCTTGCCCCGGCGAAGACGTGGCTGGTGACATCTGGAATATTGGCGATGAAAGGTGCCCAGGTAGCAGGGGTTGCTTCGTCATGTTCACCGGCTACCACCAGCGTCGGGGCGGTCACCCGCTCCAACCGGTCGACGATGCTCCAGTTGCGCAGTGTTCCGATGACGTGGAACTCGTTGGGGCCGTTCATTGTGTGGTAGACCGTCGGTTCGGCTTCCATCTGAGCCACGCTCTCCTCGAAATCTGCTGGGAAAGGCGTGGTGCGGCAAACATGGCGCTCGTAGAAGGCCATGGTGGCAGCAGCGTACGCAGGGGAAGTTACCGTGCCCGCGTTCTCGTGGAACGTCAGCGCATCTTGGACATCTCGGGGCAGCCGCTCCCTGAGATCTGTGGCGGCGTCCGCCCACAGCCCCATTGAAGCGGGGGAGTTGCAGATGGATAGGCTCGCCAAACCTGGCGGCTGTCGCACGGCGATTTCCGCGCCCAGCATGCCACCCCAGGACTGCCCGAGAAGATGGAAGTCCTCGATCTGGAAGTGCGCAAGGAGGCTGAGGAACTCATCGACAAACAGCTGCGGAACCCAGAAATCCGCCGGGGCATCGGGTAAATGCGAGCTGTTTCCACAGCCCAACTGGTCGTAAAGGATGACAGTGCGGCCGGTTTCCGTCAGGGCCGCCAGGTTCTGCAGGTAGTTATGAGCCATGCCCGGTCCGCCGTGAAGCACGATAAGGGGGAGAGCTCCAGCTAGGGGGAGATCCGGGGTGAAGATCGCCACCCAGGTCTCCCACTGGCGGAAGGGGACTCTATGTGTTGTGAGGGTTGTCACGCAAAATCCTTTGGTCGGGCGTGAGCATCATCCTTGCGCACTAATGGTCCAATTCCAAGACCTTTTACAAATATGTATAAGTTGGTGCCATGGGCAAGAGCAAAGATGACGGGCCCGAAGGGTCGCTGGACATGCCTCTGGCCGCGATGTCCCGGGCCGATGAAATCACCGACCGGCTAATCACGGCGATTGCGGTAGGCGAATATTTGCCGGGCGCCCGCTTGCCGTCGGAACGCGACCTGGCAAAGTCCTTGCATGTGGGACGGATGACGGTCCGAGCCGCCATTGGCCGTCTAGTCGACCAAGGCTTGCTATCGACACAGCGGGGCCGTGCAGGTGGCTCGTTCGTCCGGGAACAATGGACAGCGGCGTCCAACGCGTCAGTGCAAAGGACTCTCTCGTCCCGCTGGGAATCGCTGCGCGACACCTGCGAGGCCATGGTCCACCTTCACGGCACGATCGCCCGGGCCGCGGCAGAGAACCGGACCGACGCTGACGCTGCTGTGCTCAGGGAGCGGCTGGAAGCCTACCGGGGGGCCGAATCGGGCACCGCCTCCCAAAAGGCCGACGCGAGGCTCCACACGGCTATCGCGGAAGCGTCACACAACCTGACTCTCAAACGCATTCTCCTAGAGCTCGAAGCGCAGATCGGGCTCGCGGCGCCAGCCCATCTCTGGGGTTTCCCTGAGGGCATGCGCGAAATGGAGCTCCGCGCGTTAGCCGATCATGAGCGGCTCGTTGAGGCTATTTGCGCGCAGCGCCAAGCCGAGGCGGCAGCCATAGGGTTAGCGCATGCCCGGATCGACATCGAGTTGCTGGAAGCGGCGCTGAACAGAGCTGGCTCGAACTAGGCGCTGTCCACACTCAGCGCCCGTGACTCACCACGGTCGCGGACGACGACGGCGGCAGTCACCTGCCGCGGTCATCCGCCGTCGTCCGCGCCGGCCTACTAGGCTGGCAACTATGCCGAAGAAAATTACTGTCAGCCTGCCGGACGCAACCCTGCGTGAATATCTCCAGCCCCACCCGGATGTCACCGTCCTCGAGTGGGACCTGTCCGGCGAAGCGCCGCAGCCGAGCATTGACATCGTCGTTCCGCCCTACATGGGCGGCTGGTCCGCGCTGCGCGGGCTGGAGGGCGTGGAGACCGGGCTGGTGCAGAGCCAGTCGATCGGCTACGACGGCGTCGAAGAGGTGCTGCCCGCCGGCCGCGTTTTCGCGAATGCCGCGGGCGTCCACGAGGCGTCCACCGCCGAACTGACCCTGGCCCTGATCCTGGCCAGCCAGCGTGAATTCCCCCGGATGCTGAAGAACCAGCAGGAGGGCCGCTGGGAGAGCCGTCCCACCGCAAGCCTTGCGGACCGGCGCGTGATAATTGTCGGCTACGGCGGCGTCGGCAAGGCGATCGAGGACCGGCTGCTGGCTTTCGAAACCACCGTGACCCGGGTGGCCAGCAAGGCGCGGTCCGACGCGCACGGCCAGATCCACGGCATCGACGAACTGCACAGCCTGCTGCCGGAGCACGACATCGTGGTGGTGGTGGTCCCGCTCAGCGACTCCACCCGCCACCTGATCGACGACGCCTTCCTCGCCGCCATGCCCGACGGCGCGCTGCTGGTCAACGTCGCCCGCGGGCCGGTCGCTGACACCGGTGCCCTGGTGAAGCACACCGCCTCCGGCCGAATCCGCGCCGCCCTGGACGTTACCGACCCCGAACCGCTGCCGCAGGACCACCCGCTGTGGGGCACGCCCGGCGTCATCATCAGCCCGCACATCGGCGGCGCCACCTCGGCCATGCGCCCACGGATGGGCAAGCTCCTGCAGCGCCAGATCGAGCTCATGCTCGCGGACGAACCGCCGGCGAACGTGGTGATCGGCGGGTAGCTCAGCGCGGGGCCGCTATTCGGGCTTCCCGTTTCTTTGGGCGAGCTGTTGTACCTGCCCTTGATGCACGCCGGCCAGCCATTCCAAGGGAGCCGAGGGGCCCAGCCGCGGGTCATTCGGCTCAGCGCCGTCCCGCAAGGCCTCCACATACGCGCGATCCTGCCGGAGCCGCGCCCGCAGCTGCTCGGCTCCGCCGACTGAGCCGTGGCCGGGGACGACGGCGGCGACGTCGCCTGTAATGCCCTCGAAGAGCTGCACGGCGGCGAGGTAGTCCCCGATCGGATCCGCGGACTTCAGATCGAGGAACGGCATCAGGATGTCCGAAAGCATGTCCCCGGCGACAAGGACCCCGCCGTCCTCAATCAGCAGCGCGGCGTGGCCCGCGGCGTGGGCCTGGTGCTCGATGATCCGGACTCTGGGGCCGTCCCAGGGAAGCTGTGCGGTTCCGGCGGGCAGGCCGGTGATGAGGCCCAGGAGTTCCAGCGGGATCTCCCCGGCGAAGTCCGCCGGCAGCACGCCGGCTACGCGGTCCTTCCAGTCCGGCTGCGACAGCAGGTCCTGGATCGGTGCCGCGCAGCGGGCCGTGGCGTACCGTGGCACGTCGCCGAAGTCCGGGTGCCAGAGCACGTGGTCCCAATGCGGATGCGTCGAAAAGCCTGCCACGACGGGCTGGTCCAACGCGCGAAGGTCGTCCGCGAGGTCCGCCATTTCGCCGCGCGTTATCCCGGGGTCGATGAGCAGCACACCGGCCCGGCCCTGAACGATGACGGCGTTGCTCTGCAGGAACTCGCTCTGGTGAACCCAAACCCCTTCAGCGACTTGCTTCAGCACGGCATGCCTTCCGCTCGTGGTTGCTCCTGCTTCTCGAGACGGTATTCCGGGCGGGAGTGGAGCGCAAGGACTACAGAGCAGAACGGTCAGGATCGGCGCTCCGGCGAGGATGAACGCGATCCAACGCCCGGATCGCGGGCTTCGCCGCTTAGCCAACTTGGTCGCTGACTTTCGAGCTCCGCGACGCTTAGGAATAGTTCGCGGTGATCGTCTTTGCTTCGCCGTTGAGTTGGATCTGACCGCCATAGGGGATGATCCACTGTGGCCGGGTATGCCCGAACGGGACCCCGATGCAGACGACGGCGTCCGGGTTGTATCGTGCGATTTCGGCGGCGGCCACATCCCGCTGTGCCGAGCGCAACTGAGCCCGTTCGACGGCGGGCGGGATCTGCCCGTGGCTGCTGACGGGTGGCCTGGCGACCATCACGCCGTCGACTGCCTCCAAGACGCCACGCTCGCCGAGCGCTCGAATCCACCGCTTAACCCAGTCGGCGGGAGCCAGCAGTTCGCTGGTTTCGAGGAGCAGGATGCTGCCCCGGAGTGCGTCGAGGGCGGGCAGCCTGTCGGCGATGGCCAGCTGGTCGAGGACTTCGATACAGCCGCCCCATGTGGGACCGGAGACGGTGCATGCCGGACCCGTCCACGTCCAGGGTTCGGTGGGTTCGCGGTCGCCGTATTCGACGAGCGCCCGTGGCTCGAGCCAATCCGGCCCGAAGTCCTCTGATTCCCCCGGTTCGGTGACCTCAAGTTCGCCTCCGGTGAGCAGCGCCGCACGCAGGGAAGCGAGGTGGACGTCGTCCGCACCCGGCCCGGCGCCGAGGTGAACCTGGGTGGAACCGCCGTAATATGCGGGTATCCCAAGGGACCACAGCCAGTTGAGCAGATTGGTGTTGTCGCTGTAGCCGATGAAGATCTTCGGATCCGCTACGGCCGCCGCGGCGTCCAGATGCGGCACGACCGTGATCTGGTCGTCGCCGCCGATGGTCGCGAGAATCGCACGGATGCTGGGATCGGCGAACGCCGCATTGATGTCCGCCGCCCGTTCCTCTGGACTGGAACCGAGCTTGCGGGTCGTTGGGAACTCCACCGGTACCAGGCCCGTGGTCGCAATGAGGCGCCGCATGGCCTGCTCATGCACGGCAGGGGCGAATCCAGGCGCGGCAAAGGACGGCGAGAGAACCGCGACCCGATCGCCCGCGGTGAGCTTCGGAGAGGGCAAATTCAACTGTGAATGTTCCATCCGCTCATCGAACCAGACTGCGCGCCCGTCCGGCGAACGGGCGCACTGGCCCGGCCCTCAGCTTTTCTTCAGCTCCTCGGCAAGCATCACGAGGATGCCGCTGGGGCCGCGGAGGTACGTGAGCTTGTAAACGTCCTTGTAGGTCGCCACGCCGCGCAGCGGATAACAGCCATGCCGCGCGGCGATCTCCAGGGCTTGGTCGATGTCGGAGACTGAGAACGCGACCCGGTGCATGCCGATCTCGTTGGGACGGGTGGGCGCCGTCTCGATCGCCTCGGGATGGATGTATTCAAAGAGCTCGAGGCGGCCACGGCCGTCCGGCGTTTCGAGCATGGCAATGTGGGCGTGATTGCCGTCAAGCCCGACGGCGGTGTCGGTCCATTCGCCGCTGACGGTGTCCCGCCCAACGACCGCCAGACCGAGGTCGGTGAAGAACGCGATCGCCTCGTCGAGGCTGCGCACGGCGATGCCGACGTTCTCAAGTTTGATGGTCATGCTCTTCACGCTACCGAGCCGGCCCGGTTCGGATCCAGAGCCGACGGGCTATCCCTCATATAATTGAGCATGCCGATCACGCACCCCGACCAGGGCACCCCCGTCCAGCCGTCCGCCCCCAAACAGTACGGACGCGGGCTGTGAGCGGCGGCCTGGTCGCCCTGCTGGACGACATCGCAGCCCTGGCCAAGATCGCGGCCGCCTCGGTGGACGACGTCGCCGCCGGAGCGGCGAAGGCGGGGGCCAAGGCCGCGGGCGTGGTCATTGACGATGCCGCAGTCACCCCTCAGTACGTGTCCGGGGCGGACCCGTCCCGCGAACTGCCGATGATCAAGAAGATCTTCTGGGGCTCGCTGCGGAACAAACTCCTGATCATCCTGCCGGCACTGCTGCTCATCAGCGCCTTCATCCCGGGCGTCATTCCGTTCATCCTCATGGCGGGCGGCACCTACCTCTGCTACGAGGGTGCCGAGAAGGTCTGGCACAAACTCCGCGGACAGCACGACGCCGAGGAAGACACCCCGGCGGTCGACCGGGGGCCGGAGGCGGAGGCCAAGGTCACCAAGGGCGCCATCACCACCGACTTCATCCTTTCCTGCGAGATCATGGTCATCGCGATGAACGAGGTGGCGGCCGAATCCCTGTGGGTTCGGGCCTCCATCCTGGTCGCAGTGGCGATCGCGATCACGGCCGCCGTGTACGGCGCCGTCGCACTCATCGTCAAGATGGACGACATCGGCCTGCACCTGACCACCAAGGAGTCCGCGGGCTCCCACCGCTTCGGCGAGCTGCTCGTCAAGGGGATGCCCGCCGTGCTGACCACGATTACCGTCGTCGGGACGGGCGCCATGCTGTGGGTGGGCGGGCACATCATGCTGCAGGGCGCCCACGACCTCGGCTGGCACCTGCCCTACGATCTGGTCCACGCCCTCGAGCACCCCGTAGCCGGGATCCCGGTGGCGGGCGGCTTCCTGGCCTGGCTCGTGAACACCCTGTGCTCGGCCGTCCTCGGACTCGCCTGGGGCCTCGTCGTGATGGCGATCCTGCAGCCGCTGCTCAAAGCGCTGCCGTTCGGCAAGAAGGACAGCGGACACAAGGACGGGCACCAAAAGGGCGACGTCCGCGCCGCCGTCCAAGGCCATCAGCCCGCGAAACACGACGCCGATCCCGCCTCCTAGCCCGTATCCTCCGTCGTAATTGGCTCGCAAGCCAGCGGACTGAGGCGCCGACTTAAGGAATGTGCGCCAGCACTCAGACGTTCGCTTTCTTCAATGGACGACGGCGAGTTGTCCGTCCCGGCGGTGTCCACCACGCAGAACCGGTTGCCCTCCGGGTCGGCAAGGATCACGTAGTCCGCGTCCGCCGGCCGCTTGCTCCACTCGACCGGGGTGGCGCCCAGGGCCAGGAGCCGCTGCACTTCGGCGTCCTGCTGGTCGGTGTAAAGATCCAGATGCAGGCGTGGCGGGATCTGGAGGGCCGCGGGAACGCGGTCTAGGGAGATGCAGGTGCCGGCACCGGCCGGCGGCTGCAGGATGACAAAGTCGTCGAGGGGCTCGTGCCGCGGCTCGTAGCCCAGCGCGGCCTGCCAGAAAGCCATCTGGCGTTCGAGGTTTTCCACCCTGATCACGATCGAACCAATGCTCAGCATTCGGCCAAGGTACACCTTGGTCCGGGATTAACTGACGGCTGTTCCCGAAAGAAGTTGATCACGGCGCAGGGTCGCCTGCTGAGCGAACTCCTGCCTCCGGGCAGTCAAATTCCGTGAGCGAACCTCGACCTCCTCTCAATCTGGAGCACGACCGCTTTCCTGCGAACGGACTCGCCGGAGGATGCCATGGCGTCCCGACGCCACAGCGAGGTGCGACTATCCGAGGCGCTCGAACACCATGGTTGCCTGTATGCGGTCACCGCCGCCGAGTCCCTTGCTCCCGCTGCTGGCGGTGGTTATGGTGTGGAGGCGATAGCCTTTTGCGGCCTGATCGTTGAGGGTCTTCTCCAGAGAAGTCAGGTTTCCCGAGCCGGTTCCCCACAGCTTCTCTTTTAGGATCACCTGCAGCACGACATACTCCATGACAAGACTTCCTTCCGTTTCTGGCCGATTGGGAGCAACGCTACTCGACGTTGCGCAGTGCCAATGACAGGTCAGCGGATCAAATTAAGACCGTGTCAAGATCTGGCGGCGCCCGCGTCGACGCGCGCCGAGTCCGCCCAGAGAATAACCCCGTCCGCGCCCAGCATCCGGACGTAAACTGACCTCCGGACCACCAACCGGGGACCGTGCAAGAACTGGAGACCGGATGCTCTGGAAACTGCTCGTCGAATACCTGAGGCCGCAGCGGCGGCTGCTGCTCGCCGTCGTCGTCTTCCAGCTGGCGGCGTCCATCGCCTCGTTGTACCTGCCCACCCTGAACGCTGACATCATCGACCAGGGTGTGGCGCGCGGGGACACGGACTACATCATGCGCGTCGGCGGCGTGATGCTGATGGTCACCCTGCTGCAGATCGCCTGCACCATCGCCGCCGTCTACTTCGGCGCGAAGGCCGCGATGGCGCTGGGCCGGGACGTGCGCGGGGCGATCTTCACCCGGGTGGCGGAGTTCTCCGAGCAGGAGGTGACCCGGTTCGGCGCGCCCAGCCTGATCACCCGATCCACCAACGACGTCCAGCAGGTCCAGCAGCTGGTGCTGATGTCCGCCACGCTGATGGTCACCGCGCCCATGCTGAGCATCGGCGGGGTCATCATGGCGGTCCGGCAGGACGTGCAGCTGTCCTGGCTGATTGCGGTCAGCGTGCCGGTGCTGCTCATCGCCGTGGGCCTGATCGTCACCCGGATGGTGCCGCTGTTCCGGCTGATGCAAACCCGGATCGACACGGTCAACCGGGTGCTGCGCGAACAGCTCACCGGCATCCGCGTGGTCCGCGCTTTCGTCCGCGAGGACATCGAGACCGCCCGCTTCGGCCGGGCCAACGAGGACGTCACGGACACCGCGCTGCGCGCCGGCCGGCTGATGGCGCTCGCGTTCCCCACCGTAATGCTGGTGCTCAACGTCTCCTCCGTGGCCGTGATCTGGTTCGGCGCGTTCCGGATCGAGGACGGCTCCATGCAGGTGGGCACCATGATCGCGTTCCTGAGCTACCTGATGCAGATCCTGATGTCCGTCATGATGGCCACCTTCATGGCGATCATGATCCCGCGCGCCGCCGTCTCCGCGGACCGGATCGGCGCGGTGCTGGGCACCGAATCCAGCGTCCGGCCGCCGGAGCACCCGGTCAGCCTCGCCGGTGCAGCCCGCGGCGAGCTGGAGATGCGCGACGTCGGGTTCGCCTACCCGGGTGCCGAGGCGCCGGTCCTCTCGGACGTGGACTTCACCGCCCGCGCCGGGCAGACGACGGCGATCATCGGCTCCACGGGGTCCGGGAAGACCACCCTGGTGAACCTGATGCCGCGGCTCTTCGACGCCACCTCCGGCTCGGTGCGGATCGATGGCGTGGACGTCCGGGAACTGCACCCGGACCTGCTCTGGGGGCACATCGGCCTGGTCCCGCAGAAGCCCTACCTGTTCTCCGGCACGGTCCGCAGCAACCTGCTCTACGGCAAGCCCGACGCCACCGAGGACGAGCTCTGGCGGGCGCTGTCCATCGCGCAGGCGGAGGACTTTGTCCGGGAGATGGAGGGCGGCCTGGACGCGCCCATCTCGCAGGGCGGCACCAACGTCTCTGGCGGGCAGCGGCAGCGGATCGCGATTGCCCGGGCGCTGGTGAAACGCCCCGAGCTCTATATCTTTGACGACTCGTTCTCCTCGCTGGACACCGCCACGGACGCCCGGCTCCGCCAGGCGCTCGGGCAGCACACTGCCGGCGCGACGCTGGTGATCATCGCCCAGCGGGTTTCCAGCATTGTGGATGCGGACCAGATTCTGGTGCTCGACGACGGCCGGATCGTCGCGCACGGCACGCACGAGGAGCTGCTGGAGACCTCGCCGACGTACAACGAGATCGTGAATTCCCAGCTCGCGGCGGAGGAGGCGGTATGAGCAAGGTCGAGTCCCGGGCTTCTGCTTCCGGCGGCGCCGGAGGCTCGGGTGGCGGTGCCGGCGGTGCCGGCGGGAAGCCGGCCGGCTCCGGCCAGGAGGCCCCGCTGCGGATCCCGCGACCGCGCGGCGGCCCCGGCCACGGCGGCCCGTTCGCGGGGATGAACATCCCCGCGGAGAAGGCGATGAACTTCGGCCCGTCCGCGAAACGGCTGCTGGGCGAACTCCGCCCCGAGCGGATCTGGCTGACGCTGGTACTCCTGCTCGCCGTCGTGAGCGTGACACTGTCCGTGATCGGGCCGCGGCTCCTGGGCGAGGGCACCAACCTGATTTTCGCCGGTGTCGTGTCCAAGCAGCTGCCCGCCGGGGTGAGCAAGGCCCAGCTGATCGCGCAGCTGCGGGCCGCGGGGGAGAACCAAAAGGCGGACATGCTCAGCGCCATGGCGCTGACGCCCGGTACCGGGATCGACTTCGCCGCGCTGTCCTCGGTGCTGCTGTGGGCGCTGGTGCTCTATGTGCTCGCCTCGGCGTTTATGTGGATGCAGGCATATATCCTCAACGGCGTGGTGCAGCGCACCGTGTACCGGCTGCGCGAGCGGATCGAGGCGAAAATCAACCGGCTGCCGCTGCGCTATTTCGACACCGTGCAGCGCGGCGAGCTGCTCAGTCGGGTGACCAACGATGTGGACAACATCTCCCAGAGCCTGCAGCAGTCCATCAGCCAGGCGGTGACCTCGGTGCTGACCGTGGCCGGGGTGCTGGTGATGATGGTGATCCTCTCGCCCACGCTGGCCATCATCGCCCTGGTGACCATTCCGCTGACCCTGGTGACGACGACGGTGATCGCCAAGCGCTCGCAGAAGCTGTTTGTGGCGCAGTGGAAGAACACCGGCGAACTGAACGGCCAGATCGAGGAGACCTACACCGGGCACGCACTGGTGAAGGTGTTCGGCCGGCAGCGCGAGGTGGAGGAGACGTTCCGGCAGAAGAACGTGGAGCTGTACCAGGCCAGCTTCGGCGCCCAGTTCATTTCCGGGCTGATCATGCCGGCCATGACGTTCATCGGGAACCTGGTCTATGTGGGGATCGCCGTGGTGGGCGGGCTGCAGGTGGCGTCCGGGGCGATGCAGCTGGGCGATGTGCAGGCGTTCATCCAGTACTCGCGGCAGTTCACCCAGCCGCTGGCCCAGCTGGGCTCGATGGCGAACCTGCTGCAGTCCGGCGTGGCGTCGGCGGAGCGGGTGTTCGAGCTGCTGGACACCGAGGAGCAGTCGCCTGACCCGGTGCCGTCCGTGGCTCCTTCTGGGGGCCGGGGGCGGCTGGTGTTCGAGGACGTGTCCTTTGCCTACTCGCCGGACAAGCCGCTGATTTCCAAGCTGAGCCTGGTGGCGGAGCCGGGGCAGACGGTGGCGATTGTGGGCCCGACCGGGGCGGGCAAGACCACGCTGGTGAACCTGATGATGCGCTTCTACGAACTCGACGCCGGGCGGATCACGCTGGACGGCGTGGACGTCGCCGCGATGTCCCGGCACGCGCTGCGCTCGCGGATGGGGATGGTGCTGCAGGATACGTGGCTGTTCGGCGGGACCATCCGGGACAACATCGCCTACGGCCGGCCGGATGCTTCGGAGGCGGAGATCCTGGAGGCGGCGAAGGCGACGTACGTGGACCGGTTTGTGAAGTCCCTGCCGCAGGGCTACGACACCGTGCTCGACGACGAGGGCGCCAACGTCTCGGCGGGGGAGAAGCAGCTCCTGACGATTGCCCGGGCGTTCCTGGCCCGGCCCTCGGTGCTGATCCTGGACGAGGCGACGTCCTCCGTGGACACCCGCACCGAGGTACTGGTGCAGAAGGCCATGAGCGCGCTGCGGTCCGACCGGACCTCGTTCGTCATCGCGCACCGGCTCTCCACCATCCGCGACGCCGACCTCATCCTGGTGATGGAAGCCGGCCAGATCGTGGAACAGGGGACACACGCGTCACTGCTGGAGGCCGGCGGGGCGTACGCCGCGCTGTACGCGGCGCAGTTCGCGGCTCCGGTGGCTGAGGTTTGAGGGGGCGCTCTCCCTTGGCCGCTAGGCGGAGCCCACGAGCGGACAACCCGCGTGCTTCAATACGGGCCCGCGTCCTAAGGTTCAGCCTCGCGGCCGTTTAGGAGCCGATTCTCGGCGTAATGTGTGACGGCCAACGCTTCCAAAGTCAGCGTGTCTGCTATCCGTCAAACCTCGGGCCCCGATAATCTGCCATGTGCCGCTCAAAGCAACTGGATCTCAGGTGCTGCATCAAGGGGCATCCAATATTCGAAGCGGTCCCTATCCGCTCTCCTGCCAGAAAGATTCTGTTGAAAAGATCGCTCGGACTTACCCTCATGCTGACACTGGCCCTAGCCGGGTGCAGCTCAAGCACCCAGGCAGCGGAGCCTTCGGTGTCGAGCGCCCCCTCCGAGGCACCTACCCCGACGGAGACCACCAGCACTGTCTCAGAAGTGGCCAGCGCCGTAGCTGAAATCCGTCCTCAGCTCACGGAGAACTTCGATGACTTCCGGACAAACCGATGCTCTGGCGTGCTCAGCAGCAGGCAGGCGGGAATAGACGCTGCTACGTGCGTGAGTAGCAAAATCGCCCTTGGTTCCTATGCGAAGGCCCTCAACATCACGCTCGAATCTCTGAAGCCATGGCCAAGCGAGATAGAGTCGCTCACTCAGCAAACCACCGAGCGCTTGAGGACCGTCGCGTCTGCATCAGAAGTAGACGACCCTGGAATGTTCGACACCGCCGCGCTGTTGCTCAACAGCAAGCTGCAAGGATGGGACCCATACCTCTAGTCAGCTTCCAGAGTGGCTCGGCTGCGACGGCCCGGTGGGGCGCCGCATACATCGCATCCCGATCCCGGCCCGAGGGTTCTGCGTTTCAACGCAGTCACCCTCGGCCTCTCCTACCAACATCGAGGCCAACTAGGGATCCCGAACCGCGGTGAAGAAACCGGCCCGATCTTGCACGCCACAGTCTCTTCGCTAGCCACCACCGCTCAGGTCGCTGCCTCCGTGACATGCCTGCTCCGCGACGGCGACAACGGCGCCATTCTCGCGTCCGACGGCGGCTGGCCGCGGTTACATCGGGCGGAGCAACCGCACCGCCGTTGAAGGCGTTTCTGTCTGCGTGTGCTGCTACCGTACGAGAAACAATCACGTGACTATTGGGGGAACCATGTCTGACTTGTCATCCGGCCCTGCGCAAGAACCTGAGAAACCGAAGAAGAAGCCCGTCGGCTTCGCGAGGCATATCGCTTTAGCCTCCACTTGCCTCATCGTCATGGCCATCCTTCCGACTCAGGCGTTCCTAGCCAGTCTGATCCTGGCGGGTGGTGTGCTGTGGGTCTTGCTTGACATCTTGAAGCAGTACAAGAAATCCTTCGGAGCTCCAGCTGAAGGGTTCGGGATAAGTGCCGAGAAAACTTACCGAACGGGCATCGGCGCCCCGCCACTGCCAGCGAACGGACTGAAGCAGTACGCGGATGAGGTGTACCTGGCCAATGTTCAGATGCTCGCCGATCTGCAGAGGTTTGGGGACATGGATACGTTGGACAAGGAACGCCATGTCGCCGAATTGGCGGGCAACATTGCCACGGCGGAGCGGGAGCTTGCTGCGGCGAAAGCCGAGCTCGTGGCGGTCCGAAGCGAAGTCCTTGATGTCCGGCAGGTCGCCGACCGGCACAACATCGGGTTCTACGACTACGAGCATCCCGCTGAGACCTCGGTGAAGCTCGCCGATGAGCTGGCGGCTGTCCGCGCCCGCATCAAAGACAAGCTGCGTGAGAAGACCGCGGTCACCACAGTCTCCGGGTTCACCTTCAACGGTTCCACGAAGGAAGGATCCAAGTTCGTCCGAGACCTTTCCGCGCTGTTGCTGCGCGCCTACAACGCCGAGGCCGAGAACTGCGTTAAGACGGTGAAAGCCGGGAACCTACATACCGCCTCGGCCCGTCTTGAGAAGGCACGTGAGCAGATCGCTAAGCGTGGCACCATGATCGGCCTTCAAATCACTAACGCCTTCCACGCTCTCCGCGAGAAGGAGCTCGAGCTCGCTGCCCGGCACTTGGAGGCCGTAGCCATTCAGAAGCAACTCGAGGCGGAAGCCCGAGCTGAAGCACGTGAGGCGGTCAAAGCCCAGCGCGAATGGGAAGCGCTTAAGGCCAAACAGAAGAAGGAAGTCGATCACTACGCCAATGTGCTTCTCCAGCTCCAGGCATCCGGAGACCTTGAGGGCGTACAGCGCGTACAGGAACAGCTGGACGAAGCCGAGGCGAAGCTTGCCGACGCCGAAGACAACGCTCTGAACACCCGTGCCGGGTACGTGTACGTTATCTCCAACCTGGGAGCCTTCGGGGACGGAGTGGTGAAGATCGGCATGACGCGCCGTCTCAACCCCATGGATCGTGTGCGCGAACTCGGAGATGCTTCCGTTCCGTTCCTCTTTGACGTGCACGCACTCTTCTTCTCAAAGGACGCGGTGGGCATCGAAACCATGCTCCACCAGCACTTCTCTGGCCGGCGGGTGAACCTAGTCAACTTGCGTCGCGAGTACTTCTACGCGACTCCGGCGGCGGTCAAGGAAGCCCTAGTGGAGCATCACGTCGAACTCGTCGAATATCAGGAAAACGCCCCGGCCGAGGAGTTCACCGCTTCTAAAGACTTGCGCGGTGCTAGAGAGCTCGCCGCCGCCAGTGTTTAGGAAATCGCAGGACTCGGACTGCGCCCTGAGTCGTCGGGCCACGCGGAATAGGCCGAGTCTGTCCGCCGACGCATCGGACGGAGTTACTCGGATGCTCGGATTATTTACCTTTGCAGCTGGAAAGTGCATCTGGCGGCCGTGACGATCCTGCAGTTGGAGCGTTCGCCTATACATAAAAGGGCGGGCGAAGGAGCAAAATTTCCCCGGCTGCCGAGGTAGGCCTCGGGATACACTCAGTTTCTCAATACACACATATGTATTTCTAACTACCCAAGAGGGATCGCACTTGACGGAAACAACAGAACGACGGTCCTCTAGGGAGGTTCGCGATTTCGCGGTTAGGGACCTGTCCGGCCCCGCTTCAGCTAGAAGGCTACTGTCCTGGGTAGCTTCTACGCCACTCGAGCAATCAATAGGCTTGGACTTCGAGCATACAGACAAGGTCTATCCCAACGGGGCTGTTCCTTTTGCTTGTGCGCTAGATTTTCTTAAGGAACGAGGACATACCTTCCACATTGGCAAAGTGGGGCATGAACGTTCTCTTGCGCACGTTCTCAACCCTATGAACGTTGCTGATGACCCCGACCACACAGCGCAACTCACGGACGTTGTTTGGAAATACCGGAATGAGAAGGAAGCGGGCGAGCTCACCCGGCGTTTCATGGGTTCCCTCCTGGATCGAATGCCCTGCGAAGAGGGCGTATTCGACACTTTGAACTGGTGTATTTATGAAGTTCTCGACAATGTATTTCAACATAGCCAAGCTTCGTGCGGTTACGTGATGATGCAGCTCCATACAGTCACCAGGCAGTGCGTGATTTCAGTGAGTGATTCGGGAATCGGTATACACCGCGCCATGGGAATGGGGGCAAAAGCAGGTAGATTTTCCTACGACTCCATCAAGACCGCAGATCAGGCAATTGGGCTGGCAGTCCAGCAGGGAATCACGAGTAAGGGCAGTCAAAACCAAGGAAACGGACTATTCGGTCTCAGCCGGTCTGTCGACCTCAATGGTGGTTCGCTCAGTATCCACTCTGGCAAAGGCACTTGGACCTTCAGGGAGCATGCCGTTGCCACGGCTGTCTCCGACGCTCATCGGCCGCTTTTGGACTTGGAATCTCACCACGGCACAACTGTGGATTGGCAGCTTAACTGCGAAACCAAAGTAAGTATCGGTGAGGTTTTGGGTTCTCGATTTTCATCCAGTGACCTTCTTGAATCCATCGAGACGGTTGACGGTTACTACGAACTCGATGCCGCCGAGCTTGAGAGCTCTATCGGCTCGAGGAAAGAGGGCAGCGAAATCCGGACACGAATCATGAACTACTTAAGTGCAGGTGTCCCCCAGATTGTTCTGAACATGACGCATCTCGACACGATTTCCTCAAGTTTCGCGGATGAGGTTCTGGGCAGACTTGCCGTGCAACTCGGGGAGACTGAGTTCGCCAACCGGATAGCGATCCTCGGTGCAAGCACGACAAATCGTCAAATCATTGCTCGGGCGGTCGAGCTTCGAATTGAAACCGAGGGGGCGAAGAGCGACTAGCGACGGACGTCAGCTATGTATCGTCCGGGTCGCGCCGCCGCTCTCATGCGCCTCGCCCCGCCGTTGTGTCTTCAACGCTGGCTGTGGGTCGCGAACCATGACCAATGTCGTCAGGTGCGTTCTGAAGTTTTTCTGACGAAGTTGTAGGCAGCGTCCGGTCGAGCGGCTGGGCTTCAGAACGTCATGGTCTCCGAGCGCACATCGCAAAATCGTGGGCGCCGTGCTTACACGAGCGGCCACGGGTAGCGCATTCCCGTGCGGTCCACTGGCAGCACCCCCGCGACTAGCAAGCGCTGGACGCGGCGCTGCAGGGCGGTGACCTCATCGTCGTCGAGCAGTTCCGCCAGTTCGGCGGGGACGAACTCGGCGAGCGGGGCGATGTCCTCCAGCAGGGCACCGGGGATAGGGTCGCCGGCGAAGTCCCAGATCACGGTGCGCAGCTTGAACGCTGCCGAGAAGCAGAGCCCGTGGTCGATGCCCCAGATTCGGCCATCGTCGCCGCGCAGCACGTGGCCGCTTTTGCGGTCCGTGTTGTTGGCGACGTAGTCGAACAGCGCGATGCGGGCCAGCTCGCGGTGGGTCTCGGGGGCGCCTTCGAACAGGGTGAAGTAGTGCTCCTGGAAGTCGCAGTCGATGAACCACTGCAGCGACCCGACGCCCAGGGGTGCGTCCTCCCGAATGACGGTGAAGGGCACTAAGCCCCAGCCCAGCGATTCGCTGAGCAGGTAGGCGGCAAGTTCGCGCTTATAGAGGCCAGGTTCGAAGTCGGACAACGGCCTTTCTCCGGCTTCCGGTTTGTAGACCGCGTACCCGATGTCCTCGCCGCAGGTGACCTGGACTAGGAACGTCTGGTTGCTGCTGCGCGGGATGAGGCCCAGCAGTTCGATGCTGCCCTCGGTGAGCAGTCTCAGCTCCCGGCCGGACACCGACTGCCCCTATTCATGACGCCCTCAGGCCGCTGAGCGGTTCCGACGTCGAGTTCACCATGTGCACCGCGGGATCCTGGCCGTCCACAAACGTGATGGCCGAGACCGAGCCCGGGCTGATCACAATCCGCTGGAACAGATCCAGCGGCGTGCCCAAGGCGTGGGCGACGGCGGCCTTGATCGGATCGGCGTGCGAAAAGCACACCACCACGCCCCCGGCATGGGCCTCCCGCAGCGCCTCCATCGCCCCGACAATCCGCGCCTGCATCTCCGGAAAGCTCTCACCATTCGGGAAGCGGAAGGCAGACGGGCTGTGCTGCACGGTCTGCCACTCCGGCAGGACCGCCAGGTCCGCGATTGCGGCGCCGGTCCACTCGCCGAAATCACACTCGAGCAGCCCGTTGTCGTGCTTCACTGCCAGACCCGTGCGCACCGCCGTCGGCTCCGCCGTCTCGCAGGCCCGCTCCAGCGGCGAGGAATAGAGGGCGTCCACCGGCAGGCCGGAGAGCCGTTCAGACACCCGCTCGGCCTGGGCCCGGCCGCGGTCGGACAGGTGCAGTCCCGGCGCCCTGCCCGGCAGCACCATGCCCGTCGTCGGGGTCTCCCCGTGGCGCACCAGAAGCAGAAGCGTGCCCTGCGGCGGGGGCTGCGCTGAAGGTCCGGACGTGGGTGCAGTCATCAAGATCCAGCCTAGGCCGCCCAGACGCCCAGTGCGCAGGAATCTCACCAAATCCCTCGATTCCCCGCCGGGTACAGGTCTACGGTGGAGGAGTGAGTGATCGCCCCGAAATCTTCACTGTTGGTGAACTGCGCGCCTCCGGCCACGTTCACAAGGACCTGCGCCGCGAAATCCGCGACAACCTGCTCGCCGCGCTCGCCGCCGGCCGCGACCCGTGGCCCGGGATGTACGGCTTCAGCCGCACCGTCCTGCCCCAGCTCGAACGCGCCCTGCTCGCCGGGCACGACGTCGTCCTGCTCGGCGAACGCGGCCAGGGCAAGACCCGGCTGCTGCGGACCCTGGCCGGGCTGCTGGACGAGTGGTCGCCGGTGATCGAGGACTCGGAACTGAACGAACACCCCTACGAACCCCTCACCGAGCACTCCCGCGCCCGCGTCCTCACCGAGGGGGACCGGCTGCGGGTGGCATGGCGGCACCGCTCCGAACGGTACGTCGAGAAGCTCGCGACGCCGGACACCTCCGTCGCGGACCTGATCGGCGACGTCGACCCGATGCGGGTGGCCGAGGGCCGCCGTCTGGGCGACCCGGAAACCATCCACTACGGTCTGGTGCCGCGCTCCAACCGCGGCATCATCGCCATCAACGAACTCCCGGACCTCGCCGAGCGGATCCAGGTTTCCATGCTCAACGTGATGGAGGAACGCGACATCCAGATCCGCGGCTACGTGCTGCGGCTGCCGCTGGACGTCCTGGTGGTCGCGTCCGCCAACCCGGAGGACTACACGAACCGCGGCAGGATCATCACGCCGCTGCGGGACCGCTTCGGCGCCGAAATCCGCACCCACTACCCGATCGAGCTCGACGACGAGGTGGCCGTCATCCGGCAGGAGGGCCACCTGGTGGCCGGCGTCCCGCCCGTCATCCTCGAAATCCTGGCCCGCTACACCCGGGCGCTGCGGCAGTCACCGGCGATCAACCAGACCTCCGGCGTGTCCGCCCGGTTCGCGATCGCCGGCGCCGAAACCGTCGCCGCGGCCGCCCTGCGCCGCGCCAGCGTGCGCGGCGAGGACCAGGCCATCGCCCGGATCATCGACCTGGACGCCGCCGTGGAAGTCCTCGCCGGGAAGATCGAATTTGAAGCCGGGGAGGAAGGCCGGGAACAGGACATCCTGGACCACCTGCTGCGGATGGCCACCGCCGAAGCCGTCCGGGCGCACTTCCACGGCCTCGACATGGGCGACCTCGTCGCCGCCCTGGACGGCCACACCACGGTGACCACCGGGGAACTGGTCACCGCGCGGGAGTTCCTGGACAACCTCCCGCCGCTGAACGGATCCAGCCTCTACGACGACATCGGCGCGCGCCTCGGCGCGGAAAACGACGGGCAGCGCGCGGCCGCCGTCGAACTGGCCCTGGAAGGCCTCTACCTCGCTCGCCGGATCTCCAAGGACTCCGACGACGAGGCGACCGTCTACGGGTAACGGCACCTAAGGAGGGCCCATGACCGCTCACCACCGGTCCCGCTACAGCCGCTACGCGGGCGGGCCCGATCCGCTCGCGCCGCCGGTGGACCTCGCGGAGGCGCTGGACGCCGTCGCCGAGGACGTGATGGCCGGCTACTCGCCCCGGCACGCCCTGCAGGAGTACCTGCGCCGCGGCGGCCGGAACCGGGAAGGTCTCGACGAGCTCGCCGGCCGCGTCCAGCAGCGGCGCAGGGACCTGTTGGGCCAGCACCGGCTGGACGGCACCCTCAACGAGGTCCAGAAACTGCTGGAGACCGCGGTGCTGGAGGAGCGCAAACAGCTGGCCCGCGACGTGCGGATGGACGACACGGACCGCGCCTTCCGCGAGATGCAGCTGCAGAACCTGCCCAAATCCACGGCGGCGGCGGTCAACGAGCTCGCCTCCTACGATTGGCAGTCCAGCACCGCCCGCGAGGCCTACGAGCAGATCAAGGACCTGCTGGGCCGCGAAATCCTGGACCAGCGGTTCGCCGGGATGAAGGAGGCGCTGGAGGGCGCCACGGAGGAAGACCGCGCGGCCGTCGCCGAGATGCTGGCCGACCTCAACGAACTTCTCGACAAGCATCGCCGCGGCGAGGACACCGACGCGGACTTCCAGGAGTTCATGGCCAACCATGGGCAGCACTTCCAGGAGAACCCGCAGTCGGTCGAGGAGCTAATCGACGCGCTTGCCCAGCGCGCGGCCGCCGCGCAGCGGCTCATGCAGTCCATGTCCGCCGAGCAGCGCGAGGAACTGATGCGGCTTTCCGCCCAGGCGTTCGGATCGCCGGAGCTTATGGCACAGCTGGGTCAACTCGATGCCAACCTGCAGGCGCTGCGCCCCGGGGAGGACTGGTCCGGCTCCGAACGCTTCGAGGGCGAGGAAGGGCTGGGCCTCGGCGACGGCACCGGCGTGCTGCAGGACCTTGCCGAGCTGGATGAGCTGGCGGAACAGCTCTCGCAGTCCTACAACGGCTCCCGCCTGGACGACCTGGACCTGGACGCCCTGGCCCGCCAGCTCGGTCCGGACGCGGCGGTGTCCGCCCGCACTTTGGCGGAGATCGAGCGGGCCATGCACGACGGCGGCTTCCTGCAGCGCGGCGCCGACGGCGACCTGAAGCTCTCCCCGCAGGCCATGCGGCGGCTCGGCCGGTCGCTGCTGCGCGACACCGCCAAGCAACTCTCCGGCCGTCAGGGCCGCCGGGACACGCGCGTGGCCGGGGCGGCGGGCGAGCAGACCGGCTCCAGCCGGCCCTGGGAGTTCGGCAACGCCGAACCGTGGGACGTCACCCGCACCATCACCAACGCCATCCGCCGCACCATCGCCGACGGCCGCGACCCGCGCCACGGCCTGCGCCTGGCCGTGGACGACATCGAGGTCACCGAAACGGAGGCACGCACGCAGGCCGCCGTCGCGCTGTTGGTGGACGTCTCCTTCTCGATGGCCGCCGAGGGGCGCTGGGTGCCGATGAAACGCACCGCGCTCGCCCTGCACCACCTCGTGTCCACCAAGTTCCGCGGCGACCGGCTGCAGCTGATCACGTTCGGACGCTACGCGCAGACCATGGACATCGGCGAGCTCACGGCCCTGCCTGCATTCCGGGAACAGGGCACCAACCTGCACCACGGGCTGCTGCTGGCCGGCCGGTTCTTCCGCCAGCACCCGTCGATGCAGCCGGTCCTGCTGGTGGTGACCGACGGCGAACCCACCGCGCACCTGGAGTCCGACGGCGAGTCGTGGTTCTCGTATCCGCCGGACCCGGAGACCATCCGGGTCACGGTCGCCGAGCTGGACCGGCTGGGCCGCGCCGGCGTCCAGGCCACGTTCTTCCGGCTGGGCAATGATCCGGGCCTGGAACGCTTCGTCGCCCGGATGGCCCGGCGGGTCGACGGCCGGGTGGTGGCGCCTGACACCGGGGACCTGGGTGCCGCCGTCGTCGGGGAGTACCTCCGTGCGCACTTCCGCGGCCGGGCGTACGGGGACGACGACTGGGCGACGTAGGTCAGCTGCCGCCACACCCGCCGTCGGAGGCCGGCCAATGACTGGGATAAGCTCGCTTGCGATCGGAACAAGCAGCGAACCAAACTTTGAGCGGCGGACAATTTCCTTGGATTTACTGGGCGGCATGAGCCTCGACAACCTGCGCATCTTCCCCTGGGTTGCGGCTGCCGTCTTCGCGCTCGCGGCGGGCCTCTGGCGTCCGCGCCGGCTGCATTGGACCGCGCTAGGCTCCGTCCTGCTGTTCGCGGCCCTCAACGCGGGGGCCGGAATCTACATCCTGAACCACTTCGGTGATCCGCGCTGGTCCGGGGGAGAGCAGCCGCTGAGCGCGCCGTCGTTCGCGGGGACGCCCGTCGTGGGCGAATTTCTGGCTCCCCTGGACTCGGCCCTGAACAGCGTGGTGGGCGGGGTGAATGAGTTTCTGGCCTTCAAGCACGCCCTTCCCGTCGCGCTGGACTTCCTGGCCGTGTCCGGCTGGGGCCTGCTGGTGTCGTTCCCGCTGGCCGTGCTCGCTGCCGGCATCAGTTTCGCGATGGCCAGGCGCCGGGCGGCCGAGTTCGGAAAGTACCGCGCCACCGTCGACCGGCTCGAGGATGAGCTCGAACAGATCAAACGGCAGATCTCGTTGATGAATCCCGTCAATACGCCCTAATCGAGCAGGCTCACCACGGCCTGCGCGAACGCGCCCGGGTCCTCCTGCGGGACGTTGTGTCCAATGCGCGGCAGCAGGATTTCGCTGTAGGGGCCGGTGAAATGGTCCCGGTCCTCGCTCGCCGCCGGGCCGCCGACGCCGTCGTCCCCGCTCTCCAGCACCACCGTGGGAACGGTGATGCTCGGCTCCTGGGCAATCAGGTCCTCGAACCGCTGATACCGAGGGTCGCCGTCGGCCAGTCCGTAGCGGTGGCGGTAGGAGTGGATAACGACGTCGACGAAGTTGGGGTTGTGCAGACTCGGGGCGCTGGCGGGAAACGCCTCGCGTGCCCCGACCCAGGACGGCGACCATGTGCGCCACAGCAGCTCGCACAGTTCGTCCCGGTTCCGTTCCAGCCCGCGGCGCCCGCGCTCCGAGTGGAAGTAGTACTGATACCAGTAGCTCCGCTCCCACTCCGGGTTCACCGGCTCGCCGGACCGGGCAAGGTTGTGCATGTTGTAGCCGTTGACGGTGACGAGGCCGGCGACACGGTCGGGCTCCAGCGCCGCCACGATGCAAGCCGCCCGGCCGCCCCAGTCGTAGCCGGCCACGACGGCCTTCTCAATGTTGAGGGCATCCAGGAAGTCGAGCAGATCCTGCGCCAGGGCCGCCTGCTGTCCTGAGCGCATCGTTGCGGGGTCGAGGAAACGCGTCGGGCCGAAGCCGCGAAGGTACGGCGCCAGCACAAAGGCGCCCTCACCGGCGAGGATCGCGGCGACGTCGTCGTAGGCCCGGACGTCGTACGGGAATCCGTGCAGCAGGACCACCGGCGTCCCGCGCGGATCGCCGGTGGACTCGTAGCCGATGTCCAGGACGGGGGTTTGGGCGCGGCCGGAGGAGGTAAAGCTCATAATGCCGGTCCTTCCACTTCGAGTGGGTGGGTCCTAGGCTACGGCATCCGGGCCGTGGGGTTTAGGGCCGCCTGGATCGGGGCGAAATCGCGGTGCGGGCTGCTGCCATTTCCTGTCGAATAGCGGCAGAGTTGTTCGTAGTAAGGGTGAGCGGGCGTCCAGAAGGGGTGCCCCAAACCGCAGGAGATGACTCAAAATGCAGTATTTGCTGTCCGTGATCAACGACAAGCTTGAGCTCGCGCCGTCGGAGGAGATGGCGACCATTGACGAGTTCAACGACCAGCTCCAGGCCGACGGGCACTGGGTCTTCGCCGGCGGCCTCGGATTCCCGGACACGGCGACCGTCATAGACAACCGCAGCGGGGACGCGGTGATGACCGACGGGCCCTTCGTGGAGTCGAAGGAGTACCTCGCCGGGTTCTGGATCATTGAGGCTCCCGATCTCGACGTCGCCCTGAAGCTCGCCGCCGAGGGATCGAAGGCCTGCAACCGGAAAATCGAGGTGCGGCCGTTCCTGTGAACGGACCCGACATCGGCGGCGCCGTCAGCCAGGCCTACCGGGAGAACTGGGCCCGGGTGGTAGCCGCCCTGACCCGCCGCTTCGGCGACCTCGACCTCGCAGAGGAGTCGGCGGCCGAGGCGTTTGCCACTGCCGTTGAGCGGTGGCCGTCCGACGGCGTCCCCGCCAACCCCGGCGCCTGGCTGACCACCACGGCCAAGCGCAAGGCCATCGACCGGCTCCGGCGCGAGAACAAACGCGACGGCAAACACCAGGAGGCCCAGTTGGTGTTCGACGACGACCCTCCCGAACCTCCCTCCGCCATCGACGACGACCGGCTCCGGCTAATCTTCACCTGCTGCCACCCGGCCCTAGCCCTGCCGGCCCGCGTGGCCCTGACCCTGCGGATGGTGGGCGGGCTTACCGTGCCGGAGATCGCCCGGGCCTTCCTGGTGCAGGAGAGCGCCATGGGGCAGCGGATCACCCGCGCCAAGGCCAAGATCAAGGCCGCGCGGATCCCGTATCGCGTGCCGGCCGCCGAGGACCTGCCGGGGCGTGTCTCCGGCGTGCTCGCCGTGCTCTACCTGGTCTTCAACGAGGGCTATCTGGCGACGGGACCCGACACCGACCCCGTCCGCTCCGAGCTGACCGCCGAGGCCATCCGGCTCACCCGCCTGCTCCGCGGCCTGATGCCCGACGACGGCGAGGTGGCCGGGCTGCTGGCCCTGATGCTCCTGACCGAGGCTCGCAGCGCTGCCCGGGTCTCGGCAGGCGGCGAGCTGGTGACCCTTGACGAGCAGGCCCGGGGAACCTGGGACGCGGCGCTGATCGCCGAAGGCCACCGCCTGGTGCGGGAGCGCCTGGCGTCCGGGGCTGCGCCGGGGCCGTACCAGCTGCTCGCGGCGATCAACGCCGTTCACACCTCTGCCCGCGACTTCCGTGACACCGACTGGTCACAGATCGTCGCGCTCTACGACCAGCTGGTGGCCATCGACCCGTCGCCGATCGTCGCGCTCAACCGCGCCGTCGCGGTGGGGGAACTGGACGGGCCGCAGGTGGCCTTGGCCGCCGTCGACCGACTTGAATCCGACCTGGCCGGGTATCACGCATACCACGCCACCCGCGCGGAGCTGCTGCGGAGGCTGGGCCGCGCCCTGGAGGCGCGGGCGGCGTACGAGAAAGCCATCGAACTGGCCGGCAACTCGGCCGAGGCTGCGACACTACGGCGCCGCCGGGACCAGCTGGGGTCGTGAACCAAAGTTTTCGTTAGGCCGGACTGAATTCCATCCGCCAATTCGTCTCCCAGGACTTTCCGCCGTCGTTGGAGAACGCTTGCTCCCACCGCGGATTCTGGGTCGTTGAGAACCAGGTAAACCGCACGCGAATAGGGCTGCCGTTCAGGTTGTCGTCCGCGAAGAAGGTCCCGATGCCGGAATCGAACTTTCCGATGACCGGAGTGTCAAGGGTGCCCGGGTTGCGGCCGTCCAACCACCAAATTGACCATGTCCCGAGGTCTGGCGAGTACGACCTAATGGCGATCGCCCGCGCATCGCCGTCGGGGAATCTCAGGAGGTTGTCTTCAAGGTTTCCGTAACCGCCGAGCGTCTTGAAAGTCGACGATAAGCCGGAGAACTCGGTCCACTCGGTGCATGCCGCGAAGAGCTGGTTGAGTCGCTCGTGTCGCACGGTCCAGCTTCCGATGATGAAGTCGAAGTCGCTCGGGCTGTCCTTGAGGTCTTCCAGCGGCATTGATGCTCCTTTTGTGGGTGACCATACTTTTGACATACTCCCACCCTGGGATGATTCTTTCCGCGTACTAATTGAGGGCGATTTCTGTGGCGCTCTGCGGGGCCGCGGAGATCTTGCACGGCATTGGGGCATCGGCAAGGATAAGCGCCATCCCTGTGCTGCGAAGAAGGAGTCGACGCCATGACCAAGTACCTGATCTCGTTTCCGAGTGCCGCCATGGTTTTCCCCGAGGAAGAGCTATAGTCCGTAGCGGATGCGTCGCACGCGGTGGTCCAGGAGGCGAAGGACGCAGGCGTCTGGGTGTTCGGCGGCGGCATCGACGAGAGCATCCCGCCTGTCATGGTCGACGGCGACGGGACCGTGCGCGAGGGCACCTACCCGCAGACGGCGCAGCTTGAAGGCGGCTATTCGGTGCTGGAGTTGCCCTCGTACGAGGCGGCCTTGGAGTGGGCAGCGAAGATCGCGGCCTCCTGCCGTTGCGCGCAGGAGGTGCGGGCTTTCCAGTACGACCCCGCCAGCTGACGGCGCCAGCCTTATCCGCGCGGCCGAGGCGGCCCCGTGCCAGACTTTCAGCCATGGAGCCTATGGATTGCCTGGTCATCTACGTCCCCACCGACGCTGCGCACGCCGTCCGGCAAGCCATTGGCGATGCCGGGGCGGGCAGGCTGGGTCACTACTCGCACTGCTCGTTCAGCCTCGAAGGGACCGGGCGCTTCACGCCGCTGCCGGGCGCGACCCCGGCCATCGGCGCCGTCGGTTCCCCCGAGGAAGTCCCGGAAACGCGGATCGAAGCCATTTATCCGCGGTCCCGGCGGAACGCCGTCGTCAGCGCGGCACTGTCCGCGCACCCGTACGAAACCCCGGCCTTCATGACCTTTCCAATCGATGCCAGCCTGCCTGACGGAACCGGTCCCGCGTCCTAGCGGCCGTCCACCAACGGCGATACACCCGCATCCGTCCCCGCGTACGACGCCGAGACCCGGCGGTAGACCGGGGCCAGGAAGGCCAGCAGCGCGGCCGCAATAAGGATGATTCCTGAGATCAGGAACACCAGGGCGATACCGCGGGATGTCCCCTCGCCCAGCAGCGGGGCCAGTTGGGCGGCCCCCTCAGCGGACCGCGCGTACGGGATGATCCAGACCTGGGCGATCGGCGCGATCAGGAACGCTGTGATCGGCGCGGCGGCGGATTCGAAGGCCATGGCAAATCCGAACACGCGCCCCTGCCGCTGCAGCGGCACCACCCGCTGGATGACCGTCTGCTCGGCGGCCTCGACGACAGGGACCAGGACGAGGTACAGCCAGATGCCGGCGACGTACAGCCAGGCCCACTCCCGGAGCGTGAAGACCGCGCCGAGGAGGCCCATCAGGATCACTGCGAGGAGCATGGTGCGCAACGGGTTGGATCCCAGTCCGAATTTGTTGACCAGCGCCCCTCCCACGATGAAGCCGGTGGCACCCAGTGCCAGGAACGTGCCCCACAGTTCTACCGGGAACATTTCCAGGCCGTAGGGGTCCATCAAGGCCATGTAGACGCCGCCGATGAAATTGTTGAACGTGGAGAAGAGAATCAGCGCGAACAGTCCGGCAACGGCGGCGACGGCGGCGAGGGAGCCCCGCAGGTCAAAGCCGCCCTGCGCGTCCGTGGCGGCGGCGCGGACCTCCTCGGGCATGCGCAGGGTGAGCACGTGGGCGAAGGCCAGCGCGGTGAGCGCCACGGCCACGACGATTGTCCAGCCCATGCCCAGCAGCCCGACCGACACACCGGAAAACACCGAGGTGACGATGAACATCAGCCCCTGCACCATCCCGACCAGCCCGTTGGCGTTGGCCCGCCGGTCCGGGTCGATCAGGATGGTCACCGTGGCCGCGAGCGCGATGTTGCGCATGTTCTCCACCACGGCGCCGAGCAGGACGATCAGCATGAATGTCCAGAACCACGGCTGCGTCAGGTCCAGCAGCGAGTCGGCGGGCGTCAGCAGGAACATCACGCCCGAAAGCACGAACATCGCCAGGGTGAAGGCGGCGGCAAAACGCATGACGGCCAGCTTGCGGTAGCGGTCGACGTACGTGCCGAAGCTGATGCTGGAAAGGGCGATCAGCAGCATGTACGCGCCGCCGACTACTCCGGTGGCGATCACGTTGCGCGTCCCCAAATACACCCAGAATGTCAGCGCAAACCACAGGTAACTGGTGGTGATGTTGGCCAGGCCGGTGTTCAGCAGGATCCCGTAGAAGGTGCGGGAGCGCTGCTTCGAACTTCGCAAGGGGGCGTCGACGGCGTCGGGGGCCACAGCGGTGTGCGGCGGGACCGGTTCGTGCTCGGTCATGCGTCCCAGTGTAATGACGACCGGCCGGTAGGAACACAGCCGCGGCCTGGCGGAAGCCGGCTGCGCTGTTACGGCCGGGTCAGTCGGCGGGCAGGGCCCGCCGACGGCCAACTGCGACGGTCCGGGCACCCAGCCCTGCCAGGGCGAGGACGAAGGCCAGCAGGACGAGGGGTCCTGCCCCGCCCGCGGGTCCCAGGGTGGCCGCCAGGATCTGCCGGCTCATCAACAGCATCTCCTGCAGGTCGCCCGCCGCCACGCGCGTTCCGAGGACGTAATTGACGGAGATAAACAGGGCCGGAACCACCCACAACAGGGCCAGGTCCACCAGCCACACCACGGCACGACGCGCAGGGCGAAGGCCGCACCACGCCAAAGCGCAGCCGACCAGGATGGCGGGAATCCAGCGAGCGGCCGTCGGCACGGCTGCCGGGATGTTGAGGGGCCCGACGACGCCCGCAACCCACTCCACCAGCCACGACGCAAACGGCACCGCCATGAGTCCGACGCCCAGTGCGACCGGGGCCCGCGACGTCGACGAGACCAGCAGGAGGGCGACGAGGGCCGCCGCGACGGACAGGACCACGCCCGCCAGCAGGCCGGCGAAGTACAGGCGGGCCATCGTTCCGCCCGCGAGTCCGCCGTCGAGCACGGTGAAGGACTGGACGGACGCGGTGAACTGGACACCGAGAACCCCGGCTGCTGCGCACCACGTCGCCAGTCGGCGTCGGGCGGGGGACCAGAGACGCACCGCGAGTCCGGCCACCGCGCCGCCTACCGTGAGGAGGGCGACGAGGGTGGTGAGCTCGTACTGGCTGAGCGGCAGAAGCGACGCCGGCATCCGGTCCGGAGCGACGTCGGCGGCCCACAGGTTCTGCAGGGGCAGTTGTGCCCCGGTGATTAACCAGGGGCCCAATCCGAGAAGCCCTGCCAGGATGCCGATCAGCCCGCCCAGCATTGCGTCACGGGCGGGGGCGTGGCCCGGCCGGTTGTCGGAGACCGTCAGTTCCGTTGCTTGCACGCCCACGAGGCTCCTTGGTCTGAGGGTGAGGGGGACCGGTGCAAGAGCTGCCAGCCCATCGGAATACTATACCGAATGGATTAACTGGTTCCGGGTGGACTCTAGAGGGGGCGTATCAGGCCGCGGAGTGCTCACGCACCCGCGCGAGCCATTCAACGATCAGGGCTTGAGCCAGGGCGGGCTGCTCATGCAACAATGCATGGCCGGCGTGATCGAGGACGGCCAGGGTGCAGCGCGGGTACTGCCCCGCGAGATCGGCCGGGGCGGCGTAACCGGCGGTGGAATCCTGCCGTCCCGCCAGGATCAGGACGGGATGCGGATAGGTCTTCACACTCTGCGGGCGCTCCTGCAGTTCCCAGCGCGAAAAAATCCGCGTCAGGGCGGATTCGTCAACGAGCTGCGCCGCCGGGGCCACGGCGTCCCGGAACCGGCGCAGCGTCTCAGCCGTCTGGACCACAAAGTAGCCGCGGTAGGAAGCCTCGAGCTCCGGGCTGAGCTCGACGCCAAGGCCGGCCGATGACACAAGAACCGTGTGTTCAGGCACGTTGCCGGTGCGGGCCCCCACCGGGCAGACCAGCGCCAGCCCGATCACCTGCTCCGGTCTGTGCTGGGCAACGGCACGGGCTAGATACCCGCCATAGGAGTGGCCTATGACAAGAAGCGGTCCAGCCCCGATGGTGTTGTCGATGAAGCCGAGCAGGAGGTCCAGGACATCATCGTTGCTGGCGAGGGCCGCGGGCGCCGGCGTGAGGCCCATCCCCGGCAAGTCAGGGTACAGGCGCCGAAACCCAGAAGCTGCAGTGAAGACCGGTTCGAGGGCATGGGCCATTTCGCGGTGGTCCACGCCGACGCCGTGCAAAGCGAGAACCGGCGTACCGCTGCCGGACTCGACGTAATGCACAGGAACACCGCGGACCGTAGCCTCCATCCAGCCAGTGTAGAGCGCGGGGCTACGCGCGTCCCTTCAGGATCAGGTTCCAGTAGACCCGAGGAAAGATGTCGCGGTCCACCACCCAGGATGCGCGGCTCTCTTTCCACGTTGGCACCTTCGGAATGGAGGGCATGGGCCGGTATTCGTCGTCGAACTCGGCGAAGACAGCCGTGGACCGGGACACCGTGAAGGGGCACACCGAGTAGCCGTCGTACTTTTCCGGCAGGGGGTTTCCCTCTCGGGCCGCGACCAGGTTCTTGGCCAGGACGTTGGTCTGCTTTCGCAACGCGCCGCCGGACTTGGAATTGAGGGTGGCTGCGGCATCCCCCAGCGACCAGATGCTCGGGAACCGGACGTGCCGGAGCGTCTGCGGGTCCACTTCCACGAATCCGCCGGAGTCGCCGGGGGCGGGCAGGTCGGTGGCCTTGAGCCAGTCCGGCGCAGACTGCGGCGGCACGGCATTGAGCACGTCGTAGCGCAGTTCCTCGGCGATACCGGTGACGTTGTTCTTGATCAGGACGGTCTGCGCCGATGGCTCCACTGAAACGACTTCGCTGTTCAGACGCAGTTCTATGCCGTATTCGGCGATCTTGCGGTTCAGCTCGTCATCCACTCCCGGCACGCCGAACACCGTGTCGGAGGGCTGCACCATCACTACCCGAATGTCTTGGAGGACCCCGTGCTTTCGCCAGTAATCGCAGGCCAGGTACATCGGCTTCTGCGCAGCGCCGCCGCATTTGATCGGGCCGGAGGGCATGGTGAAAACGGCGGTCCCTGCCTTGAGGCCTTTGAGCAGCGTCCAGGCTTTTGTTGCCAGCTCGAACTCATAGTGGGAAGCGCCGGACGGGGAATGAACGGCTTCGGCCAGGCCCGGGATCTTGTCCCAGTCCAGCTGCATCCCGGGGCAGACCACGAGGTGGCCGTATCCCAACTGGCCGCCCGAGGCCAGCATTACCGTGTTGGCGTCGGGGTCGATGCCCGTGGCGCTGTCCCGAATCCACTCCACGCCCCGCGGCATGACGGCCTCCTGCGGCCGGACGGCGTCCTTGGCCTTGGCCCTTCCGCCGGCGACGTGGGAAAACAGCGGCTGGTAGTAGTGATGTGAGCCGGGCTCCACCACTGCCACATCCTTCAGTCCGTAGCGCTGGAGGCGGGCCGCAAGGGAGACGCCAGCGTTACCTCCGCCGATAATGATGACCTCGTGGTGTTGCCCGGCCATGGCGCTACTTCTTTTCGGTCAGGGCAGAGGCTTTGTGCGCTGCCTGGGCCCCGGTCCTGGCGGACTCCACGACATACTGCGGCTCGTCTTCACTGGCCCGGTGGGTGTGTCCGTCCAGCTCGAAGTCGCGGACCTTTTTCTCCACGATCTTGCCGTGGGTGGTGCCTTGGGGCGTGTTCCATTCCACGGGTGTTCCCTTGCTCAGCGACATCGGCACTCCTCGGATAGGGCGGTTGCTGCAGCGCGCGGCTGGCTGGCAGCCGAAGCCTCAATAGTAAGCATGATGAGCTTTATTGGGTACTGGCTGCTCCCGACGTCGTCCGCGGATCGGCCGCCTAGCGGCCGTCACGAGCCGGGTATCTGATCGGCGGTGATGATGATGTTCGTGCCCCACAGATCGGCGGTGTAGCAACTAATCAGAATGAGGCGGTTGGGTACCTTGTCCCAGATTCTGCTGTTTTTCAAGGTGTTTTTGTTCTCGGTGGTGACAGTTTTGACAGTGTAAATCGCAGGCCCTGTCTTTGTTGTGACCGTGATCCGGTCGCCGGCTTTCGCGCGGGTACTGAGGTGGTTGAAGGCCGTGTCCCGGTCCTGCCAGCTGTGGCCGATTATGTAGGTGGTGTCGGCGGAGCCCGGGCTGCCGTACGACGTCAGCCAGTAGGCGTCGAGCGTATCGGGGGGAGTGATGGAGCCCTGACCAGGAGCCGGTGTCAGCGGCAAAAGGTCCTGGTTCATGTCGATGCCGGTGTAGGCGATGTGCAGCGGCGGCGAGCCCAGCTTGGCCTGGGCTCCCGGCGCCGACGGCGATACCCCTTGAACGGCGGCGGGTTGCGTGATGGCTGGGGTGGGTGCCGACCTGGCCGGCGGGCCTGGCGGGGCAATGAGGGTGACTAGAACGGCCAGCAGAAGCGCGGTCAATGTGCCGCCAATGAGTAGTCCGGTGCGGGACCCGCCCTTGGCGGCATGACCATCACGTGAAGAGCGGGTCAAGGAGAGATCGCCAACCACGGGGTCTTTTTGCGGCGGCTTTTCCGCGTCCACGAAAGGGGCCGCTTCTCTTAGTTATTCCCTTGAGCCGAGCGCTTTCTCCGGGCCAGCATCAATGCTCCCATCAGGCCCGTCAGCACAGCGGTCGCCCCGATGGCGAACCCTGTGCCAGGGGAATGGGTTTCTACCGCAGTGTCGATATTCCGTCCCCGCCCGGTGGCCGGTCCTGTTCCAAGGCCGGTCCCGGCGTTCTCCGCTCCCGTCACGGCACTGGTGCCCGTACCCGTCCCTGAGCCCGCACTGACGCCGGCGGAGCCCGTCCGGGGCACCGCCCCGATCGCGGTACCTGCCTCAGTGGCCCTGGGGCTGGGGGCCGCGCCGGCTGAAGGTGAAGCGGTAGCGGAGGGCGACGGTGCCGCGGACCCTGTTTCGCATCCGGGGAGGGTGAAGACGTTGGTATCCAGGGAGACTTGACCGTTGCGGGCCAGTGCCCGTCCCTGGACGGTGGCGCCGGTCGTCGCGGTGATTGAGGTGAGGGCCAGGATGTTTCCGACGAAGCTTGACGCAGTGCCGAGTGTTGCGGAGCTGCCGACCTGCCAGTAGATGTTGCACGCCTGGGCGCTGTTGGTGAGGACGATGCTGCTCGCCGACGCTGTCGTGAGGGTGGAGGCGACCTGGAAGATGAACACTGAGTTCGGGTTCCCTTGTCCGTTCAGGGTCAAGGCACCACCGACGGCCAGGGGGCCGGTGGACTTGTAGACGCCGGGGGTCAGGGTTTGCCCGACGAGGTCACCGGCGACGCTGGCAGTGGCGGCGCGGCCGGCTGCGTCGTTGTAGGCGGTGGTCAAGTCCGACTGTGCCTGACCGGCCTGAGCGTCACCCGCGTGGGTAGCGCCTGCAGCGACCCCGGGGAGGAAGCCGGTGATTGCACTGCCCGGGTAGACGCCGAGCTCTCCGGCCAGTGTCGTGGGACCGGTGTTGGTAACGGTCGTTCCGCCCAGGACGGAGTATGCGGCCGCCGTTCCTAGCCCCACGGGGCGTCGGCGGCGAAGGCCGGGGACTGACTCACGATGGTCCACCCCAAGGCGGCGGATAAGCCGATCGCGACCGCCGCCGTGCGGCGTCGTGAATGGAGGCGGCGGGCGCCGGAGGCGACGCTGCTATGTTTTCGGAGGCGAACGGGGGTGGAGGAGATCGAAACCATGATGGAATCCCTTGTTGGCGGCCCGGCCGACCACTAGGGCCCCGTAGCTTTGCGTCGCGGATTCGCACCCGGTTTGCCCTTATCGACGAGCGAATGCCCGATCTTCCGTAACCCTAACAGCAGAAGATGGCTGTCATTATCATCTTTAGGAACGCTCATCAAGTTGTTTTCTGCTGTCACGGCAAGACGCGGGATCTGCTGCACGGTTTGGCTGGTCGCCCAAGCGGGGCCTTGCGGTACGGGCGTACAATAGTGATAGAGTCCGCCGCGTTGAGCACCCGCTCCCAGGAGCGCGTATGGCCGTGGATCCGTTCCAGCTTCTACTGGAACAGGAATAAGGGACACCAGATGCCAACCAGTCCGTCTTCGCTTCCGGAACGCAGTCATGGCAGACCCGGGATTTCGTGTTCCGGCCCCGACGGCAACAGGGCCACCGGAGCTTCAGGCGAGAAGCGGATGCCGGAGATCCGACGCCTGGCCATGACCATCATTGGGGCCTTGATGGCGGACGCCGACCCGGAGCGTGAGCGCGAAAGACAACATCTCAGCGGACTCGTGGAAACGTATCCCGGCCAGCCGGATGTGGCGCTGGCACAACATTTGTTGGCCGTCAGGCGCCCCCTATTCGATGATCAGAATGGCTGGACGGCGGCCGGCCCCCGTTCTCCGGAATCCAGCGCAAACAGGGAACAGGACCGATAGTTCCAGCCTCGACGGTCTGCCTCGATAGCGATTCGCGATCGAGGCAGACCGTCGTTTGACGCCTACCGGCTGCTCACCTTGCCGAACAGCTTGGCGAGGGGTGCCAGCACGAGCGGCCGGGCGGCGTACCACCCGGCCGTGGTGATGGCGATGGCGGCCGCGAAGAGCCAGAACCCCACCCAGTTCATCTCGTCGGTGCCGGCGAACATGTGGTTCAGGTTGCGCAGCGCACCGGTCGCGAACACCAGGAACACGTGGACCAGGATGAACAGCACGAAAAACAGCATTGTCGGGAAGTGGAGCGCACGCGCCACCTCCACCGGGTAGGCCTTGTTCAGCGTTGTCGCGTTCTTGGGCCAGAACTCGCTCATGCGAGCCCCCGTGATTGCCGCGAGCGGGGCCGCAATGAACACCACGAGGAAGTACATCAACTGCTGCAGGCTGTTGTAGTTCACCCAGCCGTTCTCGACCGGCCAGTCCAGTGTCATGTACTGCAGGAGTGCAGAGAGCGCATTCGGGAACACCTCCCAGCTGGTCGGGACGATCCGCATCCAACGGCCCGAGGCGAACAGCAGCACCGCGAAAATGAGCCCGTTGGCCAACCACAAGACGTCGAGCGACTGGTGCAGCCACAGGTTGATGCTGACCTTCTTGCCACCGCGCTTTGGGGTCCAGAACGCGGGCGGTTTCTGCTGCGTGCGCACCTGGTAGCCGGAGCGGATGATGAGCACCATCAGGAAAATGTTCAGGAAATGCGTCCACTGCGCCCACCACGGGAAGCCGGTCTCGGCGGTGTCGGGCAGGCTATATTCGCCGGGGTACCTCTCGAGGAACTCCGGCACGCCCGGCAGCGTGGTCACTCCGCGCGCGGCGAGGACAAGAATTGCGGCGGCGGCCACGGCGACGACGGCGAGCTTGACCCACTGGGCCGGGGTGCGGGAGCCGTAGAGCCTTGCTGCGGCCTTCGGCCTTCCGGGCTTTGCGGGCTTTTCAGCGACGACGGGCGTGGCCACGGGTGCCGGGGCGGCTGTGATCGCGGGGGATATGGGGACCGGTTCACTCGACGGCGCCGGTGGCTCCGCTTCGGCAACGGTCTCCGCGACGACGACGGCGGCAGCCGGGGCAGGCGCCGGCACGACGGGCTCGGGGGCTGCCTGCACCGCAGAAACAGAAGCGGGGCTGGCAGCACGCGCGGGAGCCAGGCCCGCTGGAGGCCAGGGTTCGCCACCGGGGACGCGAGGGAGTCCGCGGCGAAGCTGGGTGGCTCCCGCCGTCGTCTGCGCGGCCGGTGCGGTGACCGGAGCAGCCGCCGCCGACGTCGCCGCTGGTTCCGTTTGGGGGGTGGCAGCGGCGAGCTTCGCTTGCGCGACCGGCGCGGCCGGCGTCGGCGCAGGCTCGCCGCCTGGGGCCGGAGCCTCTGACACGGATGCCACCGGTGCCGCGACCTCGCCGGCGGGCGGCCAGGGCTCGCCGCCCGGCACCCGCGGCAAGCCCCGGCGAAGCTGCCACCCGCCCGCAGCTGCTGCCGGGACGTCCACGGCAGGAGCGCTGACTGCGGGCACCGGAGCGGACAGCGCCGTCGTATCTGGTTCCGTTTCCTGCGCAGCAGCCGCGGAGGAAAGCAGGCGCGCGGGTGCTTGGCCTGCTGGCGGCCAGGGCTCGCCGCCCGGCACGCGCGGCAGGCCCCGTCGGATGGACCCGGAATGAGTTGCCATCGCTATTTCTTCCGGGCCTCAAGGGCGCTGATCAGCTGAGGGACAACCTTGAACACGTCGCCCACCACGCCGAAGTCGGCGATCTCGAAGATCGGCGCGTCCGCGTCCTTGTTGATGGCGACGATCGTCTTCGCGGTCTGCATGCCGGCCCGGTGCTGGATCGCGCCGGAAATACCAAGCGCGATATACAACTGGGAGGACACCGAAACCCCGGTCTGCCCGACCTGCTGCGATTGCGGAACGAAGCCTGCGTCCACCGCGGCACGCGAAGCACCAACGGCAGCGCCGAGCGTATCGGCGAGCTGATCAACGAGGGCGAACTGTTCGGCCGAGCCGAGGCCGCGGCCACCGGCGACAACCTTGGCGGCACCGCGCAGCTCCGGCCGCGAGGTGGCGGCGACGGCCTCCTCGAAGGAGTCGACCCGCGCTGCCGGCTTCCCGGAGGGGGGCACCGCCAGGGTTTCCGACGCCGGCGGCTGGGCCGCAGCCCGCGCTTCGATGGAGCCCTGGCGGACCGTGATGACCGGCGCGCCAAACGTGGCCGTCGACGTCACGTTGTAGGCGCCGCCGTAGACGGAGTGGTGTGCCACCACGCCCTCGTCGTCGCGGGACACACCGACGGCATCGACGCACACCGCTGCCCGTGACCGGGCGGCGTACCGGCCGGCCAGGTCCCGTCCGTTCAGGGAATGCGAAATCAGGATGGCGTCCGGCTGCACCTGCTCCGCCGCGGTGGCAAGCGCGTCGACGCCCGGCACGCCCAGCGCGGACGGATCCGTAGACTCTGCGATCAGCACGCGGGCGGCGCCCAGGTCCGCGGCCTCCGCGGCGGCGGCCGTTCCGGCGCCGGGCTCGGCAAGCACCAGGGCAACCGGCGTGCCCACCGCGGCGGCAGCGCCGAAGAGCCCGGCCGCAGCCTTCTCAAGTTCACCGGAAGCCAGGGCTTCCACGACGACGAGGATTGCGTCACGAGGGAATTCAGTCATGTCGTTACTCCTACGCCAGTCGGTTTTCGATCAGGAAGTCGGCGAGCTTCTCGCCGGCATCACCCTCGTCAACGATCTTGACGCCGGCAGCGTGCGGGGGCTTCTCGGCCACCGCCAGCATGATCGACCGCGCCGCGTCCGGGTTGTCGGCCGAGATCCCGAGGTCGCCAAGGGTCAGCACCTCAAGGGGCTTCTTCTTCGCGGCCATGATTCCCTTGAAGTTGGGGAAGCGCGGCCCGGGAAGCGCCTCGGTAATGGAAATAACCGCAGGCAGCTTCGCCGATACCTGCTGCACGCCGGATTCCACGCCCCGGGTCCCGGACACCGCGCCGTCGCTGATCTCCACGGCGCTGAGACCGGAAGCAAGCGGCACGTCAAGCAGCTCGGCGAGCATCGCGGGAATCATGCCGCCGGATCCATCGGTGGAGACGTTGCCGGTGATGACCAGGTCAAACTCGACGCGGCGGATCGCGGCTGCGAGGGTTTCGGCGGTAAGCCCCAGGTCAGCGCCCCGGAGCGCCTCGTCAGAGACGTGGACGGCGCTCGCCGCACCCATCGCCAGCCCCTTGCGGATGGTGGCCGTCGCGCCCTCGGGAGCGAGGGAAAGGAGGGTCACCTCGGTGCCCTCGTTCGCGTCGGCATACGTCAGGGCCAGCTCCAGGGCCCGCTCGCCGATCTCATCAATGACTGTCTCGCTGGCTTCACGGTCGGCGAGGCCTGTTTCAAGGTTCAGTTTTCGGTCCCCGTAGGTGTCGGGGACCTCCTTGACTAGGACGATAATCTTCATCGATGACTCTTCCTGTGGCGGGCATGTCTCCGGAGGGGACACGTCGGATCTCCCTAGAGTCTACGAAAGCGAAGCCCGGCCTGGCTGACCGGTCCCGTGTCGCGAACCGGCGGGCCGGGACTTTGCCCTCTTTTGTCAGGACCGCCCGGCGTTCGGATACCGTCTGCTCGTGCCCCTGTGTTTCGTCGGCGAGTCGACGGCATGCGTCGGACTAGGGCAAGCGCGATGGGCGCAGCAGCGTCGGTTCGCCCGCGCGGTCCGGGTCAAGCGGGACCGGACTGATCAGCACTGCCGGGCCGCGGTGCAGGACCCCGTCCGAAAGCACCTGGCACCGCACACCGCCCCGCCCGCGCATAGCTTTGTGGGCGCCCGGGGCGAGCATCGCATCCATCCAGGCGCACGGATGGGCCGGCCGCCCGGCCTTGAGCCGCACCAGCTCGCCGCCGGATTCCAACGCGAATTCGTGACGGAGCAGCGGGGCCAGGTGGGCTCCCCTGATGTGCACATTGCGACGTGTGAGCAGTGGGTCAAGGGCTGCCGTTCCCAGCTCTGCGGCGATGGCTTCGAGGGCCTCGACGGCGAACACGGTGACGGCGGCATCCATGTGCGCGGCCTTGCCGAAGAACCGGTCGCCGACGATGCCCTTGCCGGCCAAGAACGTGGCCTTCTCGGCGTCTGCGGTGGGGACGTCGGCGGCGCCCTCCCGTGCGCGGCCGAAGTAGGCGTGCGCCGGCGACACGAGCAGGTGCAGGATCTCGACGTCGTACCTATAGCTAGCCGTCATTCCACCAAGTTATCGCCTCGCGGGGTCCTGGGCGTTCGTTGGCTTAGAGGTAATCAGGGGCGGGTTCCAGCTCGAAGTAATCCTCGAGGGTGGGGAAGTCCTTCATCTCCTGGGCGATGGCCTTTCCCACGAAACGCAGGTGCCAAGGCTCGTAGGTGTAGCCGGTAACGTCCTCGGCCCCCGCGGGGTAGCGGATGATGAATCCATAGCTCGCGGCATTCGCGGCCGCCCACTTACCGGCCGGGGTGTTTGCGAAGCAGGCCTGCAGGGCGCAGACCCCACTGGCGTTGCCGATGTCCATCGCCAGCCCGGTCTGGTGTTCGCTGAAGCCGGGCCGCGCGGCGAGGGTATCGGCCGTCGCCTGGCCGTACTGGCGCACGTAGCTGTCGTAGAGGCTTGCCTGCTGGCTGTAAGAACGGTAGCCGCTGACCGGAATGATGTTCACGCCGGCCGACTTGGCGGCTTTGGCTAACTGTTTGTAGGCGTCCGCGGCCTCGGTCCGCAGCTGTTCCCCCTGGACCCTGACCAGCCGGGCCGGCACGTAGGTGGCGGGGTCCAACGGCCGGTGTTTGTTGACCACCACCTGCAGGCTGGAGGCGGAGTCGATGTCGTAGCCCGTCGAGGCTACAGCCGGCACTGATGGTGCGATCATGCCGAGCGTGAGCAGCAGCCCCGCCAGTGCGCCTGTCATCCTGCTGATTCGCTTGAGCACCATGGCCTCCAGAAGTGTCCGGAACAGATGCGGGGAACCTTACCGGTCGGCACGGCGGGAGTCGAGGGCATTTATCTCCGGGGACCCGGGACGAAATCCTCATGCGGCGGCTGACCAACCGCGCCACCATGTTGGTATGAACGCTGAAACGCCGAAGCCGGCGGAGCTGAACCTTCCCCAGGCCTTCCTGCTGTTGGCGACGAACGACAAAGACGGCAAACCGGAGGTGCCGGTGTTTGCACTCAGAACCACGCTGGCGGGGGCAATCTTGGCCGAGCTGGAGCTGATCGGTGCCATCGAGCTGCAGGGGAAGAACGTCCGGGCTACCCGCGCCGCCCCGCCGACGGATTTCCAGCACGAGCTGGAGCTCATCCGCGGCAAATCACGGCCTCACACTCCCAAACGGTGGGTCGCCATGCTGGAGGGCCGCGCCGAAGTGCAGCGTGTCTACGAGCGGATGGCGGCACTGGGCATCGTGGAACATGTCGGCGAAAAACACCTCGGCGTGTTCCGGTCCACCCGGTACCCCGAGGTGGACCACGCTTCGAAAGCTGCGCTTCTGAAGAAGCTCGAGGCTGCACTCAGCGGTGCCGCACCGGTCCCCGGCGCACCTGATGCGAAAACGTCCGACGCCGGGGCGCCTCCTTCGACGGGGCCCGACGCCGGGACGTCTCCTTCGACGGGGCCCGACGCCGGGACGTCCGCGGCAGGGACGCCCGTGGCCGGGACGCCCACCGGGGCCGGCACGCCGGCTGCGCCCGCGCCCGACGCTAGGACCACGGCGCTGATTGCCCTGCTGCAAGCGGCCGGCCTGTTCGGCAAGCTCTTCCCGGCGGCAGACCGAGTCCGCGCCGACGAGTTGGCAAAGGACTACTGGCCCGCCCGAGCCGTGGAGGACGAGCTGCGGATGATCAGACTGGCCCAGGAAGAAGCCGCAACCCTCTAGGCCGCCGGATGGCTGGCGTCTCGGCGTGAAGGACGCGGGATTACTCCTGGCTGACGATGTCGACCGAGATCTCCACCGCCGGAACGGTTCCTCTGTTCTCCAGCCAGTGAAGAGTTTCCCTATCCTCGGGCCATCCTGCCCCCGGCCCGTAGTCGGTAGCGACTCCATTCCGGTGGTCGGTGATCGTTCCCTGCAGAATGTAGACGAGGCCAGGCCGGCCTTTGTGGTCGTGAACCGGACCGAAGACGCCGCCCGGCTCGATGGTCACCATCCGCATTCGAAGCTGGCGCCCTGCCATGCCCTCGATCTCCGGGCCAAGGTCAACCGTGGCAAGCAACTCCGACTTAACACCTTTGGTCTCCGGTGCCGTGTGGTCCTGGCTCATCATGCTCTGCTCCCATCCCTCGACTGGCCCTTCTTCTTGGCGGGGCTTCCGCCAGGGTTCCAGTATGTGATGCAGCTCACCTGAATGTGAATGCGACCGTGAGGCTGTTCGCCTGCTGGGTGTTGACACATTGTTGACCCACGGATCAGTCTGGGCACAGGGGCTGAGACCAGGAGGCGACATGGACCAGTCGCAAAGGGACACGGCGGCTAAGGCCGCATGGATAACCGGCGGATTCGCCTTGGCGGGAACGTTAGTTACGGCGCTATTCACCAGTGGCACTCTCGCGGGCTTCCCTGCCGGTGGGGCACCTTCGCCTGTACCCGCCAGCAGTTCAACGGCGTATGTCGGCGCGTCATCGGTAGTCTCAAGCACGCCACCGCCGGTCACCCCAACTCCGACGCCCCTTGTACCCGAGGGCGTGGAAGGACATTGGAAGGGGGGAGGGGCCGTATCAGAGAACTTTCATCTGACCATTGCGAACGACGCCAGCTGGACGTTGATCAACGGGAACGACATGCAAGCCGCTCACGTAGCAGAAGGGAAAGTCGTCTTCGACGGGGCGCAGGCCACCTTCTACTATGCCGACGGCAGGGCCCCGCTGGTTGTTGACTGGGCCTTAGTCAAAACCCCGACCACAACCGTACTGCATCTTGGAACCTACACCTATACCAAGTAGGCCAAGTTCGCATGCCGGACCAAAGCTGGAACGCGACCGCCACCTTGCCGAGCTTTCGATCGAGATCCTGGGTCCCGGCGGGCAGCGCCGGCCGGTGCTCTCGGTGACCCGGACCGCGGACAGGACCGAACCGCGGGACCTTATGATCTTCTGCTCAGCCCCGGAGCGGCGGCGCTACGAGCGCGAACTGGCCAACGCGCGGCAGCCTGCGCGAGGCTTCCGACGTCGTCGCCTAACCGCGCGCCGGTGCCGCGACGGAGCCCCGGCGGATCAGCTCGGCCGTAAACACCGGCGCGGCCGCAGGCGCCTTCCGGCCCTCCATCTGCCGGATCAGGGCCGCGGCTGCGGCTACGCCCATCTCGTACACTGGCTGCGCGATGACCGTAAGTGGAGGCGTGGTGAGCCGCGTCCAGGCGAAGTCGTCGTACATGAGGAAAGAAACATCCTCCGGAATCGACAGGCCGAGCTCCTGGATAGCCTCGACCACACTCAGCCCGATCAACCCGTCGGAGGCGATGATCGCCGTCGCCGGGTCCGGGCGTTGCAGCAGCTCGCGGGTGATCTTGCGGATCGACTCGTCATCGCCGGCGTTGAGGCGGATCAGATCATCCGGCGGCTGCAGGCCAGCGTCTGCGAACGCGCGTTGCAGGCCGGCGCGCCGGTCCGAAATCTGGGACGAGTCCAACGGCATCCCCTCGCGGTACGGCTCGTCCGTCCGGAGCGTGGAGATGAAGGCGATTCTGCGGTGGCCGGTATTGATCAGGTAACTCGTGGACTCATGGGAGATATCCTCCATGTCGACGGCGATGGTGTCGACATCGAGCCCGGGCGCCTTGCGGTCCAGCAGGACCAGCGGACGGCCCGACTCGTGAACGCGCCGCAGGTGTTGCGTCTCGACCGAAGACGCGGGCGCCACGATCAAACCGTCCACGCGCTTGTCCAGCAGCACCCTCACGGCATCGATTTCCGCGGCTGTGTCCTCGTCGGTGTTGATCAGGATGACGTTGTAGCCGCTGCGCTTGGCGGTATCCGTAATGCCCCGGGTGGCGAGGCCGAAATGGGGGTTCTCGATGTCGCCCACCACCACCCCGATGGTGTGCGACTTTCCCGTGTTCATGCTGCGGGCGAGCTCATTAGGCCGGTAGTCAAGCTCCTCGGCGGCGGCCAGCACCCGCTCGCGCACGTCCTCGCTCACGGCGCCGTAGTTGCCCAGGGCACGGGCCGCCTGGGCCTTGGACACCTGGGCAGCCCGGGCGACGTCGGCGACGGTGACATCGCGGCGCCGGGAAGCATCACTCTTCATGACGGCCTTTCGTAGCGGACCCTTGACGCCCCATGTGGCTTCGATTACATTTCTAGCAATCGATGTGAGTCCGGTCTCAATCCTAGGGACTGAGACCGGACTCAGCAAGACCCGCATCGGCCCTTACCCACTACGGGGCACACTGCCCGCCTACCCGCTCCCCACCCCACGATTGGAAAACGCTGTGAACACAGGAAACAAGCTGCGCCCCGGGGCGCTCATTGCCGCTGCTGTTGCCGCGGTTCTCGCACTGTCCGGCTGCGGCGGAGCCTCCTCCGCCTCGTCGTCGCCGGCGGACAACCCCTACGGTCTGATCGAGCCCGGCACCATTCGTGTAGCCAGCCTCGGTGACTCCAAGCCCTACACCTTCGCCGACGCGCAGGGGAACTTCACCGGCTTCGACGTCGAACTCTTCAAGGATGTCGCCCACCGCGCCGGTATCGACAAGGTCGTCTTTACCGGTCAGGACTTCTCCGGGCTGCTCGCCGCCGTCGCCAACGGCCAGTTCGACGCCGGCGTCGCGGCGATCGGCATCACGGACAAGCGCAAGCAAACCGTCGACTTCTCGGATGGCTACCTGGCGGGCTACCTGACCGTCATCACCACCAAGAACTCGGGCATCGCCAACGCTGACGCGCTCGCCGGAAAACGCCTCGGTGTCGTGCAGGGAACGCTCCAGGAGGCCTACGCCGTCAAGAACTTCACCTCGGCCAGCCTGGTGCGCTTCCCGGACAACAACACCGCTATTTCTGCCGTGAACAGCGGATCCGTGGACGCCCACTTCCTGGACTACGAGGCAGCCAAGGCCTACGAAGAGAAATACGGACTGGTCAGCGCGGCTGACATCCCGTCCTTCGACGCCCCCGCCGGGTTCGCCGTGGCGAAGGGCAAGACGGCCTTCAAGGACGCGCTTAACAAGGGACTGTCCGCCGCCATGGAGGACGGCACCTGGAAGAAGCTGTACCAGAAGTGGTTCCCGGGATCGCCGATGCCCAAGCAGTACCTGCCGAAGGCCGAGCAGGCGGCAAGCCCGTCGCCGAGCCCCACGTCCAGCAAGTAAGCCGCACGGCGGACACCTCCGGCAGCCGCCCCGCTGCCACCTGACCGGGCGGGCCGCACCACGCGGCCCGCCCGGGATCCACAAGCTACCTACGTCTGAGAGACACCATGGACTGGTTAAGCACCATCACCCGCACCTTTTTCGACTTCGGCGCAATGGCCGAAGTGCTGCCCCAGCTTCTGGGAGTCGGCCTCCTCAACACCCTCATAATCTCCGTCGCCGCCACCATCCTCGGTGTTGCCCTCGGCATGGTCGTCGCCGTGATGGGGATATCCCCGTCGGCCTGGCTCCGTGTCCCGGCCCGGATCTACACGGACCTGTTCCGCGGGCTGCCGGCCATCCTGACCATCCTGCTGATCGGCCAGGGATTCGCCCGCATCAGCCAGTCGATATTCGGCCCCTCGCCCTACCCCCTGGGAATCATCGCGCTGAGCCTGATTGCCAGTGCCTACATCGGCGAGATTTTCCGCGCCGGTATCCAGAGCGTGGACAAAGGCCAGGGCGAAGCCTGCCGGGCGCTGGGCATGAGCTACGCGAAGTCGATGGCTCTCGTGGTTGTCCCGCAGGGTGTCCGCCGGGTCCTGCCCGCCTTGGTCAACCAGTTCATCGCCATTGTGAAGGACTCCTCGCTGGTCTACTTCCTGGGCATGCTGGTCTCCGAACGGGAGCTGTTCCGCGTCGGCCAGGATGCCGCCGTCCTCTCCGGCAACCTCTCCCCGCTGGTCCTGGCCGGGATCTTCTACCTGGTGGTCACGGTCCCGCTGACCCACCTGGTCAACTACTTCGACAACCGCTTCCGCACCGGCCGACGCCGCCCAGCCGCCCCCAGCAGCGGCCTCAAGGAAGTCAACGAACTCGCCGCGGCCTCACCGCTGACCACCGGGAGCAACACATGAGCCTCGCAAGCAACACCGCCAGCAATACCGCGCCGGACATTGAGACCTTCCACGGTTCCAGCCTGGAACTGAGAAACCTGACCATGGCCTACGGGGACATCGAGGTGCTCCGGAACGTCAGCCTCAACGTTGCGCCGGGCACCACCACCTGCATCATCGGGCCCTCCGGCTCCGGCAAGTCCACCCTGCTCCGCGGGGTCAACCGGCTGCACGAACCCAAAAGCGGGGACGTCCTCCTGGCCGGTGAGAGCGCCCTGCAGGTCAAACCGGATCTCCTGCGGGCCCGCATCGGCATGGTCTTCCAGCACTTCAACCTCTTTCCGGACCACACCGCCCTTGAGAACGTCGCCCTGGCCCTCTGGAGCGTCAAGGGAATGCCGAAAGCCGAAGCGCGGGAACGCGCCCGCCGCCGCCTCGCCGAGGTGGGCCTCGCCGAGCGCGCCGACCACCGTCCCCGGGACCTCTCCGGCGGACAGCAGCAGCGCGTCGCAATCGCCCGCGCCCTGGCTATGGAACCGGAAGTCATGCTCTTCGACGAGGCCACCAGCGCGCTGGATCCGGAACTGGTCAAGGGCGTGCTGAACCTCATGGCGGGACTGGGCCGGCGCGGCATGACCATGTTGGTGGTCACGCACGAGATGGGCTTTGCCCGCAAAGTCGCCGATCAGGTCGTCTTTATGGACGAAGGCGAAGTCGTCGAATCCGGCACCCCCGCCCAGCTCTTCGACAACCCGCAGAGCGAACGGCTCCAGCGGTTCCTCTCGGAGGTGCTGTGATGGGCAGCGGCGCAGCGGAGCCCATCCGTACCGCCGTCGTCGGCTTCGGTGTCTCCGGCAAGGTCTTCCACGCGCCGCTGATCGCGGCTCATCCCGGCTACTCTCTGGACGTCATTGTCACCGCGGATCCGGCCCGTGCCGGGGAGGCGGCCAGGCTCTACCCGCACGCCCGGATCGTGCCGACGCCGGAGGCACTGTTCACCCTCGCCGGAAGCCTGGACCTGGTTGTTCTCGGGACGCCTCCGCAAACCCACTACGACCTCGCCGCAACGGCAATGGACCGCGGCCTGCACCTCGTGGTGGACAAACCATTCGTCACCAGCCCGGCCGACGGTGAAGCTCTCATCTCCCGGGCGGCCGACGCCGGCGTGCAGCTCACGGTCTTTCAGAACCGGCGCTGGGACGCCGACTTCCTGACGCTCCGGGAACTGGTTAGGAAAGGAGCGCTGGGCGACGTCCGCAGCTTCGAGTCGCGCTTTGAGTGGTGGCGGCCGGACGGTTTCGGGAACTGGCGGGACACTGCAGCGGCGTCCGACGGCGGCGGCATCCTCAACGACTTGGGCGCCCACCTGATCGACCAAGCCGTCCAGCTGTTCGGTCCCGTCGCGGAGAGCTACGGGGAGACCGCCAACCACGGACACCCAGACGGCGCCGATACCGAAGCCTTCGTGTCCCTGCTCCACGAATCCGGAGTCCGCTCACGGCTCTGGATGAACGGCATGGCGGCCCGGGTCGGCCCGCGATTCCACGTTCTGGGCTCCAGGGCCGGGTACACCAAGTGGGGTCTGGACAGTCAGGAACCCGCGCTGGCAGGCGGCATGTTGCCGTCGGATCCGGCCTACGGCGTGGAGCCCGAGGACTCTTGGGGGGTCCTCGGCGTAAACGGAACCTCCGAGGCGGTGCCTGCCCGGCCGGGCGCTTACCCCGAGTTCTATACCCGGCTGGCCGCGGCGCTCCGAGGGGAGGGCCCGCTGCCGGTCGACCCCGAGGAGTCACTTGAGGTCCTGAGGGTTATCGACAACCTCCGCGCCTTCGCCTAGCCATACCTCGCGCCGCCCGGGCAATGCCAGCGCGAAATTTCAAGCACCCATTACGGAACGAAAGGGAGACCCATGTCCTCCACGCCCTCAACCAAACGAGTCGCCGTCATCGGCGGCGGTATCCTCGGCGTCTCCACCGCCGTCCACTTGCTCCGCGAAGGGGCCTCGGTGGTCCTGCTGAGCGAACACGGCCTGGCCAGCGAGGCCACCGGCCGCTCGCTGTCCTGGCTGAACTCCGCCGGAGAACGCTCCACCCCGTACCACCAACTCCGGGTCGCCGGCGTGGACCGCTACCGAACCCTCTTCGCTGCGGATCCGGACCGGGACTGGCTGCAGTTCGGCGGCGGCCTCATGTGGCACGCCGCGGGACAGCAGGCTGCCACCCTCGCCCGCCATGACTACGAGGAGTCCATCGGCTACAACTCCAAACTGCTGGCGCCCGAACAACTCCCTTCAGCCGTTCCCGGCGTCGACCCGGATGCCGTGCCCGAGAGTGCCATCTTCAACCCCGGCGAGGGGTGGGTCAGCCTGCCTGAACTGGTGGAGTTTCTGATGGAGGAGTTCCACGAGCTGGGCGGTGAACTGGTGCTCAATGCCGGCAAGGTCTCCGTCGCGGTCGACGCCGGGCGGGCCAGCGGCGTGCAGACGGCCGCTGGCGATACTTACGCAGCGGATGCCATCCTGGTGGCGTGCGGCGCCGCGACGCCCGCAGTCGTCGCTCCCCTGGGCGTTGACATCCCCAACGCTTCCCCGGTCTCCATGCTGGTTCTGACCAAGCCAGTGGATCACGGACTGAAGGCCGTGCTGAACACCCCGCGGGCGGCCGTGCGGCCAAACCCCGGAAACGCCCTGGCCCTGGACCACGACTGGTACGAAGAGCACATCAGCGAACACGCCGACGGTACCTTCAGCATTTCCGACGACGTGGTTCAGGAACTCGCCGATGAAGCGTCCAAGCTGATCGCCGGCCATCCTGAGCTCAAGCCGGCCTCGTGGAAGATCGGGTACAAGCCCATCCCGGGCGACGGCGAACCGGTCCTTGGGGAGCTCGGCCAGGTGCCAGGTTGCTTCGTGGCCTTCACCCACTCGGGGGCGACGCTTGGCCTTATTGCCGGCGAGCTCCTCGCGGGCGAGATCATGACCGGGAAGAAGCACCCCATGCTCGCCACCTTCCGGCCGGCCCGGTTCTCCTGACCGGTGGGCGGCTGTGCCGCCCGCTCGCAAACGCGACGACGACGGCGGGAAGCTCCCGCCGTCGTCGTCGTCGTTTAGTGCTGCGCTGTGTTCTTAGGCGGAGGCCGAGTCCAGGTTGGCCGCGCCGTGGTCCAGGCTGAGCGTGAACGTGTTCGGGCCGCTGGCGTGGACCGCGATGTTGGACTTCGCGGTGTTGTGCCGGACCGAGAGATCGTGGACCAGGGCGTCCAGTTCGTGGTGCATCGTGGAGCGGTCCCAGAGCTTGTGGGTGACAGTGTTGGCAGTTTCAAACGTCATTGTTCAGTGCTTCCATTCATGAATCCGGGTGTCCGGCTGCCGCACCGATGCGGAGCCGCCGTAGGCCAAACCAGGAACGCCTGAGACCGTGGGCAGCTCTGCGAGCTCACCGGTTTGGCCTCATTGCGTCCACCAGGATGGTGCCCCTGATTCGATTCGGACGCGGAGCGTCGGAGCGAACCTCGGGGCTGCGCGGGCGGGGATTCGAGCCCCTGCCTGCCTTTTCATGATGCACAGCGCCGAGTGGCCGGCTCAAGCCAGAGGGCGATTATTGCGGGTGAGACTGGTCACAGCCGCAGACGGCAGGTGCCGGATGGGCGCGGCGTTGAACAAATCTGATCGGATCCGGTGTCGCATGGGCGGACCACCGATTGCCGCGTGCAAGAATCACTGCGTGAATACCCCCGAACCAGCGATCGTCGACTGGCCTTCGCTGCTGTTCGCGCTTCTTATCGATTCGCTTCTGGTCTGGGCTCCGACCGTATTGCTGTTCGTACTCGCGCCCGGCCGCTGGATCCCTCTTGTCTTGATCCTCTTCACCGCCTTGGCCACCAACTGGGCGCTCTATGCCCGCGGGACTTCGCTTGGCAGCTACCTTGGCGGCTTCCGGCTTCGTACCCGCCATGGCCAGCCGCCGGGGCCGGCCTACGGGCTGATCCTCACAGCGCTGACCTTCCTGTCCATATTCGTAATTGCCGCAGTCATCGCCGTCAGCTTCACCCCGAGTGGCAATGCGTCCAGCCCGCTGGGCAGGCCGGAAAGCCACCCCCTCTTCGGAGAACGAATCCGGCGCAGGCGCTTCCTGCAGTCCGCGGACGACTACTGGGAACGCTGGGCGGGTTGAATCCGGCGGCCCCAAAGACCATCGAGCAGGCGCATTACTTGCAGCGGGCGCTCGAAGGTGGCGAAGTGGCCGCAGCGCGGGATCGTCACCAGTTGGGCGTGCGGGACCACTTCGCCCAAACGGTGCAGATCGGACTGCGGGGTGAAGACATCCACGTCCCCGCGGGTCGCCAGCACCGGGCAGCGGATGCTGCGCCACCGGTTCAAGTCGTAGTGGGCCGCGGCCCGGGCGGCGGCGGAGAAGCTTGCCGGGCGGGCGTCATCGCCAAGCCCGCGCACAACCCCTGCGGGGATGGCTGCGGGAGCTGCGAAAAACGGGGACATCAGTGGCCGCATCACGGGAGCCCTGCCGGTCGCACGTACCAGCGCTGACCCGGCCGGGCCGAGGGCCGCCAGGGTGCGCATGAGCAGGAGCATGCCCACGAACGCCGGGAGCCTGACGAGGCCGCGCAGCGGGTTCCGGGCCGCCTCGGACACACCGAAGGTGGTAGCCGAAATGGCGGCGACGCTGACCACCTGCTCGGGCCAGGCCGCGGCGATATGCAGCGCGAGGAAGCCTCCCATGGAGTGCCCCACCAGATTCCACCGACGGTACCCGAGCGAGTCGAGGATCCCCGCGACAGCCCGGCCCGCGGCATCGATGCTGAAGTGTTCCATCCGGGCATTTTCGGTGGATCCACCCCAGCCCGGCAGGTCGATCAGCACCCGCGCCCGGTCCGGCACTCCGGCGAGCAAGGGCTGGAAGGTGGTCCAGGATCCCGCGGCGCCGTGAAGGTACACGTCCGCAGTAGCCGACGCCGGCCCTCGTTGCTTGAGGCCCGACTGGACATGCACAGTGCAGGGACCCAGTTCCGTCGGGAGGACATGCCGCCACAGCATTGTTGCCTCGGCGGCAGTCGCTTCCTGCTGAACGCGCATGGGCCCCCTCTGCTTTCGGTCTCCATGTTGATTCGGAGCCGAGCTGGTGCCGGACCGGACGCGCGGCGCCTATCGAACCGATCGAATGGGCGGCAGGCAACAGGCGCCGGGTGACCTCAGACGTCGATGGTGACGACGGCGCGTTCCCCTGTTGCATCCGCCCGCGCTCCGGTTTCCGAGCTGACGGCCCGTGAGACGCAGCAGCACATCTTCGCCGCAGCCTGCTGCTGGCGCTCGCTGTAGAACACGTCGCGGTGGTCGACGGTGCCCTGCAGGCCCAGCAGCCGCACTTCACAGAGTCCGCATTCGCCCTTGCGGCAATCGAACATCATGTCCACTCCCGCGCCCTCGAGGGCTTCCAGCATGGACTCGCCGGGACCGACGGTCGTCTCCACGCCCAGCCGGGGGACGCGGACGACGAACTCCTCCGGGTCGAACCACCCGCTGTTGCCGAAGGTCTCGTACCTCAGGTTCGGCACGCTCAGGCCGCGCGTGTCCCAGCCGCGTTTGACCGCGTCCATGAGCCGGATCGGTCCGCACATGTAGAGCTCCGTCTCCGGATCCACCCCGGCCAGCAACTCATCGACCTTCAGCGCCGTGCCCTCGTCATCCACGTGCACCCGCAGCGCGTCGCCGTGCAGCGCTTCCAGCTGGGGCAGGTAGGCCATGGCGGCGCGGCTGCGGCCGGCGTAGACCAGGGTGTAGTCCGCCTTGATGTTGCGCAGCACCCGCGCCATGTTGACCATCGCGGTGATCCCTATGCCCCCGGCCAGAAGCACGTAGCGCGGGGCGCCCACCCGGAGCGGGAAGTTCTGCAGCGGCTGGGTGATCTCCAGTTGGTCCCCGACTTCCAGGCCCTGCATGAAGACCGAGCCGCCCCGGGACTGCGGCGCCCGGAAGACGCTGATGGCCACGCGCCGGCCATCCTCGCTGGAATCCACCACGGAGTAGGAGCGCTTGTGGCGTTCCCCGTTGATCGTGACCATGACGTCGATATGCGAGCCGGGCTCCGCCTTCTTCGGTAGCGACTGGGACAGGACCAGGCGCCGGGTTTCGGCGGTGACGGACTCCGCCTCGACGACGGTTCCGGTCTGCCAGACTTCGATGTTGCTTGCTGCCATGACTTTCTTCTAACTTCTCGCTGGGCTGGAGGGGTCCGGGCTGGACGGGTCTGGGGTCGGTCAGACGGTGGGAATGAGCCGGCCCTCGGCGGCGAGCTGGCGCTCGATCAGCCTGCGGACCCACATCCCGCCGGCGTCGATGTTGAGGTTGTAGAACTCGTAGTCCGGGTTCGCGTCGATCGCCTCCTGCTGCGCCTTGAGCATGGCCTCGTCCTCGCCGAAGACGCCGTGGACGCCGTTGCGAAGCTGGGTGGTGATCAGCTGGCTCTCCAGCCGGTAGTTGCGCATGAAAGCCCAGAAGTAGTGGCAGGTCTTGGCGGTTTCGGGGGAGATGGTGTTCATGACGAAGCCATTCACGCCCTGGCTGCGGTCGCCTTCCGGCGCCCCGGTGCCTGCCTTCGCGACGCCGACGTCGATGTTGATCGTCGACGGCGACTGGAAGGTGATGATCTGCCAGCGGTCCACCTTGCCCTCGAAGCCAGGGAACTTGTCGCGCATGTTCTTGAGCCAGAACGGCGGCGCGTCGATGTCGAGCATCCAGCGGGACACGGTGACGGTGTCGCCGTCCTGGGTCACCTTAAAATCGGACTCGCTCAGTTCGTCCTGCCCGATCGAGGACGAATGGACGAACTCCTCGTGGGTGAGGTCCATCAGGTTGTCCAGCACCAATTGGAAGTTGCACGGGGCAAAGATGGTCTCGCCGTCGCCGGCCCATTCATCCGAGCTCATCTGGTGCATGTCCGGGACCAATGTTGGGTCGGCCTGGGTCGGATCGCCCAGCCAGACCCAGACATACCGGTACCTTTCGATTACCGGGAAGGACGGGACCGTGGCGCTGGGGTTGATGGTTTCCTGCGCCGGCATCGAGACACAGCGGCCGGCGGAGTTGTAAACGATGCCGTGGTACGGGCACTGGATCTCATCCCCGGCAAGCGTCTTGCCCATGGAAAGCGGAGCCAGCCGGTGCCAGCATGCGTCCGCCAGCGCCACGGCCTTGCCGTCCTCCGTGCGGTACAGGGCGAGCGGGCGGTCCGCGATCCGCCGGGACATCGGCTTCCGGGTCACTTCATGGTCCCAGGCGGCTACATACCAGGCATTAAGCGGGTACCCCAGCACCTTGTTGGTTGTCGAACTAACGGACTGCATCATCGCGGTCATGTCATTCCTTCGCTATATCTATCTACATAGGTAGTGGTCTGCGTCACAGCATAACTATGTTCATAGGTAGTGGCAAGGGGTGAGTTTCCGACGGCGGGCGTGCCGGGGCATGCGAAAGGCCCGGAAGCCCTGCGGCTTCCGGGCCGTTCTCCGGTCAGGATTCCAGTTTGTCGATCAGTTCCAAGCCGCGCCTGGCCCACTGGATTTCGGCGTTGGCGCGCTCGATCATGCCCTCGTAGGTGAAGATCTTGTAGCCGGCAATCTTGGCCCTATCGGCTTCAGGCGCCGCCTCCAGGCGGGTTGCCAGGATGGGATTGCTCCGGTCCTCCAGGGCGGCAATCATCTCCTGCCACTGCTGTGCGCGCGAGGAGTGGTAGGCGATGTGCGCCTGCATCTGCGCCCGCGCGGCATCCGGCTCGGCCCACTCCAGGTATGCCGCCTTGAGGTGGATCGGGTCCCGCTCGCGGGTGTAGTCGAGGGTGGTGTTGATCCAGGCGCGGAAGGCCTCAACGCCCTCCGGGGTGATGTGGTAGCGCTTCTTCTTGCCCTTCTTCCCCCAGGCTTCCTCGACGCCGCGCAGCAGGCCGTCCTTTTCCATGCGGCGGAGCTCCGGGTAGATCTGCGAGTCCGGAGCGTGCCAGACGTAGCCGACGGATTGTTCGAACTGCTTGAACACGTCGTAGCCCGTCAGGGGCTGGGATGTCAGCAGGGCAAGCAGGGCGTAGCGCAGACTCACCTCGCCACCGGTCCTTTCCATCGGGCCCGTCGGCCGCATCGCGACATACGGGCCCTGCTTCATCAAAACTCTTGTCAACTAACTATGTTCATAGTTAGGCTGTGTCTCACGCCACATCTAGCTATCAGTATAGATAGTTGTCCGGCTACCGGGAGTTCGACGACGATCCCCGGCGGCGGGCTTTGGCACCGAAGGCGCACACCCGCCGTTCGGCACGCAACTTTGTACCCGCCCGGACTGTCCGCGGCCTCCAGAAAGTAGTCTCATGCAACTCCAAGAACGCATCGACGCGTCCCGCATGTCCCTGTACCAATGGCTGATCGTCGGATTGTGCATCATCCTTAACGCCCTCGACGGCTTCGACGTTCTGGCCATGGCTTTCACGGCCAACAGCGTCACGCGCGAGTTCGGCCTCAGCGGGGCCGAGCTGGGCATCCTGCTGAGCTCCGGCCTGGTCGGCATGGCCATCGGGTCGCTGGGCCTTGCACCGTTCGCCGACGTCATCGGCCGCCGGCCCATGGTCTTGGTCTCCGTTGGCCTTGCCACCGCCGGCATGCTGCTCGCCTCACTGGCACATTCGGCAGTGGAGTTGGGGATCTGGCGCGTCGTCACGGGCCTGGGCATCGGCGGCATCCTGGCCTGCACCAACGTGATCGCCAGCGAATACTCCTCCAAACGCTGGCGCGGGCTGGCCATCAGCATCTACACGGCCGGCTACGGCATCGGCGCGACGCTGGGCGGCGCTGCCGCGGTCTCCCTCCAGGCAAACTTCGGCTGGCGCTCGGTCTTCGTGTTCGGCGGCATTTGCACCGGCGTCGTCCTGGTCCTGCTGGCGGTCCTGCTGCCCGAATCGGTGGACTTCCTGACCAGCCGTCGCCCGCGCAACGTCCTCGATCGCCTCAACAAGATTGCCCGCAAGATCGGCCAGCCCGAACTGACCCAGATCCCCGCGTCCGCCGCAGTGGCGCTGCACAGGAACAAGCTTTCTGAACTCTTCACCGCCGGCAACCGCCGTTCCACCTGGCTCGTCTGGCTGGCCTTCTTTGCCACCATGTTCGGGTTCTACTTCGTGAACAGCTGGACGCCGCGGCTGCTCGTCACCGCCGGCATGACCGAGAGTCAGGGCGTGATCGGCGGCCTCATGCTCACCCTGGGCGGCACCTTCGGTTCCCTGCTCTACGGCCTGCTCACCATCCGCTGGAACAGCCGCAAGGTGATGATCGCGTTTGCGGTCCTCTCGGCCGCCACCATGGTGATGTTCATCTCCACCGCGGGCATCCTCGCCCTGGCGTTCGTCGCGGGCGGCGTCGTCGGCATGCTGATCAACGGCTGCATCGCCGGCATGTACACCATCACCCCCGCCCTGTACGGCGCGTCCGTCCGGAGCACCGGCGTCGGCTGGGCGATCGGAATCGGCCGCGTCGGCGCCATCGTCGCCCCGCTCATCACCGGCGCCCTGCTGGACGCGCACTGGACAGCTTCCATGCTGTACATGGGCGTCGGCGCCGTGGTTCTCGTGGCGGGCGGCGCCGTAGCGGCGATGCGCCCGGCGCGGCAGGAGCCGGTTGCGCAGGACGACGTGGCGGAGGAAGTCCCGCTGTCCGTCTGACCGGAATTCGGCCGGCGCGGTTGCCGGCAAACCACGCAAGCGGACGACGGCGGGAAGCTCCCGCCGTCGTCCGCCTGCGTTTTGAGGGTCTCCCGGGGCGGCGGGGCTGCCTCCAGCCCCCGGGAACACGGCGAACTACGCCGTTGTTATTAACAGCGGACCTAAAATGACTAAGAGATATACAGCACTGATAATCCCGGCCCGGATCAGCGAACCTGTCCGGGTGGAAACCATCGAAACCGACCAGCGAACCCTACAAGGGCTGGTGGGCGGAGACCTTGAAAGAGTCAGCCGCGGAAACTGGCACGTCTACCTCAACGCCGAAGGCGTGATTACCCAGCTCCCGGCGAACCTGCGCGCCGCCCAACTGATGAACGACTGCGGCCTGGACCTCGCCGGCGTCGCGCGGGGCACCGCCGTGATCCTCGGCCATGGTGGCCATGGCGAGGACGCCGACGTCCCTGAGCACCTGATCCGGCTCGCGGAAGAGTTCTTTGACACCCGGCTGATCGCCTGAGCAAGGACCGGCAGCGCGGCTGACGGTCGCGCCGTAACCACGGCCGCTCCGTCCAGCCCGCTAGTCTTCAGCTCATGGTGCCGGAAATCCCCCTCGCGTTCTGTGCAGTGCTCGGAGCACTTGCCGTGTTTCAGTTGCTGCTGATCGTCGGGCTGCCGCTCGGCCGGTTTGCCTGGGGCGGCCAACGCGCGGTGCTTCCGGCGCGGCTCCGCGTCGGAAGTGCCGTGTCGATCGTCGTTTACGCTGCCTTTGCGCTGGTTGCCCTGGACCGGGCGGAATTCATTTCAGTCCTGCCAGCGCCCTCCATTGCGGTGGTGGCTATGTGGGTGATCGCGGCCTATTTGCTGTTCAGCGTCCTGCCCAACCTTGCCTCAAAGAGCAAGGACGAACGGCGTGTCATGGTCCCGGTGTCCCTTGTGCTGGCCGGCCTGGCGTTCCTGGTAGCCCTGGGCTGAGCTGCGCGGGGCTGGGCCAGGGCGTCGGCCTTAGCCGGCCAGAAAGCTCTCGACAGCAGTGAACGCCTGGACTTGGGACGACAGGGAAGCGCGCCAATCGTTCGGAATTTGCAGGGAGTGGTCGGCACCCGGGATTTCGACGAACGTGCCTGCAGTCTCGGATAAGCCGTCGATAACCCATAGCTTGTCTTTGGAGCCGCCGATCAGCAGATCACGTTTCCGAGTGCCGGTAAGCGTTCTCCGAATCACCCCATCCGTGAGGATAGGCGTAAGCCAAACACCCGGTACTTGAGCCTCTTCTGCCCAAGGAATAGCGAGGGTTCCAAATGATTTGGCCACGATGAGCCGTTCGGCGGCGCGCGGGGCCCCGGCAAACGCTTGTTCGACCGCCCGGGCGGCGAAGCCGCGGGGATCATCGCCGGGCTCGTCGTCCTCGGTCCAGCGGATTCCGTGAACTTGCCATCCGCGGTCCTTCAGCTGCTCCGCGGGCCAGAACAGTAGGGGAGATTCGACTTTGTAGCCCGCCCCCGGGACAAGCACGGCGACCTTGGGTTCACCTTGGGGATCGGACGCGCAGCCTGGCCAGAGGAAGGTCTCCATGTCGAAGATCCTAGGGTGTTTGATTCCTGGAGGCGGGTATTGCGCTTCCATGAGCCAGCACAGAGACGCCACCCGGCCATCGCCGGGTGGCGTCTCTGGATGGCCGCCCGCCTTCGGCAGGTCGCGGCGCGTGTTACCTCCGGCGGCTGGGGTCGCCGTCGTTGTTGGTGATCGACGCAACCGCGCCGGTCTGTTCGTCGAGCAGCACCTTGCCGGTGCGCTGCTTGTTGAAGTTGAACATGCCATTCACCGAGCCGGCGGTGGCGTCGGCGGAGGCGTCGCCGATCCGGCCGGTGTGCCAGTTGTCCTCGATGAAACGCAGGATCGAGGCCTGGTCAGTCTCGGTGTGGTCCACGAAGTTCTTTTTCGCAAAGGGGGAAATAACGACCAGCGGCTGGCGCGGGCCCGGGCCGCAGCGGTCGGCATAACCGCCGGCCATCGGGACGCCGCTGGCCGCGGCGCTCTGGCACCACGCGGCGTCGTCGGCACTGTTGGAAGAGTTCTTCACCTGGGCGGCGACGTGGTCGTACCAGCCGTCCGAGTCGTCGTAGGCGAGCACCACGGCCGTGTTCTCCCAGTTCTTGGACTTCTGGATCTGGTTGACGGTGTTGGTGATGAACTTCTGCTCGTCGACCGGGTCGGAGTAGGCGGCGTGGCCGTCCTGGTACATCCCCGCCTTCAGGAAGGAGACGGCCGGCATGTTGTCGGTATTGACCACCTTGTTGAAATCGGTGAGGTCGTACTGGTGGTTGGCCCTGCCGTTGTGGCCGATCTCTGCGTCCGACGCCGGCGCCACGTGGTGCGGGTTGGCGGTGGACGCGTAGTACTGGAACGGCTGGTGGTGGGGGGAGTAGTCAACGACGCTGGCGCCGGCGGCGTTCGTGTGGCTGGACAGGCACGACGCCGGGGTGGTTCCGGTCGCGGGCGTGGTCGGTGTGAAGCCGCCCTGGAACCAGCCCCAGGACGTGCCCTTTGCGCTGAGCAGGTCGCCGATGTTCTTGCCGTTCATGCCGGCCAGGTTGCCAGCCTTGGCGTGGCTGTTGTTCGAGCAATCGTCATAGACCGGGTCCGGGTCGTTGATGACCGTGCCAACGCCGTTCGCGTCTGGCTGGCGGACAGTGCTGCTGCCGCCCGCCGGCGTGGCCACGGGCTGCCCGGCAGCAGTGTATTCGGTGGCCCCGTGGGTCTGGCCGGAGACCAGGTTGAGCGCGCCCGGGGTGGAGGGCCCGAATACGGTGCTGAAGTGGTTGTCGCTCATAGCGTAGTTCTGGGCGTAGTTCCAGATGCCCGTGACGGTGTTTCCGTCGTAGTAGTCCATCGTCAACCCGGGGCGGCCGTACTGGTTGGTACCGCAGGAGTCCCGGCTGGTGTACTCAACGAATTTGTCCATCGCGCCGCCGTTGTAGGCCTTCTGCTCGGCGCCGTAGTTGTGGTCCTGGTCGCAGGTGACGGCCTGCATTGGCGAAAGCCGGGCCGGCTGCGCGGCGTTCGGGTTGTCCGGAGCCAGCAGGCCCGCGGTGGCGAGCGTGTTGATCTTCTTCGGCGTGTTCTTGGCCGCGGTGAACGCAGCCGCCTTGGTGCCGGTGCCCTGCTGGGTTTCACCGGGAATGTTGGCGGCCTTCGGATAGGTGGCGAAGTAGTGGTCGAACGAGACGTTTTCCTGGAAGATCACCACCACATGCTTGATCGGCGTTGCGGTTCCTTCGTGTTTTTCGCCGGCGGATGCCGGGCCCACGCCAACGCCGATCAGGCCGGCGGCCAGCGCCGATGCCGCCAGAGCGGTGGCGCTCGTGGCGGCAACGAAGCGTTTACGGGTGAAGCGGTTAGGGGAGAAGTGCTGCAAGGGGGTATCCAATCGTTTCTTTTCCAAGGCGTTGGGCGCGCTACTTGGCGGGGGCGACGGTGGCTTCGTAGGTGAGGATCTCGGTGCCGTTGCCCTCGTCACCGTTGTCCGGGGCCAGCTTCAAGGTGAGGTGGTTCCCGTCGGCGGTCATTTTGAACGGGTTGCGGGTTGCCACGTGCCCGGCGGTGGACCACTGCTGGAACGGGACGTCGCGGGTCACGCTGCGGGTCTTGAGATCGATCATGGCCATCCCGCCGAGTTCGTAGCTGGCGCCGGGGCCGCCAGCTCCGGGGGCCTGCGGGAGGTTGGTGATGCCCCCACAGAGCATCTTCGAGGTCGGCACGTACTGGCAGTCCTGGTAGTCGATGAAATAGTTCGGGTTCTGCCAGGTGGAGAGCTGCCTGCCGCGCAGGTCCCATTCGGCGAAGCGCCGCGATCCCCAGGTGTTGCCCACGAGGTGGCCGGTCTGCTTGTCCATGACGATGCCGCCGAAGTGGTCTTTCACCTCGAACTGCTTGTGCACGTCGAGGGTTTTTGCGTCCACCCGGTAGATGATGGCGCTGCTGCTGGGCCGGTACTGGGCAACAGGGACCCAGACGTTGGCGCCGTCGAAGTCGATGCCGCCGGGGTGGTACATGTCGCCCTCGCCCAGGATGATGTCCTTCTGCAGATTCCCGGCCTTGTCCATGACGAACAGGTGGCCGACGCCCTTGCCCGCCGTGCGGTCGAATCCTCCCTGCGGGGACGGGAACTTTGTGGTCGGCTCGATGATCTGCACGGCCGAGAGGAAGATGTGCTCCTGGCTGAAAGCGATTCCTTCCGTGTGGTACGTCGGAAACTTCAGCTTCAGCTTGCCGGTCTGCTGCCAGTTCGTGCTGCGGTCGACGCCGTTAAAGGCCTCGGCCAGCGCGCTGTCCGTTTCGCGGTGGCTGCCGGAACCGGCGCTGTTTGCGTTGGGCCGATCGTTGGTGCCGGCGGCCTGGGCTGCCGCCGTGCCGCCGATTGCGGACGCCGCCAGGACGAAGGCTGCGGCGGCCGTGAGGATGCCTCGGGTTCGAGTCGCGCTCATGGGGGAGCCTCTCAATGGATGGTTCTCAACAGGACCACCCCAAGTTACTTATCGGTAATGAACCCTTGATGGAGGGCTGGTAAACAGCCGGCTTCCCACATGGCGGCGGCTTTGCCGGCAAAGGGTCGAGGATGGAGGCACGCTTCTGCGCCGTGTTGTCCACGCGAGCGGACTGAGCGCGCCTAGAATTGGCCAGATGATGCCAGAACCAATCCGCGCCGCGAACGGGAAGAATTCCCTCCGCATCAGCGACGGCATCATCGAGTCCGTCTGGGCCCCCGGCTCGTTTGTCGACGTCGGTGACGCCCGGGATGCCATGCGGGCCACCGAGTTGATCAGCCAGGGCCGGCAGATGCCGATGCTCTCCGTCATGACTGACGTGGAAATCAGCGCCGCCGCCCGGTACGAGTTCGCCAAGTCTGTCGACGTTCTCGCCATTGCGGTCCTTGGCTCCAGCGCTGTCGACCGCGTCGTGGCCGCTGCCACGAGCCGGGACACAAAATACCCTCACGAATTCTTCACCTCTCGGCCCGACGCCGTCGCGTGGCTGAGCGGCTTTATCGAGAGCCCGGCAGAACTTGGGACGGACGACCTGGAAGCCTCGGTTCCCAGGCCCGCCTCGCACTAGCAGCCGACCGCCCTCGCCGCTGCCTCGATTTCGCACACCCGCGCCAAATAGCCCGGAACTGCTACGCTCCACGTATCGGGCCGGACCTGCGGCTACGGGTTGAGGAACGGCCGGCAGCAACTTCAGTTGTGAGCGAGGGAATCAGCATGACGGTTGCCGAAATCCAAGTGGACCAGCGCGTGATCGGGATCGACTCGCGGCGCTTCGCCTCGGTGGAGAAAGCGCTCGTGGAGCTGATTACCAACAGCGACGACAGCTACGCGCGGCTCGAAAAGGCCGGCGCCCACGTCAGTGGCCGGATCCATGTCCGGTACGAGCGGCACCTCACCGGGGCCGTGCTGATGGTCAGCGACCAGGCGGAAGGGATGTCCTTCGATCAGGCCGGCCGGATCCTCAGCTACGGCGGCGCGCACAGCCCGCTCGCGCGCGGCGAGGGTGACGGCCGCGGCTACTTCGGCCGCGGCCTCAAGCAAGCGATCTTCGGCCTGGGCCACGGTTGGATCGAGACCATCCAGGGCGGCCGCTTCACCCGGATCGACGTCTTCCGCGGCGAGAACGGCGGCTACCTCTACGACGACGGCGGCGAGGACCGCCGCGCGTTCCCGGCCGACTACGCCCGGCTGGGGATCGACGAAGCACCGGCTGCCAGCGGCACCCGGGTGAGCATCGTCGTCGACAATCCCCGCGTCCGGATCACCCAGTACAGCACCCTGCTGCAGTCCCTGTCCGACAACTTCTACCTGCGTGCGGTGCTGGGCCGGCGCAGCGTGGAGCTGGAGCACGGCCAGCCCGGATCGGGCGACCACCGAAGCGAGCCGGTCAGGTTCCAGGAGCCGCCTGCGGACCTGCTGCTCGGCCCGGACCAGGACGGAAGCGTCAGCTTTGAAGGCCGGGCGTATCCGTTCACCCTGACGTTGAAACGCGCCACAGGGACCGAGCTGACACTCAAGGGAGACGAGCGCACCAACGGCCTCGTCGTTCTGTCCGGGATGGCCGCACTGGATTGCCAGCTGTTCGCGTTCGAAAACCAGGTGGGCACCGAATACCTCTTCGGCGTCGTATCCTGCGACGCGCTGACCGGGATGCTGGGCCGCGGCCGGGCGATCATCAGCGACGAACGCGAGGGACTGAACCCCCGGGACCCCTTTGTGGCGGCGTTTTCCGAGGCCGTCAGCCGGATGATCGCCGGCGCCGTGCAGGCCGAGAAGGAAAAGCTCACGCATCTTGAGCGCGCCACCACCTCCGGGCGCACCGCCGAAATGATCGAGCACCTGCTGCAGCACATGAACGAGGCCGCCGTCGTCGACCTGGGCCTGGAAACCTCCCCGGCGCCCGGTGGCGGCTCCCCTGCGGGGGAGCGGCCCGCGGCGTTGCGCTTCACCACCCCCTTCTACTACCGTCCGCCGGGGCATCCGTTCCGTGTTTCCCTGCTGCTGGATCCGGCCCGGTTGCCCGACGGAATGCTCACGTTCGAGGTGGACCTGCCCGGCACGCTGCGGATCGACCCGGAACCTGTCCCGATCGCCGTCGGCGCGCTGGGGGAAGCGCGGCGGCTCGAATGGACCGTGACGGGGGAGCGGCCGGACGAACGGGGCCAGGTGACCGTCCGTGCCGGCGACTACTGGGCGTTGTGCGAAATCGTCATCGCCGAACACGCCTCGCACCGCAGCGCCGACCAGCCCCCGCATCATGCGGTGCCCGCCGATGCGCCGGTGCAGCCGGCGGCGCACCCGGAGGCCCGCCGCCCGAGCCGGGACCACGGCGTCGACCTCTTCACCGGCTACGAGTTCCGCAGCCTGCACAACAGTGCCGACCGTGCCGTCTACAGCGTGGACGAACGGAAGGTCATCATCAACACCGCCGCGCCCACGGTCCAGCTGTACGTTGACGGCCGTGGACGCTTCCGCGATTCGGCGCGCCTTTTGTTGGCCGAACTCTTCCTGGACGTGATCGCGGACGAGCTAGCCCGGCGCCGCGTGGAGCAGCACGGCCACGCCGGAGACCTCGAAGCTTTCAGGAGAGCCAAGCGGGACATCATCGGCCGCTACGGCAGCGACATCCACCGGACGTTCCTGGGGTGAGGCGCACGGCCACCCATTGACACTCCTTTGGCGCGGGCCTATTCTACAACCAAATGGTTGTAGATCAGTTGAGTGACGAAGCAGTCGACCGCTTGTTCCAGGCGTTCGCCGACTCGACCCGCCGGGACATCGTGCGCCGCGTGACGGTGGGGGAGTACTCCGTTTCCGGGCTCGCCGCGCTCTACGCCATGAGTTTCGCCGCCGTACAGAAGCATGTGGCGGTGCTGGAACGCGCTTCCCTGGTGACCAAGGAGAAACGCGGAAGGGAGCAGATCGTGCGGGCCAACCACGCGGGCTTGCACAAGGCCCGCAGTCTGCTCGATGAGTACGAGGTCATTTGGCGGCAGCGGACCGAACGGATCGCCGAGTTGCTGGGGCAAGCGGATCCACAAACCAACCAGAAGTCAGCAGGCAAGGCAGAAGGCACCGAAGCAGAAGCATAGGAAGGGTTCGACATGACAGTCATCAGTTCAGTCAAGAATCTTGAGGCCCTGAGCCTCAGCGTCGTCGCGGAGTTCGACGCCGGCGTCGAGCGCGTCTGGCAGATCTGGGCGGATCCGCGCCAGCTCGAGCGCTGGTGGGGCCCGCCCACCTGGCCGGCCACCTTCGAGAAGCACGACTTTGTCCCCGGCGGCGAGGCGAGCTACTACATGACGGGACCGGACGGGGAGAAAGCCCGCGGCTGGTGGCGCTTTGTCGCCATCGATGCCCCGCGCGGCCTGGAGTTCGACGACGGCTTCTCGGACGACAATGGCGAGCCGGTGGCCGAGATGGGCACGATCCATGGCGTCGTGACGCTGGAGCCGACCGGCGACCGCACCCGGATGACCGTGCTGTCCACCTTCGAGACGGAGGAGCAGATGGAGAAGATCGTCGCCATGGGAATGGAGGAGGGCATGAAGGGCGCCCTCGGCCAGGTGGACGCGATCCTCGCCGAGCACGCCAACGCCTGAGCGACGGGCGAACGTGCCACAGCGTTAACCAGGAGGACGACGGCGGAACTCAGCCCGCCGTCGTCCTCTGGGTTTGAACTAGTTGTTCAAGGCCGCGTACAGGTTCAGGCTGGCCGAGAACACCAGCCACGAAACGTACGGCAGCATCAGCACCCCGGCAGTCGTGCTGATCGGCCCGAAGTGCAGCACGGCCACGGTCGCGAACGCGGCGTGGGCGGCGATCACAAGCAGCGCCAGCCACAGGGCCGCGGTGCCCATCACCGGATAAAGGCCGAAGAACATCAGCGGCCACAAAAGGTTCAGCAGCAGCAGCCCGCCGTAGACTCTGAGCGCCGCGCGGCGCGGGAAGAGCCGTTGCCGCCACACCAGCCAAGCCGCCACGGCCATGGCCGCGTAAAGTACCAGCCACGCCGAGCCGAACATCCACCCCGGCGGGGTCCACGGCGCCGTGTCCGCGGCCGCGTACCAGTCGCTGTTCATCCTGATCGGCAGCGAACCGATTAGCGATACGGCCAAGGAAGCCGCCAGAAAACCGACGAGGGCCGCAATTTGCTGCCGCGGCGGGCGGGTGCCGGGGGCACGGGTGCCCGGGGCGCTTTGTTCAACGTTCAAGAGCACTGACCCACTGTGGACAACCGTGCGCCCTCCCGTCAAACTACGACGGCGGGACCTTGCGCAGTCGTCACCGTCATCTACGTCTGGAAGGACATCATGGGCAACGAAGCTTCATGGCAGGAAACCATCACTCCGGGCCGTTTTGCCGGCAGGACCGTTATCGTCACGGGCGCCGGCTCCGGCATCGGCCTGGCCACCGCGCTGCGCGTCGCGAAGGAGGGCGGCAAGGTCATCGCGGCGGACATCAGCAAGGAACGTCTGGATGACCTCGTGACCCGGAACGCGGGTCTGGATCTTGTGCCGGTGGCCGGCGACATCTCCACCGAGGAAACGGTCGCCGCCGTCGTGGCCGCCGCGGGCGGCCGCGTGGACGCGCTCGCGAACGTCGCAGGCATCATGGACAACTTCGCCCCGATCCACGAGGTGGACGACGCCGTCTGGGAGCGGGTCTTCCGGATCAACGTCACCGCCCTGAAGCGCCTGACCCGCGCCGTTGTGCCGCTGATGCTCGAGGCCGGCACCGGCTCCGTGGTCAATGTGACTTCCGAGGCCGGGCTGCGGGGGTCCGCCGCCGGCGCCGCCTATACCGCGTCCAAGCACGCCGTCGTCGGCCTGACCAAGAACTCCACGGTGATGTACGGGCCGAAGGGGCTGCGCTTCAACGCGGTGGCGCCCGGGGCAACGATCACCAACATCGTCGCCGACTGGGGCTCCCAGCTGGCCGCCGAGCGGCTGGGCCCGCTGATGGGCGCCAACATCCCGACCCCGGCCACAGCGGCGCAGCTGGCGGCCTCGATCACCTTCCTGCTCAGCGACGACGGCACCAACGTCAACGGTGCCATCCTTGCGTCCGACGGCGGCTGGTCCGCGCTGTAGGACGCCCAACTGACTGGCAGTAGTTGACGTTTTGAGGGCTCATAACGACAACTACTGCCAGCTAGTTGGGTGGGCGGGGCCCGGGATTCGCCCTCAGCCCGGAGTTCGCGAAATGATGTGGGCATGGAGCATACCGACCAGCAGCCCTGGGTGAAGAACTACCAGCCGGGCGTCCCGGCCGAGATCGAATTGCCCACGGAGTCGCTCGTCGCGATGCTGGAGCGGTCCGTGGCCGAGGCCGGAACCGCCCCCGCGCTGGAATTCTTCGGCCGCCGGACCAGCTACTCGGAGCTCGGCGAGCAGGTGGACCGGGCCGCCGAGGGGCTTCGCCGACTTGGTGTCCGGGCCGGCGACCGGGTCGCGCTGATCCTGCCGAACTGCCCGCAGCACGTCGTCGCCTTTTACGCGGTGCTGCGCCTGGGCGCCGTCGTCGTCGAACATAACCCGCTCTACACCTCCCGCGAACTGCGGCACCAGTTCGAGGACCACCAGGCCCGCGTCGTGATCGCCTGGGACAAGGCCGCCGCCGCCATCCGCGAGTTCCCCGCAGACATCGAAATCGACCACGTGGTCTCGGTCAACCTGCTTGAGGCGTTCCCTGCGGCCAAGCGCCTGGCCTTGGCCCTGCCGGTCAAGAAGCTGCGCGAAGCGCGGGCCTCGCTGACCGCCCCAGCGCCGGGAACCACGCCGTGGAAGCAGCTCCTGGGCCACGGCAGGATCGACCCCGCGCACCCGCGTCCCTCGGTGAACGACCTCGCCGCGATCCAGTACACCTCGGGCACCACCGGGCGGCCCAAGGGTGCGATGCTCACCCACTTCAACCTGTACTCCAACGCCCTGCAGGGGGAAGCCTGGATGGCCGGCGCGGAGTACCGCAAGGAAGTGTTCTACGCGATCCTGCCGATGTTCCACGCCTTCGGCATGACGCTGTATCTGACCTACGGCATCCGCAAACAGGGCCTGCTGGTCCTCTTCCCCAAGTTCGACCCGGACCTGGTGCTGGACGCGATGAAGAAGTCGCCCGCCACCGTGTACTGCGCGGTCCCGCCGATCTACGAGCGCACCGCGATGGCCGCGAAGGAGAAGGGCGTCTCGCTGCGCTCCTGCAGGTACTGCATCTCCGGCGCCATGAACTTGCCGGACCATGTCGTGGAGCTCTGGGAATCCGTCTCCGGCGGCCTGCTCGTGGAGGGCTACGGCATGACGGAGTCCTCTCCGGTGGCGCTCGGCAACCCCTTCCACCCCACACGCCGCACCGGGACCATCGGCGTCCCCTTCCCGTCGACCCTGATGAAGGTGGTCGACGTCGACGACCCGACCGTGGAGGTCCTGCAGGGCCAGCCTGGCGAGCTGCTGATCAAGGGGCCACAGGTCTTCCAGGGCTACTGGAACAACCCCGAGGAAACCGCGAAAACCCTCACCGCCGACGGCTGGCTGCGCACCGGCGACGTCGTGACCGTGGACCCGGACGGCTTCACCACCGTGGTGGACCGGGCCAAGGAACTCATCATCACCGGCGGTTTCAACGTGTCGCCCACCGAGGTGGAAGCGGTGCTGCGCCTGCACCCGGATGTCAGGGACGCCGCCGTCGTGGGCAAGCCGCTGGAGCGCGGCGGAGAAATGGTGGTGGCCGCCGTCGAACTTGAACCGGGCACCGCACTGGACGAAGACGCCCTCCGCGCCCACTGCCGCGAGCACCTCGCCGGCTACAAGGTCCCGCGCCGGATCGTCCCGGTGCCGGATCTTCCCCGCTCCATGCTCGGCAAAATCCTCCGCAAGCAGGTCCGCGAACAAGTCCTGCCGGGACTGTAGCCATGGGAGCATCCGCAGCGATCGACTTCACCTCCGACGTGCCCCGTCCCGGTGACCTCAACGTGTCCTGGATCCACGGCTCGGAGTCGGCGAAACACAACACGGACCCCGACATCCAGGTGCACGCCTATGACGCGCACACCTTCGTGCTGCGCCAGAATATGGCGGTCAATTACGAGGCGCCGTTCATGTTCCTGCTGTTCGGCAATGCCCGGGCCGTGCTGATCGACACCGGCGCCACGGCCTCCGCGGAGTTCTTCCCGCTGCGCCGCGTCGTCGACGGACTGATCGACACCTGGCTGGCCGCGCACCCCCGTGAGGGCTATGGGCTGCTGGTCCTGCACACCCATCCGCACGGTGACCATGTTGCGGGCGATGCCCAGTTCGCGGGCCGGCCGGGCACCCTTGTGGTGGATGCTGAGCAGCGCAGCGCGTGGGAGTTCTTCGGATTTGGGGACGACGACGGCGGTCCCGCCGGCGGTCCCGCAGACCGGCGGGCCCAGGTGGACCTGGGCGGCCGGGTCCTGAAGTGCTGGCCCAGCCCGGGACACCACAGCGCCGCCGTCACCTTCCACGACCCGTACACCGGCATCCTGCTCACCGGAGACACCGTTTACCCCGGGCGCCTCTACATCCACGACTGGCCGGCGTTTGTGGACACGATCGACCGGCTGATCCGATTCTGCGCCGCGCACCCCGTCAGCCATGTCATCGGCTGCCACATCGAAATGTCGCGGGAACCCGGCGTCGACTACCCGATCTACACCACCCACCAGCCGGACGAACCGCCGCTGCAGATGTCGGTGGACCAGCTGCAGGAGCTCGGCCGGGCGATCGACGTCGTCGGCGGGCGTCCCGGCCGCCATGTCTTCCCCGGCTTCGTGCTCTGCCTGAACAACTGAAAAGCCCCCGAGATGGCACTTCGCGGCAATGTTTGGGCGCAACACCGCCGCGAACTGTCATCTCGCTGCGCGCGGCGAGGGGCCAAGGGGCCTGTTGTCAGCGCCCCCGCAGGGACGCGGCAGCGGGTACTCCGGGCGGGAATTCGGGCAGCGCCCCGGCGGGCGTGTGGAAGATCCACAGCGAGAGCGCACGGTGGACGGCCCAGTCGTCGTCGGCTGCCCGCAGGGAGGCGACCTGGGATCCGTCCGGTTGCTCCGTGAGCCTGACGACCCGCAGCGGGACCGGGTCCGCCTCCGGCAGCCGGAGCATGATCACGCCGGACGCTGGAAGTGTTCCGTGCGGGAAACGGACGGCCGCGCCACCCACTGAAATGTCCAGCAGTTCACCCCTGGTGCCCGCTGCCTCCACCGGCGCCGCGACTTCCACGCGATAGGCGTTGCGGCGGGAGGTAGCGAATTCGACGGCCCGGATCCGCCGTGTGCCCAGAACCAGAACAGCGCCGGCCAGCACCAGCCAGGCGCCCGACGCCACCGTGGAACCTGCCGTGGTGCGCCAGGGAACCAGTCCGGCCAGCCCGGCCGCAGCGTAGAGAATGACTGCGGTGATCAGGACAACCATCACGATTAGGATGCGTGGCGTGCGGCCGCGGAGCCGTGAATCCGCGGCTCCCTTAGGCGTGACCTGGAACTCGAGGACGTTGCGGGACATAAGCCACCAGAAACATGCCAGGCCCACCGGTACGCGGAAGATCCGCAAAGCGAAGGCTGTGGGCCAGTGGATTTCGTTCCGCATGAGTTGCTTCGAACCCCAAAGCCGCACTGTGAACATGACCAGGAAGACCCCGAGGAACAAAAGGGGCCCGGCGGTGGAGGTCTGCGCCCCGGAAACCATGATCAGGACCGGAATCAGGAAGGCCACAAGCGTTGCGATGCCCTCCAGCCACCACAGCGTGCCGTTGAGGTACTCGTGGTAATTCCGCCACGACATCCAGCCCTTTGCAGCCCACAACTTCTCGTGCACGAGGATCTGCATCGCCCCCATGCCCCAGCGCCGGCGCTGCAGCAGGTACTGGTCCGGCGTAGCCGGTGCAAGCCCGACGGCGAGGGTCTGGTGGTGGTAGACGGTCCGCCAGCCGCGCCGGATGAGTTTCAGCGTGGTGTGCATGTCCTCGGTGATGGTTTCGGTGGCGACGCCGCCCACCTCTTCCAGCGCACTCACACGCAACAACGACGTCGACCCGCACCAGAACGGTCCTGCGCCGGGGACGTTACGGGAGGCCATGAGGACGTTGAAGAAAGTGCCCTGCTCGCCGGTGATGCCATCGTCGTCGAACGCGCCGCCGTTGTAGAACGACTGCGGACCCTGGATCAGGGCGACCTCTGGGTCCTCGAACCAGCCCAGGGTAGCGGTGAGGAAAGTCGGAAGCGGAACATGATCGCAGTCGAGCACCGCAATGATGTCGATGCCGGGGCCGCCCGCGGCACGGTCTGCGGCCATAAGGCCCAGGGCGTGGTTCATGTTGCCGGCCTTGGCATGGTCGTGGACCTCGCGGCGGACATACCGGGCGCCGTAGGCCGCGCACATTTCCTCCACCCAGGGTCGGTCACCGTCGTCGAGAACCCACGTTTCGTGCGCCGGGGCAAGCTCACAGGCCGCCGCCACCGTGGGCGTTAGGACTTCGATGGGCTCGTTGTACGTGGGGATCAGGACTGCCACCCGCATGCCGTTGGGGGCTTCGGCCACAGGGGCCGGCGGGTGGCTGTCGATGTTCCACACGGACCACGCCTTCAGGACCAGGCCGGCCAGCGGCAGGGCCTCGAAGGTCAACAGAATCCAGGCGATGGTCAGGTTCCACTCGCCGGACGGCAGAGTGAACAGCAGGCGCCAGGCCAGGTACAGGACCAGGGCGGCGATGGCGGCGATGCCGCCCACGTGGGCCAGCCGACGGGACCTGGGCGCCTCCGGCCCGGGGGTCCCAGCCGGGCGGCCCAGCCGGCAATACCCGCTCGGGTCAGCGACGTGGCGTCGAGTGGCGCAGGGCGGGATGGCGGTGCCGCACTGGTGTTGGCGGCGGGTGGTTCTTCAGACGGCGCGCTTTCGGAGCGCAGCCGCAGGGCCTCACGGGGCACCTGATCTCCCTCAGCTAGATCGGCTGCTAAAAATCTGATCATAGCTGTGGGACGGCGCACCCGGCCGAGGGTGCCGTTTTTCCTTGCAGAAAACTGCGGCTGTGCCGCGGGCGGGCCGTTTTTGCGGGGCCGTTTTCGCGGGGTGCCCGCGCGGTTGCGAGCCTAGTGGACTGCGATGGTCTCCGCTTCCTCGGGTCCGACAAAGCTGCACGCGCCCGGGTGGCGGACCGGCAGGGTGCAGGTGCGCCCGGTGGGCAGATGGACGTTGGCGCAGCGGCCGGCCATGGCCACGTCTTCCCGGACATGGGTGACGTGCGTGCTGCTCAGCTCGTGGGGCGAAGCGCCGCCGCTGGAGGGCAGGGGGCTGTCGGACGGATTGTGCTCTTGGCTGTTCACGGCTGAGACTCCTTGGGATCTGCTGTGCAGGAAGGGTTCTGTGCTAATCCGAAGTCACCAGCCTCGCACGGGCGGATTAACGCCGCGTTACCGGGGGGTTAGGTTCCCGTCTCATCGCTGCCGCACCTTTTGCCGCCGCCTTGATTTGCGCATACTTGAACCCAGATTTGGGATTCCGGCAGCCGGGAAGGACGGTGGCTCATGAGCGGCGGGGGAGGCTCGGCGTTCCGGCGCCGGGTGGAACGGGCGGCCGAGTTGCGCTCCATCCGGGCCAGCGGCAGCACGGTCCAGGAGAACGACGAGTTGAGCGCCGCCGAGGAGGAACTCCGGCAAAAACGCGCAAAGGTAGACGACGCCGCCAAGGCCGAATACCTGATCCGCGACGCCATGGCGCAGGGGAAGTTCGACAACCTGAAGTACGCGGGCAAACCCATCCCGGGCCTCGGCGAAGTCTACGACCCGGACTGGTGGGTGAAGGGTTTGCTCCAGCGCGAGAACCTCACCGGCCTGGGCCCGGCGGCGATCCTGCTCCGCACGGAGGACGCCGGACTCGACGCCCGCCTGGATGCCCAGTTCACGGAGAAACAGGTGCGCGATATCCTGGCCGACTTCAACGCCCGCGTGGTCGACGCCCGCCGGCAGCTCCAAGGCGGCCCCCCGGTCATCACCAAGACCCGCGACGTCGACGCCGAGGTGGCCCGCTGGCGCGACCGCCGGGCGGCCCGGGCCGCCGTCGTGGCCCCGGCCGAGCCGGAACCGCAACGGCCTTGGTGGCGCCGGCTCTGGAAGCGCGGCTAGAACGCTGTGGTCCCGAACGTCCAACCAGCGTAGCCTGCGATTAGAAGAACCCATCGCGCAATTGCGCGTCGGCACGAGGCGGGCGATGCCCATGAAAAAGTTGGGAACCGAGGGCAGCCAAAGCCCGCGGCCGGCGGATTCTGCCGAACCGGGGCAGCCGCCACCTGCCCGGTTGCGCCTAGGCTCCGCCCTGGCGTTTGCCGGCTTCGCGGTCTCCGTGGTTGCCGGGCTGTTTCATGCCGATTCCGCCAGCGCGAACGACCACCCGGCGACCTTCGCCGAGTACGCCCGAAGCGGCATCTGGACCGCGGTCCACCTGGGTCAGTTCGCCGGTATGGCGCTTCTGGTCGCCGGATTGCTGGTCCTGCTGATGATGCTGAAGGCGCCGGAGGGGCCGATCGCCTGGGCGGCGCGGTTCGGTGCTGTTGCGGCCGTGACCGCGCTGGCGCTGTACGCCGCGCTGCAGGCCGTCGACGGGGTGGCCCTCAAGCAGGCCGTGGACGCCTGGGCTGCCGCGGCGGAACCGGAGAAGGCAGCCCGCTTTGCGACCGCCGAGGGTGTCCGGTGGCTGGAGTGGGGCATGCGGAGCTACCAGAGCTATGTGCTGGGCGCCGCGCTGGTCCTGACCGGCGCCGTGGTTGTCGGCGCGGGCGGGACCGCCCGACTGGCCGGATATCCGATGGCGGTCTCCGGGCTGGCCTACCTTGCCCAGGGCTGGATCATCGGCTCCGAGGGATTCTCGGCGGCAAACACCATTCCCACGTTGGCAGGAATAGCCCTGATCCTGGTGTGGTCCGTGTGGCTGCTGGTCGTTGCCTGGCCGAAGCGGGCACCGTCCCTCGGCCGCACGCCACGGTGAACCCGGCCGTTCAGGCTGCACGAAGTGGCAGTTCACGGCAGTGTCCAGGCCGAACACTGCCGTGAACTGTCACCTCGGCGGGCTAGTGCGCGCGGACGGTGCGCGGCGCCTTCGCCAGGTTTTCCCGCAGTTCGGCCGCATTCTGGCGGACGACGTAGGCCGGGCGGTCCCGTTCCACGCGCCAGCTTTCGGAGAGCGGGCCGATGTTGACGGTGTCGAAGCCGAACTCGTCGTAGAGCCGCGTCACAAGCTCCGCCGCCTCCGGGAAGTCGCTCGCGGTGGCCAGTGCGCGGCGGTTCTCCGTACCGGCCGGGGTGCCGTCGGTGGCGATCTGGGTGGACATGATGTGGTTGAAGCCCTTGGCGACCTTGGATTTGGGCAAGTGCTCCTGGAGCAGCCCCGAGGTGGTGGCCTCGCCGTTGTCGAGCGCCGGGAACCGTCCGTCGCGCTCCCAGTAGTAGTTGTTCGTGTCGACCACGATCTTGCCCGCAAGCGGTTCCGCCGGGATGTCCTTGATGTTCTTCAGCGGGACCGTGACGACGGCGAAATCGCCGGCCGCCGCAGCCTCCGCCGCGGTTGCCGCGCGGGCATGCGGGCCCAGTTCGGCGACGAGTTCCGCCAGGGTTTCCGGCCCCCGGGAGTTGCTGATCACGACGTCGTAGCCGAGCTGGACCGCCTTCCGGGCGAGCTGGCTGCCAATGTGTCCTGCACCGATGATTCCGATTGTTGTCATATCCGGGCTAACGGCATCCCGGCCGCGGATATTTCAGGGGACGCGGGCCGGGCGTGGCGGGCCGCAGTTCAGGGGTGCAACCAGCCTTGCTCGAAGTCCGGGTGGTCGTAATAGGGCAACGCCAAGGCCTGCAGGGAGCGCTCCATCCAGTCCAGCGACCGCGGCGCCCAGTGGGCCTCCTGGAGTGAGTCGCTGACCATCGAGGCCAGCGCCGACTGCCGAGCCGCTTCGACGACGCCGATCAGCCTCCGCTTTGCCTCGCATTCGAGCAGCAGCCGTTGTTCGTACCATTCGCCGGATTTGGAGACGGTCCGGTCGCTGAGGAGTGTCCGGGCCGCCGCCTCGTCCTCGGAAATGCGCTCGGACAGAAACTCAACAATGTCCACAAACCGAGGGTACGCGCGACGGGCGGACTTGGCATCACCCGAGCAGGTCGTCCTCGTAGCACCAGCGCCAGTCCTCGCCCGGTTCGATGCTGCGCATGACGGGGTGGCCGGTCGCTTCGAAGTGCCGGGAGGCGTGCGTGCCGGGGGAGGAATCGCAGCAGCCCACGTTCCCGCACGCCAGGCACATCCTGAGGTGTACCGGCGTCGTGCCTTCGCGGCGGCAGTCCGCGCAGAAGGGCTCGTGCGGAACGTCGGGGTCGGGTGCGGACTCGAGGTGGCCGCATACCCCGCCGGGCCTCGCGATCCCTTCGCCGCCGCCCTCGGCGGGGGTGTCCAGCTCCTCAAGCGAGATGTCCAGCATGGATTCCTCAACGTCCAGCCGGTCCAGAACCTCGCTGAGAACCTCGTGGGCGTAGGCGCCGCCGCGCCGCAGTTCCAGCACCTTGGCCCGTTCGGCTTCCAGCATGGCGAGCCGCAGCTGGGCATAGCGCTGGCTGGGGGTCGCGGCCTCCGAGGTCGGCCGGCCGAGCCGCTCCCAGGCCGCCAGCCCGCGCTCCTGGGTGCGCCGCTTGAGCATGGCCACCACCTCCGGCGGGTCGTTGTCGGTGCGCAGTTCCTGCAGCCGCTCCACCCCGGCCGCGGTAGCCAGCTGCATCAGGGACGCCTGGTTCAGGGCATCCTCGCGCTGGTCCGGGCCCTGGACCCGGAGCAGCCGGACCAGTGCCGGCAGGGTGAAGCCCTGCAACGCCAGCGTCCCGCCGACCACCACCATCGCGGCCAGGATCAGCACGGACCGGTGCTCCAGGTCCGCGGGCAGCACCAGCACCGCGGCCAGCGTCACCACCCCGCGCATCCCGGCCCAGGACACGATCGCGGCGAACTGCCACGGCGGCGCCGGGTCATCGCGCCGCACGCTCGGAATCAGCCGGGGCAGGTATGTCGCCGGGAAGACCCACACCGGCCGGAGCAGCAACACCGCCAGCAGAATCACCGCGCAGCCCGCCCAGATCCGGCCGGCGCCAAGCGAGTCGTCCTGGATGCCCTCGATGATGGTCCGGACCTGCAGTCCGATCAGCAGGAACACGGAGTTTTCCAGCAGGAACTGCACCGTGTTCCAGTTACTTCGCTGGCTCAGCCGGGCCGCGCCGTTGGGCATGGACGGCGCTTTGGTTCCCATTACGAGCCCGGTGACGACGACGGCGAGGACACCGGAAGCGTGGATCGCCTCGGCCGGAAGGTAGGCGACGAACGGGGCCATCAGCGATGTCGAGGTGTTGATCGCGACGTTGCGGATCCGCTTGCGGAGCTCGGTCAGCACGTAGGCGGCAGCCAGGCCGACCACCAGCCCGCCGCCGGCCGCGAGCAGGAAGCCGCCGGCGATCCCGGCCGCGGACACGGTCCCGGCGATCGCCGCGATGGCGGCGCGCAGGCAGACCAGCGCGGTGGCGTCGTTGACCAGGGATTCGCCCTCCAGGATGGTAACAATCCGGCGGGGCATGCCCACCTTCCGGGCGATGGCCGTCGCGGCCACGGCATCCGGCGGTGCGACGACGGCGCCCAGGGCGATCGCGGCGGCCAGCGGGATTTCCGGGAACAGCCACCAGACCACGAAGCCGACGGCGAGGGTTCCGAAGATGACGTAGCCCACCGAGAGCAGCGCGATGGCGCGGCGGTTGGAACCGAAATCGAAGAGCGAGGTCCGCAAGGCGGCGGCGTAAAGCAGTGGGGGCAACAGCCCGACGAGGACCAGCTCCGGGTTCAGCTCAATGCGCGGGACAAAGGGGAGGAAGGACCCCGCGACGCCGGCCAGCACCAGCAGCAGGGGAACGGAAACGTTGAGCTTCCGGCCCAGTGCGCTGCCGGCACAGACAACGGCCACGAGAACCAGCAGTCCGAGGGCGAGTTCCATGAGGCCATTCTGTCAGGCGGTTGATTCGGCCGTGCTCCGTGCCCGGCCGCGCTTAGGCGAGGCTGTCTTCCTTGACGCGCTCCTGCTGGCCGTGCGGTGCAGCGGCGGCGTGGTGCGCCTGGGCGTGGTGGCCGAACGGGTTGAAGCGGCTGTGGGCCAGGCCGTCGAATTCGTAGGCGGTTTCGGCGTGCTCGGAGCGGTCCACGCCGGCCACCTCGGCTTCGTGGCTGACACGGAAACCGACGGCCTTGTGGATCGCGAGCCCGATGACCGCCGTGGCCAGGCCGGACAGCGTGACAGTGATCAGCACGGCGACCGTCTGGGCGACCAGCTGGTGCAGGCCGCCGCCGTAGAAGAGCCCTCCGCCATGTCCGTCCGCCGGCAGGGCGATGAGGCCGAGCGCGAGCGTGCCGATCAGCCCGCCGCCGAGGTGGACGCCGACGACGTCGAGCGAGTCATCGAAGCCGAACTTGTACTTCAAGTCCACGAACACGCAGCAGGCGGCGCCGGCCACCAGGCCCAGTCCGACGGCGGCGAGCGGGCTGACGTTGGCGCAGGAGGGAGTGATCGCGACGAGGCCGGCCACCACGCCGGAGGCCGCACCGAGCGAGGTGGGGTGGCCGTGGCGGACCTTTTCGACCACGAGCCAGCTCAGCATGGCGGCCGCGGGGGCGGCGAGGGTGTTGACCCAGATCAGGCCCGCCTGTTCCACCGTCGTCGCGGCACCGGCGTTGAAGCCGAACCAGCCGAACCAGAGGATCCCGGCGCCGAGCATGATGAACGGGATGTTGTGCGGGCGGTGTGCCGGGTCCTTGCCGAAGCCGTGGCGGTTGCCCAGGATCAGGACCAGGACCAGGGCGGCGGTGCCGGAGCTGATTTCCACCACGGTGCCGCCGGCGAAGTCGATCACCTGGCCGAAGACGGAACTCACGGCACCGCCGGCGCTCATCAGCCCGCCGCCCCAGACCATGAAGGCCAGCGGGCAGTAGACGACGCTGATCCAAACCGGAACGAAGAGCGCCCAGGCGGTGAACTTGGCGCGGTCGGCGATGGCGCCGCTGATCAGGGCGACGGTGATGATCGCGAAGGTTGCGCTGAAGCCGGCCTTGAGGAGGTCGGGGGAGCCCATGAGCCTGGCCAGCCCGAAGTTGGCGAAGGGATCCCCGAAGATGCCCAGGAAGCCCTTGCCGGTGGTCATCGAGTAGCCCCAGAGTACCCAAACGACACCCACGATGCCGGCCGAGACGAAGCTCATCATGATCATGTTCAGGGAGGCCTTGGCCCGGGTCATGCCGCCGTAAAAGAGCCCGAGGGCGGGGGTCATCAGCAGCACTAGGGCTGCCGAGAACATGATCCAGACGTTTCCCGCGGTGAGTTCCACCTGCGTTCCCTTCCAACAAATCGCCGTACCGGGACACCTCGCCGCCGGTCCCCAACCGGGTTCAATCCTCCCGGCGGCGTGTTTCAGGCAGTCGGGCGCAACGTTGCGGGGAAGTTACAGAAATCGTCCCTTCGTGAAGGGCGCGTGTCGGGTTTGTTTCCGGGAGGTAAACGGCGGCTATCCGGCGCGGTTCCCCCGCCGTTTCGACGGTTCCGTGCACACCGGACGTTTCCTAGCGTCGAACCGGCAGGGAACCGTCGAAACGGGTGCCGGCCGGCTGCGGAAGAATCGGGCGGGAGCGTGGGCATCAGTCTGCCAACTGTCCGGAATCCCGGACACAAGCGCCGGCTACCCCCGTGATGCAGATCACGGGACGTGCTCAGATGGACGGACAAACCCACCCAGATCTCTAGTGAGGACGAGCATGCAAGCTTCGACACGAACGGAAACCGCCGGGCGGCGCGTCGAGCGCCGCTCCATCGACTTCGTTCCGGAAAATGAACGCCACGGATCTCCCGGGCAGCAGTTCACGCTGTGGTTCGGGGCGAACATGCAGATTACGGCGATCGTCGACGGCGCCCTTGCCGTGCTGTTCGGCGCCGATGCGCTCTGGGCAATTCTGGGGCTTCTGATCGGCAATCTGCTCGGCGGCGCGGTGATGGCTCTGCACGCGGCCCAGGGACCGAAGCTCGGCCTGCCGCAGATGATCTCCAGCCGGGCTCAGTTCGGCGTCTTCGGGGCGGTGATTCCGCTGGTGCTCGTCATCATCATGTACCTCGGCTTCGCGGCGACCGGTACCGTCCTCGCAGGCCAGGCCATTGATCAAATCACCCGCACCGGAACCCCCGCCGTGGGCATGGTGATCTTCGGCGCGCTAACGGTGCTTGTGGCCACGCTGGGCTACAAGTACATCCACGTGCTGGGCCGCATCTCGACCGTCATCGGCGTACTGGGTTTCACCTACCTTGGCATCCGGCTCTTCGCGAGCCAGGACGTCGGGGCCCTTCTCGCCTCCGGCACCTTCGAGTTCCCCACTTTTCTGCTCGCCATCTCGCTGGGCGCCGGCTGGCAGCTGACCTACGGTCCCTACGTCGCGGACTACTCGCGCTACCTGCCCTCGAAAACCCCGGCACGGAAGACCTTCCTGGCCGCCTTCCTCGGCACCGTGCTGGGCTCCCAGTGGTCCATGACGCTCGGCGCGCTGTTCGCGTCGCTGGCGCTGCCCAAGGGCCAGCGGTTCCTGGACGGCCAGGTTGCCTTCCTGGGCAACCTCAGCGGCGGCGGCCTGATCGCCGTCGTCATCTACTTGGTCATTGTGACCGGGAAGCTGACAGTCAACACCCTGAACGCCTACGGCGGCTACATGACCATGCTGACGTCCGTCACGGCCTTCACCCGCAAGACCGCCGCCCGGTCGCGGACCCGGTTCGCTTACGTGATCGGCTTCATCGGACTCACCGTGCTGATCGCCATGCTGGCCTCCCCGGACTTCCTCGCCAACTTTAAGAACTTCGTGCTGCTGCTGCTTATGGTCTTCATCCCCTGGAGCTCCATCAACCTCGTGGATTACTACCTGATCTCCAAGGAAAAGGTCGACATCCCGGCCCTGTACGACCCGAACGGCCGCTACGGACGGTGGAACAAAACGGCGCTGATCTCCTACGCGATCGGCATCGTCGCCCAGATTCCGTTCCTGGCGCAGACGCTCTACACGGGCCCGATGACCAAGGTGCTGGGTGGATCCGACATCTCGTGGCTGGTGGGCCTTGTGGTCACCGCCCTGGTGTTCTACCCCCTGGCCAAGCGCAACTCCAACGCGCCCGCAGAGATGATCTATCCGAACGACGCCGGCGTCGCGGCGGAGCCGCCGGCCGGCCGGCTCGCAGGCGCTCCGGTGGCCTGACCCGCCGTCGGCTCCCGCTCCGCCGTTTCGACGGTTCCGTGCACCCTCGACGTATCCAAACGTCGATTCGGCAGGGAACCGTCGAAACGGGCAGCGTGGCTGCGGCGGGCGCCTTAGAGCCGGGTGATTTGAGTCAGATAGCCGTAGTACTTCGCACCGGCCGGCCGGAGCGGATCTCCAATGAACCCGAAGTCCGGGTGCCGGCTGTTGTACGACTCGGCGGTGTCCAGGAACTGCTGGGTGAGCTCCGCGCCCGATCCCTGGCAGGCTCCCTGGTCGATGCACAGGGCCACTGCGCCTGCCACTGCCGGACTGGCGAAGCTGGTGCCATGGTTCACGCCGTAGCCACCGGGCACGGTGGACAGGATGCACACACCCGGCGCGGCGACCGTGTGCTCCTTGTCCCTGGCGTTGACGGCGAAGTTCGAGAAGAACGCCGGCCGGTCGTCCAACTGTCCGAGGCGCCGCCAGTCATCACGGCCGCACAGGCTGGCAGCGAGTCCGTCGGGCTTTCCGTCGAAGTCCGCCATGGCGGTCGCGGTCAGCACCTCGTGGTAGGCCGCGGGGACCGTCCCGGCGAGGTCTGCGGCCGAGTTTCCGGCTGCGACGGCGTACGCCACGCCGGCCCTGACCGAGCGGCAGATCGCGTAGTGCATCGGGTCGGTGCCCTTGCCGCAGTTGGCGGTGTCGGAGCCCGGGCCGCCGATGCTGATATTGGCGACGGCGATGTCGTTGTCCTCGTTGTCGTCCTTGTGCGTTGAGGTCACCCAGTCAATGGCGCAGATCAGGCTCTCCTCGGTGATGGAACCGGTGTTGGAGACGACCCGTACGGACCAGAGCGGGGTGCCCGGTGCCACGCCGATGATGCCGGAGCCGTTGTTGCGGGCACCGATGACACCGGCCACCGACGTGCCGTGGCCAAGCACGTCAATGGGCGTCACTTCGACCGGTTTCCCGGAGGTGCAGTCGATCCCTCCCTGGACGTTCAGGTCGGGGTGCTTGCCGTCGATGCCGCTGTCGATGACCGCCACATTGACTGCGGAGCCATTTTCATTGCCAGTGCCGGCACGTACGGCGTCCTTGGCCGCTTCCGGATCGCCGCCGATCCGTTGCCACCACAACGGAGCGATCTCGGTGTTGGGTGTGGTGGGCTCTTCAGGCTCCTCGAAGTGCCGGCCGAGCGTGACGAAATCGACGCTGGGATCGGCGGCGAGGTTCTTGGCCTGGCTGGCCGTCATGGTGCCGGAGTAGCCGCTCACAGCGCTCCGGTACACGTTGGAGCCACTGAAACCGAACTTGGCCTGCTGGGCCGCGGCCAAGGCCCCGGCATCGCCGGTGCCGTCCTTGAGCACGACAATGTAGCTTTGTGCCGGTTCGGCGGCGGCAGAAGGTGCAGCGGCCGCCAGGCCCCCGCCCGTTAGCAGCAGGAGGGCTGCCAGTCCGCCCACGAAGCGCCGCGGCCGTGTGCCGTCCGGCGGGGGAGCAGCAGCGCCGGGCCGGGGACGGCGCCAGCCGGGATCCACGAATGTTTTTTGCACGTGCGGGAAAAGATTGCGGATAGTGGTAAACATCGTGGCCTCCCAGTAAGCATGGTGCTTTTCGAGTGCCCCCCGTCCATATGGTAGGCCCTGCAGCGCGGATTAATCAGGGGCTATCGGACTCCCCGTCCGGCGGCCGGCGGCAGCGGCGGCTACGCCAGAGGGATTTCCAGGCACCTTTCGCCGGCATTCCAGCTGCTTCCGGTGCCCAGCTCCCCGCACAGCCGGGACATCCGGTCCGCGACATCCCGGGCGTCTCGGACTGCCAACCGGGCCTGGAAGTCGGCGATGAGGGTGGGAAACAAGCGCAGCTGCCGCGGCGCCCCGCCGTCGGCCTCCAGCAGGAAGATGAAGGAAAAGTCGTTGCGCTCCTCGGGGTCCACCGCATAGTCATCGACGAAGTCCCCGGCGCCGTAGATGATCGGCCGGTTCCGGTACACCTCGACGCCGCGGAAGATATGCGGCGAATGCCCGAACACGACGTCGGCGCCCGCGTCGACCAGCCGCCGCGCCAGTGTGCGATGCTCGGGCGGGGCGCCGGAGCCCCAGTTGCCGCCCCAATGCGCCGAAACGACGAGCAGCTGGACTCGCGACTTGGTCCGCTCCACCAACTCGAGCAGCTGCCCGACCCGCTCCCCGCGGTCTGCAACAGGGACGTAGTACACGCCTGGGGACCCGGGCGCTGCCTCCCAGTCCGGCTGGTTGTCCGTAAACGCCACGAACCCGACGGCGGTGCCGCCGACCCGGCGGACGGCCGGGCGCCGGGCCGAGGCCGGGTCCGTGCCAGCGCCCGCATGCAGGATCCCGTGCCGGTCCAGTGCAGGCAGCATTTCCCGCAGGGCGTCCGGACCGTAATCGAGGACGTGGTTGTTGGCGAGCGACACCAGGTCGATCTGCGCGGAGACCAGGCTGCGCACGTTCTTCAGGTCGCTGCGGAAGGTGAAGACCTTGCCGGGCTCGGGTCTACCGCCGTCGGCCAGCACGCACTCCAGGTTGGCGATCCTCACGTCCGCCCGCCGCAGGACCGGCAGCGTGTCACCCCAGGGATAGGCGGGACCGGCGGTCTTCAGGTAGTCGTTGACCAGCCGGCCGAGCATGACGTCGCCCAGGAACGCGATCTGCATGGCACCAGCATGGACCGCCGGCCGGGCAAGCGAAAGGACGACGGCGGAACATTCCCCCGTCGTCCCCTCCGCATGCCCTAGGCGCGGAGCCTGCGGCCCAGATTCGCGTACTTTTCGAGCCGGCGCGGAATGAGTTCGCCGATCCCGGAGGCCGAGACCAGGGAGAGCTCGTATTCAATTGCCTGTCCCATCCGCCGACAGAACGCCCGGGCCTCCAACGCGGCGTCGGGGCGTTCGTCAACGATGTGGTCTATTAGTCCGTTGGCGTGCAGGGCCGCGACGTTGACGCCCTGGGATGCGGACATCGCCGGCGCAAACTCGGTGCTGCGGTGCACGATGGCGCTTGCTCCCTCGGGCGGCAGCGGGGACAGCCAGGCATGCTGGGCTGCCACGGTCCGGTCGGCCGGCAGCAGCGCCAACGCACCGCCTCCGGCGCCCTGCCCCAGCAGCACCGAGACGGAGGGCGACTGCAAGCCGATGAGGTCGTGGAGGGACCGGGCAATTTCGCCGGCCAAGCCGCCTTCTTCGGCCTCTTTGGACAGCGCCGCGCCGCCGGTGTCGATGACCGTCAGCAGGGGCAGGCCCAGCTCCTCCGCCAGCCGCATGCCGCGCCGCGCCTCACGGAGGGAAGCCGGTCCCATGGCCGTCTGCTGCGACGGCCTCGGCCGCGAGTGGCCGAGTACGACGCAGGACCTCTCGCCAAAACGGGCCAAGGCCAGCAGCAGCCCGGGGTCCTTCTCGCCCTGGCCGGTGCCGTTGAGCGGCAGGACGTCCCGTGCCCCGTGGGCCAGGAGCTGGCGGAGGTCGGGCCGGCGGGGATTCCGCGAAATCTCAATCGAGGTCCAGGCCCCGGCGTCCGAGGGGGCCACGCTGAGAGTCGGCGGCGGACCCACCGGCGCCGGGGAGCCGGGGCTGAGGATATCCAGCGCACGGTTGACGATATCGGGCAGTTGCCCCGGCGGAACCACCGCGTCGACGAGTCCTTTGTCGAAGAGGTTCTCCGCCACCTGGACGTTTTCCGGGAAGGGCTTGCCGTGCAGCGCCTCGTAGACCCGCGGGCCAAGAAACCCCAGAAGCGCGGCCGGCTCCGCCACGGTGATGTGGCCGAGCGAACCCCAGGAAGCCATCACGCCGCCGGTGGTGGGGTGGCGCAGATACACGAGGTAGGGAAAGCCTGCCTGCCGGTGTGCGCGGACGGCGGCGGTGATCTTGATCATCGACAGGAACGCCAGCGTCCCCTCCTGCATCCGCGTGCCGCCGGACGCAGGTCCCGCCAGCAGAGGCAGGCCTTCCGCGGTGGCCCTTTCGACAGCCAGGACGATTCGTTCGGCCGCGGCGGCCCCGATCGAACCCGCGAGGAAACGGAATTCGCTGACGATCACGGCGACCCGGCGGCCCCGGATCAACCCTTCACCGGTGAGGACTGATTCGTCCACGCCGGATTTCTCACGGGCCGCCGCCAGCTCCGCCCGGTAGGCGGGGCTTGGATCCGGGTCAGTCACCGGTTTGTCCCAGCTGCGGTAGGAGCCCGGGTCCAGCACCGTGGCTATCAGCGCAGTGGCATCGAGGTGCCGGACCTTCTGCTCTGCCAGCATGTCAGTGCCCGCCCCGGCCCTGGGCGCCGGCCGCCGTCGGGACGCCCGTGGCGCTGTCCAGCCAGCGGCGGATGTTGCCTCCGTCCTGGTCCAGCAGGGGTGGGGCGCTGTGCGAGGTCAGGGTGGTCTCCCGTGCGTCGCCCGGGTCGAAGAACCGCAGCGGGGGGCCGGGCAGGCTGATTTTTCCCAGGACCTGGTGGTCGACGTCGATCACCAGGCCCTGCGAGTGGACCTGCTCCCACTGGTAGACCTCGTCCAGGGTCCGCACCTTTCCGGCCGGGATGCCCACCTCGTTCAGCCTGGCCAGCAGGGGCTCGGCTTCATAGTCGGCAAAGGCGTCCTCGACCGCCTCAATGACCTTTTCGCGGTTGCGCACCCGGTCAGCGTTGGTGGCGAACTCCGGCCGGGTGGTGTCGATCCCGAACGCGCCGGCGAAGCTCTTCCACAGCTTCTCGCTGCCCACACTGATTTGCACCTTGCCCTGGCGGCAATGGAACAGCCCGTAGGGGGCGATGGATGGGTGGTGGTTACCCTGTGCCTGCGGCAAGTCTCCGGCGACGGTCTGCCGCGTGCCCTGGAACGCATGCACCCCGATCAGGGCCGAAAGCAGGGAGGTCCGGACGATCTGCCCCTTGCCCGTCCTTTCGCGCTGCAGCAGTGCGGCGAGGGTGCCGAAGGCCCCGTACATCCCGGAGAGCAGGTCGGCGATCGGCACCCCCACCCGCTGCGGATCGTCAGGCCCGGAACCGGTGAGGGACATCAGCCCGGCCTCACCCTGCAGGATCTGGTCGTAGCCGCTGCGGGCGGCCTCCGGCCCGTCATGCCCAAAGCCGGTGATCGACAGGATCACGAGTGCCGGGTTCAACGCATGCATTTCCGACGTCGAGAATCCGAGCCGGTCCAGGACGCCGGGGCGGAAGTTCTCCACCACGACGTCGGCCTTCGTGAGCAGTTCCCGCAGGATCTGGCGCCCGTCGTCGCTCTTCAAATCCAGGGCGATGGACTCCTTGTTGCGGTTGCAGGACAGGAAGTACGTGGCCTGCGGGTCGTCCTCGGGGCCTACGAAGGGCGGTCCCCAGCCGCGGGTGTCGTCCCCGGTGCCGGGGTTTTCAACCTTGATTACCCGAGCGCCGAGATCCGCCAGCATCATCCCGGCGTGCGGGCCGGCAAGGGCACGGCTGAGGTCCACCACGAGGTAGCCGGCCAGCGGGCCAGCGTTGGGGAGGTCGGATTCCTTGCTCATAATCGATCCTTTTCTTTTCAGTTCCAGGGTGTGCAGTGCGTGCGCCGGCATCGGCCGGGGGCAGCTACATCCAGCCGGGGACAACCATGACAAGCCAGGCGATGGCCGGCCCCGCGACGACGACGATGCCGCTGTAGGCGAGGATCTGCTTGTAGAACTTGTCCTTGTCCACGTCCTCCGGAGCGTTGGCCAGCACCAGGGCGCCGTTGGTGGAGAACGGCGAGACGTCCACGATCGTGGAGGAGACGGCCAGCGCGGCGATCACGCCGATGGCGCCGATTTCGCCGCTGGCCAGGAACGGGACTGCCAGCGGGATGAGCGCGGCCAGGATGGCGGTGGAGGAGGCGAAGGCGGAGACGATGCCGCCGATGTAGCAGATCAGCAGGGCCGCGAGCAGCGGCATGCCGAGGTCGGCGACGCTGTTGGAGACGAACTTGATGGTGCCGGCCTCTTCGAGCACGCCGACGAAGGTCAACATGCCGCAGATGAGCAGGACGGTGGACCAGCTGATCTTGTTCACTGCCCCCTTCTGGGCCTCGGGTGAGACCAGGGCCAGGATGATGGCGATCGTGATGGAGACGAATCCGACGTCGACCTTGAACCCGAGTGAGATCACGGCCAGCGCGATCAGGCCGAGGACGGTGACCAGCTGCGGAACGGTCGCCCGGGCGCCGGCGGAGGTGGCGGCGGTACTGTCGGCAGACGAACCCGCGCTGCTGCCCTTGGCGGACACGCTGGCGGGGGAGATGTCCGAACCTGAGCCCTGCAGGGTGACGCCGGCCGTGCGGGCGCCGACGCTGACTTTCATGCGGGTCTCGGCAGCCTGCTCGATGAGCCGGCCGGTCTTGGAGGAGAGCAGCTTGTTACCGCCAAGGACAATGAACAGCACGAGCGCGATGACGAGGTTGAAGAAGAAGCTCGCCAGGAAGATAGCCATCGGGCTCGCCGCAAGGTCCGTCTTGGCGATGATGCCGTTGACCGTGACGCCGTAGACGGCGATCGGCGAGAACCCGCCTGCCTGGGCGCCGTGGATCACCATCATGCCCATCATCAGCGGGTTGATCTTGTGCTTCGCGGCAAAGCTCAGGGCGATCGGCGCGATGATGGCGACGGCGGCCGGGGACAGGGCGCCGACGGCGGTGATTAGCGCGGTGATGGCGAACATGACCCACGGAATGAGGGCGACCTTGCTGCCCACCATCCGCACGGCGCCCCGGACCAGAAGGTCAATGGTGCCGTTGTTCTGTGCGATGGCGAAGAGGTAGGTCACCCCGACGATCGTCAGGAACAGCCCGCCGGGGAAATTGGCCAGAATCTCGTTGGTGGACATGCCAAGGAAAACCGAGCCAAGCAGGAAGGCGCCGACAAAGGCCAGCGCACCCATGTTGAGGGGCAGCACCGTGGCCAGCAGGAACATCACCGCCAAGACGATGATGGAAAGCACGGGAGCGGACATCTTTGTTCCTCCGGGGACTAGTGTGATGTGGATTACAGGACTACTGGCCTAGCCTCTTAGACACTAGGTGAGTTTGTCAATACGCCTCAGGGATAGGATGGGGGAGTCGCTACGTCGGGAGGATGTTGGAGATGGCAAAGAAGTCTGAGGTCCCGGAGATTTCCCGTGTGTCCAGGCCGCGTCTGTACGAGCAGCTCGTGGCGCAGCTCCTGGACTTCATCGAGTCGGCCCAGCTGGGCCCCGGCGACCTCCTGCCGGCCGAGCGGGACCTGGCCGAACGGCTCGGGGTCTCCCGCGCCACGCTGGCCCAGGCGCTCGTGGCGCTGGAGGTGCTTGGCGTGATTGACGTCCAGCACGGCACCGGAGCCGTCCTGGTGTACCGCCCCAACGTCCCCGCGGTGATCAAGGGCCTGCGCGAACACCGCAGCAGGCTTCCCGAGATCGTCGAGGCCCGCAGCACGTTGGAGGTCAAGCTCGCCGAACTAGCGGCCGCGCGGCGGACGGACCAGGACATGCAGGCGATTGACGCGGCGATTGACGTCATGGCCGAGGAGGTGGCCGCAGGCTCAAAGGGTGCGCGCGGGGATGAACTCTTCCATCAGGCCGTCACGGCCGCCGCCCACTCCGCGGTCCTGGGCCAGCTGATGGCCTTTATCGCTGAAATGATCCTGGAGACCCGGATCGAATCCCTCGGACAACCGGGGCGCCCCGAGCAGTCCATTGCCTCACACCGGAAGATTGCGGATGCCATCCGGGCGCAGGATGCCGCAGGCGCCGCCGAAGCCATGTTGGCCCACATCGACATGGTGTCCGACGTCGACCTGCTCAAGTAGTCGGAGCACCGGCGGCAGGGGCTGTTAAGACCTCCGCCGGGTAACCGGAATTAGAAGAGGCGATGCCGCCGGGGACCGGGGCTGTGGGGACTAGCCGTTGTAGCCCTCCACCTGCGTGACCGGGCGGGCCTCCGCATCGTCGGGATTCTCGCCGTATTGCCTCTTCGCCCGCCGTTGCCGCAGCAGGTCCCAGCACTGGTCGAGGTCCTCCTCGAGCTGCCTGAGCCGAAGCCGGTCCGGCACGTGGTCGTGGTCGGCGCTCGCGGACTCGGCCTGTTCCCGGAGCCCACGTTCCTCGTCCACAAGGGCGGTGATGCGCTGGAGGATGTCCCGTTCGTCCATGGTGTCCTACTTCCTGCGGTCCTGAAGCTGCGGATACACGCCAGCGTAATCACGGGCGTGCGTCGTGACCAGAGGACGGCCAGTGAGCGGACCCCGCCGAGCGACGGGGCCCACTCGCTGAGCCTTCCGATGCGAACCGGCTCTAGCCGTCCCGGCGCTGCAGTACGAGCCGCAGCGCTAGCAGCAGGCCGCCGCCGCACAGAAGGGCCAGCGCCACAAGGTGTAACCCGTCAGTGGTTCCCGTCATAGCCAACATGCCCGCTCCGGAGGCCGGAGCCTCGAGCCGCGCGGCCACGCCGGCAGGATGAGCAGCCTGGCCGGTCGACGGGAACTCCGCCGTCGGGAGGGTGCCCTGCATTCCGACGGCGGCGCCGGAACCGTCCGCGTTGCCTCCCGCTTCGCCTCCGGCGTCCAAGCCCGGCGGCGTGACGGCTTCTTCAGTTCCCGCCTCCGTTGGGATTCCCGCAGAGGCCTCGGAGTTGCCGAGGATCCCGATCGAGGCCGCCCCGAGCGTCACCGGTGCGGTGACGGGGGCGATGACCTGGGTGCCGGACAGGGTCCCGTCTTCGCCGGAGGTGGTGTTTCCGTCGGCGTCGGCCGGTGCCGGTGCGGTGGTCCCTCCGGTGGTCCCCTCGGTGGTGGCGGCGGAGTCGCCGAGGATCCCGATCGACGCCGCTCCGAGCGTCACCGGTGCGGTGACGGGTGCGATGGCCTGGGTGCCGGACAGGGTTCCGTCTTCGCCGGAGGTGGTGTTTCCGCCGGCGTCGGCCGGTGCCGCTGCGGTGGTCCCGCCGGTGGTCCCCTCGGTGGTGGCGGCGGAGTCGCCGAGGATCCCGATCGACGTCGCCCCGAGCGTCACCGGTGCGGTGACGGGTGCGATGACCTGGGTGCCGGACAGGGTTCCGTCTTCGCCGGAGGTGGTGTTTCCGCCGGCGTCGGCCGGTGCCGCTGCGGTGGTCCCGCCGGTGGTCCCGCCGGTGGTGGCGGCGGAGTCGCCGAGGATCCCGATCGACGTCGCCCCGAGCGTCACCGGTGCGGTGACAGGTGCGATGACCTGGGTGCCGGACAGGGTTCCGTCTTCGCCGGAGGTGGTGTTTCCGCCGGCGCTGGCCGGCGCCGGTGCGGTGGTCCCGCCGGTGGTGGCGGCGGAGTCGCCGAGGGTCCCGATCGACGTCGCCCCGAGCGTCACCGGTGCGGTGACAGGTGAAGCGACCTGCGTGCCGGACAGGGTTCCGTCTTCGCCGGAGGTTGTATCCGCCGCGCAGGCGACGGAGGTTCCGAGGGCCAGGAGGCCGCCGGCAAAGAGGGTGCCAAGCAGCCCTCTGCGCAAGTTCGTATGCATGATGTTTTCTCCTGAAGATGTTGGTGTTGCGGACTGAATGGGCAGTCCGATGAGCCGTGGTCCGCCCGTTGCGGGGCAGAGGGGCTCCAACTAGTCGGGAGAAGATCCGGGGTCGAAAGACGCCGGTTTGGAAGCTTGGGGCAGCGGTTTGGTGGCCTCGCTCACGCCGGGCGGCGGTCGAAGATGGAAGGGTGTGGTCACGGTGGCTGCACTCGGTCCGGACGGACACTGGCTGCTGCCCGCCCCCGAACCAGGCACCCCGGGGACAACGCTAGGGAGTTCCTCACCGCCGAGGTCGCCGCCCGGCTGAAGTGGGGCGACGGATCCGCCTACTGCAGGCGTCACGGGGAGGGTCCCTGACTGTGGGGGGCTGTACTCATCTGCTGCCGGCGTGGGGACTGCTGCCGGCGTGGGGACTGCTGCGGCGTCGGCACGGGTGGCGTTCGGGTGCGAGGTCGCGGCCCCGCCCGTTCGTGCAGGCGTCGCGTCAAGTCGGGCGGCCTCCGGCCCCGCGGGGGCGGGCGGCGCAGAGGCGACGGGAGGCAGTGGGAGCGCCTGCGCGCCGGTCAGCACATCCCCCAGCGGCTCCACCGCGGGAGCGGTGGCGGGCAGCGCCTCGGTCGCGACGGGGATGATGGTCCCCACCAGGGCGGCGGCACCGGTGTCCACCAGTTCGACGGCGGGGGAAGCCAGGTCGGTCACCGTGCTCGCGGGAACAACCGCTGGCGCTGCGGGAATTGAGGCAATAACCCTTTCAACGGAGCCCGCGACCTGCCCCAAAACCGGGGACAACAGCCCAGAGCTGTCGCCCCCGGCACTTCGGGACGCTGACCTGCTCGCGGATTCCGGCGGGGTAGACGGAGAGGAAGATGCTGCGTTCAGGCCCCCCGGAATTTCCAGGTCCGTGCCGGTCTCTGCGCTGGCGGCTGTTGCGGAAAGTGCCAGCCACAGCGCCGTCGCTGCACCGGCCAGCAACACGGGTCGAAGCAGGCGCGGGGCGCGCCCGAAAGATCGTTCGTGCAACACGTGCAACACCCCCCAGGTGCGGCGCATAGGTCGAGACGATTAGTTCGGCATCTTCCGTCACCATAGCCACAGCAGCAACGGGAAGTCCATAGAAATACAACAAATCAACCACATAGTCAGCTTGCTTATTATTTTCCTGTTTCCTAGAGTTGACTGGGTAAGGCACCAATCTCTCCGCGTGGGACATGAACGGCCGAACGGCTCTTGGACCCTCGCGCTGGCTAGAGGAGGACACATGTCGGAACACAACATCGCAGGCAAGAAGGTCGCGTTTCTGCTGACGGACGGCGTCGAGCAGATCGAGCTGACCAGCCCGTGGAACGCGGTCAAGGACGCGGGCGGCGAACCCACCCTGGTGGCGCCCAAGAGCGGAAAGCTGCAGGGCTATGACGGCACGGAAAAGGGTGAGACCTTCGACGTCGACCTGACCGTCGACCAGGCCAACGCCTCCGACTTCCATGCCCTCGTGATTCCCGGCGGCGTCGTAAACGCCGACCACCTCCGCGTCGACAAAGGTGCCCAAGCCTTCGCCCGCGGCTTCTTTGAACAGCACAAGCCGGTGGCCTCGATCTGCCACGGCCCCTGGTTGCTGATCGACGCCGGCGTCGTGAGCGGTCGGAACCTCACCTCGTACCACACGCTTCAGACCGACCTGAAGAACGCGGGCGCGAACTGGACGGATGAGGAAGTGGTGGTGGACCAGGGCCTCGTGACGAGCCGGAACCCGGACGATCTGCCGGCGTTCAACGACAAGCTGCTCGAAGAAATCGCCGAAGGGGAGCACGCCGGCCAGACTGCCTAGGCGGCCTCCGACGGGAGCCGCCGCCGGGGACAGCTCCCTGGCGGCGGGCGGGCCCTATGAAGACTGCACGGTTTCGGGCAGGATATGCCTGTACGCTGCGGCGGAGCGGGCGTTGATTTCGCCCGCACCGCCGCCACCCGCTACCAAGGAGTCCCGGATATGACCACGCTTAACCCTTACCTTGGCTTCCGCGACAACGCGCGGGAGGCCATGACCTTCTACCAGTCTGTGTTTGGCGGCGAGCTGAATATGAGCACCTTCGCGGAATTCCAGGCCAGCGAGGACCCTGCCGAGCAGGACAAGATCATGCACGCCATGCTGACCGGCGAAAAGGGGCTGGTGCTGATGGGTGCCGACACCCCGAACAGCATGGACTACACCCCCGGCAACAACTTCTCGGTGTCCCTCAGCGGCACCGACGAGGCTGAATTGCGCGGCTACTGGGACAAGCTGTCAGATGGCGGCACCGTGACGATGCCGCTGGAGAAGGCCCCGTGGGGAGACACCTTCGGCATGTGCAAGGACAAGTTCGGAGTGGACTGGCTCGTCAACATCGCGCCGGCCGCCAGCTAGGCCGGCCGGCGGCGGCTGCTCAGTCCGGCGTGGTGTCGGTGGTGAGGCCGCGGTCGTCCGCTGTCTTTTCGTCGTCTTCCTCTGCCGGTCCAGGCACCGTCTGCGAGTCGCTCTTGCCCGGTGCGTGCGTTCCGGACGTGCCGGATTCCGGAGCGCCCGCCGCCGTCTGGGGAGTGTCAATGCCGCTACCTTCGCGCGGGACGGGCTTCTGGGCGCCCTCCACACCGTCATTCACGATGTCCTCGGGCTCGACTGGCTTGTTGCTCATGCGTTCCTCCGATGGTGGGTCCGTGGGTTTCACCCCCGGATGGTCACACCAAACTACAGTGGAGGCATGCCCTAGTACAGCCGGCCGCAGTACGCTCTGGCGCGCGACTTCCGCCGGGACTAGAGTCTGGCCATGGACCAGGATCCGGTGGCAACGAACCCGGGCTTGTACCGGGTGGTATTCGAGAATGAACGGGTGCGCGTGCTGGAGTACACGGACCAGCCCGGGGAAAATACCGTCGAGCATTCTCATCCCGACAGCGTGATGATCACGCTCAGCAGCTTCCGCCGCCGGCTCTCCGCCCACGGCCGGGAGGTCGACGTCGAACTTCCCTCAGGGCTGGCGCGCTGGCTGCCCGCGCAGTCCCACTCGGGCGAGAACACCGGCGACACCGAGACCCACACAATCTTCGTCGAGCTCAAGGAGGCTGCCCCGGAGCGGGAAAGCACCGAACAGCCCCTCGGTCCGGCGCCCAGCTAGCGGCGCCAGCCTCCGTTTCGCCGTTTCGCCGTTTCGACGGTTCCCTGCGCACACGACGTTTCCGCGGTACGGACCCGCAGGGAACCGTCGAAATGGGTCCGGGGCGCCCGGGGCCAGCGAGAGTCTGTCAGTATGCTTACTAGACACTGAACAGAAACGAGACCCACCATGAGCACGCCCGTGCGGATCGAGGTCGAGGCCGCTGGCCATCTGGGCCACGTCTTTGCCTCCCGGCGGCCGGCCGGAACGCAGGCGGCTGCACCCGCCGTCGTACTCCTCCACGGGATCGGGGCCTCACACCGCTACCTGCGCCGCCTGCACGGGCTGCTGGCTGACTCCGTTGACACGTTCTCGATCGACTTGCCGGGCTTCGGGGCCACGCCCACGCCGGAGCACACGCTCACCGTTGCGGAGCAGGCCACCTACCTCCTGGGCGCGCTCGAGCAGCTGGGAGTGCTGGAGTTCGTGGTGGTGGGGCACTCGATGGGGACCCAGTTCGCGGTGGAAGCCGCCCTGCAGCAGCCGCAGCGGATACCCCATGTGGTGCTGATGGGTCCGGTGGTCAATGACAAGCGGCCGACCGTAGCGCAGCAGGCCCTGGCACTGGGCCGGGACTGCCTGTTCTTCGAGAGCCCGTCCTCCAACGCCTTGGTTTTCACCGACTATCTCCGCTGCGGACCGGTCTGGTACCTGAAGAACCTGCGGATCATGATGGACTACCGCCTCGAGGAGCGGATCGGCGCGGTGAGCGCCCCCGTCCTCGTGCTGCGGGGCGCGAACGACCCGGTGGCCCCGGTGGACTGGTGCCGCCGGCTTGCCGGACGGGCGGCCACCGGACAGTTCGAAGAGATCCCAGGAACCGGGCACGTGGTCCAGCACAACCGTGCCGTCGAGGTTGCCGGCTCCATCCTTGCCTTCGCCGGCATCGCAGCTGATGAAAGCGAAGCGCCGCAAGGATTCACCGCGTGAGCACGCTCGTCCAGATCGCCGGCTGGTGGGCCCGGGACTATGCCTACGCCGTCGGCCGGCAGCTGCGCAGTGCGGTATCCCGCGTCAGTCCCGACGAATTCCTCAGCGGCACCGGACGGCCCGTCGTCGTCATCCCCGGCATCTACGAGGACTGGCGCTTTATGCTTCCGCTGATCCGGGAGCTGCACGAGGCAGGGCACCCGGTGCACGTGGTGACCGTGCTGCAGCGCAACCGGCTCGCGGTACCGAAGGCGGCGGCACTGATCGCCGACTACCTCCACCAGAGGGACCTCAGGGACACGATGATTGTGGCGCACAGCAAGGGCGGGCTGATCGGCAAGTACACGATGATGTCGCTGGACCAGACACGGCGCATCACCCGGATGGTGGCGGTGTGCTCCCCGTTCTTGGGTTCCCGATACGCAAGCTACATGCTGTTGCCGAGCCTGCGGGCGTTGTCGCCGCGCAACGCCGTCACCTTGCAGCTGTCCCGCGAGCAGAGCGTCAACGAACGCATCACCTCCGTCTACGGCCTCTTCGATCCGCACATCCCGGAGGGCAGCGTGCTTCCCGGAGCGCGGAACGTCCAGCTGGATACCGGCGGCCATTTCCGGATCCTTGCCGACGAGGACACCATCCGCACCGTGCTGGCAGAAGCGGGCGCACCGGCCCCGGTGTGAGGGGTCCGGTGCCTAGTCCTCGAAGTGGGTCCGCGTCGGGCCCTGGCCCAGACCGTCCACGATGGCGGAGGCGACGGCGTGAAGCTTGACGTTGCGGGTGCTTGATGCGGTCTTTAGCAGCTCGAAGGCCTCGGCCTGGCTGCACCGGTTCTGCGCCATGATGATGCCGACCGCGACGTCGATCGCGGTGCGCGTCTCCAGCGTCGCCTTGAGGTTGTCGGCCGTCTCGCTGAAGTGCGCGAAACGCACTGCCAGCCCCAGAGCCATGGTCGTTTGTCGCACGAAGATGCTCGCCAGCTCCTGGGCGCGTTCGTCAAAGCGGTGGGGACGGTGTGAATACAGGTTCAGCGCGGCGCGGGTTTCGCCGTCGAGCAGGAACGGTACGGCGAGGATGGAGCGCATGCCGTGCTCCCGGACCATGGCGGCGCACTGCGGCCAGCGCGTGTCGTCGTCGAGGTCGGCAATGTATACCGTTTCCTGTTCGCGGGAGGCCGTCACGCAGGGGCCGTCGCTGAAGCCGTACTGGATTTCGTCCATGGCCTGCGCAGCCGTACTGCTGCTGGCCACGGTGGCGGCTTTCCGTTGCCGGAGCAGCGTAATTCCACACAGGACTTCGTCGCCGGGCTCGGAAAGGCTGCGCGCCGAGACGCGGGCTAATTCGCCGAGGAATTCCTCCACGTCGGCGCTGTTCAACACGAGCTGATGCAAGTGCTGGTTGATCGATGTTGCGGTTGACTCGCTTACCACTATTCCTTGATGCCGTTTCGCTCGGGTCGAATCGAGCCGGCGAGGCGGGACGCACCACAGCAGCGAAAGAGGGCGGTGGTAGCGGCAGCGAAGCCGGATCGAAGAACTATCCAACGGCCTTCTGCTAAACCGTACCGGGAAAAATTATATACAGGACTTTGCAGCCGTTTTGCCGGGACATTCGCCGGATCCTTTCGGCGGATTCGCCGCGGGGCCGACAGCCCGGCCGCGAGCCTTTCCCGACCCAAATGACTCCCGGCGGCTCCCGACGTAGTCTTAGCGGTATCTCGAGGTAGTCGGACGGATTCTGTATGTCACAGCTCGAAACCAGGGAGTCCGCCTCCCCGCCGCTTACCATCGCGGACGCCGCCGGCACCGAGGCGGGCACAGTGCTCGCCCGGCTGGATTCAGCTGCGGGTGGCCTAAGCGAAGCGGAAGCGGCGGAGCGGCTTGCCGTGCTGGGGCCGAATGCGGTCCGCACGCATGAGGCAAGTGGCTGGTCCGTGCTGGGCCGGCAATTCCGCAGCCCCATCCTGATCCTGCTGCTCGTCACCGCCGGGCTCTCGCTCTTCCTGGGGGACGCCACCAACTCGATCGTCATCGGCGTGATCCTGCTTGTCAGTGTGGGCCTGGGCTTCAGCAACGAATTCCGGGCCGAGCGCGCCGCGGAGGCGCTGCATTCACGGGTCACGCACACCGCCGTCGTGCTCCGCGACGGCACCGCGCGCGAGGTGGACGTGACCGCCCTGGTGCCCGGCGACGTCGTGCAGCTGGGCCTGGGCGCAATCATCCCGGCCGACCTGCGCCTGCTGACGGTCAAGGACCTGCTCTGCGACGAAAGCATCCTGACCGGGGAGTCGCTGCCGGTGGGCAAGGATCCCGCGCCGGTGGCCGGCGGCGTCGCCCTGGGGGACCTGACGTCCTGCTTGTTCATGGGCACCGTGATCCAGTCCGGCAGCTGCACCGGGGTGGTGGTGGCGACCGGCGGCCGGGCGGAGTTCGGCCGGATTGCGCTCGGCCTGGGCGACCGGCAGCCGCAGACCGAATTCCAGCTCGGGCTCAAGCGGTTCTCCTTCCTGCTGCTGCAGGTGGCCATCGCACTGACTTCGCTCATCTTCATCGCCAACCTGCTGCTGCAGCGGCCGGTGATCGAGTCGCTGCTGTTCTCCCTGGCCATCGCCGTGGGAATCACCCCGCAGCTGCTGCCCGCCGTCGTCAGCACGAGCCTGGCCACCGGCACCCGCCAGCTGGCCAAACGCAAAGTGCTGGTCAAGCGGCTGGTCTGCATCGAGGACCTCGGCGACATGGACATCCTGGTCACGGACAAGACCGGAACCCTGACGGAGGGCAGGATCAGCTTCACGGCGGCCCTGCCGGTGGCGGCCGGCGTGTCCGCGGATAAGCTGTTCAGCCTGGGGCTGCTGGCCACCGAGGCGGACTACGCGGAGGCGAAACGGTCCGTCGTCGGGCAAAACCCGCTGGACGCCGCGCTCTGGCAGTCCCCGCAGGCGGCGGCGTTCGAACCTTCGCGCTATGAGCGGCTCGACGTGATCGACTTTGACCACCAGCGCCGGCGGACCAGCGTGCTGGTCCGCGAGGCCGGCGGCCCCGCCCGGATCATCACCAAGGGCTCGCCGGAGGACGTCCTGGCCCTGTGCGGCGCCACGCCCGCCAAGGTGCAGGCCCTGCTGGACGAACAGTTCGACGCCGGTTCGCGCGTGGTGGCCGTGGCCACCCGGGACGCCGCCGGCATGGAGGACATGTCACCGGCTGACGAGAAGGACCTGGTCCTGGCCGGCTTCCTGGTCTTCCTCGACCGGCCCAAGGCGAATGCGCGGGAGTCCCTGGACCGGCTGGAGGCGCTGGGAATTACGGTCAAGATTGCCACCGGGGACAACGCGAAGGTGGCCGAGCGGGTCTGCGACGAACTCGGTGTGCTCTCCGGCGGGACCATTACCGGCGCCGAGGCGGAGGCGATGTCCGACCCGGAGTTGAGCGCGGCGGCCCGCGAGGCCAGCATTTTCGCCCGCGTCTCGCCGGAGCAGAAGGCCCGGATTATCCGGCTGCTGCGCCAGAGCGGCGGCGCGGTCGGGTTCATGGGCGACGGCGTCAACGATGCGCTCGCGCTGCACCAGGCCGACATCGGCGTCTCCGTGGACAGCGCCACCGACGTCGCCAAGGACGCCGCCGACGTCGTGCTGCTGGACAAGGACCTCGGCGTGCTGGCCGACGGCGTCATGGAAGGCCGGCGGATCTTCGCCAACACCATCAAGTACGTGCTGATGGGCACCTCCAGCAACTTCGGCAACATGTTCAGCGCCGCAACGGCCTCCGTGGTGCTGAGCTTCCTGCCGATGCTGCCGGGGCAGATCCTGCTCAACAACCTGCTCTACGACACCGGCCAGCTGGCCATCCCGGGGGACCGGGTGGACAAGGAGCAGCTGCTGGCACCGGCGCACTGGAACATATCCTTCATCCGGCGCTTCATGTTCCTCTTTGGCCCGATCAGCTCGGTGTTCGACTTCGCGACGTTCGCCCTTATGCTCTTTGTCTTCGATGCGGTGCCGGGGGAGTTCCGGGCCGGCTGGTTCATCGAGTCGATCGCGACCCAGACGCTGATCATCTTTGCGATCCGGACCCGCCGGGTGCCCTTCCTGCGCAGCCGGCCGTCGCTCGGACTGCTCGGCGCGTCGCTGGGCGTGGTGGCCCTGGGGGTCTTCCTTCCGCTGTCCCCGCTGGCGGCGGTCCTGGGCTTCGATCCGCTGCCGGTTCCGTTCTTCCTGGCCCTGCTGGGCATGACCGTGGTGTACCTGGTGCTGGTGGAGCTGGCCAAGCAGTGGTTCTTCTCCCGGGCGGCGCAGCAACCGGCCGCTCCGGTGCTGCCAAGGGTCCGGCGCCGGGGCAAGGACCACCATGTGGCGCGCCGCGCCGCACGCTTCAGCACCACGGAACGGGCCACCCGTCACGCACGCAGGGCCCCGCTGGCACCCCGCCGGGGACGGCCGGTCCGGCGCAAACGAAACCGGGTACAAGGGCCCTCACATCCCGGGAACTCCTGACGGATAGTGGGATGAAACGGCCAACTTGGTCCGATGCCCGGCCTGCGGAGCGCAGCGCCGGATGAGCCCGGCGGCCGGCGCCCGATTGGAAAGCCAAGACAATGAGCATTTTTGAAGACAGGGTTGATGCCGGGCGGCAACTGGGGCGGCGGCTCGCGGATCTGCGCGGCAAGGACATTGTGGTCCTCGGCCTGCCCCGCGGCGGCGTCCCGGTCGCCTTCGAGGTGGCCGCGGCCCTGGACGCACCGCTGGACGTGATTGTGGTCCGGAAGCTCGGACTGCCCTACCAGCCGGAACTTGCCATGGGGGCGATCGGGGAGGGCGGCGCGAGGGTGCTGGAAGAGCATGTGCTGGCCCAGGCAAGGGTGAGCGAGCAGGAGCTGCAGGCAGTCGAGAACCGCGAACGGGCCGTGCTGGAGAACCGGGTGGCGCGGTTCCGGAAGGGGCGCGCGCGCCAGGACCTGACCGGCCGCATCGCGGTGATCGTCGACGACGGAATCGCCACCGGCTCCACTGCCCGGGTCGCCTGCCGCATCGCCCGCAAACTGGGCGCCGCCCGGGTGATCCTGGCCGTGCCCGTCGCCCCGGCGGACACCCTGGCGAGCCTGAGCGAACCCGACGAGGTGGTCTGCCTGGCCACTCCCCGGCACTTCGCCGCCGTCGGATACCACTACCGCGACTTCTCGCCCACCGAGGACGACGAGGTGATCCAGCTGCTCGACGCCGCCGCCCGGCGCCTTAAGGACTCGCCGCGTCCGGCCGGGACGACGGCGGTCTCCGAGGACCCGGTGGAATTCGACGAAGAGGTGGAGATCCCGTCCCGGGGTGTCCGGCTGCAGGGCCATCTGCACCTGCCCGTGCCGGCCCGCGCTGTGGTGGTGTTCGCCCACGGGAGCGGCAGCAGCCGGCACAGCCCGCGGAACCGCTTCGTGGCCAGCCTGCTCCAGCGCGCCGGGCTGGGCACCCTGCTGCTCGACCTGCTCACGCCGGGGGAGGAGCGCAACCGCGCCAACGTCTTCGACATCGAGTTGCTGGCGCGCCGGCTGTCCTCGGCCACCGACTGGCTCGCCACCCGCGAGGACACCGCCTCCTGCGCCGTCGGATATTTCGGGGCGAGTACCGGGGCGGGCGCCGCGCTGTGGTCCGCCTCCGAACCCTCCGCACGGATCGCCGCCGTCGTTTCCCGCGGCGGCCGTCCCGACCTGGCCGGCCCGAGGCTTTCCGCCGTCCGCGCGCCGACGCTGCTGATCGTGGGCAGCTTCGACTATGAGGTGCTTGAACTCAACCGCAAGGCCAAAGCCATGATGCGGTGCCCCAATCAGCTGGCCGTGGTCCAGGGCGCCACGCACCTGTTCGAGGAGCCCGGCACGCTGGCCGCGGCGGCCATCCTGGCCAGGGACTGGTTCGCCAAGTACCTCCTGCCCGTGTCCGAACCGACCCCACCAGCCAGGAGTGAGCCATGAGCTATACCTACACCGCCGTCCTGCCGCTGAGCTGGGCGGACGCCGTCGAGAAGACCCGGGCCGCCCTCGCGGGCCAAGGCTTTGGGATCCTCTCCGAGATCAACGTGCGCGACACCTTTGCCGCCAAGCTTGGGGAGGACGCCGCGCAGGCCCTGGGCGACTACGTGATCCTCGGGGCCTGCAACCCGCAGCTGGCAAGCCGCGCCCTGGCGGCCGAACCGGAAATGGGCGCCCTGCTGCCGTGCAATGTGGTGGTCCGGCGCGGCCCGGGCGCCGCCGATACGACGGTGGACGTGATCGATCCCCAGACCATGGTGCAACTCAGCGACAGCCCCGCGGTCCGTGAGGTGGCGGACGACGCCGGCGCCCGGCTCCGTGCCGCCCTGGCCCAGCTGTCGGCGGACGCCTAGGTGGGTGCCGGCCGCGGCTAGTCCGACGCCGGCGACGTTCCTGCCCGGTTCATCCGGTCCGCAGCCGGGGGAAGCCCGGCCCCCGCGCGGAACCGCGGCCCGTGTGGGGCCCGGGCCGCCAACAACCGGGCGGGAACGCCTCGGTCAGTCCCGTTAGGGTGCGTTACTCGCTGTGGCCTTGGTCGCGGCTCATCGAGCCCTCCGCCGGCGGCGTTTCACCCGGCGGGACACCACCGCCCGGCTCCAGCCCGGTAATCTTGCCGCTGAGTGGATCGGGATTGGGCGAAGCTCCCTGGTCGGCGGCCTGGGGCTCCTGATCGCCGCGCTGCGCCGCGTTCGGCACGCTCTGTGGACGCGCGGAACCGCCACCCGGTTTTGGCGGATCGGGGTTGGCCGGGTCATTTTCCGGATGGTACGTGCTCATGGTTATGCCTTCCCTGGTTACGGTAACTCTGGGTGCTTAATAAGCATGCTGATTATCCTAGTCGTCCGGACGTGGATCCGGCCATGAAAGGTCAACGGGGCCGGAGGAAGGAGCTCCTAGGCGCCGTGGGTCTTGTGCTGCCCGTTGTGGCGGGCGCGGAACGCGTACACCAGCAAGGCGATCCCGGCCAGGATCATGGCGGCCGGGAGGGCGAAGTCCACGGCGATGAGCACGGCCGTCGCCTGCAGAGCGAAGGCCACGCCAAGCACGGCGAGGACTGCCGCCGGGACCAGGGGCCACTTCATCCGGCCGGTGTGGTCTGGGGTCCGGACCGGAACCAGGGAAAGCAGCCCGAAGGTGGCCGCCAGCCCGAGGAACAGGACGGCGGCCACAGGTGTGCCCTGCAGTTCCTGCGGTAGGGCCACGACGATGGCCAGCGTGAACATCACCCCGCACGGGATCAGGGCCCACCAGTTGGCCCGTTCGCGCAGATAGACCGCGGCGAATCCGGCCGCCATGAACAGGAAAAGGAAGGCGCCGCCCGCGCGGCCGTCCGTGAGTTGCGTGGCGGTGATGACCGCGGCCAGGCCCAGGAACACCGAGCCGGGGATTGCCGCCCACCAGTTCTCCCGGCCCCGGAGGAAGATCGAGAGGAACAGCACGCCCACCGCGGCGAAGATCAGCGGCGCCAGATAGGCGGCGCTCTCGACGATGCCGAGCACATCCAGCAGCCACAGCACACCGACCGTCATCAGGACAATGCCGGCGAGAATGCTGGTCCTTGCCGATTTCACCGCGGCCCTCCCCGGCGGCGCCTGCTGCGGGGCCGGCGCCGCTCCACGCGGGAGCGGATTCCCAGCAGCATCCGGCGCTCCATCAGGAACTGCAGCGGTTCAAGCACGACGCGCAGCGGGATGCCCAGCGGCAGCGGCGAGTAGTCATAGCGGGTCCGCGAGAGCAACCGGGTGCTGCGGGCACCGAGCGGCTGCAGCACGAAGGTCCAGCCCAGTTCCAGGCGAGGTCCGGTCAGGCGGCGTCCCTCCGCCGCGGGATGCCCGGTGATGTGATCTGTGATGTGCCCGGTGATGTGCCCGGTGCGCGGATCCATGGTGCCGCCCAGGGCCAGCACCGCCCCCGGTTCGAGCCGCCGGACCGGGATGCCGGCGCCGGGGGCGAGCGGAATGGTGTCTCCGACAGAGAGCTGTTGAAATTCGGGCAGGATCCGATCCGCACTGTGCATGCCCAGCCCCACCGCATTCTCCAGGGCGTCATAGCTGTACATCCCGCCGCGGCCGGACCCCAGCTGGACGAGCCACGGCCACACCACGGCGGGCAGCGCGGCGATGTTGACGGCCCGTGTGCTTTGCAGGCGCGCGGTGGGTACCAGTTCATCGCCCGGCAGGGGGCCGGCCGCTTCCTGGGCGGTCGCTCCCCAGTGCAGCAGGCGGGGCCGTACGGCGAGCACGTAGCCTGCGGCCGCCGCCGCGGCAGCCAGCGCCGCGAGCGGCCCTTTCAACCGGGCGGGCAAGCGGGGCGCAGCCGTGCGGCCTGCGTTCATTCGGTCGGCTGGCCTTCGCCGGCCTCCTGGCCGACCACCAGCACCGGGCAATGGGCGTGGGCCGCACAGGCGCCGCTGACCGACCCCATCACCTGGGCGAGGAAGCCGCCCTGGCCGCGCCGTCCCACCACAAGCAGTTGCGCGTCCTTGCTCTCCTCGATCAGCACCTTGGCTGGCGGCCCGAACTTGATCTGCCGGCTCAGCTGCTCCGGGCGGGAGTTGCCGAAGGCCCGTTCCAGCGACTGTTCCACCAGGCGCTTGGCGGTCTCCTCGAGCTCGCCTGGCGAGGCGGTGCGTTCTTCCGGCAGGTGGGACGCGAGGAAGAAATCCGAGGTGCCCAGGCACGTGATGACCTCCAGCGGGGCGTTCAGGCTGGTGGCCATGCGCCCGGCGAGCCGGAGTGCCGTCGTTGAAAACTCGGAGCCGTCCACGCCCACGACTATCCGCTGATCTCCGCTCATGGCACCCACCCTGCCCCGTCACCGCGGCAGTGCCTAGGGCCAAAGGTCACCGCGGCGGCGCGCCCCGGCGGGTGCGGCGTGCACCGGGGACGCCGTCCGATCTAGGGTGGGGGGGACGGCAGCCGCCCCGACGACCGAGGAGACCTTGATGAGAATTGCAGTTACCGGAGGAAGCGGAAAGCTCGGCAGGAACGTGGTCCGCAGGCTCACCGACGACGGCCACCAGGTAACCAACCTGGACCAGGCGGGCGAGCGGGAGCACGGATTCACCCGCGTGGACCTGCGCAACTACGGGCAGGTCGTCGACGTCATCCTCGGCCTGGATGACCGGCATGAAGGCTTCGACGCAATCGTGCACCTGGCCGCCATCCCGGCCCCGGGCCTCGCTCCCGACGCCGCGACCTTCGAGAACAACATGCAGGCCACCTACAACGTGTTCCAGGCCGCGCGCCGGGCCGGCATCAAGAAGATTGTCTACGCCTCCAGCGAGACGGTGCTGGGACTGCCGTTCGACGTCGACCCTCCCTACATCCCGGTGGACGAGGAATACCCGGCCCGGCCGGAAAGCACCTACTCGCTGGTCAAGCACCTCGAAGAGCAGATGGCGATCCAGCTGACCCGCTGGGACCCCACGCTGAGCATTACCGGCCTGCGGTTCTCCAACGTGATGGACCCGGAGGACTACGAGGAGTTCCCGTCGTTCGACGCCGATGCCTCGCTGCGCAAATGGAACCTCTGGGGCTACATTGATGGCCGCGACGGCGCGCAGGCCGTGGCTCGGGCGCTGGAGCACGGCAAGCCGGGCTTCGAGGCCTTCATCATCGCCAACGAGGACACCGTGATGAGCCGCCCCAGCAGCGAGTTGGCCGCCGAGGTGTTCCCCAACGTCAAGGTGGTCAAGGAACTCGGCGAGCACGAGACGATGCTCTCGATCGACAAGGCCAAACGGCTCCTGGGCTACGCCCCGGAGCACAGCTGGCGGAACTACCACTCGCTGCGCACCACGCCCACCGAGGACTGAAGCGCGGCCTGACCCCCACCGACCACTGAGGAGTTCCATGCAATACCGCACCCTGGGCAACAGCGGCGCCGTTGTCTCCAACTATGCGCTGGGCACCATGACCTTCGGCGCCGAGGCCAGCGAGGAGCAGTCCCGCGCCATCCTGGACGCCTACTTCGAGGCCGGCGGCAACTTCATCGACACTGCCGACGTTTACAGCTCGGGGGTGTCGGAGGAAATCATCGGCCGGTGGCTGTCCGAACGGCCCGAGCTCCGGGACCGGGCCGTCGTGGCGACGAAGGGACGCTTCCCGATGGGCCAGGCACCCAACGACGTCGGGACCTCCCGCCGTCACCTGGCCCGGGCGTTGGATGACTCGCTGCGCCGGCTCGGCGTCGAGCAGATCGACCTTTACCAGCTGCACGCGTGGGATCCGGTGACCCCGCTGGAGGAGACCCTCCGGTTCCTGCACGACGCCGTCAGCAGCGGCAAGATCGCCTACTACGGCTTCTCCAACTTCCTGGGCTGGCAGCTGACCAAGGCCGTCCACGTGGCCAGGGCCCAGGGCTGGAGCGCGCCCGTGACACTGCAGCCGCAGTACAGCCTGCTGGTCCGTGAGATCGAGTCGGAAATCGTCCCGGCAGCGCTCGACGCCGGCATCGGCCTGCTGCCCTGGTCGCCTTTGGGCGGCGGCTGGCTGTCCGGCAAATACAAACGCGACCAGCCGCCCGCCGGCGCCACCCGGCTCGGCGAAAATCCCAAACGCGGGATGGAGGCGTGGGAGGCCCGCAACGGTGACCCGCGGACCTGGGACGTCATTGCCGAGGTGCAGGAAACGGCGGGGCGGCACGGCGTGAGCCCATCCCAGGTGGCGCTCACGTGGCTGGCGGACCGGCCGGCGGTCACCTCGGTGATCCTGGGGGCGCGGAGCACCGAGCAGCTCGCGGACAACCTGGCGGCAGCGGACCTCCGGCTTACCGACGCTGAGACGGATCGGCTGACCGAGGTCAGCCAGCCCCGCGTCGGCGTCTATCCGTACGGGCCCATGGCCCAGGAGCAGCGCAGCCGAAAGCTCGAGGGCGGCCGCTAGGGAACAACGCGGGGTCAGATACGGCCCATCCCGGGGCCCAACATGGGCCGTATCTGACCCCGCGTCGTGGTTCTTAGGCCGGACCGCCCTGGTGGCTGGACCAGATGTCGCCGATCTCCTCGGTGGACTGCTCCACGATCCGGCGCATCGCCGCGTGCGCGGTGTCCATCTCGCCGCGCTGGATGGCGCTGGCCACGTCCACGTGCAGCTGGAGCGCCTCGTGCTGGGGCAGGTGCGGCATCAGGCCGTGCTCGGTGCGGCCGGTGAGGACCTCGGCAACCAAGTTGTGCAGCTGCGAAAACATCGGGTTGCCCGAGGCCCGGAGCACGGAGGCATGGAACTCGATGTCGAGCCGCAGGAACTCGTCCTGGTTCCCGCGCTGCCCGGCCGCCCAGAGCCGCGCGGCCTGGGCGACGAGATCGCTGCCGGTGTCCCAGGAGGCCCGTTCGGCCGCCAGTCGGGCCGCCTGCGGCTCGATCGCGCCGCGGAGTTCGTTCAGCGCCCGCAACTGGTCCACCCGCCTGGATGAGGCCAGCCGCCAGCGGATCACCTGCGGGTCGTAGAGGTTCCAGGACTCCTCCGGCTGCACCACCGTGCCCAGCCGGCGCCGGGATTCCAGCATGCCCATCGAGGAGAGCACCCGGGTGGCCTCCCGCACCACCGAGCGCGACACGCTGTGCTGCGCCTCCAGCTCGTCCAGGCGGAGGATCGAGTGCGGCGCCAGGCTCCCCTCGGCAATAGCGAGCCCCAGGGTCTGGACGAGCACGGAGTGCAGGTCTGCTGAAGACTCCGCCTTTGGGGTTTGCATGAATAAATCATACGGGTGGGCGCAAGGGGTTGTTTAAGTCTGCTTTATTTCTCTAAGATCGCTCCAGAGCAGATGTAAAGATGCATCCGCGGGTGGCTGGAGCCTGATCCGGCCCTGAAGACAAGGGAGTCGTAATGAAGCGACGTTCAATTGTGAAGTACGCGGCCGTAGCCGCGGCGCTGTCGCTCGGGCTGACCGCCTGCGGCGGCGGTGGCGGCGACGCCAAGGCCGCCGGCACGGTCCGGGTCACGCTGGCCAACCACGTATGGACCGAGGGCATCAAGGCCGCCATTCCGGAATTCGAAAAGGCGACCGGCCTCAAGGTCGAACTCACCCAGCTCGGCGAAGACCAGCTTTCGGACCAGTACAACGTCAAGCTCAACGCCGGCAGCGACGAGATCGACGTGATGATGTACCGTCCGCTGCAGGAGGGCAAGGCGTTCGCCAAGAACGGCTACCTCGCTGACCTGACGTCCAAGGTCTCCTCGGACGCGAACTGGGACTGGAAGGACTACCAGGAAGGACCCGTCAAGGCCACCACGGTGGACGGCAAGGTCGTCGGCGTCCCGATCATCACCGAACGCGAAGTCCTTTACTACCGCAAGGACCTGCTGCAGGCCGCCGGCATCCAGGTCCCCAAGACCATGGACGAGCTCGAGGCCGCCGCCAAGAAGATCGCCGCCGCCAACCCGGACACCGCCGGCTTCGTGGCCCGCACCGGCAAGTCCGCGGCCGTGACCCAGTTCTCCAGCTTCCTCTACAGCTTCGGCGGTGACTTCACCGACGCCGACGGCAAGTCCGCCGTCGGCAGTGACGCAGCGAAGAAGGCCTACTCCTTCTACGGCGGCCTGATCAAGAACTACGGCCCCAAGAACGTCAGCACCGACATGAGCTGGCCCGAGGCGATGGCAATCTTCACCCAGGGCAAGGCCGCCTTCTACACCGAAGCGGACTCGCTCTACAAGAACGCCACCGATCCGGCCAAGTCCAAGGTCGCGGACAAGGTCGGCTTTGCCCAGCTGCCCGCCGGCCCCGCCGGTTCCAAGCCGTACAACATCCCGTCGTGGGGCCTGGCCGTCAACCAGGCGTCCGGCAACCAGGACAACGCCTGGAAGTTCATCCAGTGGGCCACCAGCAAGGAACGCACGCTGGCAGCACAGAAGGCCGGCGTCCCCGGTCCGCGTGCCTCGGTCTGGGCCGACCCGGCCGGAACCTCCACCTACCCGAAGGACCTGGCCGAGGCCATCGCCGCCAGCGCCAAGGCCGGTGTGGGCCACGACCGTCCCCAGGTTGTCACCGTGGGCAAGGCCCGCGAGATCGTCGGTGCCCCGATCGTCGCCACCATCACCGGGGGCGACGCCTCGGCAGCGGCTGACACCGCCAACGACGCCTTCCAGAAGTTCCTGGACAGCGAAAAGAAGTAGCGCTCCGGCGCACCGCGCCTGACGCAACTGCTTCGCAAACTGCGTCACAAACTGTGACGCAAACTGCCTGACGCAACACTGCCCGGCGGGACGGCTGCCCAGCCGCCGTCCCGCCGCGGCAACGCTCTTCACTTCACCCCCAACTCCTTAGGTGAACCATGTCTGTACTGAACACCTCCCGCGGCGGCACCACCCGCGGCGCCGGCCGCAGCGCGGCCCGCACGCCCGGCCCGGGGGAGAACTTCTCCGCCTGGGCCAACCGGCACCGCAAGTGGCTTTTCGCCGCGCCCGCCATGATCTTCGTGGGCGTCCTGATCATCTTTCCGCTGGCCTGGACGCTGTACCTGAGCCTGACGGACTCGCAGGGGTCGGTCCGCGCCGCATCCGAGTTCATCGGCCTGGAGAACTACGTGACGGTACTCTCCGACGTCGAACGGTTCTGGCCCGCCGTCGGCCGCACGCTGTCCTTCACCGGCGTCGCCCTGGTCTGCGAGGTCGTTCTGGGCATGGGCATCGCCCTGCTGCTGTGGCGGCCCTTCCGCGGCGAAAAATGGGTGCGGGTCGCCATCCTGCTGCCGCTTGTCGCCACCCCGGTGGCCGTCGGCATGATGTGGCGGCTGATCTTCGACCCGAACATCGGCTTCGTCAACCAGCTGCTCGGCATGATCGGCATCCCGCCGCAGCCGTGGCTGTCCGGCCAGGACACCGCCCTGGGCACCACGATCTTCATGGACATCTGGCAGTGGACCCCGATGGTCGTGTTGATCCTGCTTGCCGGCCTGACCTCGCTCTCCGAGGAACCGGACGAGGCTGCCCGGATGGACGGCGCCAACGCCGCCCAGCGCTTCTTCTTCATCACCCTGCCGCTGATGATGCCGACGGTAATCGTCGCCATCCTGCTGCGCGGCATCGACGCCCTGAAGACCTTCGACATCCTCTACGCCACCAAGGGCAAGGGCGGCGGCTCCTTCCACGAGGTGGAGACCCTCAACGTCTACGCCTACGGCCTGAGCTTTGACTACAACCAGTACGGGCTCTCCTCCGCGGTGCTGATCCTGTTCTTCATGATCATCATCGGCACCATGTGGCTGCTGACCATGCGCAAGAAAGCGGTAAGCAAATGACCGTCCAGACCCAAGACACCCAATCCCGGACCGCAGCCGCCCGGCAGGCACCGGCCCCGCGCCGCCGCAAGCCGCTGGCCACCCGCGCCTACAAGGTGTTCCGTGTTGCCGCCCTGGTCGCGGTGGTGCTGTTCCTGGTCGCGCCGCTGATCTGGATGCTGCTGGCGTCCTTCAAGACCAACGTGGACATTTACGACACGGCCAAGTCGTTCGTCTTCACTCCCACTGGCGAGAACTACGCCAACGTGCTGCAGCGGAACAACTACTTCGTCTTCATCTTCAACAGCTTCTGGGTGGCGTTCGTCTCCACCGCACTGTCGCTGGTCCTCGGCGTCCCGGCGGCCTACGCGATGAGCCGCTTCACCATGCACCGCTCGGCCCTGGTGGTCCTGATGGCCCGCGTCATCCCGGGCGTCTCGCTGCTGGTGCCCTGGTACTACGTCTTCTCCAACCTGAAGATGGTGGGCGGCTTCGAGGTGCTGATCCTCAGCCACATGTTCGTCGCGCTGCCGCTGATCGTCTACATCATGATGAGCTACTTCGATTCGCTGCCGCTGGAGCTGGAGGAATCGGCCCAGGTTGACGGCCTCACCCCGATCGGCGCGTTCCGCCGCATCACGCTGCCGCTGTCCGTCTCCGGTATCGCCACCGCCGGCATCCTGTCCTTCATCTTCTCGTGGAACAACTTCATGTTCGCCCTGGTGCTCTCCGGCTCCAAGACCAAGACCCTGCCGGTGGCGATCTTCGACTTCGTCTCCTACGCCAGCATCGACTGGGGCGGGCTGATGGCGGCCGCCACGGTGGTCACCATCCCGATCATGATCATTGCGCTCTTCACGCAGAAGTACATCGTCTCCGGTCTGACCGCCGGTGCGACCAAGGGCTAGGCAGCACATGACACGCATCAGCAGGATTGAAACCTTCCTCGTCGCGCCGCGCTGGCTCTTCGTCCGGATCGAAACCGACAGCGGGATCGTCGGCTGGGGCGAGGCAAGCTGCGAGGGCCGCAGCGAAACGGTGCGCACCGCCGTCGACCAGCTCTCCGAGCTGCTGATCGGCAACGACGCACTCCGGATCGAGGACCACTGGCAGGTCATGACCAAGGGCTCCTTCTACCGGGGCGGGCCCATCCTGGCCAGCGCCGTCTCCGGTCTGGACCAGGCGCTGTGGGACATCGCGGGGAAGCATTTCAACACCCCCGTGCACCAGCTCCTGGGCGGCCACGTCCGCGACCGGATCCGGATGTACGGCTGGGTGGGCGGGGACGAGCCGAACGAGGTGGCGGACCAGATCAGCGCCCAGCTGGAGGTAGGTCTCACCGCGGTGAAGATGAACGCCAGCGGCCGGATGAGCCCGATCGCCTCCGTCGCCGAACTCGACGGCGTCGTCCGCCGGGTCGCCGCCGCCCGCGAGGTGCTCGGTGACCACCGCGACGTCGCCGTCGACTTCCACGGCCGCTTTAGCCTGGCAAACGCCCGGCGCGTGGCGCCGCTGCTGGAACCGTACCGGCCCTTCTTCCTCGAAGAACCCGTGGTCCCGGAAAACACCCACCTGCTCCGGGAGTTCACCTCATCGACCACGACGCCGGTCTCCACCGGCGAGCGGCTTTACAGCCGGCAGGAATTCCTGCCCGCGCTGCAGGCCGGCATCGCCGTGGCCCAGCCGGACCTCTCACACGCCGGCGGCATCACCGAGGTCCGCAAGATCGCCTCGCTCGCCGAAATCTACGAGGTCCAGCTGGCCCCGCACTGCCCGCTCGGCCCGCTGGCACTCGCCGCCTGCCTGCAGGTGGGCTTCGCGACGCCCAACTTCCTGATCCAGGAGCAAAGCATCGGCATCCACTACAACCAGGGCGCCGAGGTCCTTGACTACGTGGTGGACAAGAGTCCGCTGAAATTCGTCGACGGCCACATCGAACGGCTGACCGGGCCTGGCCTGGGCATCGAGATCGACGAGGCCGTGGTCCGTGCCGCGGACAAGCGCGGCCACGCCTGGCGCGGACCGGTCTGGCGCCACCCCGACGGCGCCTTCGCAGAATGGTGAATGAGATGACATCCGAACCCACCCCCGAGAACCTGCTGGCCGGAATCCGTGAGACCCGCCTGGTGGCGATCGTGCGCGGCACCGACGGCGGGGCCGCCGCCAAGGCTGCCCTCGCGGCCATGGAGGAAGGCTTCCGCTACGTCGAGATCGCCCTGACCACCCCGGACGCGCTGGCAGCGATCCGCACGGTCCGCGCCGCCGCACCCGCCGGCTGCTTCGTCGGGGCCGGCACCGTCCTCACCGCCGCGGACGTGGAAGACGTCGCCGGCGCCGGCGGACAGTTCATGGTGACGCCTTCGCTCGCCAGCTCCATCCAGGAAGCCGCCCGCCTGCGGATCCCCGTTCTGGCCGGGGCCCTCACCCCCAGCGAGGCCTACGAGGCGATGAACCGCGGTGCCACCGCCGTGAAGCTCTTCCCCGCCTCCATCGGCGGTCCCGGCTACCTCAAGGCACTTCGCGACCCCTTCCCCGGTATCCCGTTCATCGCCGTGGGCGGCGTCGGGCTCGACGAGGCGGCCGGGTACTGGGACGCCGGCGCTATCGCCGTCGGACTCGGCGGCCCGCTGTTCGGCGACGCCGGCTCGGGCGGGAACCTTGCCCCGATGCGCGAACGGGCCCGCGCCTTCGTCGACCTGGCGTCCGGATACGGCCGGCGGATGGCCGCGGAGCCTGCGCGGTGACCGTCGACCTGCTCACCCTGGGCGAATCGATGGTCTCGCTGCGCTCCGCGGGGCCGCTGTCCGCCGGCGGCAGCCTCGGCATGCACGTGGCCGGGGCGGAGTCCAACGTCGCCGTCGGCGTCGCCCGGCTGGGCCACAGTGTTGCCTGGGCCGGCGTCGTCGGCGCGGATCCGCATGGCGAGTTCATCCTCCGGCAGCTGCGCTCCGAGGGCATCGCGGTGCAGCACCGGGTGGATGGGGCCCGGGCCACCGGGGTGATGTTCCTGGAACGGCGCACGGCGGACATCAGCCGGGCCTACTACTACCGGGCCGGTTCCGCCGGGTCCACGATCAGCCGCGAGGACGTGGACCGGGCCTTCGTCGCCGGCCCGCGCGTCCTGCACCTGACCGGTATCACCGCCGCACTGAGCCCGGATGCCCGGCGTGCCGTCGAATACGCGGCCGCGCGCGGCGCAGCCGAAGGCCTGGCGGTCTCCCTCGACGTCAACTACCGCAGCAAACTGTGGTCCCGTGACGAGGCCCGCGCCGTCCTCACCCCGATCGCCCGGCACGCGACCGTCCTGGTCGCCTCCGACGACGAACTCGGGCTGGTCGCCGGCATGGGGGCCGCAGGCCTGGGGGACGCCGGCAGCGGGGCATGTCCCGAAGCCGCCGAACTGGCCATGGCCGCCGAGCTCCTGGAGCGCGGTGTCCGGGAGGTCGTGGTCAAGCGCGGCGCCGCCGGCGCCGGGGTCCACACCGCAGCCGGCCGCTGGGAGGCCCCCGCCGTGCCGGTGACCAGTATCGACACCGTCGGTGCGGGGGACGCCTTCACCGCGGGCTATCTTTCCGCCCTGCTCGACGGCGGCGACGTCGCCGCCCGCCTCAAGCGCGGCACCCTCGCCGGCGCCTTTGCGGTCAGCACCGCCGGTGACTGCGAGGGCCTCCCCAGCGCCGCGGAACTGGCGCTGCTGGATACCGCCCCGGACGGAAGCACCCAGCGCTAAGACCCCCAACCTTCCGGAACCATCCCGGAATCCCTCCCGACCGACACCGAAAGCCTGGACCAGCCGTGAAAATCATTGCCGCCGAAGTCTTTGTGACCAGCCCCTCCCGCAACTTCGTCACGTTGCGGATCACCACCGAGGACGGTGTCACCGGTATCGGCGACGCCACCCTCAACGGCCGTGAGCTGGCCGTCGCCGCGTACCTGAAGGAGCATGTTGCGCAGCTGCTGATCGGCAAGGACCCGCACCGGATCGAGGACACCTGGCAGTTCCTCTACCGGTCCTCGTACTGGCGCCGCGGCCCCGTCACAATGGCCGCGATCGCCGCCGTCGACATGGCGCTCTGGGACATCAAGGGCAAGCTGGCCGGCATGCCCGTCTACCAGCTGCTGGGCGGGGCGTCCCGGAACGGCCTGCGCGCGTACGGCCACGCCTCCGGCTCGGACCTGGAATCGCTGTTCGACTCGGTCCGCGAACACCTGGAGCTGGGCTACAAGTCGATCCGGATCCAGACCGCCGTGCCCGGCATCAAGGCCGTGTACGGGGTCGCGGCGCAGGCACAGGCCTCGGGGGAGCGGTACGACTACGAACCCGCCGGGCGCGGTGCGTTCCCGCAGGAGGAGGACTGGGACACCCGCGCCTACCTGCGGCACCTGCCGACGGTGTTCGAGGCGGTCCGGAACGAGTTCGGACCGGAAATCCCGCTGCTGCACGACGGGCACCACCGGATGACGCCGATCCAGGCCGCGAAGCTGGGCAAGGCGCTGGAACCCTACGACCTGTTCTGGCTGGAGGACTGCACCCCGGCGGAAAACCAGGAGGCGCTGCGCCTGGTCCGGCAGCACACCACCACGCCGCTGGCCATCGGTGAAATCTTCAACACCGTGTACGACTACCAGACCATCATCAAGGAACAGCTGATCGACTACGTCCGGGCCGCCTCCACGCACTTCGGCGGTATCTCGCCGCTGAAGAAAGTCATGGACTTCGCCGCGCAGTACCAGATCAAGTCCGGCTTCCACGGCCCCACGGACATCTCCCCGGTCGGGTTCGCCGCGCAGCTGCACGTGGGCCTGGCCATCCACAACTACGGGATCCAGGAATACATGCAGCACTCGGATGCAACCAACGAGGTCTTCGAGCAGTCCATGACCTTCGTTGACGGCTACCTGCACCCGGGGGAGACCCCCGGCATCGGCGTCGAGTTCAACGAGGAGGCCGCCGCGGCCTACCCGTACCAGCAGGCCTACCTGCCCTACAACCGCCTCGTCGACGGCACCGTCCATGACTGGTGATTGGCCACGGCTGGTGAACCGCCGCTGAAGCCAAAAAGGTCCCGGGCGGCGATTCGCAGCTCAGCCGCCCGGGACCTGGTCTGGTTAGCGGCCGGGGCGCGTCGTCCCCGGGCCGCCGCGCCCGCGGCCTAGCGGACGACTTCCCGTGTCATCCCGAAGGGGACCTGGTCCGAAAGTGCGGCCGTGTAGTGCCCCGGCTTGTGCCGGGTCAGCAGGATGCCGTGGGTGCCGGTGAGCATGGCGAGCCGCTGCAGCCCCTGGACGGCGTCGTTGAGCCGGTCGTCCAGGAGTTGGCGATTGTCGACCAGGATCTCGATGCATTCGCTTGCTGTCGTCATCGCACTGTCTTTCCGGGAGGTGGTCGCCGCGGGGCCAACGGCTGAAGCGAGGATAACGTCTGATTTAAATGTGAGTCAAATCACCACGCGGGCACGCCGCCGTCCGTTTCCGGAGCCTAGGTCAGCACCGTGAAACCGGCCCCCGGATAGCGCACCCCGTTGACCTGCGGCTGCAGCGCGTGGTCGCCGGGGTGGTGGACCCGGGTGGTCATCTGGCGGAAGGCGTGGCGCTTCGAAAATGTCCTGGATTCACCCGGCCCGAGGACGGCCGTGCCGAGCTTGAACACTTTGTCCGCGAGGACGCCGTTGGCTTTGGCGTAGTGCACCACGTAGTCGACGGCGATGCGGGCCTCCGCCGGGCCGGTGTTGGCGACGTCGAAATCGAAGCCCAGGTCTCCCGGCAGTTCCACGACGGTGCGGTCGAGTCGGGGAGGCGTCACGGCGAGCGACGCCGGCGCGAAGCCGAGCAACTCCAGCGCGCCGGGGTGGGCCTTCTTGACCAGGGTCCGCAGGCCGTGGCGGACCACCCTGGCGGTGTTCGCGTCCGGCTCCGCCAGCCAGCGCGCTGCGGCGGCGACCACTTCGTCGGGGGCATGCCGGGCCAGGTCGTTCAGGTGGTTGGCCACCGACCGCCGGACATCCTCGACCGGGTCGCGGTACAGGGCGTCCAGGATCGGGAGGGTTGCCGCCGGCCGGGCCGTGAGTCCGGGAACACGGATTGCCCACGGCAGGTACGCCCGGGTGCCCTCGCTGGCGAGCCGTCGGACCTGCCAGTCGGGGTGGCTGGTCCAGCGCTGGATGACCGTCAGGGCCCGGTCGAGGTCCGCATCCAGGAGCCGCCGGATGGCGAATTCACCCGTGAGCCGCGGAGTCAGCTCGGCGAGCAGCGACAAGCAGTCCTCGAAATCGGCGGGGCCCCTCCGGGCAAGGGCGAGGGTGGCGGCCGCCTCGCTGACCGGCCAGATCATCCAGCCGGTGAAGTCCGGGTCCTTCAGCGCCTGGCGGAAGACCGCCGCCGCAGCGGTGTAGTCGGCGGGCAGATCGGTGAGCAGGGCGCTGCTGAGCAGGTCGGTGCGTTCGCGCAGGCCCAGCCCGTCCAGCTGCCCGGCCGTGCCGGCCAGTTGCGGGAAGCGGCGGCCGGGGGAAGCAGCGGCAAGGATCCGTCCCAGCGAGCCGACCACCCCGGGGTTGATCAGTTCGTTCATGACACCCATGGGTTCAGGCTACCGGCGGGAACGGCGCGGGACCGGCTGCCGGTCCGACGCGCCCGCGGCGCGGGAACCGGGATATTCTTCACGTTGGGAATGTCCACACACGGCGCAGAGGCGGATACGGCAATGGCAGAGCAGAAAACCGGGCAATCCGGCTGGTGGCGGGTCTTCCATGACAAGTTTGTGGTGGAGGAGCGCTACATGAGCGTGGATGCGCGGCGGAATCTGTACCGGATCGCCGTCGGGCTTATGGTCGTCGGCGTCGTGGCGTTCATTGCCATCCTGGTTAGCGTGCTGCAGCACGGCGGTATCACCGCCGTTGACGAGCCGGTGCGCTCCGGGCTCGTGGCCCTGCGCGGGGAGCCGGCCACGACCATCATGATCATCCTGGCCATTGTCTTCGGACCCATCGGCCTGCCGATCATCATCCTGGTGTTCACGGTGGCGTGGGGGCTGCTGGCCAAGCACGCCTGGCGGCCGATGGTGCTGGCCGGTGGCATGCTGACCGGGGTCATCCTGGCCCAGATCATCGGCCGGTCGGTCGGCCGGCAGCGCCCGCCGGTGGACCTTATGCTCTTCGGGGCTGACTCCACGTTCTCGTTCCCGTCAGGCCACGTCTTGGGCGCCTGTGACTTCCTGCTGATCACCACGTTCCTGATCTTTTCCCGCCGCAAGAACCCGAAAGCCGCCGTCGCGGGCTTCGCCGTAGCCGGCATCGGGATCTTCTTCGCCGCGCTCAGCCGGCTGTACCTCGGCTACCACTGGACCACCGATGCCCTTGCCTCGCTGTCCATCTCGTTCGTGATCCTGGGCGCCGTGATCCTGCTGGACACCTGGCGGACCGCCAGGATCCCGGGCGAGCGGATCACCGGTGAACTCTCCAAGCAGGAGACCGGCGCGGAGTAGGCGCCGGCGAAGACGGGGCGCGCTGCCGGTCAGCGCGCCCCGCGTCGTTTAAGCTCCGCACGGAGCTTGGCATTAGCCGTTTCCAGTTCCAGCACCTTGGCGACGCCGGCGAGGTTCAGCCCCTCGTCCAGCAGCTCACTGATCCGCCGCAGCACCACCAGATCCGTCTCGCTGTACTGCCGCGTTCCGCCCGCCGTGCGGTCCGGGGTCAGGAGTCCCCTGCGCTCGTAAAGCCGGATGTTCTGCGGCCCGGTCCCGACCAGCTGAGCCACCACGGAGATCGCGTACACCCCGACGTCCGCTTCACGTTCCGCCATGGCTCACGTCCCTTCGTGTGGTCGAAAAATTTCCTGTTGCATCAGTTTGGCACTGGTGCTATAAAAAATCTATATCCACCACCACAGATAACCGAGTGGGCTGGATAGGCAGGAAGATTCAAGACTCTCGTATGAAGGAGTGGGAAATGATGTTGATGCGTACGGACCCGTTCCGTGAATTGGACCGGCTGACCCAGCAAGTCTTCGGAACGGCGGCGCGGCCCGCCGCCATGCCGATGGACGCGTGGCAGGAGGACGGCGAATTCGTCGTCGCGTTCGATCTTCCCGGCGTCAATGTTGACTCGGTGGATCTCGACATCGAGCGCAACGTCCTGACCGTCAGGGCCGAACGGCGCGACCCGACGCAGCCCAACGTTGAATTGATCGCCTCGGAACGGCCGCGCGGAGTATTCAGCCGCCAGCTGATCCTGGGCGACACGCTGGACACCGACAAGGTCAAGGCGAGCTACGCCGACGGCGTCCTGACGCTCCGGATTCCGGTGTTGGAGCAGGCCAAGCCGCGGAAGATTGAAATCACGCACACGCAGGACAAGATGCAGGAGATCGGGAAGTAACAGCGCCGGCGGCGGACGCTTCGGACCGCTGGCGGTGCGGGGATCCGGCCGGCCGGAACGTGCGGCCGGATCCCCGCCTGATCGGCCCGAGCCCCGTCCGGCCAGCCAGGAGGTGAGCCGATGAACCGCGACCCGCGCGGCTTCTACGCCGCGTTGCACGTCGCGCCGGATGCGTCTCCGGCCGAGATCCAGCGCTCCTTCCGCGCGCTGATGCGCCGCCGCCATCCCGACGTCGAAGCGGCCGCCGGTGCGGCGTCCGGAGGCGGCCCGGATGCCCGGCCCGGCGCCGGGTCTGACGGCGGGGAGGAGGCGCGCCGCATCCTTGAGTCGTTCTCGGTGCTGCGGAATCCTGACGCGCGGGCCGCCTATGACGCCGCCGGTTCCGCGGCCCGGCCGGCCCGCCCGGCCCGCGTGGCAGACACCGGGGGCACCGCCGCCGGCCGCACCGCCGTCGGCCGGGACATTCCGGTGCGGCACCACCGAGGCGGGCAGCCGGTGCTGCGCGTGACCCCGGTGCGGTGGGAGCGGGGGCCGGAGTGACGCGGGAACCAGGGGCGGTGCCGCGTGCCGCACCAGGCAGGAAGCACCAGGCAGGAAGCAGCAGGCAGGAATACAAGAAAATGGAGGATAGCCATGAGCGCATGGCGGCGTTACGATTCGCACCTGATGCCCGCGTTCCACGAGCGGTTCGAGGAGAGGTGGGGCGAAGGAACCGCGCCCTTCCTTGACCCGGAGGCCCACGAACTGCCCCTTCCGCGCGCACAGTGGATCAATGTGGACACCGGCGCCGCGCTGGCGGTGGTGCCCATCTGGGCCGCCGAGGACAGCCAGCACCGCTCCTTCGGGGTGTTCTATCTACCGCCCGCCGGGGACATCTGGGTGCTCCGGCCCGGGTTTACCGGCTACCTTGAGCCCGCGGCGGACGAGGCGGAGCAACTCCTGAGCCTGCGGAATGACGCGTTCAAGAAGGCCGTCGCCCATGCCAAGGAGTTCCTCTTCGGGCCGGAGGAGTCCACCTACTAGGGCGCCGGGCTCAGGGGGCGGAGGCGCCGGACACACCGGCGGAGGTGCCGGCGCCGGTTGTGGCGTGGGCGCCCGCCGGGGCCTAAAATCAATCAACCACCAGCGCAACTGCATAGGGGATCCGCCAATGAATGCTTCCGCCCACGATCTGGCCGCTCTGCTGCCGGCCGATTTCACCATGGGCGTGGCGACCGCCGCCTTCCAGATCGAGGGGGCGCTGGACGAGGACGGGCGCGGACCTTCGGGATGGGATGTCTTTGCGGCTACCCCGGGCTCGATCGTCAATGATCACAGCCCCGCCATGGCCTGCGACCATTACCACCGGATGCCCGAAGATGTGGCGCTGATGAAGGAGCTGGGGATCGATTCCTACCGGTTCTCGCTGTCCTGGCCCCGCATCCAGCCCGGCGGCAGCGGTCCGGTGAATCCCAAGGGCCTGGACTTCTATGACCGCCTGATCGACCTGCTGCTGGCCAACGGGATCTCGCCGATGGCCACCCTGTACCACTGGGACACGCCGCTGGAGCTGGACGAGGCCGGCGGCTGGATGAACCGGGACACCGCCTACCGGCTGGGGGAATTCGCCGCCATCGCCGCCGCGGCCTACGGGGACCGGGTGGCCCGCTGGGTGACCATCAACGAACCGGCCACGGTGAGTGCCAACGGCTACATGCTGGGCGTGCACTCCCCGGGCGAAGCGCACATGCTCAAGGCGCTGCCGAGCGTCCACCACCAGCTGCTGGGCCACGGGCTCGCGATGCAGGCGCTGCGGGCGGCGAAGGTGCCCGGTGAAATCGGCCTCACCAATGTCTATTCACCGATGGTCCCGGCCTCGGCCAACCCGCTGGACAAGGTCAGCGCCGGGCTGATGGACATGGCCCAGAACCGCCTGTACGCGGACCCGGTGCTGCTGGGCAAGTATCCGGACGCCATCAGGGCCGCCACTTTCTTCTCCTCCTTCAGCCCGTCCAGCGAGGACATGGAACTGATTTCGCAGCCGCTGGACTTCTACGGGCTGAACTACTACATGCCCACCCGGGTGGCGGCCGGACCCGGCGAGGGCACCGTGCCCCAGGGCATGGCCGAGGCCATGGGCAATGACCTCAACGGCGGCGGGTCCGGAACCCCGTTCCACATCGAGAGCTTCCCGGACACCGAGATCACCGCCTACGGCTGGCCGATCAAGCCCGACTACATGGCCGTGGCGCTCGCGGAAATGGCCGAACGCTACCCGGAACTGCCGCCGGTCTACATCACCGAGGGCGGCGCAAGTTTCGAGGATCTGGAGATCCACGACGCCGAAGGCCGCCTCATCGTCCCGGATGAGCGCCGCGTGCGGTACCTTGCCGAGCACATCGGGGCGGCCATCGAGGCGACCTCACCCGGCGGCTCCGCAGAGTCGATCGAGCTGCGCGGCTACTACGTGTGGTCGCTGCTGGACAACTTTGAATGGTCCGCCGGCTACAAGCAGCAGTTCGGCCTGCTGCACGTGGACCGTGACACCATGATCCGCACGCCGAAGGCCTCCTACTACTGGATCCGGGAGCTCATGGCGGCCCGGAAGAGGGACGCCGGGGCAGCTGCGATGGTCGCGGGCGACGGCGGCACGGCGGACAGCGCCACCGCCGACGTCGAAACCCCCGAAGCAGGAACCGCGGCCGAAGCCCCGGCGGCCGGCTAGAGGATCTCCAGCTCCTGCAGGCGCTTGGCCATGCCGGCGCCGTCGGGCGAGTAGACCCACGGGACGCTGGAGCCCGTGTGGTCGCCGGTCTCGGAATGTCCGCCCGCCAGCACGGCCTCGCCGGTGGAGAGCTGGCGGATGCCGATCGCGGCGACCCGGTCTCCGTGCTCCCGGGCGAACTGCGAATAGATGGCCTCGTCGTGCTGGCCGTTGTCGCCGAAGAGGAGCCAGCGCATGTTGGGGAACTCCTTGGCCAGCAGTTCCAGGTTCCGGCGCTTGTGTTCCTGGCCGCTGCGGAACCAGCGGTCGTGGGTGAGGCCCCAGTCGGTCAGCAGCAGGGTTCCGGAGGGGTACATGTTGCGCGTGATGAAGCGGGCCAGCGTCGGGGCGGCGTTCCAAGGGCCGGTGGACAGGTAGATCACCGGCGCCTCGGGGTGTTCCACCAGCAGCCGGTCCATCAGGACGGCCATGCCCGGGGTCGCCATCCGGGCCCGTTCGTTGAGCACAAAGGTGTTCCACAGGGCCAGGAACGGCCGGGGGAGTGCCGTGACCATGATCGTGTCGTCAATGTCCGAGACGATGCCAAGGGTGGTGTCCGGGGAGATGACATAGATCATCGCCTCCGCAGGCTCGGTCCCTTCGGCCCGCAGCACGGCGCGGTGCCAGCCGGGCGTAAGTGAAACCGGGACCACGGTGTCCACGATGCCACCGCGGTCGGCATGCACCCGGGTGGTGATGCCGCCGATCTCGATCTCCACCTCAATGAACTGGATCGGGACAGACGTAAACGCGCGCCAGCCGCGGACATTCTGGTTGCCGTTCTGCGCCGCCTGCTCCGCCCGGCTGCCGGGTGTGGGCTTGCTCGTGAGCAGGACGCGGCCCAGTACCCGGACCCACTCGGTGGAGCCGTAGCCCTGGTAGGCGATGGTTTGCGGGCTGAACTTCCAGCGCCTGGCTGCCTTCAGGCGGAGGTGGTTGACCGAGTCCGAGACCCAGTGGGCCAGCCGGAAGGCCTGGCTGCCCGAGACTTTCCTGTCCGGCTGCGGTTGCTGCGCTGGTTCCTGCGAGGCCAATTCCATAACTCCACTCTCCCACAGCGGCGCGTCCTGCCGGCGATTGGTCCGCCGGTCAGGCGTCGCCCAGCAGTTCACGCAGCCTGGTGGCGTTGCGCACGGCGTTGCCGCCGCCGTCGTTGTTGAAATAGGCGTAGACGTCCTTGCCCGACGCCAGCCACTCGCGGGTCCGTTCCGCCCACCAGCCAAGTTCCTGGTCGGAGTAGGAGCCGGCGTAGAGGTGGTCCCGGTCGGGCCCGTGCAGCCGGACGTAGACGAACCCGGCGGTAGCACGCAGGATGCACGGCAGCTGCGCGCCGCTCATGACGCAGTAGGCAGCGCCGTGCCGTTCGAGCAGCTCATAGACCGCCGGGTGGTCCCAGCTGGGGTGGCGGAACTCCACGCTCACGCGGATCCACTCCGGCAGGGCGGCCAGGAAGTAGCCCAGACGGGCGTCGTCGCGCGCGAAATCCGGCGGCAGCTGGACCAGCAGCACGGCCCGCTTGTCACCGAGTTCGTGCCAGCAGCGGGTGATCCGCTCCGCCCAGACCTCCGGGCCGTAGAGTTTCTTGCCGTGGGTCAGGCCCCGCGGCGCCTTGACGGACATGGTGAAGCCCTCCGGCAGGCGGCGCTGCCACCCGGCGAAGGAGCTCTCCCGCGGCCAGCGGTAGAAACTCGCATTCAGCTCCACCGTGGTGAAGCGCGATGCGTAATGGGCCAGCCGGTCCCGTGCCGGCAGCCCGGGCGGATAGAGCACGTTCTCCCAGTGGTCGTAGCTCCAGCCGCTGGTTCCGATGTGCGCCACGCCGTGGCGGTGTACCCCGTAGTCCTGTTCCGGCATGTTGGGATCCTAGTGCCGGCAGGCCGCCCGTCCCAGCCCCCACGCAGCGGAACCCGTTGCCCCGCGCAGCGACATCCGGTGCCCGCGCAGCGACATCCGCCCCGCAATCCGCCCCGCAATCTGCCACGTCGTCCTCGGCCGCCAGCACGGCGTGTGGCACTGTAAGACCCATGGCACGTATCGAGGATTACGCAATGGTCGGCGATCTGCACACCGCCGCATTGATCAGCACGGAAGGCTCCATCGACTGGCTGTGCCTGCCCCGCTTCGACTCGCCGGCCTGCTTCAACGCCCTGCTGGACAGCCCCAAGGCCGGCCGCTGGCTGCTCGCGCCCGCGTCCGGCGGCGAATGCACCCGGCGGCACTACCGCAAGAACACCCTCATCCTGGAAACCGAATGGGAAACCGATGAGGGCAAGGTCAAGGTGATCGACTTCATGTCGCCCCGCGACGGCGCGGCGGACATCGTGCGGATCGTGGTGGGGATCCGCGGCACGGTACGGATGCGCGGCGAGCTGGCCCTGCGCTTCGACTACGGCCACATCGTCCCCTGGGTGCGCCGCGACGAGCACGGGATCCACGCCGTGGCCGGCCCCGACGCCGCATACCTGGTCACCGAGGCCCCGCTCCGGGGCGAGCACATGCAGACCGCCAGCGACTTCACCGTCAAGGCAGGCCAGCGCATTCCCTTCGTGCTGACCTGGGCACCCAGCCACCTCGGCCGCCCGCGCAAGGTGGATCCGGAAGGCGTGCTTGAAGCCACCGAATCGTTCTGGCAACAGTGGTCGGCCAAGTGCCGGGTCACCGGCCCGTACCGCGATGCCGTGCTGCGCTCGCTGATCACCCTCAAGGCCCTGACCTTCGCCCCGACCGGCGGCATCGTGGCAGCCGTGACCACGTCGCTGCCGGAGGAGCTCGGCGGGGAACGCAACTGGGACTACCGCTACTGCTGGCTGCGGGACGCGACCCTGACGCTGCAGGCCCTGCTCGCCTCGGGCTACTCGGAGGAGGCCGCCGCGTGGCGTAACTGGCTGCTGCGCGCGGTGGCGGGGGATCCGGCCGATCTGCAGATCATGTACGGCCTGCACGGCGAGCGAAGGCTGCCGGAAATGACGCTGGACTGGCTGGCCGGCTATGAGGGGTCGGCGCCGGTGCGGATCGGCAATGCCGCAGCCGGGCAACTGCAGCTGGACGTCTGGGGCGAGGTCCTGGACTGCCTGGCCCTGACCCGGAGTTCACTGCTGCACGACGGCGATGACTCCTGGGACGTCCAGGTGGCGCTGATGGAGCATCTGGAGACCGCCTGGACCCGGCCGGACAACGGTCTCTGGGAGATGCGCGGACCGCGCCGGCATTTCACCCACTCCAAGGTGATGGCCTGGGTGGCGGCGGACCGCATGGTCAAGGGCGTCCGGGATTCCGGCCTCCCCGGCCCGGCGGATCGCTGGGAAGCGCTCCGCGACACGATCCACGCCGACGTGATGGCCAACGGTTTCGACGCCGAACGCAACACCTTCGTCCAGTCCTACGGCCGGCCCGAACTGGACGCCAGCCTGCTGCTGATCCCGCGCGTGGGGTTCCTGGCTCCGGATGATCCGCGGGTGGTCGGCACCATCGAGGCGGTGCAGCGGGAGCTCACCCATGACGGCTTTGTGCTGCGCTACCGGCAGGAACAGAGCGACGACGGCGTGCCGGGCGGCGAAGGCGTCTTCCTCGCGTGTTCGTTCTGGCTGGTGGAGGCGCTGCTGGGTGCGGGCCGGCGCCGCGAGGCAAGGGAGCTGTTCGAACGGCTGCTGGCGCTGCGCAACGACGTCGGGCTGCTGAGCGAGGAATGGGACGTTCAGGAGGCGCGCCAACTGGGGAACACCCCGCAGGCCTTCAGCCACTTCGCACTGGTGCGCAGCGCACTCGAACTGCAGGCCGACGGCCACTGACGGCATGCTCCAATGGTGTCCTGGCACCGGCTGACGGCGGCGAAATCCGCCGGACCGGGACCGGCCGCCGGACTTTCCTCCAGAGCTTAGATAAGTATACTTACTAATATCCCCGCACGGGGTGCAGGATTGAAGGAGTATGCAATGGCTGGATATTTCGAGCTCGTGGATGCGCCCGACGGCGGCTACCGGATTCGGATGATGGACGCTGCCGGCGGCCTGATGGCCGTCTCGGTCACGTTCCCCACCAAACGCGCGGCCGTGGCGGGCATTGCCCAGGCGCGGGAGATCGCCGGAACCGGCCTGATCCGGGACCGCAGCGGCGACGGCCAGTCCGCAGTGATGGCCTCGCTGGCGAAGCGGCGGACCGGCGGCGGCACGGGACGCGGCTCCTCGCTCTCCGGCGGCACCCTGGCGGCCACGAAGCGCACCCGTGCCCACCACTGACCCGTCGTCGGCCGGGCAGCACCAGGCCGCAGTCCTCTTCGACGTCGACGGAACCTTGGTCGACTCCTCCTACATCCACACGCTCGCGTGGTGGCAGGCCTTCAGGCAGGCCGGCTACGACGTGCCGATGGCCAGCATCCACCGCTCGGTGGGAATGGGCGGGGACAGGATCCTTGACCGCCTGCTGCCGGAAGACCGCGACACGTTCGGCGACGCCGACATCATGACCTCCCACGCCGCGGTGTTCTCCACCTTCTGGCCCTCGCTCCGGCGGCTCGACGGCGCCCGGGACCTGCTGGCGCAATGCTTCGACGCCGGTCTCGCCGTCGCCCTCGCGTCCTCGGCAAGGGACCGCGACCTGGAGATTCTCCGCAACACCATCGACGCCGACGCCTACATCCACGCCGCCACCAGCTCGGCTGACGCGAAGGAAAGCAAGCCCTCGCCGGACATCCTCGTCGCGGCGCTCAAGGCCGTCGGCGTCCCCGCCGGCAACGCCGTATACGTGGGGGACGCCGTCTGGGATATTTACGCTGCCGGGAAGCTGGACATCCCGGCGATCGGGCTCACCTGCGGGGGCACCAGCGAAGCCGAACTCCGCGAAGCCGGCGCCGTGGAGGTCTATGAAAGCCCGCGCGCGCTGCTGGACAACCTCGCCGGCAGTGCCATCGGCAAGCTGGCCGCGCGCGTCCGCGGCAGCTGACCCACCGGCCCTGCCGGGCTGCGCTCCGACTCTTCCTTCCAAATTTCCCCTCCAGACCGCGACCGAAAGGCAAGCACATGAAGGCACTTACTTGGCAGGGCAAACGTTCTGTGAGCGTTGAAGAAGTTCCCGACCCGGTGATCCAGGAACCCACCGACGCGATCGTGCGCATCACGTCGACGGCGATCTGCGGCTCCGACCTGCACCTCTACGAAGTCCTCAGCCCCTACATGCACAAGGGCGACATCATCGGCCACGAGCCGATGGGCGTCGTCGTGGAAGTGGGCAGCGCCGTCACCAACCTGGCCAAGGGCGACCGCGTGGTCATCCCGTTCAACATCTCCTGCGGCCACTGCTTTATGTGCAGCCAGGGCCTGCAGTCCCAGTGCGAGACGACGCAGGTCAAGGAAAAGGGCTCCGGAGCCTCGCTCTTCGGCTTCTCCGAGCTGTACGGCTCCGTGCCGGGCGGGCAGGCGGAGTACCTGCGGGTGCCGCACGCTGACTACGGACCCATCAAGGTGGGGGCGGAACTCCCGGACGAACGCTACCTCTTCCTCTCGGACATCCTGCCGACCGCCTGGCAGGGCGTGAAGTACGCCGACGTGCCCGAGGGAGGCACCCTCGCGGTGATGGGCCTGGGGCCGGTGGGACAGTTCGCGTCCCGGATCGGCAAGCACTTCGGCCTGCGCGTCATCGGCGTCGACCCGGTGCCCGAGCGCCGGGCGATGGCGGAACGGCACGGCATCGAGACCCTGGATTACTCCAAGGGCGTCGCCGACGAACTGCGCTCCATGACGCAGGGCCGGGGTGCCGATTCGGTGGTGGACGCCGTCGGGATGGAAGCCCATGACTCGCCCGTGGCCTCGTTCGCCCAGCACGCGGCCGGGCTGCTGCCGGAGAAGCTGGCCCAGAAGGCCTTCGAGACCGTCGGGGTGGACCGGCTCTCCGCGCTCCACACAGCGCTGGACGCAGTCCGGCGCGGCGGCACCGTCTCCCTCAGCGGTGTGTACGGCGGAACGGCCTCCCCGATGCCGCTGATGCACATGTTCGACAAGCAGATCCAGCTGCGAATGGGCCAGTGCAACGTCCGGCGCTGGACCGAGGACCTGCTGCCGCTGGTGGAGTCGGACGCGGACCCGCTGGGTGTCATGGACCTCGTGACGCATCAGGCCAGCCTGGATGAGGCCCCCGCGATGTACGAGAAGTTCCAGAAGAAGCAGGACGGCTGCATCAAGGTGGTGCTGAAGCCCTGACCGGACCTGGCGGTGAGCCCCGCGGCCGCCTCAGCGGGCGGGAAACTTCCTCCAGAGCTTCAGGAAGGCCCGCTCCGAGGCGGCCGCCAGGTGCTCTTCCTTGGCGTGCAGCCTGCCGTAGCTGAAGCCGTTCTCCCCGCTGCGCAGCGCCCGGCCGCCCAGCTCGGCCAGCCGTTCGCGGGCCACGACGCTGTCCTGGTGCAGGCCCAGGAGCTGCTGGATCCGCCGGGCCGACTTGGCCAACCGCTTCGCGCCGCGGCGCTTCTTCCTGTCCGGCGCCAATCCATCGGGGGCCACCTTCGGCAGTGACAAGGCCAGCTCCGCGGAGTACCGCAGCCGTTTTGCCGCTTTGCGGACCTCATGCAGGCCCGCATTCCGGGCGGCGCCGCCGTCGTCGGCCGTGGGTGGAAGGGCCTTCACCGCGCGCTTCAAACGACGCCGGTCCTTGGCTACCAGCTTGCCGAACCTCGTCCCGGGAGCGCCGGCGGCCTTCGGCGACAGGGGCGCGTCGGCCAGGAATTGGTCCAGGGCCGCCAGCAGACGGGGGTACCGCTCGTTCCCGAGCGCCTCGAGGACCGCTTCGAACCCGGCGGCCTCAAGTGCGTCGAGCTCCTCGTCGATCCGGATGGCGGCCGGGCCCTGCGGCCCGGACAGCGAGCGCAGCGCCTCGGGCTCCCGGGCGAGCAGCGTGGCCAGCCTTTCGTGGACCACGCCAGGGTCTCGGGCCGCCCCCAGCAGTCCCGAGAGCCACCGCAGTTCGGCGCGGAGCGGTTCCACTGCGTCGTCGTCGAACAACGGCCGGCCCGAAGCCAGCAGCGAGCGGAGGCGGCGCGCCGCAACACGCATCTGATGGACGGCTTCGGGTTGCTTCGACCGGACTCCGGGCGCATGCTGGCGCAGTTCAGCGAGCTGCTGTCCAAGATAGGCCAGCAAGGCCTCGCCCGCGGTGGTTGCCACGCTTCACTCTACGTCTTGGCGCAAGCCCCTGCAGGGCCGAGAGATGGCAGATCGCGGCAATGTTTGTCCCGGGCACTGCCGCGACGTGCCATCTCGGCATAGGCTGTCCGGGACCGGAATCGACCACGCCACCCTAGGAGCCCCGCATGACACACCAGCGCCACCTCGGCCGGGTCGCCGTCGTCACCGGAGCGGGTTCCGGGATCGGGCGGGCGGTGGCTCGGCTCATGCTGGCCGACGGCTACCGCGTGGTGCTGGCCGGCCGGCGGGAGAAACCGCTGCTGGAGACCGCGGCCGGGCACGCGCAGGCGCTCGCGTTTCCCTGCGACATCTCCCGGCCCGGCGACGTCGAACGGCTCTTCGCCGTAGCGCTTGAGCAGTGGGGCAGGGTGGACGTGCTGTTCAACAACGCCGGCGTGTTCGGCCCCGCGGCCTCGGTGGACGAGATCAGCGTCGAGGACTGGGAGGCCACGGTGGCCGTGAACCTGACCGGCTCCATGCTGTGCGCCGCCGCCGCGGTCCGGGCCATGAAGGCGCAATCGCCGCAGGGCGGCCGGATCATCAACAACGGCTCCATCGCGGCGCACTCACCCCGCCCCCGCACCGTGGCCTACACGGTCACCAAGCACGCCATTACCGGGCTGACCAAGAGCATTGACCTCGACGGCCGCGGCTTCGGCATCAGCTGCGGGCAGATCGACATCGGCAACGCCGCGACGGAGCTAATGGACGAGATTGGCGTAGGCGACGGCGCGCTCCAGGCCGACGGCAGCCGCCGGCCGGAGCCGACGTTCCCCGTCGAGGACGCGGCCCGCGCCGTGCTGCTGATGGCCGGCATGCCTGCCTCCGCCAGTGTGGGATCCCTCGTCATCACGGCCGCCGGGATGCCGTTCATCGGCCGCGGCTGACTCGTTAGGGCGGGCCTCGTGCCGCTGGCGCCTGGCCTACCCGGCTTGCCTAGAGCGGCAGCAGCCCGGACAGGTCGGCCCGCAGGCCCGAGGCGGCCACCCGGCCGGATTCGACGGCGTCGGCCCAGCTGAGTCGGCCGGTGACCATGGCAAGCCAGGTGGCGGCGTCGCATTCAATGACGTTAGGGGGAGTGCCGCGGGTGTGGCGCGGGCCCTCGACGCACTGGGTGACGCCGAAGGGCGGCACGCGGACCTCCACCGAGTTGCCGGGGGCCCGGGCGGTGACTTCCTCGAGGGAGTAGCGCACCGCCGTCGCGAGCGTATTGCGGGGTACTGCCGGGACCTCAGGCGCAGCGGCGCCGGAGGGCTCGGGCGCGGCAGCGTCGGAGGGCTCGGGCGCGGCGGCGTCCCGCCAGGCGGCCAGCGCGGCGCGGCCCTCATCCACCGGGATCCGGCGCCGTGACACAGCCACGGCCTAGTCCAGCAGCGCCGAGACGGCGTGGCCGAGCCGGATCTTGCCGACCGGCCGGCCGCCGCCCAGCACCGGGTCAACCACCTTTTCCAGCACGGAAGAAACCTCCGGGATCTCGACGGCGCCCGCGGCGGCGAGCAGGGTCAGGCCCACGAGCGTCGTGGCGCGGACGTTGCCGTCCAGGACCTTGATCGCCACCGAGACGCCCTGCGGGGTGGCCATGACCAGCACGCCCTCGGCGCCGATCTTGGCGATGATTCCGAGCTCGTCCATCACGATCGTGTTGGCCTGGCCCCGGCCCTGCACGGCCCACGGGTAGTCCAGCATGGACGTCGCGATCGTGGCGGCGCGGGCGTTGGAGTTGTTGTCCCCCGGAGCCTTGGCCAGCCGCGAGAAGGCACGGGCCAGGCCGGTGAGCGACACCGCGGCCACCGGGGCGCCGCAGCCGTCGATGCCGAGGTGGGCGATCCGCTCGCCGCAGTACTCCTCGATCACGGAACGGATGCGCTGCTGCAGGGGGTGGTTGGGTTCCAGGTAGCTGTGCGTGTCCCATCCGTTCTCCGTGCAGGCCCACAGGAACGCCGCATGCTTACCGGAACAGTTGAAAGCCAGCCGGGATTTTCCGCGCTCCGTCTGAACCAGCCAGGTTCGGGCCGTCTCGTCCTCGGGCCAGGCGGCGGGGCACTGGAGTTGGTCCTCCTTGACGCCGGCAGCCTTCAGCATGCCCTCCACCACGTCCATGTGGTCGAGCGAGCCGACGTGGCTGCCGCAGGCGATCGCCACCTGGGCGCCGCGCAGCGGAACGCCGGACTGCATCGAGGCGAGCGCCTGCAGGGGTTTGAGCGTGGAGCGCGCGTAGATCGGCGTCGTTATGTCGCCGAGTTCGGTGACCACGTTGCCGTCCGCGGCCATCACGACGGCGGAGCCGATGTGGCGGGACTCGATGAAACCGCTGCGTTCAACAACTGCCAGTTCGACGGCGGACTCAACAGTGAAGGTGGCATGCGGGTTCAAGGGCATGCTGCAAGTCTATGGTGCGTTGCGGGCCCAGCCCGGTTACTCCACGGTGACCATGACAGACTGCCAGCCGGAAGCGCCGTCGGGCACGGGATCGGCGCGCTTGTCCGTCTGGACCTCGCCGGTGCCGTCGGTGGCGCGGACCTTGATGTAGTGCGGTCCCGGGGTTGCCTCCCAGTCGAAGGACCACTGCCGCCAGGTCACCACGGAGGCCTCGGCCGAGAGCACGGCCGCCGTCCACGGGCCGTTGTCGATCTGGACCTCCACCTTGGTGATGCCGCGGGTCTGCGCCCAGGCGGTGCCGCCGATTGCGACCTTTCCGGCGGCGACCTTGGCGAAGGACTTGGGGACCTCCACCCGGGCCATGGTCTTGATCGGGCCGCGCTCGGACCAGCCGCGCTGCGTCCAGTAGGCCTTGTTGTCCGCGAAGCGGGTCACTTCCAGGTCAACCACCCATTTGGTGGCCGAGACGAAGCCGTACAGCCCGGGGACCACCATGCGGACCGGGTAGCCGTGCTCCAGCGGAAGGGGCTCGCCGTTCATGCCGATCGCCAGCATCGCGTCGCGGTCGTCCTGCAGGACCTCCAGCGGAGTGGAGGCGCTGAACCCGTCGACGGACGTGGAGAGCACCATGTCCGCGCCGTCCTTGGGCCGGGCCATCTTCAGCACGTCACGAATGGGCATGCCCAGCCATTTGGCGTTGCCTGCCAGGTTCCCGCCGACGGGGTTGGAGACGCAGGTCAGCGAGACGTGGGATTCGATCAACTGCGCATCCAGCAGGTCCTGAAAGCTGAGCCGCACTTCCTGTTCCACCATGCCGTGGATCCGCAGTTCCCAGGACTGGGCGTCGATTTCCGGCACGCTGAGCGCGGTGTCGATCCGGTAGAAATCCTTGTTCGGCGTGAGCCACGGGGTGACGCCGGGGGCCTTGGACTGGACGCCGGCGGGCACGGCGGCGGCGGCCTTGGCGGGGGCGGGCAGCTGCAGGGCTTCGCGGGCCTGGGCCACGTTGCTGCGGGCGGCGCTCAGGAGCCGTCCGCCCGTTGCAGCTGCGGCGGCAGCGACGGCGGTGATTCCGCTGGCGGTGAAGAAGGCGCGGCGGCTGGTGGCGGGACGGTCCGGCTCCTTGGCGCCGAGGTCCGACGCCACCTCCGGCCATTCCCGGGTCCGCCACAGCTTGCTGATCAGGAACCGGAGCACAACCAGGCCGGCCACGGTGCCGATCAGCGAAGGGATGGCGTCCAGCGGTTCCACACTGGCCCGGGTCACCACACTGGCCACGATCACCGCGCCCAGCAGCAACACGCCGGCCACGCCCAGAGCCCACTTGCGGAAGGCGACGATGCCCAGCACGCAGGCCAGCAGCAGGATGGTCAGGCCCATCCCCACGAACAGGGCGGCCTTGTCATTCGTGCCGAAGGTTGCGATGGCGAAGTCCTTCATCCACGGCGGGGTGAAATCGATGAAGGTCGAGCCCAGGGCGATCAGCGGCGTCGCGCGGGCCGTGAAGAAGGCGCCGATCAGCTCCGCGACGGCCAGCACGACGCTGGCCGAGACTACCCCGGCCAGCGCGGCCAGGGCGGTGGGGCCGGAGAAGAGTGCGGGCCGCTTCCTTCTCTGGTTCCCGGGCTGGGGGATAGTGCCGGGCTGCGGGGTGCTGGGCGTCTTCATACAGGATGTTCGGAGCGGCGGAGCCCGCGGATTGTCCGGCCGGGGCGTGGGATGGGCATGCCGTGTGGACTGGGCGGCTTCCCCGGCGACGCACATGCCCATCCGTGGGCGTGAGGAGTGGGCATATGCGCATTATGTCCAGTGGCTGGGGCGTGGAGTGGGCATGTCCCGTGGAGCTCGGGTCCGGAATGGCATGCCCGGTGGACTGGGCGGCGCCCAGGGACGGGCATGCCCATCCTTGGGCGTGTGGGATGGGCATATGCGCATTATGTCCAGTGGTTCCGGCGTGGAGTGGGCATGTCCCGTGGAGCTCTGGTCCGGAATGGCACGTCGTGTGGACTGGGCGGCTTCCCCGGCGACGCACATGCCCATCCGTGGGCGTGAGGAGTGGGCATATGCGCGTTATGTCCAGTGGTTCCGGCGTGGAGTGGGCATGTCCGCTGGAACCGGGGCCCGTGGAGTGGGCATGTCCGCTGCAACCGGGGCCTGTGCGCAAATCCGGCGTGAGGAGTGGGCATGTCCGGTGACAGTCACAGCTTAGGAGCCTGCAGGGTCCACAAAGTACCCTTGGGAACTGTGAAGGTACTTGTCATCGGCCCCGGCGGCCGCGAACACGCCATTGTCCGATCCTTGCTCGCCGACCCCAATGTTTCCGAGGTCCACGCGGCCCCGGGCAACGCCGGTATCAGCAAGCTGGTCCCCACACACGCCATCGACGCGAACAACCCCGACGCCGTCGCCGCGCTGGCTACCAAGCTCGCCGTCGACCTCGTGGTGGTCGGTCCGGAAGCCCCGCTGGCCGCGGGTGTCTCCGATGCCGTCCGCGACGCCGGGATCCCGGTGTTCGGCCCCAGCAAGGCCGCCGCCCAGCTTGAGGCCTCCAAGGCGTTCGCCAAGGAAGTCATGGCCGAGGCCGGCGTGCCCACCGCGATGGCCCGGGTGGCCTCCAACGCCGAGGAAGCGGCCGACGCGCTCGACACCTTCGGCGCCCCCTACGTCGTGAAGGATGACGGGCTCGCCGCCGGCAAGGGCGTCGTCGTCACCCGCAACCGGGACGAGGCGCTGGCGCACGCGCAGAGCTGCTTCGACGCCGGCGGCACCGTGGTGATCGAGGAATTCCTTGACGGCCCCGAGGTCTCCGTGTTTGTCCTCTGCGACGGCAGCACCACCGTGGCGCTCTCCCCGGCACAGGATTTCAAGCGCATCTTCGACAACGACGAAGGCCCCAACACGGGCGGCATGGGCGCCTACACCCCGCTCGATTGGGCCCCCGAAGGCCTCGTCCAGGAGGTCATCGACCGGGTCGCGCAGCCCACCGTCAACCAGATGGCCCACCGCGGCACCCCGTTCGTCGGCGTACTCTTCGTCGGCCTCGCCCTGACCTCCCGCGGCACCCGCGTCATCGAGTTCAACGTCCGGTTCGGCGACCCGGAAACCCAGGCCGTCCTGGCCCGGCTCAAGACGCCCCTCGGCGGCCTGCTGATGGCCGCCGCCAAGGGCGAACTGGACAAGGTCCAGCCGCTGCGCTGGTCCAAGGAGTCGGCGGTCGCCGTCGTCGTCGCCGCCGAAAACTATCCCGGCACGCCCCGGACCGGGGACCGGATCCGCGGCCTGAAGAAGGTCGAAGCCATTGAGGGCGTGCACGTGATCCATGCCGGCACCAAGCTCGACGACGAGGGCAAGGTCGTCTCCGCGGGCGGCCGCGTCCTCGCCGTGGTGGCGCTCGGCACGGACCTCGTGGAGGCCCGCGAACGGGCGTACGACGGCGTCGAACTCGTCCAGCTCGACGGCGGCCAGTTCCGTACCGACATCGGCGGCAAAGCCGCCCGCGGCGAAATCAAGGTGACGGCGCCCGGCACAGCCTCGGCTGCCGCGGCCGCCGCGGCGAAAGCGAAGGCCTGAGCATGAACGCAACTGAATCCGCGATGCCCACCGGCGGCCTGCACACCGAGACGCTGGACCTGCCCGGCTGGAAGCATGTCTACTCCGGCAAGGTCCGCGACCTCTACGTCCCGGCGGACGCGTCCATCACCGAACGCGTCGGCCACGAGTGCGTCCTGGTTGTCGCGAGCGACCGCATCAGCGCCTACGACCATGTCCTCGCGAGCGAGATCCCGGACAAGGGGCGCATCCTCACCCAGCTGAGCCTGTGGTGGTTCGAGCAGCTGGGTGTGGAGCACCACGTGCTCGCGTCCACGGTCGACGGCGGCGTTCCCGCGGCGGTCGAGGGCCGCGCGATGATCTGCAAGAAGCTGGACATGTTCCCGGTGGAATGCATCGCCCGCGGCTACCTGACCGGCTCCGGGCTGGCCGAATACCGGCAGTCCGGGACCGTGTGCAGCATTCCGCTGCCGGCCGGCCTGGTGGACGGGTCCCGGCTTGCCGAGGCCATCTTCACCCCCTCCGCGAAAGCCGAGGTGGGCGAGCACGACGAGAACATCACCTACGACGCCGTGGTCGCGCTGGTGGGCCCGGACATCGCTGGCCGGCTCCGCGAGCTGACCCTGGAGATCTACACCAAGGCCGAGGAGATCGCCCGCGGCCGCGGCATCATCCTGGCCGACACCAAGGTCGAATTCGGCATCGACGCCGCGACCGGCGTCATCACGCTCGGCGACGAGGTCCTGACCCCCGACTCCTCGCGGTTCTGGGATGCCGCCACCTATGAGCCGGGCAAGGCACAGCCGTCATATGACAAGCAATACGTGCGGGACTGGCTGACGTCGGCCGAATCGGGCTGGGACAAGTCCTCCGACACGCCGCCGCCGGCGCTGCCGGCCGACGTCGTCGCCCGCACCCGCAGCCGCTACGTGGAAGCTTACGAGTTGCTGACGGGCCGGGCCTTCGCCTAGCCGTCCGCCTTCGCCTGGCGCCCAGCCGTCCGCCTAGCTTCCGGCGGCGGCGGCTTCGGCGCGGCGCTGGGCCAGCCGGATTTCCAGCACGGCGTCCATGGCCTGCTGGACCCGGTCCGAGGCCCCGGCCGCGCTGAACTCCTTCTGCGCTTCCTCGAGATAGACGAGGGCTTCCTCGGACTCGCCGGCGGCCTTGAGCGCCTTGCCGAGCAGCAGGGCCACCTCGCCGGCGACGTGTTTGGCCAGTGAATCCCGTTCGGCGTGGATTTCCCGCAGCTTCTGTACCGCGCCGACGATGTCCCCGGTGAGGTACAGCCAGCGTGCCCGGATGAAGGCCACCTCGAGCCGGTCGGTCTTGTTGCCGCCCACGATGGAAAGGGCCAGCTCGGCGCGCTCGATCGATGACAGGGTTTCCGGTTCGACGATCCCGGAGGACAGGCGGACCGCGGCGGAAGCCTTGTTAAACCGGGCCCAGAGGTCGATGTCGTTCGCCGGGGAGAGCAGCTTGGCCGCCTTCTCGTGGTACTTGATGCCTTCGGCGTAGTCATGCCGCATGAACGCCACGTTCCCGATCACCCAGGCGACCTCTCCGGCCAGCTGGGAGATGGACTGGTCATCCATCTGGTCGTTCATGTCCTGGCAGTACTGCCAGGCCTCGTCGAGCCGGCCGCTTTCTGCGAGGGCGCCGATCAGGGCGCGCAGCGCGCCGATGATCAGGGTGGAGCCCTTGGGCAGCTGGGCGCAGAGCCGCACCGCTTCCTGGGCGTGCTCGACGGCGACCGCCAGCTGGCCCTGGCCGTGGCACACGGCGGCAAGCATCTGCCGGGCGCGCACCCCGAGGCCGGCCGATTCGGCAGCCATCGGGTGGTCCAGCAGCCGCTGTACCAGGTTCTGGCATTCCTTGAGCTGGCCCTGCTTCATCAGGCATTCGGCCTGCATGTAGGTCATGTTCCACCAGGCGCTGGTGTTCTTCCCCTCCAGCGCGATCTGGGCGGCCGTGGCGGCGTGGCTGGCAGCGAGCGGATAGTCGCGCAGATCCCAGGCCTGCCGCGCGTACAGCCCGGCGAGCACGTATTCGGCGTCGCTGACGGACACGGGCTGGCTCCAGGCCTCCAGCGCCTTGGGGGCGAGCTCCAGCCGGCGGGCGAGCTCTTCGATGACATCCGCGGTCGGTTCACGGCGGCCGGTCTCCAGTAGCGAGATGTAGCTGGGTGAAAACAGGTCCTTACCCAGTTCGGCCTGGGTGAGGCCGCGTTCCAGCCGTTCCGCTCGGAGTTTTTCCCCGAATCCGTTCCCCACGGGATCCTCCTAATTCCGGACAGTCGATGTACTAAATGCTTGACAGTCTCTGTGCAAGTAATTTTACAATGTATGTCAACAAGGGCTGGTGCTGGCTTTGTAACTTTCCGAATCGTATTTCCGACTCGTATTGAGGAACCCACATGTTTAAGAAGATTGCTGCCTCTGTCGCCTTGGCTGGGGCTCTGGCGTTCTCCGCAGCGGCTCCCGCAGTGCTGTCAGTAAGTGCCATCGGTAACTGGCCGGACCCCATGAGCAACAGCACCCTGGCGATCGGCAACTGGCCCGATCCCATGAGCTCGAGCAATGGCACCCTCTCGGCCATCGGCAACTGGCCGGACCCGATGTCCAACTCCACCAACATCGGCAACTGGCCGGACCCGATGTAACCAACGCTCCAGGCAGCCCCGGGACACCCAAGGTGTCCCGGGGCTGTTCTTTGCCCCGGTCCCTCCGTCGATTGCTCCGAAGCGGACCTTTATGACGGGTCTAAACGGCGGTTGCGGAGCAGTCGATGGGGTACGACGGCGGCGGACGGTGCGGGCGCCGTCGGAAGGGCGCAAATATCGCAGGGCACACAAAAGAGGGCCTTCCGATTGGAAGACCCTCTTTAGATTGGTCGGGATGACAGGATTTGAACCTGCGACCTCGTCGTCCCGAACGACGCGCGCTACCAAGCTGCGCCACATCCCGATCCGTTACTTCAAAAGCAACTTCACAAGAGTATCCGATTCCGGCCCCGGATGCGAAATCGGCGCCGTCGAAGCGCCGGCCGAGCTTCGTCGAAGCGCCGCCGGAGCTTCGTCGAAGCGCCGCCGGAGCGGAGGAATCAGACGAGCGAGTCCTTCCAAGCGCCGTGCAGCTTGGCGAAGCGCCCGCCGCCGCCGATCAGCTCCGCCGGTGTGCCGTCCTCCACCACCCGGCCGTCATGGACCACGAGCACCCGGTCCGCGGTCTCCACGGTGGAGAGCCGATGCGCGATGATCAACGCCGTGCGGCCCGCCTCGCCGGAGCTGACGCCCTGCAGCAGGCTCGCCAGCCCGGCCTGGACCATCCGCTCGGACGGGATGTCCAGCGAGGACGTCGCCTCGTCGAGGATCAGGACGGCGGGCCGGGCCAGGAAGGCCCGGGCAAAGCTGATCAGCTGGCGCTGCCCGGCCGAGACCCGGCCGCCGCGCTTGTTGACGTCGGTGTCGTAGCCCTCCGGGAGAGCCGAGATGAACTCGTGGGCGCCGACGGCCTTTGCGGCGTCCTCGATCTCCTGCCGGGAGGCCTCGGGCCGGCCCAGGGCGATGTTGTCCGCCACCGATCCGCTGAACAGGAAGGCCTCCTGGGTGACCATGACGACGTTCCGGCGCAGGTCCGCCGTCGTCAGCTGCCGCAGGTCCACGCCGTCGAGCGTGAGCGAGCCGGAGGAGACGTCGTAGAAGCGGGCGATCAGCTTGGCCAGCGTCGACTTACCGGCCCCGGTCTGGCCCACCAGCGCGACCGTCTGGCCCGCGGGAATATGCAGGTCCATGGCCGGGATGATGACCGGGCCGTCGCCGTAGCGGAACTCGACGTTCTCGAAATCGATGCTGCCCTTCGCCTCGGGCAGGGCCACGGGGTTTTTCGGCGGCCGGACGGTGGGTATTTCCTCCAGCAGCCCGGAGACCTTTTCCAGCGCCGCCTGGGCGCTCTGGAAGGAGTTGTAGAACATCGCCATCTGGTCCACCGGCTGGAAGAACCGCTTGGTGGACAGGATCAGGGCCAGCAGCACGCCGACGGCGAGCTCGCCGCTGAGGACGCGGAAGCCGCCGGAAAGCAGCACGACCGCGACGCAGACGTTCCCGATCAGCACCAGGCCGGGCTGGAAGACGCCGTTGAGGTTGATGGAGCGGACGGTGACCTTGCGGTACTCCTCGGAGAGTTCGGCGTAGCGCTCGGCGTTCTGGCGCTCCTTGCGGAAGGCCTTGACCGCACGGATACCGGTCATGGTCTCGACGAAGTGCACAATCAGCCGGGCCGAGACGACGCGGGATTCGCGGAACGCTATCTGCGAGTGCTTCTGGTACCAGCGGGCCAGGAAGTACATCGGCACGCCGGCCGCGAGCACCAGCAGCCCGCTGCGCCAGTCCAGGGCAAACACCGTGACGGCGGTGAAGATCATGAACAGCATCCCGGAGGCGAGCGAGCTGACCCCCGAGTCGAGGAGTTCGCGCAGGGCCTCAAGATCCGAGGTCTGCCGGGCGATGATGCGTCCCGAGGTGTACTTCTCGTGGAATTCCAGGCTCAGCCGCTGGGTCTGCCGGAAGACCCGCACGCGCAGGTCCAGCAGCATCGCCTGGCTCAGGCGCGCCGTCGAGGTCACGTACAGGGCGGTGAGCCCGGCGGTCGCGACGGCCGCGGCGAGGTACGCGACGCCGGCCAGCACCAGCGGGAGGTTGTCCCCGGCGCGCAGGGCAGGCAGGGCGTGGTCAATGCCGAAGGCAATCAGGGCCGGCCCGGCGACGCGGGCGGCCTGGGACAGCACGACGGCGGCGATGGTCAGCCAGAAACGCAGGCGGACGGGACGGATCAGCGAACCGAGGAGGGCCAGGGAGCGGCGCCGGACGGTCTTGCTCTCGGATTTGGAAAGGTGGGCGTTGTCCTCGTTGGTGGTGCCGAAGGTGGCCGTGCTCATCGCGACACCTCCTCGGCCTCGAGGGCGGACAATTCGGAGTCCAGGTCCCTAGGTTCCGGGTCCAGGCTGGCGATCACGTAGCGGTAGTGGCTGTTCTCCGCGAGCAGTTCGGTGTGGGTGCCGACGGCGGAGATCCGGCCGTCCTGCAGCAGGGCCACGCGGTCGGCCAGGGCCACGGTGGAGGGACGGTGGGCCACGATCAGGGTGGTGGTGTCAGCGAGCACCTCACGGAGCCTTGCCTCGACGAGTTCCTCGGTGTTCACGTCCAGCGCGGAGAGCGGATCGTCCAGGACCAGCACCTTCGGCTGGGCCGCGACGGCCCGTGCCAGGGCGATGCGCTGCCGCTGGCCGCCGGAGAGGCTGAGGCCCTCCTCGCCGATCAGGGTGTCCAGTCCCTCCGGCAGGGAGTAGGCGAAGTGGGCCTGGGCGGTGTCCAGCGCCTCGGCCAGGATCTGCTCCCGGCGCTCCTCCGTCTCGTGCCCCTGCACGCCGAGGAGCACGTTGTCCCGGACGGAGTTGGAAAACAGGGTGGTGTCCTCGAAGGCGACGGCGACGACGGTGCGCAGCTCCTCCACGCTGAAGTCGCGCAGGTCCACGCCGTCGATCGTGACGGAGCCCGCCGTGACCTCGAACAGGCGCGGCACCAGCTGCAGCAGGGCACTCTTGCCGCTGCCGGTGATGCCCACCAGGGCCATGGTCTCGCCGGGGCGGATGTCAAGGCTGATGTCCTTGAGGATCGGCTTGTCCGGTGCGTCCTCGAAGGCGAAGGTGGCGTTGTGGAAGCCCAGGGCGCCCTTGAGCTCGGCAGGCCGGCGCGGCTGCGGCGGGCTGGTGATGGTGTTGACCGAGTCCATTACCTCAAAGTGCCGGTCCACGGCGGACTTGGCGGTGAGCGCCATCGCCAGCAGCATGCCGCAGAACTCCACCGGTGCGGCGATCACGGCGGCGGTGGCGAAAAAGGCCACGAGCGAGCCGATGCTCAGCTGCCCGTCGGCCGCGAGCATGACGCCGACGACGAGCCCGGCACCGAGGGCGAGTTCTGGCAGCAAGGTGACGACGAGGCTAAAGGCGGCCAGGTGCTTGGCCTTCGCGATCTCGGTCTGGCGCAGTTCCTCGGCCTGTTCATTGAAATTTTCGAGCGCCTCGCGGCTGCGTCCGAAGGCTTTGAGCACGCGGATGCCGTGGACGGACTCCTCGACCGTGGTGGCGAGGTCTCCGGCCTGGTCCTGGCTGCGGCGGGCCACCTTGCTGAAGCGGGTCCGGAACCGGAAGCCGTAGATCATGATCGGCACGGCGGCGGCCAGGAAGATCAGGGCCAGCTGCCAGCTCATGGAGAACATCACGACGACGCCGATCACCACGGTCAGCGTGGTGACCACGAGCATGATCGCCCCGAACGCCATCCAGCGCCGGAGGAAGTTCAGGTCTGTCATGGCGCGCGAGAGCAGCTGACCGGAACCCCAGCGGTCATGGAAGGAGACGGTCAGGTCCTGCAGATGGTCGTAGAGCGACACCCGCATCCGGGTTTCCACCGTGGTGGCCGGGTTGATGACGAATTGGCGGCGCAGTGCCACCAGCCCGGCTTCGGCGATGCCCAGCAGCAGGATCACGGTCGAGGCGATCCAGACGGCCTGGCTGCTGCCGCCGGGCCTCAGCCAGTCGTTGATGAGTACGCGCAGCACCTGGGGGATGGCCAGGGCGACGACGCTGGCCAGCAGGGCGGACAGCAGGCCCATGACCAGCCGCGGCATGATCGGTCTGACGTGCGGATAGAGACGGCTGATTGATGAGAAAAACGGAGTCTGCTTGGCCATGCCTGCTTCTTAACTGCAACTGCGAAATGGATTACGCAACTGGATGTAGTTTCCTGTAGCAACTACCCTAGGCCATCGCGTGACCCGGTTCACAGGATATCGGGCCGTTCCGGAATCTGTCCCAGTAATTATGTTCCGCAATGGCACGAGGGAGGGCCTGCCCCTGGGGACATGCCCATCGCCCGGCATGCCAGCGGGACATGCCCATTCCTCGGCGGCTGGGCGGGACATGCCCGTTTTTTGATGGCACGAGTTCGAGGCATGCCCGTTCCTCGAGCACACGGGTTTGGGACATGCCCATTCCGCGGCCGCTCAGTCGAGCATGCTCATTCTTCGCGACCGCCCCTGGGGGACATGTCCATCCCTGGACGCCGGGAGTGGGCAGGATGCCGTTATGTCCATCCCTGGGCGTGAAGATCGGGCATGTCCCACGGGGAGTAAGTGCCGGGGGTGGGCATGTCCCGCGGAGAGTCAGAGCGCGGGGGTGGGCATGTCCCGCGGAGAGTCAGAGCGCGGGGGTGGGCATGTCCCGTGGAGAGCTGGCACGGGGGAGGCGCCGACGGGCTCAGGGCCGGGCGGTGAGGGTGAGCAGCACGGCCTCGGGCTTGCAGGCGATCCGGACCGGGGCGAAGCGTGAGGTGCCGATTCCGCCGGAGACATTGACCGGCGTCGTGCGTCCGTTGCTTTCCCAGTCGTGCAGTCCCTTGGCACGCCAGGTGGGCAGGTCGCAGTTGGCCACGAGGGCGCCGTAGCCCGGGACGCAGATCTGGCCGCCATGAGTGTGGCCGGCCAGCAGCAGGTCCGCGGCGTCCTCGGTGAAGTGGTCCAGCACCCGCTGGTACGGGGCATGCGCGACGGCGATCCGCAGGTGCGGTTTGGCGTCCTGGCCCTTGGTGCCGCGCGGCCAGCCGGCGTAGCGCTCGAGGCGAAGGTGCGGGTCGTCGACGCCGGAGAAGTCCACGCGCAGGCCCTTGAGCACGAGCGACTGGCAGCGGTTGGTCAGATCCACCCAGCCGCCCATGCCGAAGCCTGACCGGAGCCGCGGCCAGTCCAGCTCGACGGGGTCGGGGCGCGATTTGGACGGCCCCAGCAGGTAGGATGCCGGGTTCTTCAGCCGCGGCGCGAAGTAGTCGTTCGAGCCGGGAACGAAGACTCCCGGGAACTCCATCAGCGGCCGCAGCGCCTCCAGCAGGGGATCGACTGCCTTGGCGTGGCTGAGGTTGTCGCCGGTGTTCACCACCAGGTCCGGCTCCAGCCCGGCGAGGGAGCGCAGCCACGCGGCCTTGCGGCTCTGGCCGGGGACGAAGTGGATGTCGCTCAGGTGCAGCACTCGGAGCGGCCCGTACCCGGCCGGCAGGATGGGAAGCGACTCCTCCCGCAGCACGAACTGGTTCTTCTCCCACAATCCGTAGCCGGCAGCGGCGGCTCCCGCGGCGGCGCCGACGGCGGTGGTTACGGCAAAGCCGCGCCCGATGCTTCGGGCGCGGCTGGCCAGGGTGGTTCCGGCGGTCACGGCTTCTTACCGGGGTCGGGCTTCGGAGCCGGCGCGGGAGACGACGGTGCCGGTGCCGGGTTCTGCGTCGCCGGCGGCATGTAGTTGTTGTTGTTTTGGCCGGTGCCGTTGTTGGTCGGCTGCTGGTACGGCTCGGACAGCAGGTTCGACGGCGGATCCGGGAACGGCTCGGTGCCGTGCGAGGGGGCGATCTCGGCCATGAACTTGGAGAACATCGGCCCGGCGATCATGTAACCGTCGATGCCTTCGTAAAACTGGCCGTTGACAGTGATGTTCTGCCCGGACCGTCCCTGGTCGCCGAGCGGGTCGCCGAACCAGGCCGCCGTCGCCAGACCGGTGGTGTGCCCGACCACCCAGGTGGAGCCGTTGTTGTTCGAGGTACCGGTCTTCGCCGCAATCGGGAAGTTGGTCACGGTGGAAATGCGCGGCTGGATGAGCGAGCCGGAGCCGCGGTTCAGGACTTCCTGCAGCGCGTAGTTCACGCCGCGCGCAACCTCGGGCTTGAGGGCGTCCCGGCAGTTCGTGGCCTGGGCGGGCAGTTTGGCCCCGGTCGCATCCGTCACGGAGGTGATCGCAATCGGCTCGCAGTAGCGGCCGTCGTTGGCGAAGGTGGCGAAGGCGCTGGCCATGGTCAGCGGCGCGGTCTGGGTGGAACCGAGGAGATTCGACAGCATCGACATGTTGATCTTCGGGTTCGGTTCCTTGATCTTCCCGTTCGCATCCAACACAATCTTCTGGTTCTGGTCACGGGTGGGCAGGCCGGAGTGCAGTCCTGCCGCGTCCACGATCTTTTGGATCCCGCAGAAGTCGAGCTGCGCGGCCGAGGCGAAGGTAATGGTGTTGATCGAGTTGTAGAGACCCTTCAGCACCGTCATGGGCCTGTAGTAGTCCGGCTCCGCGTTCTGGAGGTCCTCGGCGGCACCCAGTTGCGCGTCGTGTTCCGGGGTGCTGTAGGCGCCCGTGGTGACGCCGCAGGAGTTCCGCCACTGGAAGTCCAACGGGTAGCGGCGCACGGAGCCGTCCACCACGGTATTCATGGACTTGCCCTCGTCCAGCCATTCGGCGAAAGTGAACGGCTTCATAGTGGAGCCCGGCTGGGCACCGCCGAGGCCATTAAGGTCGTTGCCCTTGTCGTCGTACTTGTCGACGTTAAAGTTCAGCTGGGTGTCGAACTTGCCCTTGGCCGGCAGCCAGGACGTGTTCTGGGCCATGTTGGTAATCTTGCCCGTCCCCGGCTCCACGGAGACCAGGGAGGCACCCCACTTGTTCGGGTTCGCTCCGGCAGCGGCGTCCACCTGCGCCTGCGCAACCTTCTGTGCCTTGGGCTCCAGCGTGGTCTTGATGGTCAGTCCGCCGCGGAAGATCTTCCGCTCGCGTTCCTTCGCGTCCGCCCCGTACGCCGGGTTGTTGAGCAGGAGGTGCAGCACGTAGTCGCAGAAGTACGGCGACGTCGGCGAGTAGGCGCAACCCTGGCGCGGCTGGGTCACCTTCGTCTTGACCGGGGTGGCGACCGCGGCGTCGTACTGCGCCTGCTTGATCTTGCCCTGGGTGAGCATGGCCTTGAGCACCAGGTTGCGGCGGACCTTGGCGTTGTCCGGGTTGGTGATCGGGTCGTAGAAGGACGGGCTGTTCACGACGCCGGCCAGGAGCGCGGCCTGAGGCAGCGTCAGGTTCTTGGCCGAGGTGCTGAAGAACAGCCGTGAGGCCGCCTCGATGCCGTAGGCATCGCGGTTGAAGAAGACGATGTTCAGGTAGCCCTCAAGGATCTGTTCCTTGGTGAACTTCTTCTCCAGCGCGATCGCCAGCTTCATCTCGCGGAGCTTGTCGCCGACGCCCTTGTTGACACCGTTCAGCAGGACCTGGTCGCCCTTGCCTTCGGACTCCAGGGAGGAGTTGATGACGTTGTTCACGTACTGCTGGGTGATGGTCGAGGCGCCCTGCTTGTTGCCGCGCGCGGTGGCGACGAGCGCGCGGAGAATACCGGTGGTGTCGACGCCACCGTGCTCGTAGAAGCGGCTGTCCTCGATGGCGATCACCGCGTCCTTGATGTACGGCGACATCTGGTCCAAGGACACGCGGGTGCGGTTCTCAAGGTAGAGGTTGGCGATGACGCTGCCGTCCGCGGCCAGGATCTTGGTCGACTGGCTCGGCGGGTCGACCTTCAGTTCGGCCGGCAGGGTCTCGAAGAACTTGATCGAACCGCTTGCGGCGTTGCCGGAGACGGCGGCCGCGGGGACCAGCAGGCCCGCCATCAGGACACCACAAATCGCGCTCACGCCCAGGAAAAGGATGAGCTTTCCGAGGGTGGTGGCCGTGTCGAATAAAGGGTTCTTACCAGTCGCCATGTTTTCCACTTTACCGGCAAGGACTAGGCTTTACTTCATGACCAAATGGGAGTACGCCACGATTCCGCTCATTATCCACGCGACGAAGCAGATCCTGGACCAGTGGGGAGACGACGGCTGGGAGCTCGTCCAGGTTGTTCCGGGCCCCGATGGAAACGGCCTGGTTGCCTACCTGAAGCGGGAGAAGAACTAGCCATGAGCACCCCCGAAACGGCGGCTCCGGCCGAGGCCGCGAGCCCCGCCACCATGGCCCAAAATGACGCCGGCACCGGCGCGTCGTCCGCCGTCGAACAGCGCCTGGCCGAGCTCGGCCTGACCCTTCCCGAGGTTGCCGCACCGGTGGCCGCCTACGTTCCGGCCGTCATCTCCGGCAACCACGTCTACACCTCCGGCCAGCTGCCTTTCATCAACGGCAAGCTCGAAGCCACCGGCAAGGTCTCCTCCGGGACCGAAGGGACCTCGGACGAATCGACCGTGTCCCCGGAAGCGGCCAAGCGCTACGCCGAGGTCTGCGCCGTCAACGCGCTGGCCGCGGTGAAGAGCGTCATTGGCGACCTGGACCGGATCACCCGGATCGTCAAGGTCGTCGGCTTCGTTTCTTCCGATCCCTCATTCACCGGCCAGCCCGGTGTCATCAACGGCGCCTCCGAGCTCCTGGGCAAGGTCCTGGGCGACGCCGGCCAGCACGCACGTTCCGCCGTCGGCGTTTCAGTTCTGCCGCTCGACTCTCCGGTCGAGGTCGAACTGATCGCTGAATTCGCCTAGAGGGCCGGTCGCTTCCCTTGCCGCACTTAGCACGACGCCTGTTTAGCCTTCCCCCGGATCTTGAGGGGGCAGCCCGCAGCTGGCTTGAACACGGCGAGCGGACCCCCCGTGCCCCCCGCTACGCCTCCTCCGTCGTCCTGTTGCGGGATTCGCCCACCGGCCTGGAGACCTGGCTGGGCTACCGACCAGGGTCCTCGCCGCTGGGCGTCCTCGCCTTTCCCGGCGGCTCGCTCGAGACGTCCGACGACGACGCCGTGGGCTGGCTTGGCCCCTCGCCGCAATGGTGGGCCGAGCAGATGGGCACGTCCGACGTCGGCCTGGCGCGACGCCACGTGGTGGGCGCCATCCGTGAGCTGTTCGAGGAAACCGGAGTCCTGCTGGCCGGTCCGGACCAGTCGACCACCGTGGAGGCAACGTCCACGGCCGAGTGGATGCGCGCCCGGGAGGCCGTCGCCGACCAGGAAAAGTCCTTCACCGACGTGCTCGCCAAGCGCGGGCTTTCGGTGCGGACCGATCTGCTCAAGCCGCTGGTGAACTGGCTCAGCCCCGACTTCGCCCACCGACGCTTCAACACCCGGTACTTTGCCGCGACCATCCCGATGAACCAGCAGCCTTCGCTGCTGGCCAGCAAGGGTGTCTGGGCGCGCTGGGTGTGCGTCCGCAAGGTCATTGCCGAGCGCGACACGACGGCGCTGGGCGATGAGGTGGGCCAGCCCAACACCGTGGGGCTGAAGCTCGGCCAGCTGCTGGTCCCGGGCTCGGAGATCATGCTGGAGAAGATGGCCGCCGCTAACGGCTGCATCGCCTACCTCAGCTACAAGCGCAAGGCCCACGCCTATCAGCCGGCCCTGGTGGAGGAAGACGGCCGGCTCATGCTGGAAGTCGAGGCCGCCAAGACCGTCGCCGGGGAACCGCAGCGGGAACGGTAGGGTCGCCCGCTTCGGCCCGACCATTGGACATGCCCATCGTTGGTGCCGAGGAGTGGGCATGCCCGTTGGGACCTGAGCTCATGGCTGGACATGCCCATTGTTGGTGCCGAGCAATGGACATACCCGTTCGGACCTGAGCCGATGGCTGGACATGCCCGCCCGGACCTGAGCCGATGGCTGGACATGCTCATCGTTGGCGCCGGGCAATGGACATGCCCGTTGGGACCTGAGCCCATGGCTGGACATGCCCATAGTTGGCGCCGGGCAATGGACGTGCCCGCCCGGACCTGAGCCCATGGCTGGACATGCCCATCGTTGGCGCTGAGGAATGGGCATATTGGGTATATGTCCATCCCTGGCGTGCAGGGATGGGCATGTCCGCCGGGCCTTCGCTCAAGGGCAGGACATGCCAGCTGGAGCCTCGCCTCGACCACCGGACATGTCTATTGCGCCGGTTGGGCATTGGACATAGTGGGTATGTGCCCACTCGTGGCATCCAAGGATGGACATGTCCCGCGGGAGCGTTGGCGAAGGATGGACATGTCCCGCCGGCCAGACCCAGATTCCGTAACGCCGGAAGAAGCCGAGAACAACACCTAAAACCGCAGAGGGCCGGCCCGKGAAAACGGGCCGGCCCTCTGTGTCTAAGGCTCGCGTTGCGGCGGCTGTGCCTAGCGGGAGCGCTGGCGGAGGCGCTGCATGTCGAGAATCACGACGGCGCGCGCCTCGAGGCGCAGCCAGCCGCGCTGGACGAACTCGGCCAGGGCCTTGTTGACGGTCTCGCGGGAGGCGCCGACCAGCTGGGCCAGTTCTTCCTGGGTGAGTTCGTGGGCCACCAGGACACCGTCCGTCGCCGGGCGGCCAAAGCGGTCGGCCAAGTCCAGCAGCGCCTTGGCCACGCGGCCCGGGACGTCCGAGAAGACAAGGTCGGAGAGCGAATCGTTGGTGCGGCGCAGGCGCCGTGCCAGGGCCTGGAGCAGCTGGGCCGAGACCTCGGGGCGGGTGCGCAGGAGGGCGTTGAGGCTCTCGTTCTTCAGCCCGGCCAGGCGGGTCTCGGAGACGGCGGTGGCCGTTGCGGTGCGCGGGCTCGGGTCGAACAGCGCCATTTCGCCGAACAGTTCGCCCGGGCCGAGGATGGCGAGCAGCGACTCGCGGCCGTCGGGGGACGTGCGGCCGAGCTTCACTTTGCCGGAGACGATGAAGTAGAGCTGGTCACCCTGGTCGCCTTCCCGGAATACCGAGGCTCCGCGTGAGAGGTCCACCTCGGTGAGTTCGTCCGTCAGCAGACGGAACGCCTCGTCGTCGAGCGTGGCGAAAAGGGGTGCGCGGCGCAATACCTCGATATCCATGAAATCTCCTGACTTACTGTGTCGGCTGGGGCGCTTCAGCCATTGTTTCAGAATTTTGAGGCTTCTGTGACGTACTTGGCACCGAAACGCGTGAAACGCCGGGCGGGTGACGGTCCGGGCCGCCTTGGGCCCCCGGCAAACTGTCAGTCCGCGCCGGTAGAATGGGGTTCCTACCAGTCACTAAGGAGCCCCGGTGTTCGGCTTGACCATCTTGGACCTGGCGTTGATGCTGACGCTCTTGTCCTACCTGATCTATGGCCTGCGCAACGGCTTCCTAGTGACGCTGGGCGGAATCGCCGGGTTCGCGGCGGGCGCCGTGGCCGCCTTCCTGTCTGTCCCGATCGTCAGCGACCTCGTCGACGATCCCGGCTGGCGGCTCACCGCGATCATTGCCACGGCCGTGCTGCTGATGATGCTGGGGCACGGCCTCGGCACCATGATTGGGCGGCGCATCCGCAGCGTCGTCAAAATCAGTCCGCTCCGACTTGCCGACCGGGTGGTGGGCGGCGGGGTCAATCTCGCCGTGTCCGCCCTCGTGATGTCCATGTTGGCCTTCAGTATCAGCGCCCTCGGCGTTCCCTTTGTTTCCCAACAGTTGGCCGACTCCAAGGTGATCGGTTTCATCGACGGCGTCACCCCCACGCCGCTGAAGACGTCGATGGCGCAGTTGCGTTCGGCCGTGATCGGCGATGGCATCCCGACCCTGTTCGAGGGTGTCGGCGGACGGGCCGTGCCCGTGCCCGACGCCAGCACCGACACCCCTCCCCTGAACAAGGCCGCCGCCTCCGTGCTCAAGATTGCCGGGACGGCCTACCAGTGCGGCCAGAACCAGACCGGAACGGGCTTTGTGGTCTCGCCCGGCCGGGTCGTGACGAACGCCCACGTGGTGGCCGGCGTCCCGGAGCCCGTTGTCGAGGTCCCGGGCGGCGGAGCCCTCCCCGGCAGGGTCGTTTACTTCGACAGCCGGCATGACCTCGCCGTCCTGGCCGTGGACGGGCTGCGCGCCGCGCCGTTGTCGCTGGGCCGCGACCTTCCGGCCGGCAGCCCGGCGGCGTTCGCGGGCTACCCGCACGGCGGTCCGTTCCAGTCCAAGCCGGCCACGGTGCGGGACATCACCACCGTCCTGGTCCCGGACATCTACGGCAACAACGCCGCTGCCGAGGATGTCTACCGGCTCGCGGGCGACGTGCAGCCGGGGAACTCCGGCGGTCCGTTGCTGACCACGGGCGGCCAGGTGGCCGGCGTCGTCTTCGCGAAATCCACCTCCGAGCCCTCGCTGGGCTTCGCCATCACCATGAACGACCTCGGCCCCGTGGCCGCAAAGGCCCCCGGGCTGGGCGACGCCGTCTCTCCGGGCCAGTGCATTAAGAAATAGCCGGCGGCAGGAAACCGGCGGGAACCGCCGGTTGGCGCCGTCAGGCCGGGGCCGCTTCGATCCACTCCAGGCTCTGGCCGTGCGGGCCGGCCATGGCCACGGGCAGGCCGTCCTCCAGCAGCAGGAAGCGGCCGCGGAGTCGGGATTCGTCCATTTCGGGAACCACGCTGGAGCCGTCCGCCTGCAGGATGACCGTGTGGCCCTCGTTCGAGATCCAGTGGCAGCCCCGGTCCGCGGCCAGCAGGGCGATGGCGTCGCGGAAACGTTCGCGGCCGGCGGCGTCGAGGTACGCCATGACGGCGCTGTGGAAGACCACCAGGGCGGTCTCCGGCGGCGCCTGCTGCGCCAATGACACAAGCTGTTCGTTGAGGTCCCCGGCCACCAGCAGCGGCGGATCCGTCCGTGCGACGGCGATCGCCTGCCGCAGCCGCTCGCGGCGGAAGTCCTGCTCCGGCCAGATCAGCGCCTCCAGCCAGGCGACGTCGTCGGGGTCCCGGATGTCCAAAGGGTTCAAATCGATGCCGGCGCGCCACACCACCGCGGGCAGCGCGGCCGGCAGCGGCACCGGGCCGGCCGTGGCGCACCGCAGCACGGGATAAGCCCCGGGCGCGGCACCGGCGGGGAGCAGCCGCGTCACGGCGCCGGAGCCGTCGTCGAACTCGTAGCCGTAGCGGTCCGGGTACAGCGTCAGTCCTGCCGAAGCGCCGACCTCGATGAGGGCCAGCGGGCGTCCCTCCGCGGCGGCGATCCGGGCCAGGGACGGGAGCAGGGCGGCGCAACGGCCGGCCTCGTTTGTCTGGGTGGACCGGGAGAGGACAATCCGGGAGACCCCGTCCCAGTGGGTATCCAGGAAGTCCCGGAACCCGGCGTAGGGGCCGATCCGGGCGCCGAGGAATCGGGCGGCGGCCAGCATCAGCAGCGGCTGGCGCTTGTTGTGCGGCCACTCGTCGATGCGCCGGATCAGCTCGGGGTCGTCCGCGATGGCCGTGGACCACTCCGCATAGCACGCGGAGTTGCCGGGCGCGTCAATGGTGCCGAAATGGCGGTACCAGTCGGCTGTCCCCGGGGGCTCCGGCGCGGGGGACATGATCAGCCCCGGCCCGCGTTCAGCTCGGCGAGGTACTCGACGGCGAAGCGGTACCCGAGGATGCCCGCGCCGGCGATCACGGCCTTGCTGATGTCCGAAAGATAGGAATGGTGCCGGAACGCTTCCCGGGCGTGCACGTTGGTGATGTGCACCTCGACGGCGGGCAGCTGCACGGCCGTTATTGCGTCCCGGATCGCCACCGAGGTGTGCGTGTAGGCGCCGGCGTTCAGGACGATGCCCACCGCCTTCCCGCGGGCGGCGTGGATGGCGTCCACGAGGGCGCCCTCATGGTTGGACTGGAAGCACTCGACGTCGAGCCCGTGCGCCGCTCCGGTGTCCTTGGCGAGCTGTTCGACGTCGGCCAGTGTGGCCGTGCCGTACTTTTCGGGCTCACGGGTGCCGAGCAGGTTCAGGTTGGGCCCGTTCAGGACCAGGATGGTGCCGCGACGGGCGTCCGAGGGGGTGGCTTCGCTCATGCCTGCCAATGTATCGCGTTGGGCCGGACCGTACCCTGCTGTTTCTTGCGGAGTTCATCAATCACGGTCAGGTCCGCGCCCGGCAGGGGTCCCCGGACCGGTTGCGAGCCGTTCTATCCGCCGCAGTGCCAGGGCGCAGACCGGGAGGTAGGCCGGTGCCCACCAGGGCACGGTGAAGGTGAGCAGACAGCCGTCGTCCTGCGGGGTTACCCGGTGGCCGGTGGCCGGGATGCCCGCAACGGACCATGACCAGTACCGGCCGGCGTCAAACCCTGTCACGGTGTACGGGAGCGCTAGCCCCAGGACGGTGCGTACCTTTCCGCGGCTGCCGGGCGCGAGTCCCGGGAGGGCACCCGCATCGGTGGCAGGTTCGACGCCGGTGATCGATGGCCCCCACGCCGGCCACTTCCCGGTGTCCGTGAGCAGCTTCCACACCACGCCGGCGGGCGCGGCAACCCGGCGCGAAACGGAGAATGTCACCCGGGCCGGCCCAGGACGGCCAGCGCGGCGCGGTGGCCGCTGACGAGCGCGCCCTGAATGGAAGCCGTCTCCCGGTGGTCGCCGCAGATGGTGATCCCGTCCGGGCCCTCCACCGGTTGCCGGGTCCGCAGCGGGGGTGGCTGCACGGGCAGGGCGTGCGCGATTTCGTGCCTTGCCACCAGTTCCCAGCCGGCCGTGGAGCAACCGAAAATGTCCCCGGCGTGCCGGAGGACGTCCGCGTCGCTGGGAACCGGCCGGCCCGCGCCGAACAGGGCAGAGGTCTGGATCAGGTGCCGGCCGGCAGGCGCGTAACTTGGTGCCGAGTTGGAGATGACGGCCGCGTTGAGCAGCGGTCCGCCGGGGCGGGTGCGGCCGTCGATGCAGAGCATGCGCGCGTCGGTGGGTGCCGAGTCGGCGGCGAACCAGTGCGTGAGCACTGCCTTCATGGCGGGCGCCTCGCTCCCGGCGAGCCTGGCCGCGTCGACCGGATCGGCGGCGAGAACGACGTGGCGGGCCCGGATGGCGGTCCCCGCGGCGGTGACCAGGGCCCCGTTCCCGTCCGGCGTGATCTTCTCCACCCGGGTGGAGGTGCGGACCGGGGCGGCCAGGGCATCCGCCAGCTGCTGCGGGAGGGCCTGCATGCCCTCGCGCGGCAGTCCGGGAACCCCGGCCGCGAAGACGCGTACCAGCTGCAAGGCAAAGTTGTTGGAGGTGCTGCCCTCGTCCTCCAGCAGTACGCCGGCGAGGAACCGCTCCACCACGGTGCGCAGTTCGCCCGAGCAGCCGGCCCGGTCGAGGGCGTCGTGCAACGCAACATCCTGGCCGCTCCGCCGAAGGGGCCCGGCGAAGGCCGGGGCGGCCCAGCGCAGCAGCCCCACGACGGCGCGGGGGCTGAGAATTCCGCTGCGGAGGGTCTGCAGGATGAGCCCCGGCTCCCGCAGGGGGTGGGCCAGGACCGCCAGGTTGTCCGGCAGCCGGACCCGGAGGCCGGCACCGAAGGCCTGCAGCGCCAGGGCGTGCACGTCGACCCACTGCCGGACCGCCGGGTACGCGGGGTTCAGGACCTGAAAGCCGCGGTCCACGAGGAAACCGTCCACCCGGTCCGTCCGGATCCTGCCCCCGACGGCGTCGGAGGCCTCCCAAACCACCACCTCGCGCCCGGCGGCCTGCAGTTCCCGGGCGCACTGCAACCCGGCCAGGCCGGCCCCGACCACCAGCACCTCGCACGAATCCGTCATGGCCGCATGATTCCGTTCCGTGCAGCCCGGCCCGGGTCCGTGCTCACTTCTTGAGCGAGTGCGCGATCTGTGCCATCACGGTGTTGTCGGCCAGGGTGGTGGCATCGCCCACCTCGCGGCCCTCGGCCACGTCTTTCAGCAGCCGGCGCATGATCTTGCCGGAGCGGGTCTTGGGCAGTTCCGGCACCACGAGGATGGTCTTGGGCTTGGCGATCGGGCCGATCTCCTTGCTCACATGGTTGCGGAGCTCCTGGACGATCGCGTCGCCCGAGTTGACCGCGTCCCCGCGCAGGATCACGAACGCCACGACGGCCTGCCCGGTGGTCTCGTCCGCCGCGCCGACGACGGCGGCTTCCGCCACGGCCGGGTGGGACACGAGGGCGGATTCGATCTCGGCGGTGGAGAGCCGGTGGCCGGAGATGTTCATGACATCGTCCACCCGGCCGAGCAGCCAGATGTCGCCGTCGTCGTCCTTCTTGGCGCCGTCGCCGGCGAAGTACATCGTTTCGAAGCGGGACCAGTAGGTGTCCTTGAAGCGCTCCGGATCACCCCAGATGCCGCGCAGCATGGCGGGCCACGGCTCGCGGATGACGAGGTAGCCGCCGGCGCCGTTGGGCACCGACTCGCCGGCTTCGTCGACGACGTCCACGGCGATGCCGGGCAGCGGGACCTGGGCGGAGCCCGGCTTGGTCGCGGTAACTCCGGGAAGCGGCGCGATCATCTGCGCGCCGGTTTCGGTCTGCCACCAGGTGTCCACGATCGGGGCCGGGTTCTCCTTCTTCTCCCCGTTCTTCCCGGCGTTGGCGCCGATGACCTCCCGGTACCACATCCACGCCTCGGGGTTGATGGGTTCGCCCACCGAGCCCAGGACGCGGATCGAGGACAGGTCCGACTTCGCCGGGATTTCCTTGCCCCACTTCATGAAGGTGCGGATGGCGGTGGGGGCGGTGTAGAGAATGGAGACCTTGTACTTCTCCACGATCTCCCACCAGCGGCCCTGGTGCGGGGAGTCGGGGGTGCCCTCATACATCACCTGGGTGGCTCCGTTGATGAGCGGCGCGTAGGCGACGTAGGAGTGGCCGGTGATCCAGCCGACGTCGGCCGTGCACCAGTAGACATCCGTTTCCGGGTGCAGGTCGAAGACCGCCTTGTGCGTGTAGGCGCCCTGGGTGAGGTAGCCGCCGGTGGTGTGCAGGATGCCCTTGGGCTTGCCGGTGGTTCCGGAGGTGTAGAGGATGAACAGCGGGTGTTCGGCGTCGTGGCCGACGGCGGTGTGCTCGGCGGACGCGGCGCCGACCGTGTCGGACCACCAGTGGTCCCGGCCCTCGTGCCAGTCGACGTCCTGGCCGTTGCGCTTGACCACCACGACGTTCTGGACGGTGTGCCCGGAACCGTCGCCCTCGTGGGCCAGCGCCTCGTCGACGGCCGGCTTGAGGGCGCTGGGCTTGCCGCGGCGGTAGGTGCCGTCGGCGGTGACCACGAGCTTGGCCTCGGCGTCGTCGATCCGGGAGCGGAGCGCCTCGGCGGAGAAGCCGCCGAACACCACCGAGTGGATCGCGCCGATCCGGGCGCAGGCCAGCAGGGTGATGACGGCCTCGGGGATCATCGGCAGGTACACGGCCACGCGGTCACCCTTGGCCACGCCGAGGGATTCGAACGCGTTGGCGGCCTTCTTGACCTCTTCGGTGAGCTGCGCGTAGGTGTAGCTGCGGGTGTCGCCGGGCTCGCCCTCGAAGTAGATGGCAACCCGGTCCCCGTTGCCGGCCTCGACGTGCCGGTCCAGGGCGTTGTACGCGGCATTGATCTCGCCGCCGACGAACCACTTGGCGAACGGCGGGTCGGACCAGTCCAACGTCTGGGTGAAGTCCTTGCTCCAGCTCAGCAGCCCGCGGGCCTGCTTGGCCCAGAAGGCCGGCCGGTCCGCGTCGGCCTCGGCGTAGTCGGCGGCGGTGACCACGGCGTTGGCTGCGAATTCGGCCGAGGGGGCGAACCTGCGGTTCTCCTGCGACAGGTTTTCGAACGCATCGCCGTGCCGGGGCGTCTGAGTCGTGGTGGCGGAGCCGGGGGTCTGCTGGGACATGGTGAACCTCATCATTCATCGATCCGTGCTGCACGGAACGTCCGTGGCCGCCGCGGCGCCGGGCCGCTTGCGCGGCATCGGGCATCGGCTGGTCACGGGCGTACCGCAAAGAGCTGTTCCGAAATACACACTAACGCCCGGGTGCGACAGAACGTGTGCCCCGTCACAAAGGGCGCCGTGAGCGGTGTTTATTAAGCGCCGAGTGGTCCGGGTGCGGGCACGGCCGGCCCGGATCGGCGTCGCACCCCGGTTTACGCGCAGGGCGAAAGGGGCCGCGCACTGGTGCTGGAGTGACGTCCGGGCAGTAGTGATCGGTCCTGCACTTGGCTAGGCTGAGATGGAGTTGTGACATCCGATGGGGGCAACAGGACCGCTGGCGGTCCTGTTTTTGCCTGCCGTTAGGCGGCACTGTCCAGAGTGCGGCCATGCTAAGGAGAACAGAATGAACGAGCAAAGCAACGGGCAGCTCCATGCGCCCTCCCGCACCGAAGGCCAGACAGGGCCGGCGCAGTCCAGCGGGCGGGGGGAACAGCCACGCTTTACGGTGGACAAGCCGAACTCGAAGAACAACGAGGCCGTCCTGGGGCCTTTCACGGTCCGCGACCTCACCGTCTTCGGCTCCACGCTGGTGCTTTTCATCGCCTCCCTGATTCCGATGTTCGCCGAGCGCTACAACCTGTGGAACCTGGGCAGCCTCTTCTTCCTCGGCCTCGGCGTGCTGCTGCCGGTGATCGTCGCTGCGCTTTTCGTGGCGCGACGGGTCAGCCCGGGCACGAAAATCCGGATCGGCTCCCTCTCGATTGACCAGTTCGCCTCCGTTGTGGCGTCCTTCAGCCTGGCCTTCTTTTTCCTGGCGACCGCCGGCGCGTTCGTGCCGAGCCTCCTGCTGGGCCTCGTCGGCGCGCTCGGCCTCTTCACCGCGACCGTACTGGCGCGGCTGATTCCCAGCCTCGCCGGTGATTTCCTGCACCGCGCCGAAGTCCCCGCCCACGTTGTGGCACGCGAAGCCGCGGAGCCGGTCCGCAAGCCGCGTGCCCCCAAGGCCCCCAAGGCTGCCAGCGACGCCAAGACTCCCAGGGCGGGAGGCGGCGCGCTGGCCGGTTGGGCCAAGCGCATAGCCCCCGGCAAGCAGGCGGGCGAGGCCCAGGCCGCGCCGCAGGCCCACGAAGCCCACGGGGCATCGACGGGTGCCGCTGCCGGCACCGCGGCCGGTGCTGCTGCAGGTGCCGCCGGTGCCGCTGCCGCGTACGCCCGTCCCGCGGCTGCCGAGCCGGCCACTCAGGCGCACGGCGTCGTTCCTTCCGCCTCACCGGAGCAGACCGCTGCCGCCCTCCCGTCCCCGACGGCGGCGTACGCCCCGTCTGCCGCAGGAGAAGCGGTGCCTTCTGCCGCCGAGCAGACCCAGGCTGCCACGGCGCCCGCCGCGTCCGCTCCGGCAGAGTCCCCGGTCACCTCTCCGGTCACTTCTCCGGCACCCGCCGCGCAGGGCGCGGGTCTGGAAGCGACCCAGGCGGCCAGCATCCCGGCGGGGGCATCGGCCGCGGCACCTTCCGCCGCAAGCCATGAAGCCCCCACCGCCCTCACCCCGCAGGTCCGTTCGCAGGAACCGATCGGCGCCACCGTGGACCCCGCAAGCCGTCCCGAGAGCGAGGCGGCCCAGCCTGCCTACGAGGCCTTCTGGTTCGCCGTCGCCCAGCCCCGCACCGCGGTGGACGAGCGCAGCGGCGCCCCGGCGTTCGTCGTCGAACCCGGCGGCTGGGTCCTTGCCCTTGAGGACCGCGGCCACGAGTTCCTGGTCCAGCACACGGACGGCCGCGTCGGCGTGCTCCGGGACCTCAGCAACATCGAACGCGGCTAGCCGGACCGTGGCCACCGAACCCGGCAGCGCGAAAACCGGCAACGCGAAACCCGGCAGGGCGAAAACCGGCACAGCCAAAACCGGCACAGCGAAGCCCCGTGCGCAGGCTGGCGGGGAGACGCTGCTGGGGCTCAAGCGCCGCGCCCGCCGGATCAACAAGGCACTGGCCGAGCAGTATCCCTATGCGCATGCTGAGCTGGATTTCCGCAGCCCGTTCGAACTGGTGGTGGCCACGGTGCTCTCGGCCCAGACCACGGACGTGCTGGTCAACCAGATCACGCCGCTGCTGTTCGCCCGGTACCCGGATGCCCGCAGCATGGCCGAGGCCGAGCCCGCCGACCTGGAAGCCATCATCAAACCCACCGGGTTCTTCCGGGCCAAGGCGCGGAACCTGATGGCGCTGGGCACCAAGCTTGTCGACGACTACGACGGCGAGGTGCCCGGCCGGCTGGAAGACCTGGTGAAGCTGCCCGGCGTCGGACGGAAGACCGCCAACGTCGTCCTGGGCAACGCGTTCGGGATCCCCGGCATCACGGTGGACACCCACTTCGGCCGGCTGGCCCGCCGCTTCGGCTGGACGGACTCGGACGATCCGGTCCGGATCGAATCCGACGTCGCCGAATTGTTCGAGCCGAAAGACTGGACCATGCTCTCGCACCGAGTCGTCTTCCACGGCCGGCGCGTCTGCCATTCCCGCAAACCGGCCTGCGGCGCCTGCGCCGTGGCGAACTGGTGCCCCAGCTACGGAGCCGGCGAGACCGATCCGGAGAAGGCCAGGAAGCTGCTGAAGTACGAACTGGCCCCGGGCCAGGAAGAACTGCTGGCGAAGCTGCTGGCCGAAACCCACCGGGCCGCGGAAATCCGGATGGAATCGCAGAGAAGGCCGCAATGACCGCCCGCCAGGACCTGATTGACCTTGTAGCCGCGGTGCAGGCCGGGACGGCCCCGTCGCCGGATCCGCGCTGGCGCGAACTGGCCGTTGAGCCGGGCGAACGGGTGCGCCGTGCCGCCGTGCTGATGCTGTTCGGCTCGCTGGACGATGTCCCGGCGACGTCGGTGAAGCTGCTGGCGCCGGCGGACCTGGACGTGCTGCTGCTCCAGCGCGCGCAGACCCTCGACGACCACCCGGGACAGGTGGCGTTCCCCGGCGGCGGCATCGACCCCGGCGAAACCGTGGTTGAGGCCGCCCTGCGCGAGGCCGAAGAGGAAACAGGACTGGATCCGCAGGGCGTTGAGGTCCTCGGCGTCATGCCCGAACTGGCGCTGCCCCGCGGGAACTTCCTGGTCACGCCCGTCCTTGGCTGGTGGGCGTCCCAGTCACCCGTCCGGGTAGTGGACTACGGCGAGTCATCACAGGTCTTCCGGGTGCCCGTCCGGGACCTGCTCGACCCCGACAACAGGGTGATGGCAACCGTCAGCCGGGCCGGCCAGACCTTTCAGAGCCCGGCCTTCACCGTCAACGGCGTGGTGGTCTGGGGTTTCACCGGCATGATCCTCAACCAGCTGTTCGACCAGCTGGGCTGGTCAGTCCCATGGGACCGGACGCGCCTGCACGGGATCGACGGGTAGCGGCGCGCCTTCGCTAGCGCGCTGTCAGCAGCGGCGCAGGCCGCGAGGACGACGTCGCGGCGGGCTTGCTCGCGGACTGGGTGACGGTCTTCCGGGCGGAGCGGTCAACGACCAGCCCGGTTGCGGCGTTCTCGCGCACTGCCGTGATGCCGGCGGCCGCTCCCTTGATGGTGTTAAAAAGCGGTGAAACGGCAACTACTGTCCCGTCCGGTGCCGTCAGCTTGAAGAAATACGACTCGTCTCCGGCCGCTGCAATCTCGAATACGCCAGCCACTGTGCTGCCTCCCCGGTTCCCTGCCTCGTTGCATTTGCGCCGGCGGATCACTCGGGATCTTCGCCGGCCTTTTTCGACTGTAACGGGGCCCACGGAGCAGGCGCAACGCTACCGGCGGGTACGTTACCCGGGGCGTCCGGCCCGGCGTCGGGCAGCGGTTGAGGGCAGCTATTTGGCGTTGTCGTAGGAGTCCACGACGGCGATGCTGACCGGAAATTCCACCGGGATCCTGCCGAACAGCAACTCCTTGGCGGCTGCCGCGGATTCCTCGATCGCCCGGATGCAGGCATCGACGGCGTCGGCAGGGCAATGGACCATGACCTCGTCGTGCAGGAAGAAGACCAGTTCCCCGGCGGGTGAGCCGTCGGCGCGCAGTCCCCGCAGCCGCCGTCGTAGTTCCGCCAGCCAGCAGGCCGCCCAGTCGGCCGCGGAACCCTGCACCACGAAGTTGCGCGTGAACCGTCCGCGAGAGCGCGCCAGCGACTCGGCCCGGCGTTGTTCCTCCGCGGTGGCGGACTGCTGGCTGTGCAGCCACCGCTCCGAAGGCGGCGGGCTGCTGCGGCCCAGCCGGGAGGTGACGGTCTTACCCGCCTCGCCCTCGCGGGCTGCCTGCTCCACGAAGCCGACGGCGCGCGGGTAGGTCCGGGCCAGCTGCGGCATCAGCCGGCCGGATTCGCCGGTGGTGGCGCCGTATATCGCGCCGAGCAGCGCGACCTTGGCCTTGGCCCGGTCACCGCCGAAACCCTGAGCGGCGATGCCGGCGTAGAGGTCTTTGTCGCGGGCGGCTTCCGCCATCTTGGAATCCTGTGCCAGCGCCACCAGTACTCGGGGCTCCAGCTGCGAGGCATCCGCGACGATCAGTTTGTGGCCAGGGTCGGCGTGGACGGCGCCTCGGATCTGGCGGGGGATCTGTAGCGCCCCGCCGCCGCGGGAGGCCCAGCGTCCGGACACGACCCCGCCCACCACGTATTCGGGCTGGAAGCGGCCGTCCTTGACCCAGGCATCCAGCCACGCCCAGCCGTTCGCGGCGTGGAGCCGGGCGAGCTTCTTGTAGGCCAGCAGCGGCTCGATCGCCGGGTGGCTGGATTCCTTCAGCTCCCACTGGCGCGTGCTCTTCACCTCGATGCCGTTCCGGTGCAGGGCCCGCATCAGTTCCTGCGGGGAGTCGGGGTTCAGTGCCGGGGACTGCAGCAGCCGGCGGAGTTCGCTGTTGAGGGCCTCGAGCTTGGCCGGACGGTGGCCCTGCGGCGGACGCGGACCGAGGTAGTCGGCGAGGATCTGTTCGTGCAGCTCCTCGCGCCAGGGAACGCCGGTGTGCTGCATCTCGGCGGCGATCATGGCCCCGGCGGACTCGGCGGCCAGAAGGAGCTGGAGCCTTTGCTTTCGGCGGTCCCCGTCCAGAGCGACGCCCGCCAGTGCTTCCTGCTGCGCGGCGTACTCGGCGCGCAGCTCCTCGGGGGAGTGCCGCGGCGCAGCGCGCAGGCCCGGGTCCTCAAACAGGGCGCCCTGGTCCGCGGGCGGCGGAGGCGGCTGCAGGGCCCGTGGCGGCTGCTGGACGTCGTCATCCTGGGTGAGCTTCTCCGCGTTCCGGGCATACTCGGTGTGCGCAGTGAACTCCGAATGGGCCAGGATGGCGCCGCACAGCGTCAGGTCATGGCAGCGTTCCAGCTCGACCCCTGCGGCCAGCAGCGCCGGGTACCAGTCCTGCGTGCGGTGCCAGATCCAGCGCGGCCGCTGCAGCTCCAGCTGCCGCACGACGCCGGGCAGCTCGGCGGCGCTGACGATGCGTGGTTCCGGGGCGGCGGGATCGGGAGCGCCCGACGGCGTGAGTCGTTGTAGGGCTGCGCCGTCGGCGTGGGCGGCGAGCAGCAGATGCATAGGCTCAATTCTGCCCTGTCGTTGTGCTTCCGGCGGACCGGCTCGGGCGGGGGTCGTACCGGCCCGCCGGGACAAGCCGGGCGGGGCCGGGCCGCGCCCAAGTCGGGCCGGGCCGCGCCCAAGTCGGGCCGGGCAGCGCCGGGCCAAGCCGAAGGCGGCCCGGTTTTCCACATAGCCGAAGACGGCGGGCGGCTGCGGCGTCCGCAGCGCCGAAAGTGGAGGCATGAGCAGGCATCAATTACCCGAGCCAGTTACCAGTAAGGCGCCGTCCCGACAGCCCGTGTCCAGGGCCGGGCCCCCAGCGGTACCGGACCCGGGGCCAGACCCCGGTTCGTGGCTTCCCGACGGGGCGGCGGAGACGCTGCTGGTCACCGGGTCCGAGGTCCTGCGGGGGGAGGTGGAACGGATTGTGGCCGCGGCGGGCCGGCAGCTTAGCCTGGCGGGGGATGCCGCGGAAGCGGTCCCGTACTGGGACTCTGCTGGCGCAGTGCTCGTGGGCAGTGACGTCCGGGAACTCCCGATCCGGCGTCGTGCACCGGCCGTTCTTGTAGGACTGAGTGGTGAGGGCGACAGGCTTTGGCAGCTGGCCGCGGCCATGGGTGCCGAACGGGTGGCCGTCCTCCCCGAGGGCGGACCCTGGCTCGCCGAGTACCTCAGCCGATCGCACGCCCCGGATCCGGGCGGGCATGTCCTCGGCGTGGTTGGTGGCTGCGGCGGCGCCGGGGCAACCACCGCCGCGATCTGGCTGGCCCAGGCCGCCGCGGGGCTGGGAGCCAGAGTCCTTTTGATCGACGGAGACCCCTGGGGCGGCGGCCTCGAACTGGCCCTCGCCGCCGAAGAAGAACCCGGGCTCCGTTGGCCGGACCTCGCCGAGGCCAGCGGCAGCATCGATCCGGATCAGCTCCACGAGGCGCTGCCCGAAGCGGGCGGGTTCTCTTTCCTGTCCTGGCCGGGCAGCCGGGAGCGGCCGCAGGCCATCGACACGGCCGCGGTCGTCGGGGTGCTCGACGCCGCGCGTCGCTGCTACGAGCTGGTGGTGCTGGACGTCGGCCGCGGACGCGAGGCACTGCGGACCTTCGCCTGGGAATGCGACCGGGTCGTCGTGGTGCTGCCCGCCCAGCTCCGGGCGGCGGTGGCATCCGCCCGTTTGGTGCCGGAGCTACCGCCTGTAGAGACCGCACTGGTGATCCGGACGAAACCCGGGGTCGCGTTCGACTACCAGCTGATTTCCCAAGCCGTGGGGCTCCCGGTGCAGGGCATTATGCCCGAGGTCCGGGGGACGGCCGCCGCCACCGAACTCGGGCGCCTGCTGGACGCCGGGGGACGGCGGAGCGTTCAACGCTTCACCGAAGGAGTTCTGGCCTTCAGCACGGAGGGGTTCCCGTGAGTTCGCATCTGGCCGCGGACCCGCCGGAGCCGGAGCGTCCACGGTTCCGCAGGCAACTGCGCGCGCCCCAGCGGCGGGTAGATGCGCGGCTGCTCGAGGCGGTCCGCGAATCGGTCATGGCCGACGCCGGCCCGGTCACCCCGTCAAGGGTGGCGGCGGCCGTGCAGGCCAGCGGCAAGCTCCTTGGCACAGCGGGTGCCTTGGCCGCCGTCGAAAGCATCAGCGCGGAACTGAATGGGCTGGGACCGCTGCAGCCGCTGGCGCGCGACCCGCTCGTGACGGACATCTTCGTCAACGGTCCGGACTCGGTGTGGCTGGACCGTGGCCGCGGGCTTGAACGCGCCCCGGTCGCCTTTGCTAACGAGGCCCAGGTCCGAGCCCTCGCCGCCCGACTCGTGGCCGCCGGCGGCCGGCGGCTGGATGACAGCTCGCCCTGCGTGGATGTCAGGCTCGACGGCGGCTACCGGATCCACGCAGTGCTGCCGCCGATCTCCACGGCCGGAACGCTGCTGAGCGTGCGGATCCGCCGTGAGTCCGTTTTCTCGCTGGACGAGCTCTCCCGTGGCGGTATGTTCGGTCCGTTCATCCAGGACGTCCTCACGCGAATGGTGGCGCGCCGCCTGAGCTTTCTGGTGAGCGGCGCGACGGGCTCGGGAAAAACAACGCTGCTTGCCACGCTGCTCGGGCTCTGCGGACCTGGGGAGCGGCTGGTCCTGATCGAGGATGCTTCGGAGCTCAACCCGGTGCATCCGCACGTGGTGTCCCTCGAATCGCGCCACAGCAACCTGGAGGGCGGCGGCGCCGTTGATCTCGGCGAGCTGGTCCGGCAGGCCCTGCGGATGCGGCCCGACAGGCTCGTGGTGGGGGAGTGCCGCGGCGCCGAGGTCCGGGAGCTGCTCTCCGCGATGAACACCGGGCACACTGGAGCCGGCGGCACCATCCATGCCAACACCGCCGCCGCGGTCCCGGCCCGGCTGACGGCGCTCGGCGCGCTCGCGGGGATGGGGCCGGACGCCGTGCGCCTTCAGGCAGCCAGCGCCCTCGACGCCGTCGTCCATCTGGAACGTACACGGTTAGGCCGTCAGGTGGCGTCCGTGGGACTGGTCGGAGAAGGCGTGTCAGGCCTGGCCGTAGCCGTGGCGCTGGCAACGGTGGGCGGCGAGGTACGCGCCGGGCCCGCGTGGCCCGAGCTGGCGGCCCGTCTGGGCCTGGACCCGGCTGCTGGCCCCGGGACCGGCGTGCCCAGCCTGGCGGCCGGCCCGCCATGACGACCGTCTTGGCCGGAATTCTGGCCCTCGCGTCTTGGCTGGCATTCGCGCCGCCAGGGGCGTCCGGCCGGCGCCTCCAGCGGGCTCTGCGCTCCGTGGGCGCCGCCGGGGCACCGGCCCTCGGGCGGCCGGGACAAGGACGGCGTGGGCGCTTAGCGCTGTGGCGCGGGACGGGTAGAGCCGAGGCGGTGGTCCCCATGACCGTGGTGGTGCAGCAGTTGGCCGCCTTGCTGAAGGGCGGCCGGACTCCTGCGCGGCTGTGGGAGGAACTCTGGCTTCTCTATGGTGACCTGCGGGAGCCGGACCGGACGAAGGGCGGGGGTGGGCGCCCGAACCGCGCCGCGCCCACTCATGGTCTGGGCGCGACGTCGCTTGCGATCCTGGCCGCAGCCCGGGCTGCGGCCTTGAGGGGTTCCCCGGTCGCCGCGGCCATCCGGAAGGGCGCCGGGACCGGCACCGGCAATGCTGCGCGCCGCGGCCCCGGCGGAAGGGAGCGGGCAATCTGGGTGGAACTCGCGGCCTGCTTCGACATCGCCGAGGCCACCGGCTGTCCCCTCGCCGAGGTCCTGACGCGCTTCGCCGCTCACCTGGAGGCCCAGGACGACGCCGAAGCCGCACGGCAGACCGCACTGGCCGGGCCCAAGGCCACCGTCCGGATCCTGACCTGGCTGCCCTTCCTGGGGCTCGTCCTCGGTGTCCTGCTCGGCGTGGATCCCTCGACCATCCTGCTCGGCACCCCCTTGGGCATGGCGGCCCTCGTTGCTGGGCTGGCCCTTACGGCCGCGGGCCGGATCTGGTCCGCCCGTCTCGTCCGGGCCGCTGCCGGGCGGCAGCGGTGATACCGCAGGCTGGCGGTCTCGCTGTGGCCGGCCTGCTGGCGTCCGCAGTGATCGTGGCGCTCGCAGACCAGCGGCGCGCGGGCCTGCGCTGGAGGCGGCTGGGCCGGCGTCCGCCTGGTAGGGCTCCCGCGGGTGCCCGACCGGACGGCACAGGCGCGGCGGCGGATCACGTGGGCGGCCTTCGTGATCCGGCCATGATGTTGGAATTGATCGGTGCCATGCTGGACGCCGGATCCGGGCTGGGGCGCTCACTGGAGCTGATCGCCGTCCACGCCGACCCCGCGATCGGGCGTCCGCTGGTCCCGGTCGTCTCCGCCCTCGCGATCGGCGCCGACTGGGAGACTGCATGGCGTAGTTGCGGCGCGATCCCCGCCCAGTTGCAGGCCCTCCGCGATGCCCTGGGTTTCGCCGCGCTGACCGGCGTGCCGTCCTCGGCCATCCTCTATGCGCAGGCCGCCCGGCTCCGCCGCGAGCAGTTCCGGACCGCCGAGCAGCGGGCCGCTGCGTTGGGCGTGAAGCTGGTCATCCCCCTGGGGCTGTGTTCGCTGCCCGCCTTCGTGTGCCTGGGCATTGTGCCGGTATTGCTCGCGATGGTGCCGCATGGCTCCTGACGGCTGCCGCCCGGCGCGCCGACTCGTCCTCCACAGCCGAAGTTGTCCACTTGGCCATGCATCGCCCTTACCGGCGACGGGCGCGGGCGCGACATTGGAATCAGCCGGCAACTGCGCCGGCATCGCCTGAGAGGAAAGCTCATGACACTCCACCGAAACGCCCCCGCCGGCTCCGACCGCGCGGACGCCGACACCGGAACCGCGGAGGTGCGGGAGATCTACCCCGGCGCCCGGCAGGCACCGCCGGTGCGGGACTCTTCCCGGCCGGCCCGCAGCTGGAAAAAGCTCCCCGGCTCCGAAGCGGGAATGGCCACGGCTGAATATGCCATTGCCACGCTGGCCGCCGTCGGCTTCGCCGGCTTGCTCGTGCTGATCATGCGCAGCGACGAGGTCCGGGGGTTCCTGCTGAACCTTATCCGCACGGCGCTGGCACTGCCGTGACCCGGGGATCCCGGAGTGCGCCGGCGGCCCCGGCCAAGGCGTCCGCACAACCGGGATGGTGCCTGCCGAAGCACCTGGACGCAGCGAAGCGGGGATCCCGTGCGGGCCAAGCCGCAGCAGCCGCCCGGGGCGCGGTAACGGCCGAGTTCGCCGTCGCGCTGCCAGCCGTTGTGCTGCTGCTGGGGTTGTTGCTGGCGGGGTCCGCCGCGGGGTTGACGCAACTCCGGCTGGAGGAAGCCGCGCGAGCCGGCGCGAGGGCGCTCGCGCGCGGTGAGGACGCCGCCGCCGTCGGCGGAATCGTCCGGCGGTTGGCCGGTGATTCGGCGCTGGCCGCTGTGGCCTCCGACGGGGTCTGGCTCAGCGTCACGGTGTCCGGAACCGTCAGCGGTGCGATGGGTCCGCTGGTTCCGTGGACCCTTACCGCGAAAGCGTGGGCGAGGAGTGAATCCTCTGACGCGCCTGCCCTCTCCGCTCCCGCGACGGCGGATCTTGCCCTGGGCTGGCGCGCGTGATGCCGCCCGTGGTGCGGGACCCTGAACTGGGTGCGGGCAGCGCCGTGGCGTTGGGCCTGGGGATGGTGCTGCTGCTCGCGATGACCGCTGTCGTCTTGCTGGGCCAGGCCGCGGTGATGGCGTCGAAAGCCGCGGCTGCGGCGGATCTGGCGGCACTCGCAGCCGCGGATGCCGCCCGTGGACTCTCCGCCGGCGAGCCGTGTGCCGTCGCCGCCGACGTCGCCGGCCGCCATGATGCGCGGCTGGTGGGCTGTTTGGTCGAACCCGGCGACACCGTCCGGGTCCGCACGGAACTGCGATCCCGCACGGTGTTCGGTCCGGCCACCGGCCTGGCGAGGGCCGGACCTCCGCCGGCAGAGGACCCCGGACCGGCTCCCGGGATCCGGGATCCGGTAAGCGGGCGCCGGACTAACCCGGCTGGCTGATGACGTGCCCGGCGGCCGGGGCTGCCCCCTGCTCCTCGGCAGGGCCGCCCATAAGATCGGTGGCGTCGGTCAGCAGCATCTCAATCAGCGTGACGGCGGCGTCCTTGTCCAGCGGGTTGTTCTTATTGCCGCACTTGGGGGACTGCACGCAGGACGGGCAGCCGGACTCGCACTCGCAGGCCTTGATGGCGTCGCGCGTCGCGGAGAGCCACACCCTGGCCTTGTCGTAGCCGCGCTCGGCGAAGCCGGCCCCGCCGGGGTGGCCGTCGTACACGAAGATCGTAGGCACCCCGGTGTCGGCGTGGATGGCCGTGGACACTCCGCCGATGTCCCACCGGTCGCTGGACGCCACCAGCGGCAGCAGCCCGATGGCCGCGTGCTCGGCCGCGTGCAAAGCCCCCGGGAACTGCGCCTCGATCAGCCCCGCGCCCGTCAGGGAGCGGTTGTCCATCACGAACCACACCGCCTTGGTGAACAGGTCCCGGGCGCCCAGTTGCAGCGGTTCCTCGCCGAGGATCTCGTTCGAAATCAGCGCCTTGCGCTGGAAGGAGACCACCTGTGTCGTCACTTTCACGTCACCGAAGTGCACCGCGACGTCCCCCCACTGCGTGGTGCGGAGTGTCTCCAGGACCTCGATCTGCGTCACGTCGCGCGCGGTCGTGTAGTAGTCGGGGTTGGCCCGGCGCACCACGACGCAGTGCTCGCCTTCGTTCAAATCCTCGACGACGTAGCTCTCGCCCTGATGAACGTAGATGGCGCCGGTGTGCGCCTGATAGTGGGTCTGGGGTGAATCCATGGTGCCGAGCAGGGAGCCGGTGTCAGCGTCCACGATGCTCACCGGACCGCCGCCGTCGGCCCGCAGGTTCACCATGGCCGCGGCGCTCTGGGGGTGGGTCCAGAACCAGCCCGCGGGGCGTTTGCGCAGGTAGCCCTGGACCACCAGCTGGTCCAGCAGCTTCTCGGCTGTCGGGCCGAACAGCTCCAGCTCCGCATAGCCCAGCGGAAGTTCCGCCGCGGCGGCGCACAGGTGGGGGCCCAGAACGTACGGGTTGGAGGGGTCGAAGACCGTCGCCTCTACCGAGACGTCGAAGATCGCCTCCGGGTGGTTCACCAGATAGGTGTCGAGCGGATCGTCGCTCGCGACGAAGGCGGCAATGGCGTCCTGTCCGGCGCGGCCCGCCCGGCCGATCTGTTGGAACAGCGACGCCCGGGTTCCCGGCCAGCCGGCGACCAGAACCGCGTCGAGCCCCGAGATGTCGATGCCAAGTTCGAGCGCGGAGGTGCTCGATACACCCAGCAGCTCGCCGGAGCGCAACGCCTTTTCCAGTGCCCGCCGTTCCTCCGGCAGGTACCCGGAACGGTAGGCCGCCACCCGCTGCGGCAGGCTGGGGTCCACTTCGTCCAGGAGGCGCTTGGTGATGGAGGCGATCGTCTCGGCGCCGCGGCGCGATTTGATGAACGCGATGGTCCGGATCCGGGAGGAGACCAGGTTGGCCAGCAGGTCCGAGGTTTCGGCGACGGCGGTTCGGCGTTCCTTGGCGCCGTTTTCGCCGCGCAGCTCGGTCAGTGCGGGTTCCCAGAACGCCACGGTCGTGGCGCCGTGCGGCGAACAGTCTTCGGACACCGCCCGGACCGGGGCGCCGATGAGCCGGCCGAAGGAGGTGCCGGGGTCGGATGCGGTGGCCGATGCGGCGATGAACACCGGTCCGGGGTGGGACGTGCCGGGGCTGTAGTAGGCACAGATCCGTCGCAGCCGTCGCATCAGGTTGGCCACGTGCGATCCGAACACGCCCCGGTAGCTGTGTGCCTCGTCCACGATCACGTAGCGGAGCCGGCGGAAGAATCGAGCCCACCAGGTGTGGTTCGGCAGGATCCCGAAATGCAACATGTCGGGGTTGGCCAAGATGACGTTGGCGTGGTCCCGGATCCAGCGGCGGGACGCCGGGTCGGTGTCGCCGTCGTAGGTTTCCGCGCGGACAGTGGGGAGCTTGAGCGAGCGGATGGCGGCCAGCTGGTCGGCGGCCAGGGCCTTGGTGGGGGAGAGGTAGAGGGTCACGGCGCCGTCGTCGTGGATCTTGCCCGGGTCGGCGAGGACGCGCAGCTCGGAGCGGTGGACCGCATCCAGCGCCGGCAGCTGGTAGGCGAGGGACTTGCCGGAGGCGGTGCCGGTGGCGATCACCACATGTTCGCCTGCGTGCGCCAGTTCGGCGGCCTGCACCTGATGACGGTAGGGCTCGTGGATGCCGAGAGAGCCGTAGGCCTGCACCAAGTCGGGGTGCACCCACTCCGGCCACGGTTCATTGACGGCCTTCCGGGCGGGAATCGTGCGCACATGCCGCAGCTGTTCCGGGTCCGGGCCGCGGCCCAGCAACGGGATCAGAGACTCATGTGGATTCACTCCAACATTGTTTCACCCGGGCTCAAATCGACCCGCGGGTTCACGGACCGACGACGCCGGGGCAGGGAACCCGCTCATCCCACGGAGAGGTCGGCGCCCTCGTCCGAGGCGGAAAGCATCAGCACATGGCACACCGTGGTCCAGCCGAGATGCGAGTACAGCTGCTGGCCGTCCAGGGAGGCCAGCAGGAGCCCGCCTTCGACGTCGTGTTCAAACGCCTGGGCGGCCAGTGCCCGCATGATGAAGCTGCCGAGTCCGCGCCGCTGGAACCCGGGCTCGGTGACGATCTTGTCGAAGACGGCGGTGTGGTCCGCGACGAACACCCGCCCGCTGGCGGCCACCTCTTCGCCGGCATAGACGACGGCATGGTGGACACCGCCCGTGGTCGACGGCACCCAGCGCAGATCGTCGTCCGGAAGCCAGGGGTCCTCGGCGTCCTGGGTTTCCATGTCCACGATCATCATGGTCTGCGACGCCGAGGTGACGTTCAGCCCGTTCTTCTCGGCCAGGGCGGAGTAGCGAGCCACGTCGTTGGTGAGGATCGTAAGGATCCGGGCCGGGACCTCGGCGGTCTTGGCGGCCAGCTCCTCGAACTCGGAATCCGAGGGGTCATGGGCGAAATATTCCCACTCGTGGGTCGTGTCCGCCCTCAGCGCGGCGGGAAAGCGGCCCTCCCTGCGGGTCTCATAACCCCGGCAACCGGCCCACCCGGCAACCCAGACCTCAAGGAGGTGGGTGGTGTCGTCAACCATGGCGTCAAGGCTCATGAGATGAGCGTATTCCAGCCCCGCCGCAAGCAACAGGGGCCGGGATCCGCGGGGCCGCTTGCTTACGCAATTGTGACAGTCGGGCCGGTCGCACGCCGCGGCGCCCGGGCGTATGGCGTCCGTGGCGGACCCCGGAGGGTGGGGCATCCGTGGCGCCTCCATCCCGCAACGCCCGGCGCCGGGTTTTGCCCCGCCCAGTACGCTTAAATACGTGGCTTTGAATCGAATTGTGCTCTTTTACGGCTTTACCCCGATCGCGGACCCGGACGCCGTCCGGCTCTGGCAGCGCGCCCTCTGCGAAAAGCTCGGGCTGACCGGCCGGATCATCATCTCCAAGGACGGCATCAACGCGACCGTCGGCGGCGAGATCGGCGCCGTCAAGCAGTACGTCAAGACGACCCGCGAATACAAGGGCTTCCGCGGCATCGACGTGAAGTGGTCCGACGGCGGTGCCGCGGACTTCCCCCGGCTGAGCGTCAAAGTACGTGACGAGATCGTCTCCTTCGGCGCCCCGGGGGAGCTCAAGGTGGACGAAAACGGCGTCGTCGGCGGCGGGACGCATCTTGCGCCCGAGGAACTGCACCGGCTCGTGGAAGCGAAGAAGCAGGCCGGGGACGAAGTGGTGTTCTTCGACGGACGCAACGGCTTCGAAGCCCAGATCGGAAAATTCAAGGACGCCGTCGTCCCCGACGTCGCGACGACCCACGATTTCATCAAGGAACTGGACTCCGGCAAGTACGACGCCCTCAAAGACAAGCCCGTGGTCACCTACTGCACCGGCGGCATCCGCTGCGAGGTCCTCTCGAGCCTGATGGTCAACCGCGGCTTCAAGGAGGTCTACCAGCTCGACGGCGGGATCGTCCGCTACGGGGAGGCGTTCAAGGACCAGGGGCTGTGGGAGGGCTCCCTCTACGTCTTCGATAAGCGGATGCACCTGGAGTTCAGCGAGGACGCAAAGACCATCGGCCAGTGCGTCCGCTGCGCGGCGCCCACCAGCAAGTTCGAGAACTGCTCCAACCCCAGCTGCCGCACCCTGACGCTGTACTGCATTGACTGCGCCTCGGACCCGGCGACGCTGCGCTGCCCGGACGGCTGCGCTGCCGCCTGAGGACGCGCTCCGCCGCCTGAGGTGGCCATCGGAGGGCCGGCTGGTCGCTGACCTAGATCCGGCTCACGCGGTAGGCGAAATTCGCCGGCGCCAGGGACCCGATCCGGACCCTCAGCACCGTGTCCGCGCCGAGTTGCACCACGTTGACCCGTGGCGTGCCGCACCGCAGGCTCAAGTCCACCAGAATGCTCGTCTTGTCCACGATGGTGAACGACACCCGCCGGGTACTTCGGCAGACCAGGGTCAGGGCATAGGTTCCGCTCGGCAGCTGCGTGGTGGTTTCATTGCGCGTCGCGCCGGCGTCCAGCAGCCCGTAGCCGGTATGGAAGACCTGGCCCTGGGTTTCCGGTAACACTTCCGTCACCCAGTGTTTGAGTTCCGGCCCGGTCACTGGCCGGTTCTGGCCTGGGTCCTGGGGGAGGGCGGCGTCGGTGAACGTGGTCGCCTGCGACGGCACATCACGGGCGGAAAGCCCGTCGTCGTACTCATACCCGCAACCGGCCAGCCCCGAAGTGCACGCCAGTGCAACGGCCAGCACGACGGCGGTGAGCATGCCGCGCGACCGCAGCGGGAGGGGTGCCTGCGCGGTGGGCATACTCAGACTTTAAGCCCGGCCGCGGCGGCGGGCCAGAGCCCGGCGGTCCGGCGCGCTTCTAAGCGGAAGGGCGGCGCTCGAGCCGGAACCCGACGGCGGCGCCTGGATCCGACCCGGTTGAGCTCGGCTCGATTTGCACCGTGATCGGCCCGGATTCGAGCTTCACGGCTTTCTGGACACTGCGCCCGCAGGTGACGTTGAGCTGCAGTCTGGCCCCGTCCCGGCGGTCAGGCTGCGAAACGGTGAGGAGCACGTTTGGTGTACCGGCGCAGGCAACCTTAACGGTATACGGGCCCTTGGCTGCGCCCGGCGCGGTCTGTCGGAAGCCGATCCCGCCTAAAGCCGACATCAGTTCGGTCTTGGGCGGGGCACCGAGGAGCCGCTGAACTTCCGTCAGGTTCTTGGCCGCTTCGGCGGCCAGCTCCGGGTCCTGCGTTGGCAGTGGCGGCCGCGGCGCAGCGGACCGGACCGATGGCCCGGCGTCGGTCGCCGGGAGCCCGACGTCGTCCGCGACTTCACAGCCGGCCAGCGCTACCGCCGCGCAGAGCGCCAGCGCGAACGTCGGCGCCCAAACACGGACCCCTTGCCTACCCCCAGTAGCAACCATGCCCCGAGCCTAGCCACGCTTCCGGCCGGCGCAAGTCACATCAGGCTGCGGCCACCAGTTGGTAGGCAAAGATGAGCGGGGCGTCCACGCTCGAAGCGCTGATCTTCAGCGTGCCCGCCGCGGGCACCTTGATCCTGGCGGTCTCCCGGCTGCCGTTGCAGGCGGCCCCGGCTTCCGTGAGGTGGTTTCCGTCGAGGGTGACCTCGAAGAATTCCTTGCCGCCGCCGTCGCAACTCATCGTCAAGGTGTAGTTGCCGGCAGGGACGCTGGCGTCCTTGGCGACCGGGTCGCGGTTAAGGATCTTGCCGGCGTCCGCCAGGACGATCCCGCTGGCCGACGGCAACGCGGTGGCCTTCCAAGCGTTCACGTCGGCGGATTCGATAGAGCTCCCGGCGGAGCACGCCGAGGCTCCCAGCACGACGGCGACGCCGGCCGCGGCGGCGAAGAGGCGCCCGAGAGCGCGAGGGCGGGAGGGTGAGGGCGGAGCGAAAAGCATGCCTCCAACTTACCCGCTGGGGCGTGCCGTCCCTGCCCGCCGTCGTCCCGTGGCCGCTAGCCGGCAATCAGCTCCGGCACTCGTCCCCGGCACGGGCCAGGCGAGAAGAACCCTTGACCTTGACGCCGCGTCAACATTTAGGCTCGGGGTAGCGGCCGGATAGTCCGGGCGCTCCAAGGTTGAGGAGAACGACAGCCATGGACTGGTCCGTGCAGCAGATCGCGAAGATCGCGGGCACCACGAGCCGGACGCTGCGCCACTACGACGCCGTCGGGCTGCTCAAGCCCAGCCGCACCGGGGACAACGGTTACCGGTACTACGACCAGGCCGCACTGCTCCGGCTGCAGCGCATCCTGCTGCTGCGGGAACTGGGCCTCGGCCTGCCGGCAATCGCCGAGGCGCTCGCCCGCGAGGGGGAGGCCGAACGCGCGCTGGCCGGCCACCTCAAGTGGCTGCGCCAGGAGCAGGACCGGCTGGCGCGGCAGATCGCCTCGGTCCAACACACACTCAGGGAAGTCAAGGCAGGAAGGGAACCCATGGCAGAGAAAATGTTCGACGGCTTCGACCATACGCAGTACAAGGACGAGGTGGAGGGGCGATGGGGCACGGCCGCCTATGCGCAGGGCGACGCCTGGTGGCGCGGCATGGGCGCCGCCGAAAAGGACGCCTGGAAACAGCGGTCCAAGCAGCTGGGCCGGGACTGGATTGCCGCGGCCGAATCGGGTGCCGCCCCGGACGGTCCGGAAGCGCAGGACCTCGCACGGCGCCAGGTCGAATGGCTCACCGGTATTCCGGGGACCCCGGCGGCCGGCGGAGGGAACGTGAGGGAATACGTGTCCGGTCTCGGTGACATGTACGTGGCAGATCCGCGTTTCGCCGCGAACTACGGTGGGGCCGCCGGCGCCGCGTTCGTGCGGGACGCGCTGCGGGCCTACGCGAGCAAGAACCTCTGACGCGGCAGCACCTCCGCTTCGGCGGGGGTCGGCGGGCCCGCACCTAAACCTGTGCCGCGCCTAAACTTGTCCGGTGACTCCTTCTACGCTTTTCACGGCCGGCAACACCCCCGACGCTCCCCGCAGCGACTTCCCGGACCTGCTCCAGGCGCTCGCCGCGGACCTGCGCGCCATCGGCTACACGGTTGACGGCGTGGCCGAACTCCTGGGCCCGGCCGCCCACGCGGCCCTGGGCCGGGACCAGCTCATCCCCGCCCTGATCGCCACCGAGGCCGCCGTCGGTGGCGGGACGACGACGTCGGCGCTCGCCGCCGTCGTCCGCCTGTGGCTGCTGGCCGAGCCGCAGCCGGCCGGGACCCTTGACGCCGCGCTGCCCGGCATCCGCACGGCGGGCCTGGTGGAACTGGGCCTCGTGGAGCCGTCCCCGGAGGGCCTGGTCCAGGCGAAGGTGGATCTGCGGCCGTACGGCTGGGAGGGCGCCGCCGGTGAAGAGACAATCAGCAGCGGCGGGGCCGAGCTCTGGGTGGCCAGCGACCTGGCCGCCCACCAGCGCCCGGGCGTGCTGCGCCATGACCACGTGCTGGGGATCGGTCAGGCGTCCACCACCCTGGTGCAGGTCACCGCCCGCCGGCACGTGGCCCGCGCCTTGGACCTCGGCACCGGCTGCGGCATCCAGACCTTCCAACTCTTGCACCACGCCGAGCACGTCACTGCCACCGACATCTCGGAGCGGGCGCTGGCGTTCACCCGCTTCAACCTGATGCTGAACGCGGCGGCGCTGCACCTGGACCCCGCCGAGCCGGAAAGCCGGGTGAGCCTGCGGCTGGGCTCGCTGCTGGATCCGGTGGCGGGGCAGGAATTCGACCTGGTGGTCTCCAATCCGCCGTTCGTCATCACTCCGCGAGGGGCCGGGGAAACCGCCTCGGACCAGTTCACCTACCGCGACGGCGGCCTGCCGGGCGATGACATCGTCGCCGCGCTTGTCCGGGACCTCCCCTCGGTCCTCGCCCCCGGAGGGACAGCCCAGCTGCTGGGCAACTGGGAGATCCCGGCGGGCGCCGCATGGGCCGACCGGCCGCGAAGCTGGGCCAGCCCGGACGCAGACGTCTGGTTCATCCAGCGCGAGCAGGTCAGCCCTGAAGACTACGCAGAGACCTGGCTGCGGGACGCCTCCGAGGCCCGCGACCGGCGGCTCTACCAGGACTCCTATGCCGCCTACCTGGACGACTTCGCGTCCCGAAACGTGGAGGCCATCGGCTTCGGGATGATCTGGCTGCGGCGACCCGCGGCCGGCGCCCGGCCGGTGATGTCCCGGTTTGAGGAGATTACCTACCCGATCGAACAGCCCGTTGGCCCGCACCTGGGCGCCGCCGTCGAGCGCGCCGACTGGCTGGCCGCGCACGAGCTGGAATCCGCGCACCTGCTGGTGGCCGACGATGTCACCGAGGAGCGGCACCAGCGTCCCGGCGCCGAACACCCCGGCGTGATCCTGCTGCGCCAAGGCGCGGGGCTGCGCCGCACCAACCTGCTCAGCACCGAGCTGGCCGGCTTTGTCTCAGCGTGCGACGGCGAGCTCTCCGTCGGGCAGATCATCGGCGCCCTTGACGCCCTGCTGGGCGGCTACGAGGGATATGACAGCGCGGCGTTCCGGCAGGGGCTCCTCGACGAGGTGGCCAACCTGGTGCGCGACGGCTTCCTGCTCCCCGCCTGAGACGGACGACGGCGGCACCGGCACCGGCACCGCGAGCGGCACCGCGCCTTCGCGGCCGAAGCGAGGCAGCACGTAGGCGGCGACGGCGAGGGCCACGAGCACGCCGCCCGCCCCTGTGATGAGGAAACTCAGCCGGACCGGCAGCAGTGCGCCGAGCAGGCCGCCGATGGCCAGGGCGGCAATGGAGACGGCGCGGGTCATGCCGCCGATGATCGCCATCGCCTGGCCCCGCCCGCTCTCCGGGATGCGCAGGATCGCGATCGCACCGAAGCAGGCGTTCAGGGCGCCGCAGGCCGTGCCCATCGCCGTGTAGGCCACGAACAGCAGCCCCACGCTGGGCACCAGCCCCATCACTGCCAGGAAAGCCGAGGTCAGGGCCATGCTGGCGAGCAGCACACGCAGCCGGGCCGGCGGCGTCTTGATCCGTCCGGCCAGCGCCGCGCCCACCGCCATGCCGAGCCCGAAGGCCGCAGCGAGCAGACCGTACTGGGTCTCGGTGGCGCCGAGCTCGCCCCGGGCCAGGAAGACTTCCAGCACGTTGGTGGCCTCGCCGACGACAATGAAGAACAGCGCGCCGAGCACCAGCGCCCACACCAGGCTGTCCCGGCGGATCAGCCGCAGGCCATCCAGCAGCGCCGGTGCGTCCCGGCCGGCCAGCTCGGCCGCGGTCCCGCGTCGGGTGCGGATCAGCAGCGCACCGGCGCCCATGGCCAGATAGCAGCCGCTCGCGACCGCAAACACCAGCCCCGAGCCGCCCCAGCCGCTGAGCAGGCCCCCCGCGGCCGGGCCCGCCATTCCAGCGATCATGATGGTGGCCTGCATGGTGCCCATCGCCCTCGGGGTGCGCTCCTCTCCGACGATCCGGGGCAGCAGCGCCTGCCAGGTCGGCCCCGCCACGGCCTGCGCGGCGTCCAGCAGGAACGTCATGGCGAACAGCACGGGGATGTGGTTGTCCAGGTACTGCAGGCTTACGCCCATGCCCGCCACGGCCACGGCGCTGACCACGGACGACGCCGTCGCAAGCGTGCGGGAATCACGCGTGTCGGCGAGCCGGCCCGCCCACGGCGCCAGCAGGACCAGCGGCAGCGCCGAGCACAGCAGGTAAGCCGCCACGAGCCATGGGCCGGCAGCCGGTGCCGCACCGTCCGCCGCGACGTTCTGCAGGTGCAGCATGACGCTGACGACGACGGCGCCCATGCCGGCGGTCGCCAGGAACCGGGAGCTGCTGGCGAGCAGGAAGTCGCGGTTGCGCCAAAGTGAAGGCTCGCCGGATGCGCCGCGCACTTTATGAAGTATGTGTTTCATAACCGCAAGGTATCCCGCCCCTGTCGGTAGTGTCAAGCATTTCTTTCATAGTTTGGCAGGCGTCGGTAGACTGAAAGCGTGAATGCAGAAACTCCCAAGTCGGTCGGCCCCGCCGAGACCGCCGCTCCGGCCGCCAAGCGCAGGCCGCGTCCGGAAAAGAAGGTCGAAATCACCGACCCGAAGGCGATCCGGGCGCTGGCCCACGCCGCCCGGCTCGAGGTCATTTCCGAGCTGTATTCCACCCAGGTGAGCCGGACCGCCACCGAACTTGCCGCCCAGACCGGCCTCACCCCGAGCGCCATGAGCTACCACCTGCGCGCTTTGCAGAAGTGGGGCATCGTGGTGCCCGCGGCCACCGCCGGCGATGCCCGCGAACGCCGCTGGAAAGCCGCCGGCACCGACTTCACCATCAATTCGGGCGGGGGAGTGGCCAGTCCGGAATTCGCCGTGCTGGACCTGGAGCTGGACGCCTACCGCCGGCGCGTCAACGCTTACGCCAGGACCCGGGACGAGCGGCGCCAGCGCGGCGAAGCCGTGGACGGCACCTCCTCCGTGGTGCTGGCCAGCAACCTGCTGTACCTGACCCCGGCCCAGGCCGGAGAGCTGAACGAGAGGCTCTTCGACCTGCTGAGGGACTACGAGCTCGAGGACCCGGACCGGGTGCCCGAGGGGGCTGTCCGGATGGCCACCATGTGGTCGATGATTCCGGACGACCGGGGCAAGGCCGCGCCGGCGTCCTAAGCGGCAGCGCGGCGCTCCCGAAGGCCGCAACTGTGGGTGCTTCGTTACGTTTGCAAGACGTGCCCGGGAGACTGACTTTTGCACCCGGATGCGCGGGAATCTGCAAAATATGGTGAACTAGGCGGGTATGGGCGCATCTGCCCGAGCAACCTTTTTCTGTAGGAGCACCGTGCCAAGCAAGGCCCCCACCGGCAAGAAACTCGTGATTGTGGAGTCTCCCGCCAAGAGCAAGACCATCGCCAAGTACCTGGGCGAAGGTTTCATCGTTGAGGCCTCCATCGGTCACATCCGCGACCTGCCGCAGCCTTCGGAGCTCCCCGCAGAGTTGAAGAAAACGCCGTTGGGCAAGTTCGCCGTCGACATTGAACACGACTTCAAGCCGTACTACGTGGTGTCTCCGGACAAGAAGAAAAAGGTCGCCGAACTCAAGGCCCAGCTCAAGGGCGCTGACGCCCTCTACCTCGCAACCGATGGGGACCGCGAGGGCGAGGCCATCGCGTGGCACCTGCTGGAAGTCCTCAAGCCCAAAGTCCCCGTGTACCGGATGACCTTCGGCGAAATCACCAAGGAAGCCATCCACCGCGCGATGGACAACCTGCGCGACGTGGACCAGGACCTCGTGGACGCGCAGGAAACCCGCCGCGTGCTGGACCGCCTCTACGGCTACGAAATCTCCCCGGTACTGTGGCGCAAGGTGGCCCGCGGCCTGTCCGCCGGCCGCGTGCAGTCCGTCGTCACCCGCATGGTGGTGGACCGGGAACGGGAGCGGATGGCGTTCAAGTCGGCGTCCTACTGGGACCTGACCGGCCAGTTCGGCGCGGAATCCGGCTCCTTCAAGGCCAAGCTGGCTGCTGTCGATGGCTCCAAGGTCGCCAGCGGACGGGACTTCAACGACGCCGGCGAGCTCACCTCGCGCGGCGTCGTGCACCTGAACGAGGAACTCGCCGGCGCCCTGGCCGCCGGCCTGCAGGAGGCGGACTTCCGCGTCCGCTCCGTCGACACCAAGCCCTACACCCGCCGTCCCGCGGCGCCGTTCACCACCTCCACGCTGCAGCAGGAGGCCGGCCGCAAACTGCGCTTCTCCTCCAAGAGCACCATGCAGGTGGCCCAGCGGCTCTACGAAAACGGCTACATCACGTATATGCGTACGGACTCGAATGCGCTGAGCAACGAGGCCATCACCGCCGCGCGGCGCCAGGCCTCCGAGCTGTACGGCCCCGAGTACGTCCCGGCCTCGCCCCGCGTCTACAGCGGCAAGGCAGCCAACGCGCAGGAAGCCCACGAGGCCATCCGCCCCGCCGGCGACTCCTTCCGCACCCCGGCACAGGTTGCCAAGCAGCTCTCCGGCGACGAGTTCCGCCTTTACGAGCTGATCTGGAAGCGCACCGTCGCCTCCCAGATGGCCGACGCGAAGGGCTCCACCGCGACCATCCGACTGGGCGCCGTCACCGTGGGTGGCGCGGCGGACGGCCGGGACGCCGAGTTCTCCGCCTCCGGCACCGTCATCACCTTCCCGGGCTTCCTCGCCGCCTATGAGGAAGGCAAGGACGAGAGCCGCGGAGACGAGGACTCCGAGGAAGCGCGCCGGCTGCCCAACGTGGCCAAGGGCGACGCGCTGACCGCTTCGGAGATCGTCGCCGTCGGGCATGAAACCTCGCCGCCGCCGCGCTTCACCGAAGCGTCCCTGACCGCGGAACTGGAAAAGAAAGGCATCGGCCGCCCGTCGACCTACGCCTCCACAATCTCCACCATCCAGGACCGCGGCTACGTCCGGAAGCAAGGCTCCGCGCTGGTCCCGAGCTGGATCGCGTTCTCCGTGATCCGGCTGCTCGAACAGCACTTCCACGACTACGTGGACTACGACTTCACTGCCGACATGGAAGCCGACCTGGACAAGATCGCCAACGGCCAGGAAGCCGGACCCGCCTGGCTCAAGCATTTCTACTTCGGTCAGGATTCCGAGCCCGGCCTGCTGAGCATCGTCAACAACCTTGGCGAGATCGACGCCCGCGAAATCAACTCCATCCCGATCACCGACGGCATCACGCTGCGCGTCGGCAAGTTCGGCCCGTACCTGGAGAGCTCCGTCCCCACCGTGGACCCGAAGACCGGCGAAGTCATCGAGTCCGCCCGCGCCAACGTCCCCGAGGACCTGGCTCCGGACGAGCTCACCGCCGCCAAGGCAGTCGAGCTGATGGAGACCGCCGCCCCGGAGGAGCGCGTGCTGGGCACGGACCCGCACACCGGGCACACCGTTGTGGCCAAGAACGGCCGCTACGGCGCCTACGTCACCGAGATCATCCCGGAGATGACCGAGGAGCAGCTCGCCAACCAGCCGGTGGAGTACTACAAGAACGGCAAGCCAAAGCCGCCGAAGAAGCCGGTCAAGGCCAAGCCGCGCACCGGCTCGCTGTTCGCCTCCATGAGCGTGGACACCGTGACCCTCGATGAGGCGCTGCAGTTGATGAGCCTGCCGCGGGTGCTCGGCCAGGACGCCGAGGGCAACCCCATCACGGTGCAGAACGGACGCTTCGGCCCGTACCTGAAGAAGGGCACGGACTCCCGTTCCATCGGCTCGGAGGAGGAAATCTTCACCATCACGCTGGAACAGGCACTGGAGATCTACTCGCAGCCCAAGCAGCGCGGCGCCCGCGCCGCCGTCCCGCCGCTGGCGGAGTTCGGCCCGGACCCGGTCTCGGAGAAGAACATCGTGGTGAAGGAAGGCCGCTTCGGCCCGTACATCACCGACGGCGTCACCAACATCACGGTGCCGCGCAGCACCGCCATCGAGGAACTGACCCGGGAACGCGCCGTCGAACTCCTCGCCGAGAAGCGGGCCAAGGGCCCGGTCAAGCGAACGACGACGGCCCGCAAGGCCCCCGCCCGCAAGGCCGCCGCCAAGAAGTAGGTGCACTTCGCCCCCGCTCGCGGGTTCCTTCCCAGCTCGACGTCAGAAGACGCCGACGGCGGACGGAACCCGCGAGTCGTTGTGCACATAGGTCCATCGCGGACTTTCGGAAGGGGAGCGGTGGCGGCAGGCTGGCGCCATGGAGTACCCCCCCACCCAGCCTGAGGACCCCCTCGCTGTTGTATGGGCCGGTTCCGCTGAGTCGGCCCGTCCGTTGACGCCCGGCCCGGGACCTTCGGCAGCAGCCCTGGACCCAAAGCTTCCCGAAGCCGTCAACCTGTGGCGGACCGAGGAACTGCTGGACCGGGGCCTGTCCGCACGGAAAATTCGGCAGCTGGCTGCCGGCGGCGCCCTCCTCAAGCTGCGCCGCGGCTGCTATGTCCGCCGCTCCTTCTGGGCAGCACTCGATGCGAACGGTGCCTCGCGCTGCCGGATCGAGGCCTACGCCCACCGCTGCCTGACAAGCTCAACGGGCGCCTACGTGTTCAGCCACACCACGGCAGCCCGGCTCCACGGCCTCTTTCTGTGGCAAGTAGACGACACCATCCACCTCACGGTGCCGTTCCTCCCGTCGACCGGTGGCCACGCGGGCGACGTGCGGGCGCATACCCGTGCGCTGACTCCCGCCGACGTCGTGCACGTGGCCGGGCATCGCGTTACGTCGCTGGCCCGAACGGCCGCGGACAGCGGCCTCGTCCTGAACTATGCGCAGGGGCTGATTCTGATGGACCATGCCCTGCGACTCGGTGCCGGGCGGGAGGCGGTGGAGCTGGAGTGCGCCCGGCTCCGCGGGGCGCCGGGCGTCTCGACGTTGAAGAAGGTGCTCGCCCATGCGGATCCGCTGTCCGAGTCGCCGGGTGAAACGCTACTCCGCGATCTGGTCCGGCGGCTGAGGCTTCCTGCTCCGCAGCTCCAGTTCGAGGTCCGGACGCGGCTCGGTACGTACAGGCTGGATTGCGCATGGCCGGAGCGGCTGGTGGCGATGGAGTTTGATGGCCGCGGCAAATACTTCGACTATGACCCCACTGCCGAGGCCATTTTTGCCGAGCGGCGCCGCGAGGAGGCACTGATGGAGCTGGGCTGGAGGTTCATCCGGGTCGAATGGCGGGACCTGTTCCGCGAGCACGAGCTGAAGACGAGGCTGCTTCAGGTGCTCGGGCGCTGAGATTGCCGTCTGCTCGCGGCTTTGAGCCGGGCTCGCGGTGTCAGTGCCGCGAGCGTGGACGGAGACCGCGAACCGGCCGGGCGCCCAGGAAGGAATTGCGGACCGGGGCGTGACGTGATCGAGTAGGAACATGACTGAACAGCCAGAACCCATGGATCTCCAGCCGCTCAACGACCTCGAAGAGAAGCTCGCCCGGGGGGAGCAGCCGGACGCCAACCCGGTGGAGGTCATCCTGTCCTTCCTCAACAACGAGGTCTACATCGTCAGCTCCGACACGATCGACGGCCCGGACTCCCAGGTGGAGCCGCTGGTGCTCGCCAACGCTGCGGGAGAGCCCGTGCTGGCCGTCTTCTCGCACCCGAGCCGTGTGGCGGAACAGTTCCTCGCCGCCGCGCCGAACGTGCTCGGCACCCAGGGCTCGGCAATCATCGGCAACCTCGGCGACCAGCTGGGTATGGTCATCAACCCCGGCGCCGTCTACGGCTTCGAAATCGACCCGGAGGGCGTGGCGAACATCCGCCGGGACTTCAAGCCGTCCGAGCAGGAGCCGGACTCGGCCCAGGACGACAGCCAGGCCTAAGCGCCCGGGCCTAAGCGGGACGGGCCACGGCGCGAGGTCTCGCCGCTGCGCCCGGTTAGGGCACAGCCCCTCCGGGGAGAATAATGGCAGCATGCGGCTAGGCGTCCTCGATATCGGGTCCAACACTGTCCACCTCCTCCTTGTGGACGCCCACCCCGGCGCGCGCCCGGTCCCGTTCGCCTCGCACAAGCGCCCACTCTCCCTGGTGCAGTTCCTCGACGCGGACGGCAACATCAACGACGCCGGCCAGCATGAACTGATCGAGTTCGTCCTCGAAGCCTGGGAGTTCGCGGCTAAACACAAGGCCGAGGACCTGCTGGCGTTCTGCACCTCCGCGATCCGCGAGGCCACCAACGGGTCCGCCGTCCTGGCCCGGGTCAAGCATGAAACCACCGTGACGCTCCGGGAGCTGACCGGCAGCGAAGAGGCGTCGATGACGTTCTTCGCCGTCCGCCGCTGGTACGGCTGGGGCGCGGGTCCCGTGCTGAACCTGGACATCGGCGGCGGTTCCTTCGAAATGGCCTACGGGGAGGACGAGCTGCCCGAACTGGCGACGTCGGTCCCGCTCGGTGCGAGCCGGCTCACCCGTGACTGGCTGCAGGAGGACCCGCCCTCGGCCAAAAGCGTCAAGGAGCTTCGCCGTTATATCCGGACCACCCTGAAGCCCGTGGTGCGGGACTTCGCGAAGCTGGGCAAGGCCAACCACGTGGCCGGCACTTCCAAGACCTTCCGCTCGCTGGCCCGCATTGCCGGGGCCGCCCCCAGCGGGGCCGGGCCGTACGTCAAACGGGAACTGTTTGCCACGGACCTGGGCCTGTGGGCGCAGCGCATCTCGGCCATGGAGGTGGAGGACCGGTTGAATCTTCCCGGTGTCTCCGAAGCCCGCGCCCACCAGCTTCTGGCCGGCGCGCTGGTGGCGGAAGCGGCCCTCGAAATGTTTGAGTTTCCAAGCTTGGAGATCTGCCCCTGGGCCCTCCGCGAAGGTCTGATCCTCCGCCGGCTGGATCAGCTGGTCTTTGAGGGGCCGCTGCAGCCCGCGCCCCACGTAGCCCGGGCCGACGAGCCCGCCGAGCCGCAGTCACCGGACGCGGACGGGCCCGGCGCCCCGTAACAAGCGCTCCGTAACAGGCGCCACGTGACAGGCGCAACGCAACATCGGTCGGCCGGTGACGGGTGGACGGTTTTCGCTCCGAACCGATAATGCCGGCAGCAAGGTGTCGAACCGGACGCACGCCGTTCGTCTACAAGGTGAGAGGCCGGTAAGGAACCGGCCCAATCGTCAAGGAGGACAGCACCATGGCCCAGTACCTGCTCAGCGTTTACCAGCCCGTCGGCCCGGCCCCCGCCCCGGAAGTCCTGGAACCCATCATGCGGGACCTGGAGGCCCTGAACCGCGAAATGAAGGCGGCCGGCGCCTGGGTTTTCGCCGCGGGGCTCCACCCCACCGACACCGCAAAGGTCGTGCGACCGGAGGGCACCGAGCTGCTCATCACTGACGGTCCATTCGTTGAAGCGAAGGAACACCTTGGCGGATTCACCGTTATTGAGGCACCGGACCTCGACGCCGCCCTCGGCTGGGCCGGGCGGCTGACCCGAGCCACCACCCTTCCCATCGAAGTGCGGCCTATCCAGCACTAGCCCAGCACCAGCCGGACCGGTGTGCTGCTTACGGGGCTGTTAAACGGCGAAGGCACCGGCGGTCTGGAACGGGAAAATGGGGGAAACCCGCTACAGCCCACCGGTGCCGGGCAGACATCCGCATGACTGCCTATCATCACTCGCACCCTCAATGAGGTAGTACCTACGCTAATCCCCGATTTTGTGAGCAAGCTGCGCCCAGGATGTGAGCTGGCTGTGAATCGGGCCGGACTGCAATGATGGGGGAATGAGCAACCGAATCGCATTCCTGGGCTGTGGGTCAATGAACGAGGCAATCATGGGCGGCATGATCGCGGGCGGCACGGACCCCGCGGACATTGTCGCCACGGTGCGCCGGGCTGGTCGGGCGGCCGAACTGGCTGAGCGGCACCACGGCATCACGGCCATCGCCGGCGAAGAAGAGCCGGAGAACAACACGCAGGCCGCCACCGGCGCCGCCGTCGTGGTGCTGGGCGTCAAGCCGGTGGGAATCGCCGCTTTGGCCCGGGAGATCAGCGGTTCGCTCTCGCCGGACACCATCGTGGTCAGCGTTGCCGCTGCGGTGTCGCTGGAGCAGCTGGAAGCGGCGCTCCCGGCCGGACAGCCGGTGATCCGCGCCATGCCGAACACGCCCGCTCGGCTTGGCCGCGGCGTCGTCTCCGTCTCGGCCGGTAAGCACTGCTCGGCGGAGCAACTGCAGCAGGCAAAGGACATCTTCGCGGCCGTCGGCACCGTCGTCGAGATTCCCGAGGAACAGGTGGACGCGCTGTCCGCGATCAGCGGCTCCGGCCCGGCCTACGCCTTCTACCTGGCCGAGGCAATGGCGGCCGCCGGGGCCGAACTGGGACTGGACGCCGAGCTCTCGCTGCTGCTGGCACGCGAAACTGTCGCCGGCGCCGGGTTCATGCTGGCCGAGCCGGGTGCCGACCCCGCGGCGCTCCGCAAGGCAGTGACCAGCCCGAACGGCACCACGGAACGGGCGATCGCCACCTTCGACGAGCGCGGACTCCCGGCGATCATCGCCGACGGCGCCCGGGCCGCCGCCGAGCGGGCCGCCGAAATCACCAGGCAGCTCGGCTAGCCGGAACGCGGGCGCAACCCATGACTCAGCCCGGACCGGGTGGCAGGATAGGACCCATGGAACTGCACATCACAGGGGACCCCGCAGCGGACAAACTCCTCAGCGACGACGCGTTTGCCCTGCTCACCGGCATGCTGTTGGACCAGCAGGTGACCATGGAGTCGGCCTTTGCCGGCCCGGAAAAGATCCGGACGCGCCTCGGGTCCATGGACCCCGCCGCGATCGCCGGTTACGATCCGCAAGGGTTCGTGGAGTTGTTCAAGGAGCGCCCGGCCGTCCACCGGTTCCCCGGATCAATGGCCGGCCGCGTCCAGGCCCTTGCTGAGACGGTGCGGACTGACTGGAACGGCGACGCCACGGCCATCTGGACGCAGGGCGGGCCCGACGGGAAAGAGGTGCTGCGCCGGCTCAAGGCGTTGCCGGGATTCGGCGAGCAGAAGGCGAAGATCTTCCTGGCGCTGCTGGGAAAGCAGTGCGGGCTCCAGGCCGAAGGCTGGCGCGAGGCCGCCGGCCACTATGGCCAGGAGAACGCCTTCCTGTCCGTCGCTGACATCGTGGATCCGGAGTCGCTGAGCAAGGTGCGGGCCAGCAAGCAGGCAGCCAAGGCCGCCGCGAAGACTGCGAAGACCGCCGGGCCCTGACCCCGCGGTAGCTCAGCCAGCGACGCCGGGACGCGCCCGACGGCGGAGGGAACCTAGTGCGTGGAGGTCGGGACCGTGACTGAACAGGCGGCAGGACGGCTACTCTCCCTTTGGTCTGCCACCGGCGGAACCGCAACGTACGCGCCCCTCGACGCGTCCCTGGACGTGGACGTTGCCGTGATTGGCGGCGGCATCGCAGGACTGACCACCGCGCTGGCCCTGAAACGGGCGGGCCAGTCGGTGGCCGTGCTTGAGGCGGCGCGGGTGGGCACCGGCGTCACCGGGAACACCACGGGCAAGGTCACCTCACTGCACCGGCTTGCCTACTCCGACCTTGCGGCCCGCCACGGCGATTCCACGGCTGGCATCTATGGGCAGGCCAACGAGGCGGCAATTGAACACATCGCGGCCGTTGTGGCAGCGGAGGGAATCGACTGCGGCTTCCGGCGGGTGGCCAATTACACCTACGCCGAATCCGTGCAGGCCCTTGCGCTGGTCCGGGAGGAAGCGGCGCTGGCCGCTCGGCTGGGGCTGCCGGCCTCCTTCACGACAGAGGTGCCGCTGCCCTTCGCGGTCCGGGGCGCCGTCCGGTTCGACGGCCAGGCCCAGATCCACGCGCTCAGGTATGTGCAGGGTCTGGCCCGTGCCGTGGACGGGAACGGCAGCTTCGTCTTTGAGCAGTCGCCTGCTACGAGCTTCCGCGACGGCGCTCCGGCCGTGGTGGTTACGGAACGGGGATCAGTCCGGGCCAAGGAGATCATCGTGGCGACCAACCTGCCGTTCGGGGACGGCGGGCTCTACGCCGGGCGATGCTACGCGCACCGCTCGTATGTCGTCGCCGGCAAGAGCCCAGTTGCTCCGCTGGACGCAACCTTTGTCAGCGTTGTTGAGCCGATGCGCTCGATCCTGACCGTCGACGTCGAAGGTACCAGTTACGTGCTGGCCGGCGGCGAAGGACACCCGGCCGCCGAAAGCGTTGATTCCGCCGAACGATACCGGCGGCTGGCGGCGTTCGCCCGTGACCGCCTGGGCGCCGGGGAGATCGCGTTCCGCTGGTCCACCCAGGACGCCATGCCTGAGGACGGGCTGCCGTACGTGGGCCGCATGGCTCCGGAGTCCCGGCATGTCCACGTGATCACCGGGCTGCGGAAGTGGGGCCTCACCAACGGCACTGCCGCCGCCTTGATCCTCCGGGACACGCTGGGCGGCACCGCCAACCCGTGGGCCGCGGTGTTCGACAGCAACCGAAGCGGCGGCGCCGCGCAGGCGGCGCGGTCGAGCCCGGCGGAGGAGGTTTCCGGCGCCGACGCTGTTCCGGCGTCGGTGGCCCCGGGAGAGGGGAAGGTGGTGGACGTCAACGGCGCCAAAACTGCCGTGTACGTCAGTCCCACGGGGGGCGTCCAGGCGGTCTCGGCCGTCTGCACGCACCTTGGCTGCACCGTGGAGTTCAATCGGACGGACGTGACGTGGGACTGCCCTTGTCACGGTTCCCGGTTCAGCACTGACGGCACCGTGATCCAGGGGCCGGCCACAAGGAACCTGGCCGCCGGCCCCGCCCCGGACGTCACTGCTTCCAGCCACCGAGGCCTCTAGGCCCGGCGACGGCCGCCGGCACGGGGGAGCGTTGCTACGGCCTTGCGGCGAACCGTTCCAGCAGGTCCACGTGACCGGAGACAATGAGCATGTCCCGCGCGGAAACCTTGGTCTCGGGCCGGGCGTAGGTGAAATCCTCGCCCGGGGATTTCACGCCCACTATCGTGACGCCGTACTTCGAGCGCACTTTCGATTCGTCGAGGGTGAAGCCCACGGTCTCGCGCGGCGGGTACATCTTCACGATCGCGAAGTCGTCGTCGAACTCGATGAAGTCCAGCATCCGGCCGGACACGAGGTGCGCGGCCCGGACCCCCGCGTCGGCCTCCGGGTAGATCACGTGGTTGGCGCCGATTCGGGTCAGGATCTTGCCGTGCGAGGGCGTGATCGCCTTGACCCAGAGGTGCTCGATGCCGAGGTCCACGAGGTTGACCGTGATCAGCACCGAGGACTCGATGGAGGTGCCCACGCCCACGACGGCGGAGCTGAACTCCTGCGCGCCGAGCTGGCGGAGGGCGTCAATGTTGGTCGCGTCGGCCTCCACCACGTGGGTCAGCACGCTGGCCCACTTCTGCACGAGGTTCCGGTCGCGTTCGATGGCCAGCACCTCGCGGCCCTGCTTCACCAGCTGCTCTGCGGTGGACGCGCCGAAGCGGCCCAGCCCGATGACCAGCACGGGCGCATTGTGGGCGGGACGGTTGACGGCGCCTGAGGAACTAGCCAATGATCGGTCTCTCTTCCGGGTAGTGGTACAACTGGCTGCGCTGGCGCAGGGCCAGCCCAGCGGCGAGGGTGACGGTGCCGACGCGGCCGGCAAACATCAGGACGGTGAGGACATAGACGCCGGCCGGGGGCAGCTCTGCGCTGAGGTTGGTGCTCAGGCCCACGGTGGCGAACGCTGAAATGGTTTCGAACAACACCCGGTCCAGCGATGCGCCGCTGATCTGCAGCAGCAGCAGGGCCGAGACCGCCACCAGGGTGGCGCCGGCGACTATGACCGAGATGGCCACCCGCATGGTCCCCTCCGGGATGGTGCGGCCGTAGATCTTCACATCAGCGTCGCCGCGGGCCTCGGCGATGATGGCCAGGAACATCACCGCGATGGTGGTCACCTTGATGCCCCCGGCGGTCGAGGCCGAGCCGCCGCCGGCAAACATCAGCGCGTCGGTCAGCAGCATGGTGGTGGAGTCCATCTGGTTCTGGTCCACCAGGTTGAAGCCGCCCGAGCGGGTCATCACGGAGGCGAAAAGCGAGTGCGTGATCTTGTCGCCCAGGCTCATGCCGCCGATGGTGCGCATGTTCTCCCACTCCATCAGCCCCCAGAGCACGGTGCCCGCGGCCAACAGGATCAGCGAGACCTCGATGGTCAGCTTGGTGTGCAGGTTCCATTTCTTCCAGTTCAGGCCGTTCTGCTGCAGCACCATGACGACCGGGAAGCCGAGGCTGCCAAGGAAGACGCCGATCATCAGCGGAATCAGGATCCACAGGTCGGTTTCGTACGGCACGATGCCGTCCGAATGGGGCGTGAAGCCGGCATTGTTGAACGCCGAAATGGAGTAGAAGACGCCGTGCCAGAATGACTGGCCGACGCTTTCGCCCAGTGCCAGGAACCTCGGAACCAGGGCAGCGGCCAGGGCCGCCTCAATGACCACGGAGGTGACGATGACGATCCGCAGCAGCGTGCCCACCTCGCCGAGGCGGCCCGCGTTGTTCATGGCCTCCTGCGCGATGAGCTTGCCGCGCACACCGAGTTTCTTGCTGACCATCAGTGCCAGCAGCGACGCCAGGGTCAGGGTCCCGAGGCCGCCGACGAAGATGCCGACCAGGATCACGAGCTGGCCGAAGAAGGACCAGTGCACCGCCGTGGACACAACGGTCAGCCCCGTCACGCATACCGCCGACACCGCCGTGAAGAGGGCTTGGTGCAGCGGGGTCACCTGCCCGGTCGCCGAGGACACGGGCAAGGTGAGCAGGACAGTAAAGATCAGGACGACCACGGCGAAGGCGGAGACGGCCAAGCGGGCCGGGGAGGTGTTGGCGATGTCGTCGACGAAGTCGCGCAACCGGGTGAAGATCCACAGGCCCTCGCGCTCCGGCTGGCCGGGGTGCCAGCTGGCCGGGCTCGGTGACCTCGACTGGCTTTGCGTCATGTGCGGCTTGTCCTCGGTTGAAACGGCGTCCTTCAGTAGTAAACCACTATATTCCGCGCAACGACGGGGATCGGGGCGGTGCGCTCCGGTAGCCTGTGATTGATGACCTTCCTGCCCGGACTCGCCCAGACCGCCCTGCCGACGACGGTGGTGTGGGACTCCGCCATGACGGCGTACAACTTCGGCCACAGCCACCCGATGGCGCCCGAACGTATGGAGCTCACCGCGCGGCTGGCCCGGAGCCTTGGACTGTTGGACCTGGACCACGTCAGCGTGGCGGCACCCTCGGTGGCTACCGACGAGGAACTGGGTGCCGTGCACAGCGCGGAATATGTCGCCGCCGTCCGCCGCGTCAGTGCCGACCCGGACACCCCGGATCTGGAACGCGGCCTCGGCACCGAAGACGACCCGGCCTTCGCCGGCATGCACGAGGCCAGCGCGCGGCTGGCTGGCGGCTCCCTGCTGGCCGCCGCCGCCATCCTGGACGGCAGCGCGGTCCGGGCCGTGAACTTCGGCGGCGGCATGCACCACGCCTCCCGCGAGCGGGCCAGCGGCTTCTGTATCTACAACGACGCCGCCCTGGCCATCCAGCGGCTGCTCGATGGCGGCGTGCAACGGGTGGTGTATGTCGATGTCGACGCGCACCACGGAGACGGAACGCAGAGCATCTTCTGGGACGATCCCAGGGTGCTGACGATCTCGCTGCACGAGACCGGGCTGACGCTGTTCCCTGGCACCGGGTTCGCCAACGAGATCGGCGGCCCGAACGCCCAGGGCAGCGCCGTGAACGTGGCGCTCCCGGCCGGGACCGGAGATGCCGGCTGGCTGCGGGCCTTCCACGCGATCGTTCCGCAGTTGGTGGGAGCCTTTGAGCCGGAGGTCATCGTCAGCCAGCATGGCTGTGACTCGCACCGCCTGGATCCGCTGACGCACCTGAACATCAGCGTGGACGGCCAGCGGGAGGCCGCCACGGCGATCGGCAACCTCGCGGCCCGCTACTGCGAGAACCGCTGGATCTCCACCGGCGGCGGGGGCTACAACGTGATCACAGTGGTCCCGCGCTCCTGGAGCCACCTGATCGCGATCGCCGCCGGGCGCCCGGTCCCGCTGCGGACCGCCGTCCCCGAGGACTGGCGGCAATATGTGCAAGAAAAATATGGAGCCAAGTACGGCGTCGAACCGCCTACGGTGATGGGCGACGACGTCGATCTCTGGTGGCGTTCCTGGGAGGTCGGGTTCGACCCCAACGACGAGGTGGACCGCACCGTGATGGCCACCCGCAAGGAAGTTTTCCCGCTCTACGGACTGGATCCCTGGTTCGACTAGGCTGCGGTTCCGGGCTGCCGGGCGAGGGCTGCGCAGACGCCCGTAATTAGTGGATGCCATCCGGCGTATATGTCGCTAGGGTGGAGGGCATGGTGACAGACGACGTATTTGCCGTCATTGCTGAGGCAACCCGGCGTGACATTCTGGTGTCCCTCCACAACGGGGACAAAGCGGTGGGGGAGCTGGTCCAGGAGCTCGAGGCGAGCCAGCCCACCATTTCCAAGCACCTTAAGGTCCTGCGCGAAGCCGACCTGGTCAGCATGCGCGCCCAAGGCCAGAAGCGATACTACGCGCTCAACCCCAAGCCGCTGGCTGGCGTCGCCAGTTGGCTCGAGACGTTCGACGTCGGCCGCGCTGCCGCTGCCGAGCCCTCGACGCCGCCCGCCACCCCGGCACCCGGCCCGGACAGTCTTGCCGCCGCCGTGACTACCCCGCCGACTGCAGCGGAACCGGCCGCAGCGGCGTTGGCCGAACGTACCGCGGGCAGCACGCTCAGCCCCGCCGTCGCCCTCCCCGTCGGCACCGCCGGGGAGGACAAACGGCCGCAGCAGATCGGCCGGACCGTTGGCCGCGCCGCCACCCGCGCCGCGGACCTGCTGGCGAACCTGCCAAAATTCGGCCGGAAAAAGTAGCAGGCCCCACTGCCGCGCCCAGATGGCAGTTCGCGGCAGTGTTCGGCACAAACACTGCCGCGAACTGCCCTCTCGCGGAACCGTGGGCTATCTGGCGAGGAGCCGGACGTGGTCCGGGGTGAGCTCGGAGATCCGGCTGACGCCCAGCAGCGCCATGGTGCGCCGCATATCCGTCTCGAGGATCTGGATGGCCCTGTCCACCCCGGCCCGGCCGCCGGCCATCAGGCCGTAAAGGTAGGCGCGGCCGATCAGGGTGAAGTCCGCACCCAGCGCCAGTGCCGCGATGATGTCCGCGCCGCTCATGATGCCGGTGTCCAGGATGACTGCAGCGTCGCTGTTGTCCGCCTTGAGCGCCGCGGAGACCTCCGGGAGCAGGTGAAAGGGGATGGGGGCCCGGTCCAGCTGGCGGCCGCCGTGGTTGGAGAGCACGATGCCGTCCGCGCCGTGGTCCACAACCTTGCGCGCGTCGTCGACGGTCTGGATGCCCTTGACCACGAGCTTGCCTTTCCAGGTTTCACGCAGCCAGTCGAGGTCCGCGAAGGTCAGGGTGGGATCGAACATGGAGTTGATCAGGTCTGCCACGGTGCCGGTGTAGCGCGACAGCGAGGCGAAGGTCAGCGGCTCGTGCGTGAGGAAGTTGAACCACCACGCGGGCCGGTAGGAAGCGTCAAGCACGGTCTTGAGCGTCAGCGCCGGAGGGATGGTCATGCCGTTGCGGACATCGCGCAGGCGGGCGCCCGCGACGGCGGTATCCACCGTCACCATGAGCGTGTCGTTGCCTGCCTGGGCGGCGCGTTCGATCAGTTCCAGCGAACGGTCCCTGTCCGTCCACAGATACAGCTGGAACCAGTTGCGGCCATCCGGGGCCGCGGCGGCCACGTCCTCGATCGACGCGGTGCCCATGGTGGAGAGCGTGTACGGAATGCCGGCGGCCGCGGCGGCCCGGGAACCGGCGTACTCGCCCTCGGACTGCATCATCCGGGTGAAGCCGGTGGGCGCGATGCCGAAGGGCAGCCGGGCGGCCTTGCCCAGGATCTCGGTGCCGAGGTCCACGCTGGAGACGTCGCGCAGGATGCCGGGACGGAATTCGATGTCCAGGAAGGCCTGGCGGGCCCGGCGCAGGGTGATCTCGGCCTCGGCCGCCCCGTCCGTGTAGTCGAACGGCGCCTTCGGGGTGCGACGCTTGGCCATGTCCCGCAGATCCCAGATGGTGCTGGCCCGGCGCAGCTTCGCCTCGCGGCCGAAGTCCGGCTTCTGGAATTGCATCAGCGGTGCGAGGTCAGCGTACTTCGGCACCCGGCGCTTGAGGGCGGCAGGCAGTCCGCCCCCGCGCGGCACCGGGCCCCTGCCGGCGGTGGGCGTCCCGTTGGCGGACGTCCCGCCGGTGTGATGGCTGGTGGCGGTGTCCTCCGCCGTCGTCGGGGCCTCGGGGTTGCCCATGATGGGGGGTTGCGTCATTGCTGCCTCCGGTGCGTCTCGTCACAGTCTGTGGTCCAACCACACTCTAAGGGACGCCGTCGGAATATTACGGCGCCGCTTTGCCCTCCGGCTGGTGACGGGGCTATGGTCGGTGGCATGACTAACCGTTGGTATGCGTATTTTTCGTTGGCTCTGGAGGGGCCCGCGTCTAACTGACACGCATCCAACACACCTTCAGAGCCAACAGGGCAGAGATCATCCTCTGCCCTTCGCCATTTCTCCGGCGGGTTCTGATCAGGGCCCGCTCCGCACCCGGAACAGGACCCACCATGAGCATCGAAGCAGCCCCTGACAGCCAGCAGACCACGTCCAACCTGCGTGTCAACCAATTCACCGCGCTGCCCACCCCGCAGGAGATGATCACGGAACTCCCGCTGGATGCCCGCGGCTCCGAGGTCGTCGGCCGCGGCCGGGACGAGGTCCGCGCGATCATGGACGGCGTCGACGACCGGCTCCTGGTGATCGTGGGCCCGTGCTCCATCCACGATCCCAAGGCCGGACTGGAATACGCCCGCCGGCTGGTCAGCCAGGCCGAGAAACACCGCGAAGACCTGCTGATCGTCATGCGCACCTACTTCGAGAAGCCGCGCACCACGGTCGGTTGGAAGGGCCTGATCAACGATCCGCGGCTCGACGGCAGCCACGACATTGCCGCGGGTCTGCGCGCCGCCCGCCAGTTCCTGCGCCAGGTCACCGCGCTGGGACTGCCCACCGCCACGGAATTCCTCGAGCCCATCAGCCCGCAGTACATGGCGGACCTCGTCGCCTGGGGTGCCATCGGGGCGCGCACCACGGAAAGCCAGATCCACCGCCAGCTGGCGTCCGGGCTGTCCATGCCGATCGGCTTCAAGAACGGGACCGACGGCGGCCTGCAGGTAGCGCTTGACGCCTGCAGTGCTGCGGGTGCCGCCCAGGCCTTCCTGGGGATCGACGGCGACGGAAGGGCCGCGCTGGTCAGCACCGCCGGAAACCCGGACACCCACGTCATCCTGCGCGGCGGCAGCGACGGCCCGAACTTCTCCGCCGCCGACGTCGAAGCTGCCTCCGCCCGGCTCGCCGCCGGGCAGCTGAACCCGCGGCTGATCGTGGACGCGAGCCACGCCAATAGCGGCAAGAACCACCACCGGCAGGCCGAGGTCGCGCTGGAGATCGGTGCCCAGCTCGAGGACGGCGGGGCCTCCGCGTCCGCCATCGCCGGCGTCATGCTGGAGAGCTTCCTGGTGGGCGGGGCGCAGTCCCTTGACGTTGCCGAACACGCCGCGGGAACCGATCAGCTGCCGTACGGCCAGAGCGTCACGGATGCCTGCATGGACTGGGACGTGACGGCGTCGCTGCTCGGCCAGCTGGCGGCGTCGGCACGCACCCGGCGGGTCCGGGGTTGAACGCGGGGGCGCAGGAGGGGCCAAGCGGGAAATCCTGCGGAAATCCTTCGCAGAATCCTGCGGAAACCTTTCACATTGGCACCATGAACCCCTAGAGTATCTAGCACATGGTTGTTTGATGGCTCAGCATCGGCACACCGCCATGTCGTTCAGACGGGGCAGCCGTTCGCTTGAGCAAAAGGAATAGGGAAATGTCTTCGGAGGCCAACTTCTCCAACGCGCGCTTTCTCACCGTGGCCGAGGTCGCGGATGTAATGCGGGTATCAAAGATGACCGTGTATCGCCTGGTGCACTCCGGCGAAATGCCGGCGGTGCGCTTTGGCCGCTCCTACCGGGTTCCGGAAAACGCCGTCGAACAGTATCTCAAGGGTGCTGTTGTTGACGGACGTACTGAGACGGCCTGAGTCTTCCGCTGTCGCACCGGGCCGCGGCAGACCCCTTCGCGGGGCCTGCGGTCGTGGTGTGCCCCGGATAGGCGGTACCCTGTTAAGGAACGTTTTACGTCATTGTAAGAACCTGTCAGTTGTTCAGTCTGCTTGCTTAGCCCGCGGACCCTTCCCAACGGGCAGGTACTGCATCTAGCCGGTAAGGAACTTTCGTGGGTTCAGTTATTAAGAAGCGTCGCAAGCGTATGGCCAAGAAGAAGCACCGCAAGCTGCTTCGCAAGACGCGCCACCAGCGTCGCAACAAGAAGTAGAGATACTTCGAACAGCGTCAATGCCCGTTGCCTTTACGGCGGCGGGCATTTTCTTTTCGGCAACGCGCGGCGGATCCGGCAAAACGCGGCGGATCCGGACAGGGGCACCCGGGATCCGGGGTGCGCCCGTCCGAACGCGCAGCGGGCTGGCCCCGGAGTGCGCTTAGGCCGTGGGGCCGCGGAAGCGGGAGAAGCCCCGCCAGAGACCGTAGATGGCCCCGCCGACGGTTGCGGCCTTCAGGCCCAGGGTCGCGGCGCGACGGCCGGACCGGAAGTCGTAGACCGGCCAGTTGTGTTCGCGGGCGTGGCGGCGCAGCCGGGCGTCGGGGTTGATGGCCACCGGGTGCCCGACCATGCTGAGTAGCGGAATGTCATTGTGGGAGTCGCTGTAGGCCCAGCAGCGGTTCAGGTCCAGGCCCTCCGCCTCGGCAATGCCGCGGACTGCGACGGCCTTGGCCGGGCCGTGCAGGATCTCGCCCACCAGCCGTCCGGTGTAGGAGCCGTCGTGGATCTCGCCCACGGTGCCGAGGGCGCCGGTGAGGCCCAGCCGGGTGGAAATGACGGTGGCCACCTCGATCGGCGTGGCCGTGACCAACCAGACCCGGCGGCCCACCCGCAGGTGCTGTTCGGCCAGGGCCTTGGTGCCGGGCCAGATCCGGGACTCGATCATCTCGTCGTAGACTTCCTCGCCGAGGGCTTCGATGTCCTGCACGGTGAAACCCGAGGCGAGGCTCAGGGCGGTGTCGCGGACGGCGTGGACGTCGTCCATGTTCTCGCCGCGGAACACGAACATCAGCTGCTTCCAGGCAAAGCCCGCCGCCTGGGGAATGGTGAACGCCCCGCGCTGATGCATTTTGCGGGCCACGTGGAAGAGACTGGCGCCCCTCATAAGGGTGTTGTCAACGTCGAAGAAGGCGGCTTCGCCGTGCTGCGGTGACGCAACAGGCCGCGTGGCCACAGCGACGATCTTCTCCTCGGGCATGCCACGAGTCTAGTCAATGGCGGGGGATCCCACGCGCAGAAGGGGCCCCGCCGCACCGGCCGCCCGGCTGGAACACCAGGTCGCGTCGACGCCGGGCCGGGCGCCGGGCTACCGTGGAACCATGGCCATACCCGCGCCCCTTCCCGATGTCGTACTCATCACCAAAGCTGACTGCCACCTGTGCGCGGACGCGCGCGACGCCGTCGGCCGGGTCACCGCTGCGCTGGGACTCGGCTGGTCCGAGCGGTCCATCGACGACGACGATGTCCTGCGCGAGCGCTACGCCGAGGAGATCCCGGTACTGCTGGTGGACGGGGTCCAGCGGGATTTCTGGCGGATCGACGAGGTTCGGCTGGCCCGAACCCTGCGCCGCGCCCTCGGCCAGTCAGCCTGAGTGCACCCCGGGCAAGCGGCTGCGGCGACGCGGTCCCCGGCTTTGTGGCCCGAACTGCGGGGGCTCTAGAGTGGAGTCACAACGCGACGCAATGGAGCAGATAGTGACTTCGCTGGATTCTTCACCCGACGCCCTGCCCGGGGCGGCCGGACCTGCTGCCAAGCAGATCCCGCCCGCGGCCGTGGCGCGGCTGACGATCTATTTGCGCGCCCTGACCACTTTGCTGGCCGAGGGGGTGGACCGGGTCTCCTCTGAATCGCTCGCCGAGGCTTCGGGCGTCAGTTCCTCCACCCTCCGCAAGGACCTCTCCTATGTGGGGTCCTATGGAACGCGGGGCGTGGGCTATGAGGTGCAGTACCTGAACCGGCACATTGCCGCGGCCCTGGGTTTGACCCATGACTGGAAAGTTGCGATCGTCGGCGCCGGCAACCTCGGCAAGGCCCTCGCCCGGTACGGCGGCTTCGAGTCCCGGGGCTTTGACATCGTGGCGATCTTCGACGCCGACCAGATGGTGGTGGGCAGCGAGGTTGGCTGGCTGCGGGTGAGCGACGCCGCAGATCTGGAAGCCGTGCTGCGCCGCACCGGGACCAACATGGTGGTCCTGGCGCTGCCCGCGGCCGTGGCGCAAAGCGTGTGCGACCGGGTAGTGGCCGCAGGCGTGCGCAGCATCCTGAGCTTCGCCCCGGTCATGCTGCAGGTCCCGCCGGGAGTCAATCTCCGCAAGGTGGATATGGCCACCGAACTGCAGATTCTCGCCTACCACGCACAAAGGGCGCAGGACCCGGAAGACGCCGACTGACTTCAGTCGGCCCATCCGGCTCCCGCGCCCTCTGCAGCGGTGCTTGGTTAGCGGCCGTAGGGGTTCTGCGCGTACGGGTTGGAGAACGGCTGCTGCTTCTGGAAGTAGGGGGAAACCGTCGGCAGGTACAGGATCACGATGCCGGCCACGCCCATCAGGATCACGATGATCTGCAGCACGCCGGAGAGTGCGCCGAAGGCGAATACGCCGCCGAACAGGCCAAACAGCGACAGGGCGGCAAAGACCGTTCCCAGGATGCGGGCCCAATTCTTGCCCTTGCGGACCGGGAATGCGACCAGCGCGTAGAGCCCGAAGGAGATGAGGCCGCCAATGATGCCGCTGATGGGGACGATTGCCCGCACCGCATTGAGTTCGTCCGCTGAGAGTCTCCTGCCCTGCTGGGCGCCGGCCTGCTGCATCGCGGTCTCAAAGTAGTCCGCCCCGGTAAAGGACACAACCAGGCTGCTGATGAGGGACAGGATGCCCGCACCGATGATGAGCCAGAAGGCGAGGTCGAGCTGCGGCGGCCTGGTCCCGGCTCCACCGGTGGGGAGTTCCGACGGATACTGCGCGTAAGGGGATTGGCCGTAGGGGCTCTGGCCGAACTGGCCCGGGGCCTGCCCGTAGGCCGGCGGCTGCTGGCCATAGCCGGGAGCCTGCTGCCCGTACTGGGGCCCGTTTTGCCCGTACTGCGGAGCCTGCTGCCCGTACTGGGGCGCCTGCGGGGCGTTCTGGCCATACTGCGGAGCCTGCTGGCCGTACTGGGGCGCCTGCGGGGCATTCTGCCCATACTGCGGAGCCGGCGGCTGCTGTCCGAACTGGGGAGCGTTCTGGCCGTACTGCGGAGCCTGCTTGCCCGACTCGGGTCCGTCCGGGCTGGAAGGCTCGACTGGCGGGTTACTCATGGCGGTCCTTTGCATTTCGATGACGGGATGGGCTACCGGGACCAGTGTCTTCACCCTGCCCCCAGCATGGTTTAACTACACCGTACCCCGCGCTCGCGGCGGTTTGGGTCATTCCGCGGAGGTATTCTGAGGGGCATTTTTGGAGCCGCCGGCACGCGGGTATCCGCGTTTCCGGAGGCAAAGCCACCGAGGAGCAGCCTGGTGCCGAGGAAGGTCAGGAACGGCCCTTGAACGCGTCGAACCAGGCCTGCGACTTCGGCAGCCACATCAGCACGGTCGCCACCAGGCTGATGACGAAGCCGGGCCAGCTTCCGCCTCCCGCGACGCCGATGCTGGCCAGGGCGAGCACCAGGCTGACGCCGGCGGCGATGGTGAGGGCGAACCTGGCCCATTCCCAGCCCTCCTTCATCTTCATCGCCAGCGTGACCTGTGCCGCGGCCAGGGCCACCGCCACCAGCACCAGCAATAGCAGCAGGATGCCGGCCGGGGGCGAGACCACAAAGAGGACCAGGGTGCCGAAGAGCCCGATCACGCCTGCGAGCAGGCCGAGTAACCCGCCAATCACCCAGACCCAGTAGGAGATCTTCAGCTCCGTGGGCATGGCCGGGAGGTTGAGGATCCCGGAATAACCGCCCAGGGGGAGCGCGTCCCGGAAGTTCCGCGGCCGGTCGGCCGGCCACTCGATCCGGAACCCGCCGAACCGCCCGGGCTGACCCGGTCCGACCGGCGGAACGCTGCCCGGTTCCGGCGGAATGGCGCCTGGCTGATCGGGCTCGGGGACGTCGCCGGTATTGCTCATGGATTTCACTTTAGACCGCGGAACCGGTGGTTCCTAGCTGACTCCGGGGCGGGAGCGGAGGCCGCCCGGCGCGCTCGTGGAACGCGCCCAAGTCAGCCCCCGAAGCGGCCCCGGTTAAACCAAACACCCCGCGCCATCCGGGGATGGCGCGGGGTGTTGAAGAGGGCGTCGCGTGGACGGGCCCTGTCCGCCGCTCGGGGCGGCGCGGACTACGCTGCGGGGGCGATGAAGGCCAGTTCGAGGTTGATGGCAACCTTGTCGCTGACCAGCACGCCGCCAGCCTCGAGGACGGCGTTCCAGGTCAGGCCGAAGTCCTTGCGGCTGATTGTGGTCTCGGCGGTCAGGCCGGCGCGGGTGTTGCCGAACGGGTCAACGGCCACGCCGTTGAGCTCGGTTTCCAGCGCTACGGGACGGGTGACACCCTTGATCGTGAGGTCGCCCTGGAGCTCGTAGGCGTCGCCCTTGGGGACGATGGCGTTGGAGACGAAGGAGATCTCCGGGAACTTCTCGACGTCGAAGAAGTCTTCGCCGCGGACGTGGCCGTCGCGGTTGACGTCGCCGGAGTCGAAGCTCGCGGTCTTGATGGTGGCGTTCACCTTGGAGTCGGCGACGTTCTCGGCGAGGTCCAGGGTTGCGTCGGCTTCCTTGAACTGGCCGCGGACTTTGCTGATGCCCGCGTGGCGGACGGTGAAGCCGATTTCGCTGTGCGAGGAGTCGAGGGTCCAGGTGCCGGTGGTGAGGTTGGCGGGAAGTGCCATGGTGATTCTCCTTGAGTCGGGTGGGTCGTGCGGAAGTTCATCTGATCGTCGGTCTTCACTTCATTGGTTGAAGTCTCAACTAACTGCTTCACCCAGTATAAACATGCATTTGCATCTTTTATTCCACCCCCGGGGAACATTTCCCAAAAAGTTTCAGTTCTACCTCTTGTAGAAGATTTCGTCATTGCCCCTGCCCTTTGAGAAACTGGTACACATGCCCCAAGCCACTGTTCACTTGCTCCGCCACGGCGAGGTCCACAATCCCGAAGGCGTCCTGTACGGCAGGCTGCCCGAGTTCCACCTCTCCGAACTGGGTCAGCATATGGCCCGGATGCTTGCCGAGCACTTCAGTGACCGCGCCGCGCAGGGGGCGAAGATCGTGCACCTCGCGGCGTCCCCGCTGACCCGTGCGCAGGAAACGGCGCAGCCGATCTCCGAGGCCCTCGGCCTTGAAATCGCCACCGAGGAGCGGATCATCGAGGCCGCCAACTACTTCCAGGGGATGCAGGTGTCCAAAGGCGAGATCTTCAAACCGAAGCACTGGCCGATGCTCCGCAACCCGCTCCGGCCGTCCTGGGGCGAGCCGTACAAAGAGCAGGCCGCGCGCGTGACCGCCGCGGTGCAGGACGCACGCCTGCGGGCCGTCGAGCTCGGCGGCGACGGCGCCGAGGCCATCCTGGTGAGCCACCAGCTGCCCATCTGGGCCACCCGGCTCAGCGCCGAGGGCAGGCCGTTGTGGCACGACCCACGCAAGCGCGAATGCACGCTCACCTCCGTGACCTCCCTCGTATTCAACGACGACGGGACGCTGCTTCGCGTCGACTACAGCGAGCCCGCCGCCGTCCTCCTGCCCGGTGCCTCCAGCACCCCGGGAGCCTGAGCATGTTCGACGACGACTCCCGTCTGTCCCGCCGCGGCGTCCTCACCGCCGGCGGTGCGGCCCTGGCCGCCATGCTGGGTCTGACCGGCTGCGCCCAGGAGGACGACCTCGCCAAGCAGGCCAAGGCGGGGGATAACAAGAACTACGTCGCCGGCGACGGCTCGGTGACCGAATTCGCCGCTGCCGACCGGAAAAAACCGGTGGAGATCAAGGGCACCCTGTTCGACGGCACCGAAGTCACGGCGTCGCAGTTTCAGGGCAAGGTGACGGTGCTCAACTTCTGGTTCGCCGCCTGCGCGCCGTGCCGGGTGGAGGCGCCGTCGCTGGAGGCCCTGCACCAGGAGTTCAAGAGCCAGGGCGTCCAGTTCTTCGGCGTCAACCTGAGGGACGAAAAACCAACGGCTGAAGCGTTCGACAAGACCTTCAACCTGACGTACCCGAGCTTCAACGACAAGGACGGCGCGGTTCTGCTGGCCGTCTCCGGGCTGGTTCCGCCCGGCGCGGTCCCCACCACGCTGGTGCTCGACAAGCAGGGCCGAGTCGCCTCCCGGGTGCTTGGCGAAATCCAGAAGGGCACCCTCAAGTCCCTCATCGCCGCCGCCGTGGCCGAGTAAGGCCGGCGCCGTGAACAGCCCCTTCGCCGAAGCCATCCTGAACGGTTCGCTGCTGCTCGCCATCCCGGTGGCGCTGCTGGCCGGACTCGTATCCTTCCTCTCGCCCTGCGTGCTGCCGTTGGTGCCCGGATACCTCGGGTACGTGACGGGCCTGACCGGCGTCGACCTGCAGAAGCAGAAGCGGGGCCGGATGCTGGCCGGGATCGGATTGTTCGTCCTCGGCTTCTCGGTGATCTTCGTGCTCCTCGGCGGGGCCTTCGGCCAGCTGGGAACGCTGATCACCGGCTCGCAGAACGCCTGGATTACGCAACTGCTCGGCGTGCTGGTGATCGTGATGGGCGTCGTGTTCATGGGCGGCTTCTCCTGGCTGCAGCGCGACGCGAAGATCCACGCCAAGCCGCCAGCCGGGCTTTGGGGTGCGCCGCTGCTGGGCATCACCTTCGGCCTCGGCTGGGCCCCGTGCATCGGCCCGACCTATTCGGCGGTGCAGCTGCTGAGCCTTTCCGGGGGATCGTCCGCGGCGAAGGGCGCCCTGCTGGCCTTCGTGTATAGCCTTGGGCTGGGCATTCCCTTCCTGCTGATCGCCCTGGCCGTCCGCCGCGGCGTCGGGGTGCTCTCCTTCTTCCGCAAACACCGGCTCGCCATCCAGCGCACCGGCGGCGGAATCCTGATTGTGCTGGGCGTGCTGATGGCCAGCGGGGTGTGGGGTGCCTGGGTGTCCGGGCTGCAGTACTGGTTCCAAACCGATGTGAAATTGCCGATCTGATGAGCGAGCGAGTGAACGTAGAGAAGAAATCCCCGTCCCCCGGCACGCCCGATCACGGAACCAGTCCCGTCGAAGCCGCGAAGGCAGGCGCTGTGCTGCCCTCGCTGGGGCCGGTGGGCATGCTCCGCTGGGCGTGGACGCAGCTGACCAGCATGCGCACCGCGCTGTTCCTGCTGCTGCTGCTCGCCGTCGCCGCGGTGCCCGGATCGCTCTTCCCGCAGCGGCCCGCTAACCCTGCGGTGGTCACCCAGTACATCAAGGACCACCCGGACTACGGCAAGATCCTGGACTCCCTGCAGCTCTACGATGTCTACTCCTCGGCGTGGTTCTCCGCGATTTACATCCTGCTGTTCATCTCGCTGATCGGCTGCGTCGTGCCCCGCGCCATCGTGCACTACAAAGCCATGCGCTCCCAGCCCCCGCGCACCCCGGCACGGCTGTCCCGGCTGCCCGAGTACGGCACCCTGGTGGTCCCCGCCGACGCCGGGATCCCGGCGTCGCGCGCCATTGACGACGCCGCCGCCCTGCTGAGGAAGCGCGGCTACCGCGTCGATGTGCGGGACCGCGACAGCGAACGGCCCTCGCTCGGCGCGGAACGCGGCTTCTTCCGGGAGGTCGGCAACCTTGTCTTCCACACCGCCCTGATCGGTGTCCTGGTGTCCGTCGCGGCCGGTGGCTTGTTCGGCTACAGCGGCCAACGGATCCTGGTCGAGGGGGACACCTTCGTGAACACCCTGGTGGGCTACGACCAGTTCACCCCGGGCACCAATTTCCAGAGCAGCCAGCTGGAGCCGTACTCCATCCAGCTGGACAAGTTCCACATCACCTTCGACCGCGAATCGAAGGGCAAGTTCGGCCAGCCCATCGACTTCAAGGCTGACGTCACCACCAAGGAGAACCCGGGCGCGCCTGCCAAGCAGGAGGTGCTGAAGGTCAATGACCCGCTCAGCCTGGGCGGCACCAGCGTCTACCTGACCGGCAACGGCTACGCCCCGGTGGTCACGGTGCGCGACGGCGCCGGCAACATCGCCATGCAGGGACCGGTGGTGGCCAAGCTGCAAGGCGACAACTACTACTCCTCCGTGGTCATCAAGGTCCCCGATGCCAAGCCGGAGCAGCTGGCCTTCGCGGGCTTCTTCCTGCCTACCGCGTTCATCACGAAGGAAGGAGTTTCCTTCAGCGGCGATCCTGAACTGTTCAACCCGCAGCTGACGCTGAACTCGTACTACGGCGACCTCGGACTGAACAGCGGCTCGCCGCAGAACGTGTTCGAGCTCGATGTGAAGAAACTGACGCCGCTAAACGCCCGCAACCTGCCCACCAAGGGCATCGTGCTGACCCCCGGGACCACCCACACCCTGCCCAACGGCAAGGGCACCATCAGCTTCGACGGCGTGAAGCGTTACATCGGCGTGGACATCCACCACAACCCCGGCCAGGGCTACGCCTTGTTCTTCGCCCTGCTCGCCGTCGCCGGCCTGGTCACGTCGCTGTACGTCAACCGCCGCCGCGTCTGGGTCCGCACCGGCACCCACGAGGACGGCCGCACCATGGTGGAGTACGGTCTCCTGGCCCGCGGCGAGGACCACCGCCTGGCCGGGGAAGCCGCCGCCATCCGGGCCCTGCTGTCGGCAGCCTGGCCGCTCGATGATGGGGCCGCGGACGATTCGGGGGAGGATTCCCAGCCTGTTCCCAGCGCGACAGCGGATAATGACCGGGCGGACACCGGCGCACGCGCCGACGCCGGCGCGCAGGCCTCCACGGACCAACCCGCAGCAGACTTCATCCAGTCCACAGTAGGCTCTCCTGAGTCAAAGAAGGATCAGTAATGTTCCCCATCAACGAAACCATGGGCCAGTACAGCGAGCTCTTTATGCTGCTCGCGGCCGGCACCTACACGGTGGCCTTCATCGCCTTCGCCTGGGACCTGGCCAAGAGCAGCAAGACCCTGCGCGCGGTGGACCTGAAGGCGGCAGAGCTGTCCGGAGCCGAGACGGTCCGTGTCCCGGTGGGCGCCGGCGTCGGTGGCTCCTCCGCCGCCGTTGACCGCGCCGCTTCCGACGTCAGCGGCCCTGTCGGACGGGCCGAGCGCCCGACGTCGTCGGTCTCGGGCAGCCGGGCAAGCGGAGCCGGCGTGACCGCCGACGGCGGCATGCGCTACGGCGCCGAACGCCGGGTTCCGGCCCGGGTCGCCGTCGCCCTCGCCGTGCTGGGCGCCGCCATCCACGCGGCCGGCGTCATCACCCGCGCGATCGGCGCGGGCCGGGTGCCGTGGGGCAACATGTACGAGTTCCTGACCACCGGCGCGTTCGTGGCGGTGGCGGTCTTCCTGCTGGTGCTGATCCGCCGCGACCTGCGGTTCCTGGGCACGTTCGTGATCGGCCTGGCCATCATCATGCTGGTCGCGGCCTCGGTCGCGTTCTGGACGCCCGTGGGCCACCTCGTGCCGGCGCTGCAGAGCTACTGGCTGATCATCCACGTCTCCATCGCGGTGATGTCCTCAGCCCTGTTCACCCTGACCTTCGCGATGTCCGCGCTGCAGCTGGTCCAGTCGCACCGGCAGAAGACCATTGCCGCGGGCGGGGCAGACAAGCTGGGCTTCATGCGCCTGGTCCCCAACGCCCTGAGCCTGGAAAACCTGTCCTACCGGATCAACGCGATCGCCTTCGTCGGCTGGACGTTCACGCTGATGTTCGGCGCCATCTGGGCCGAGAAGGCCTGGGGCCGCTTCTGGGGCTGGGACACCAAGGAAGTCTGGACCTTCGTGATCTGGGTGGTCTACGCCGGCTACCTCCACGCCCGCGCCACCCGCGGCTGGACCGGAACCCGCGCGGCCTGGCTCTCGATCGTCGGCTACCTGTGCGTGGTCTTCAACTTCACCATCGTGAACCAGTTCTTCAACGGACTGCACTCCTACTCGGGGCTGTAAGGCACCGGGAGTTCGCTTCGCCAGGGTTGGGCGCTTAGATTCCTCGTCCATTCGCCACAGATGGCCGCTAAGCCACCCTGCTTAGCGGCCATCTGTGTCAGATCGGCCAAACGGCGCCGCACCAACCAGGCCCGCACCCCGAACCGCCGCGATTCGCCACAGTGGCCGCTAACCCTCGGGCCTGAATCGTCGATTCGCCACAAATGGCCGCTAAGCCACCCCGCTTAGCGGCCATTCCTGTCAGATGGACGCCGTGGTGCGTGCGGAACGTCGCCTCCGGGCCGGGCCACGATCGGGCATCCAGCCCCGCTCCACGAGCGCCGCCCGTACCCTGGTGACCGCTGTTGGCTCCATGCCCGGGCCCAACGGGGTCAAGTCCCACTGGGTCAGCACGACTACCCGCCACCCGGCATCCCGCGCGTTTTCGTCCCGGAAAATATCGCTGCGCCGTTGCGCCGGAGTGGCGTGATGCCCGCCGTCGTATTGGATTGCGACCCGTTCCACTTCATAGGACAAATCAGGGTCCTGGATCCAGCGGCCGGTTTCGTCGAACATGGGCACGTTGACTGCGGGTTCGGGGAGGCCATGGCGGAGAAGAAGCAACCGGAGTTCGGTCTCCTTGGGGGAGTCCGTGCCTGAGCGCATCAGGATCCGAGCCCGCGCGGCCTTCTGGTAGCCCGGCTTTCCTTTTCGTCCTTGAAGGTAGGCGTCTAGCTCGTCGAGGGTGGACAAAGGGTTCCTTCGGCGGAGCAGGAAGTCTCCGGCAATCACAAGATCGTCGAGGCTAAGCATGCTGGCCAGGTCGAACCACGTCCGCAGCGGTGACGTGCAGTGGACCCTGGAGCCCGCCACGATCTCCTCGGGTTCAAACGACTGTTGATGGCCCACGACGTTCTTTCGACGCACAGCCCGATTGCCCGGCCGGCTGGTGAGATGAACGACGTCGACGTTTGCCACGGACGCCGGCAGGGGAAAGCCCCACAGCAGGGCAGCGGTTGCATGGCTCACCACCGCGCACGTCACAGCAACCAGGGCATGCATACGGTCAAGGAGGGTGCTCGGCGTCGTGGCGGCGGTGCGCACTCCGTGACAGGGGCTGACAAGATCCCGGCACCGGGTTCGACGCCGGCTCAATCCCGCCGCGCGGGCGTCCGCGAGCGTGAATGGTTTGTCGTGAAGCTGTGGGGGAAGCTCGCTGGGCTGGCGCATAAGAGCATTCTGCGCCCGCCTGGAGCGGGATTTGACGTTGTCCACAGCCCGGGCAGGGTGTGGGGGAAGAGCGGGCCAGTGGAGGCTGGTTTGCAGGTCCGGGTGCGCGGCGTCGATTTGCCGGCTATGGCCGCTACGAGGGTCCGGATTCAGGCCATTTCTGGCAAATGGGAAGGGGAACGCGCCGGCTGAGAGGGAGCGTCTACGCGCCAGGGGGCAGAGCGGCTACTTGACCTCGTCGGTGCCCTGCGTGGGGTCGCCGCTGCCGTGGGCTTCGCCGGATTCCGTGCCGCGGGCGTCTCCGGTGCCGCTGCCCAGCTCGCGCTCCTTGGCGTCCAGCTCGTCCTTCAGCTTCTTGAGCCGGTCAGCCTCCGCCTGGTTGCGGCGGCGCAGCTCCAGGTTGCGGAGGAAGTCGGGATCGTCGTCCGGGGCGGTGGGGTGGCGGTACGTGGCCGGAGCCGCCGCGGCCTCGCCGCGGGGCCGGCCGATGAGGAACCAGAGGATTGCGCCGACCACCGGGAGAACGATCTGCACCACGATCCAGGCCGGCTTGGAAATGCCCTTGGTCAGGCGTGCGTCAGTCCTGATGAGGTCGATCAGTCCGTAGACAAAGACGACCAGTACAACGATTGGTACCACGACACGGAGCATAGCTTCAGTTTAGCCTCCGCGCGAGCTTCCGGCGCCCGGCACCCGCACGGCAGCCGCCCGGAACCCCGCCGCCCGCCGCCCGCTACCCCGCGGCCCGGCGCCGGGCAGCCGCGCTGGTGCCCGCACTCAGCAGCAGACGGACCGCCGGGTCCCCGCCCCGGCCGGGACGGCTAAACTGGGAGCGTGGCTTTCCTGAAATACTCCCTGATCCGTCTGGCACTGTTTGTGCCGTTGTTCGCCCTGTTTGTCTATTTGCAGCTTGGCTGGCTGCTGGCCGCGCTCTGCGCCGGGATGATGGCCTTCGCCATCAGCTTCCTGTTCTTCCAGAAGCAGCGCGACGCGGCCACCGCCTCGATCCACCAGCGTTTCTCCGGCAAAGCCAAGCCGCTGCGCAGTGCCGGGGAGATCGACGACGCCCACGCCGAAGACCGCCTGGTGGACGAACACCCGGACGTCACCGTGCGCACCGACAGCCGGCCCAAGGACTCCTAGAGCCCGTCAGCACCCCCTGGAACCAGCCGGAACCCGCTGGAACCAGCGGAACCAGCCGGACCCCCGGAACCCGCCTTAGAAGCCGCGGCTCAGCACCAGGCCGAGCGAGAACAGCACGGCGTAGCCAAGGTTGATCAGCCCGGTCTGCTTCAGCACCGGGATCAGGCTCTTGCGGCGCCGGCCCGCGATCATCAGCCAGGACGGCATCAGGATGGCCGGGATGAGCAGCAGCACAATCAGCATCCAAGGCCGACCGGGCGCAAGCACAATCACCAGCAGGATCGCCACGGCGAGCATCAGCACGTAGCTTTCCCGGGCGTGCTTGTCGCCCAGCCGGACAGCCAGCGTCTTCTTCCCGGCCACGCGGTCGGTGGGAATGTCCCGGACGTTGTTGGCCATGAGCAGGGCGCAGGCGATGAGTCCCGTGCCGATCGCACCGATGATGGCCGCGAGGCTGAGCTGGCCGGCCTGCGTGTAGGTGGTGCCAAGCGTGGCCACCAGCCCGAAGAACACAAACACGAACAGGTCGCCCAGGCCCAGGTAGCCGTAGGGGTTCTTGCCGCCGGTGTAGCCCCACGCGGCAAGTACGCAGCCCACACCCACGAGGATCAGCCACCAGGCCTGCGTGATAATGACCAGGATCAGTCCGAACAGCATCGCCAGGCCGAACGCCGCGAACGCTGCCCGCTTGACGTGCTCCGGCTTCGCCACCCCGGAACCCACCAGCCGGAGCGGGCCCACCCGGTCCTCATCGGTGCCGCGGATGCCGTCGGAGTAGTCGTTGGCGAAGTTCACGCCGACCTGGAGCAGCAGGGCCACCATGGCGGCCAGCAGGGCGTTGACGGGCCGGAACGCGTTCATCTCATAGGCGGCTGCAGTCCCGATCAGGACCGGCGCGATTGCGGCCGGCAGGGTGCGCAGACGGGCGCCTTGGATCCATTGTGCCGCTGTGGCCACGTTCAGTACCTCGTTGGTTTGGGTGTTGATCTAGTGGAAAGGGTTGCTTGAAGCTTTTCTATTTTCCCTGATGACGGGTGTCCAGCCGAACGGTCATGCCCATTCGGTCCGGTTTTCCGTTCGGAAGCATCAGCAGTTCCGCGGCGGTGAGCACTGTTTTAGGAACCAAGGCCCCCGCCAACGCCCCCGCGCCGCCGGCGGTGAAACGCGCCGTGAAGGCCTCGGCTGCCTCCGGCGAATCGTCCGCCAGCACCACATAGGCCGCCAGCGCCTGGCCCCACTCGGCGGACGGGACACCCGCCACGAACGCCGCCCGCACGCCGTCGAGCTTCTCCAGTTCCGCCTGCACATGCGCGGCGGACACCTTGACGCCGCCGGTGATGACGACGTCGTCGGCCCGGCCCAGCACGGTCAGCGTGCCGTCCGCGGACAGCGCGCCGAGGTCGTTGGTGCGGTACCAGCGGATCCCGTCGTCCTCGACAAATGCCGAGGCCGTGAGCTCCGGCTCGTCGAGATAGCCGGCCGCAATGGTGGCGCCGCCGAGCAGGATCCGGCCGTCCGCGGCGAGTTTCAGCTCGACGCCGTCCAGCGGCACGCCGTCGTACACGCAGCCGCCGCAGGTCTCGGCGGAACCGTAGGTGGTCACCACCCGGACGCCGGCCTCACGGGCCGCGGCGAGCAACTCCGCCGAGGCGGGGGCGCCGCCCAGCAGAACCGCGTTGAAGCGCCGGAGCACGGCCAGCGTCTGTGCCGAGGGCCGCTCCAGGAGCCGCTGCAGCTGCGTGGGAACCAGGGAGGTGAAACGGATCTTGTCCGTGAGCTCAAGGGCTGCGGTGGTGAAGGCCTCCGGGGTGAACCCGCCGGAGAGGTCCATCGCCCAGGGCCGGGTGCCGGCGAAGAGCGACCGGACCAGGACCTGGACGCCGGCCACGAACTGCACCGGGAGCGCCAGCAGCCACTGGCCTTCGCCCTTAAGCGCCATCGCAGTTGCCATGGAGGAAGCCGCCAGGGCATCCACCGTCAGCACCGTGGCCTTGGGCACGCCGGTGGAGCCGGAGGTCCGCACCACGACGGCGGCGTCCTGGAAGCCGGGGGTTTCCACCAGCCCGACGACGGGGGAGCCGTCCGGGCCGGCGGACAGCTCGACGGCGGGACCCTCCCCGCGGAGGGCAGCTGCGAGGGCAGCGAGGGCGGGTTCGATGTTCACCGCTCCGGAAGTCATCGCGGCAGCCTTAGAAGTAGTACGGGAACTTGGACCAGTCCGGATCACGCTTCTCCAGGAAGGCCTCCTTGCCCTCCACCGCCTCGTCCGTCATGTAAGCCAGCCGCGTCGCTTCGCCGGCGAACACCTGCTGGCCGGCCAAGCCGTCGTCGGCGAGGTTGAAGGCAAACTTGAGCATCCGGATGGCCTGCGGGGATTGCCGGGCGATGTCCGCGGCGTACTCCAGCGCCACCTCCTCGAGCCGCTCGTGGTCCACGGCCTCGTTCACGGCACCCATCCGGACCATGTCCTCGGCGGAATATTCGCGGGCCAGGAAGAAGATCTCGCGGGCGGACTTTTGGCCGATCTGGCGGGCCAGCAGGGCCGAGCCGTAGCCGGCGTCGAAGCTGCCTACCGTCGCGTCGGTCTGCTTGAACTTGCCGTGCTGCCGGGAGGCGATGGTGAGGTCGGAGACGACATGCAGCGAGTGGCCGCCACCGGCCGCCCAGCCGTTCACGACGGCGATGACCACCTTGGGCATGGTCCGCATGAGCCGCTGGACCTCAAGGATGTGCAGCCGGCCGGCGCGGGCGGGGTCGATGGTCTCGGTGGTATCGCCCTCTGCATACCGATACCCGTCGCGGCCGCGGATCCGCTGGTCGCCGCCGGAGCAGAAGGAGTGGCCGCCGTCCTTGGCGGAGGGGCCGTTGCCGGTGAGCAGGACCGTGGCGACATCGGGGGTCATCCGGGCGTGGTCCATGGCCCGGTACAGCTCGTCCACGGTGCCGGGCCGGAACGCGTTGCGCACCTCCGGGCGGTTGAAGGCGATCCGGACGGTGGGAAGGTCCTGGACCACGGTGCCGTCCGCGGAGCGCTCCACCTGTCGGTGGTAGGTCATGTCCTGGAAATCGTCGAAGCCGGTCACGGTGCGCCAGCGGGTGGGGTCAAAGACGTCGGATACCTTGGCGGGGATTTCGTTGCTCACAGTCCGAGTCTAGTAATCGGCTCAGCTGATACAGAACTCGTTGCCTTCCGGGTCCGCCATGGTGTGCCAGGAATGCGGGCCCTCGTTGGCGGTCCACAGGTACGTCGCGCCGCGGGCCTCGAGCGCGGCCCGGACCTCGTCCTTGTCAGCGCCGGCCAGGTTCACATCCCAGTGGACGCGGTTCTTGACGGTCTTCGCCTCCGGCGCGGTCTGGAAAAGAATCCGGCGTGAGGCGGGCTTGACGCCCAGGTCCTCGGGCGGCCGGATGGCGGCGCCGTCCCGCCAGACAAGCTTTCCGTGGTGCCGCTTGGTCTCCGCGTCCGTCGCGAAACCCTGCTTGATCATGGAACGGATGAAGTCCTCGTCCTGCGGCTCCACGGCCCAGTCCAGGGTTTCGGCCCACCAGTCCGCGAGGGCGTGCGGGTCGACGCAGTCGACAGCGATTTGGATGTTCAGTGCCATGGGAAAAACCTACGACGACGGCGCCCGCGGCGCTAGGGTGCCGCCGGGGCAACTTTCGCTGTTGTTTTTCCGGGCGCTACTGCAGCTGCTCGAGGATTTCCGGCGGGATGGCGTAGATGAAGATGACGGCCAGCAGGTTCTTCGAGGCATGGACGAAGTAGGAGAACATCACATTCTTGCCCGTCCAGACGTAGACGAACACCAGGGTGGCGCCCATGGCGAGATAGGGCATCAGCACGGGCAGCGTCAGCGCCTCCTGGCCCACGACGTGCATGGCCGCGAACAGCACGACGGAGAGCGCGCAGCAGAGCCAGATGTTCAGCTTCCGGCTCAACTTGCCGATCAGCAGGTGCCGGAACATGTACTCCTCCACGAAGGGGCCCACAATCACCAGCAGCGGCACCATTAGCCAGGCCGGGACCTGCTGCATGAGTGCCTGCAGGCCGGCTTGGTTGGCGGAGGTTTGCGGGGTCCCTGCCACGGCCACCAGGATGGCGGTCAGGATCATCGCGGCCACCACGGCCAGCGGCACCGTCAGGAGGGTGAACCAGGGTCTCGTGGCCAGGACGCGGAGATCCCGGCGCGCGACTTGGCGTGCCGCGAACAGGGCGAGCAGGCCGATGACCGCATAGACCAGAAGGTTCACCGCGTAGGACGCCACCGCCGGATTGGGCGAGAGCTGCAGCACGAGCGGCGCCAGCAGGCCTGAGGCGGTGGCGAAGACCGCCCCCACTGCCACGTAAATCCCCGCCGTGATGAGGTCCAGCCGGGAGAATGCGTACAGTTCCGGACGCGGCGCAGGTGGTTGACGGAGAGCGGGACCCATGCCACCAGCCTAGCCCCGCCGCCGAGCGGACACGGCTAACGCCCGGGCCGAGGGCGCCGGGCGTTAGCCGTGTAGCTGCAGAGCCGGGAATCTATCGGAACAGCGCCCCGTAGGTCCCCATGATGATCCGGTCGCCCGGGGTGGACTTGCGGATGTAGTCCACCACCGCCCAGTCATCCAGGGAGATGCAGCCGGCCGTCGGGATCTTGTTCATGTGCAGGAAGATGGCGAAGCCCGCATCCTGGACAATGTTCGGCCGGTTGTAGTTGATGACCACGCCCTGGCGGTAGTAGCCCAGGCTGGCGAACCACCACATGTTCTCGTCCCAGCCAACCCAGGAGGAGGACTCGTGGTACTTGTTGTAGGTGGCCGTCCAGGGGTTGCCGCCCCAGCGTGAGCGCGGGTTGAGCGTGCGGTACGCAAGCTTCGTGCCGGGGTTGCCCAGGCCAAAGGCCTCGGTCACGGAGAACGATCCGGTGGGGGAGAACAGGTTCCGGGTGGGGCCGGACGGAACTCCCGGCGGCTTGAACCCGGACTTACCGACGTACCCGTCAGTCCGCCAGTCCGGCACGTACGTCCCGGCGATCTTCATGCAGTACAGGTTGGTCGCATGGTTCAGTCCGTAGCCCTGGGTCCACGTGAGGAGGACCCGGTTCGCGCCGTAGGTGGGGTACTTGGACTTGCCGTTGTTGAGGTTCTGGCACTCCGACATCCCGAAGACCCGGTATCCCGGCTTCACCGTCCAGCCGATGAACCCCCGCTGGAAGGCCTGGATGCACTGCCCCGGAACGCACTTTTCGTTGGCGAGCGGGTAGCCCAGGCTGCTCCGGGTGGCCCCCACCCGGACGTACCGGGCTCCGAGGCCGCCGCGGGAGATCCAGGACCCGGTTGCCGAGGACCAGTAGACGGTTCCGCCCTGGAACCGCTGCAGGCATCCGCCGGCAGCCTGGCCACAGGTCCTGGGGCCGGTGGGATAGCCCATGACGCCGGCTTGCGCGCCGGCCGCCTTCCACCTGGTGTAGATGGTCCCCTTGAGGACCTGCGCGGGGGTCCTCGGGGACCAGAACACCGCTCCATGGGCGAAGAACTGAGAACAGCCCCGCGCCGTCAGCCCGCAGACCTCGGCGGTGGTCGGCAGCCCGAGCCCGGCGGCCTCACCTTGGGCCCGCCACAGGGCGCCGATGGCGCCGCGTGACCAGATCTGCTGGATTCCCTTGGTGGTCCAGGTGAGGAACCGCCCACTGGAAAACTTCTGGATGGTTCCGCCCGTGACCGCGGTTTCGTCCGTGACCGGATAGCCGTAGAGCGCCAAGCCTCCCTGCGCGTGCCAGCGGGGGCCCGTGTGGCCGGCCGTCCGCAGCACCGGGTGCGCGCCGGTTGCAGCGGTCCAGAAGACGGATCCGCCTTCGAACGCCTGGCTGCAGACGTCGAGAGAGCAGGCCTGGTTGGCGGTCGGTGCGCCGAGGGCACCGGCTGCGCCCTTCAGCGCAGTCCATTTCGCCTGGATGGCGCCCAGGACAACGACGGACGGCGACGTCGGCTCCTCCGTCGGAGTCGGCGTCGGCGTCGGCGTTGGCTCCGCAACAGTGGAGGTCGGCTCCACGGTGGGCTCCGCCGTCGCTGTCGGGGACGTGCTAAGTTCCGGGGCCGGAATGGCGGGGGCCGACGCCGACTCGGTCGGCGCGGCCGTGTCGGTTGCCGTGGGGCTCGCTGTGTCCTGCGGCAGCGATGCGGTCTCGGCGAAGGCCGGTCCGACCGCCAGCGGTCCGGCCGCGAGCCCGAGCACCACCGCTGAGATGACAAGTAGTTTTTTCATGGCGCATCCTCTACGGAGACGACCGGTGTGCAGGTCCCGGCGCTGTCCTTGGTCTTGGCAAAGTTCGGTGCTGCAATCTCGGCCGACTTGCCGGCAGCGACGGTTTTGGTGATGATCGTGTGCCCTGCCACGGCAGGGCCGGCGGTGACCGCGATTGCCACGGTGAACACTTTGTTCTTGTCGCTGCTGTTGACCAGGGTCCCCGTGAAGGACCACGACCCGTCGGCCGTCGCGCGGCAGATGGGCTCGCGCAAGGCCTCGGGTGCGTTAAGCGAAGTGGAAACATCGGCCGGTTCGGACGCGCTCGGCGCCGGAGATCCTGATGATGATGATGATGATGATGATGGTGCCGGCGTTGCTGCGGTGCTGCTGCCGGTGCTGGGTGTGGCCGGACCGGAACCGCCGCTCGAACACCCTGCCAGTACGAGAAGCAGCACTGCGGGCAGTAGCGCTCTCTGTTTCATAGTCCCCCCTGACTCACGGCACTGCTGCCATGGCCTGCAGTGACGTTGCAGGCGAACCAGCGGGAACGTCCCCGCCGGTTCGCTCAGAGTAATGGAAACCTCGGCCTGACCAGCGCTTTTGCGCCAAAACGTTGTTTTAATTTCGTATTTTCGGCGGTTCCGGGTGTAGCCCGCGTCACGGTGCGGCGCCGAAAGCTAGTACTATGGACGTGCCGCGCGACGCTGCGACCCGTTGTGAGTTTCGGTCTAAAACCCTGCCCGTTTCCTGGGCTCAGGGCACAGGCCGGGTCCGTACTTCTGCTCCCGGAGCCGCCTTCCCGTCCCGGCAATACCCCGACCTACAAGGAACTGTTGTGCCACAAAGTACTTCCACAGACGTTAAGAGCGCGCCGGCGCAATCCGCCGTCGTCGACTCGACCCTCAGCGCCGAGGGCTACAAGAAGTCCCTGAACGGCCGCCAGGTCACCATGATCGCCATGGGCGGCGCAATCGGCGTCGGCCTCTTCATGGGCGCCGGCGGCCGCCTGGCTTCGACCGGCCCCGCGCTGATCTTCTCCTACGCCATTGCGGGCGTCATCGCCTACCTGCTGATGCGCGCCCTTGGCGAGCTCATCATGTACCGCCAGACCTCCGGCTCCTTCGTTAGCTACGCCGGTGAGATGTTCGGCAAGAAGGGTGCCTACCTGTCCGGCTGGATGTACTTCATCAACTGGGCCATGACCGGCATCGCCGAGCTGATCGCGATCGGGCTGTACTTCCAGTTCTTCTTCCCCAACGTGCCGGTGGAGCTGACCGCCATCGCGGCGCTGCTGCTCCTCGTCGGAGTGAATCTGCTGAGCGTCAAGGCGTTTGGCGAGTTCGAGTTCTGGGCCTCCGTCCTCAAGGTCGCGGCCATCCTGATCTTCCTGGCCGTCGGCACCTTCATGGTGGTCACCAACGCCAAGGTCGGCGACGGCCACGCCTCGGTGAACAACCTCTTCGCGGCGGACGGCGGCATGTTCCCCAAGGGCGCCCTCGTGATGATCCTCGTGCTGAACGCCGTGATCTTCGCCTACAACGCCATCGAGCTCGTCGGCATCACCGCCGGCGAGATGGAGGACCCGGCCAAGGAGGTCCCGAAGGCGATCCGCGCCGTCGTGATCCGGATCGTCGTGTTCTACGTCGGGTCGGTGACCCTCCTGGCGATGCTGCTGCCCTCGGACCAGTACAAGGCCGGCACCTCGCCGTTCGTCACCGTCTTCGGCCAGATGGGCCTGCCGTGGATGGGCGACGTTATGAACATGATCGTGATCACCGCCGCACTGTCGTCCTGCAACTCGGGCCTGTACTCGATTGGCCGGATATTCCGCACCATGGCCAACAACGGGCATGCCCCGCAGTGGCTGACCCGGATGTCCAAGAGCCACGTCCCCTACGCCGCGATCCTGGCGATCGGCTCGGTCTACCTGGTCGGCATCCTGCTCAACATCTGGCTCGGCGGCTCGCACGCCTTCGACCTCGCACTCAACACCGCCTCGATCGGCGTGATCTTCACGTGGGGCTCGATTTTCGCCAGCCAGATCGCGCTGCGCAAGACCAAGGGCAACGTGTCCTCCCTGCCCATGCCGGGCTCACCGTGGACAAGCTGGGCCGGACTGGTGGCCTTGCTGGCCATCACCGTGCTGATCGGCTTCGACACGATGACCAGCAAGACCGGGGAGGTCTTCCCGCTGGGCCTGTGGACCCTGGCGACCATCCCGTTCTTCGCGGTGGTCCTCTGGCTCGGCTGGCAGAAGGTCAAGAACAACGAACCGAAGAGCCAGCTCTTCAGCTAGGGCTCCGGTCCTGAATGACCAACGACGGCGGCGGCCACCCGAACAAGGTGGCCGCCGCCGTCGTTTGTTCCATCGACTGCTCCGTAACGGCCGTTCCGGGGCTGCAAAAGGCACCGTTGGGGCAGCCGATGCGGGATCTGGCGCCTAGTCCTTCAGGTGCCGGGCGAAATGGTCTTCGATCCTGCGCCAGGCCGCGGGTGCGGCCTGCGGATCGGGCCCGACGCCGAGGACGCGGAACAGCGGACGCAGCGGCCTGGGTTCCGTTTCCTCATCGTTCAGGAACGAGTGGCCGGCGGTCGCGAATTCCTTGATGTCGTGTTCAACGCCGAGGGACTCAAGCACGGAGGTCAGCCGTGCCGCCGCCCCGGAAAGGGAACGGTCCTTCGCGCCGAAGTTGGCCACGATCGGGCAGGCGCCCGCCAGCGCCGTTTCCGGGTCCTTGGGCAGCCTGCCGTAGTTCACCGCCGCGGCATCGAAGCCGTCATTGGCCAGCAGCAGGGCGAAGCCGCCGCCCATGCAGAACCCGATGACGCCGATTTTCCCGGTCGTGCGGCCGGAGTCCAACAGCCACTGCCGCGCCGTCGCCAGGTCCGTGAACGCGCGACCCTGCCCGGCAGCCAGGGAACGCATGGTCGAGACGAGGCAGCGGCGCGCCCCGCCGTCGCTGAACAGGTCCACAGCCAGGGTGAGATAGCCGGCGGCCGCCATCCGCTCTGCGTGCCGGACCGTGATGCCATCCAGGCCAAACGCCTCATGGATCATCAGCACGGCCGGGAAGGGACCGTCCCCTTCCGGTTCCGCCAGGTAGCCGCGGAGCCGCGGGGAGCCGCCGGCGGCGAGGCTGGCCCCGCTGAGGTCGACGTTATGCAGGGCCGGGTCCGGGTCTTCGCCCCGGTTGGCGGCATTCCTGGCCATGGGCACTCCTAGGTCGGGTCGTGCGGGAGTCGTGTTCGGACAGTCTTGCATCCGGGCACAAAAAACGGCGCCGGACATCCCCCAAAGGAATGTCCGACGCCGTCGATTTTTAGGACTAGTCGCGCTTGACGGCGTCCTTGACGTTTTCGCCGACCTTCTTCGCGTCGGCGACGACCTGGTCCTTCTGGCCTTCGGCCTTCAGGCGGTCGTTGTCCGTGGCGTTTCCGGTAGCTTCCTTGGCCTTGCCGCCGAGGTGCTCCGCCTCGTTCTGAATCTTGTCTCCGATACCCATGGTGTACTCCACCTTTCGTTTCCGGTTGAAATTCAACGCAGTTTCACCATAACACGAAGCATGCTTACTAATTCAAGCCCTTTCGCGAGATCATTCGATCCGGTCCGTGCCCAGGGTTTTCGATCCGCCCGGCTAGGCTCGAAACCATGGAGCCCACAACCACCCCTGTCCCAGCCAAGACCGCGGCCAAGGCGGAGTTACAGTGATGGCCAAGCCCTCCGGCGCAGCCAAAGTCACCGCCCCGCGCCTCACGCCGGTCCAGCTGGCGGACCTCGCGGAGGATCCTGCCCCCGATTTCCGCCGCGGGGAGCGCTACGACGGCGTCCGGTACACCCGCGCGGCCGCGGACGGGCTGGAGCTCAGCGGCACGGATTTCGCCGAGTGCGAGTTCTCCGGCGCCTCCTTTAATGAAACCCAGCTGCGCGGCGCGAGTTTCCGCGACTGCGTCCTGGCCGAGATCTACGCCCCGGTCTTCACGGCGGCGCGCTCAAGCCTGCGCGACGTCGAACTCCGCAACCCCCGCTGGGGGTCGGCGGAACTGTATGAAAGCGGCTGGCAGTCGGTGCGGATCGACGGCGGCAAGCTGGACTACGTCAACCTCCGCGGCTCCAAGCTGGTGGACGTGCAGATCAGCGATTGCATCATCAACGAACTGGACCTTGGCTCCTGCACGGCGACCCGGGTGGCGCTGAAGAACTGCACCATCGGCAGCCTGGACTTCAGTGGAGCGCGACTGAAGGACTTCGACCTGCGCGGCACGGAGTTCCGGTCCCTCAGCGGCCTCGGCAGCCTCGCCGGCATCGTGGTCGACGAGCACCAGCTCAGCCTGCTGGCCCCGCTGCTGGCCGGCCACCTGGGCATCACCGTGGCCTGAGTCGACGCCACGTCATCCGGGGCCGTCCGGTTGACCGCCTTGACCCGTTGTGTAATCTTTATAGAACGAACGGTCGGTAATTTACTCTGCTGCCGGCCCTGCTCCCTTGGTGAAGGATGTTCTCATGGTCGAGGCTTTTCTTGTTGGCGGTGCCCGCACTCCCGTGGGACGGTACGGCGGCGCCCTTTCCGCGGTCCGGCCCGATGACCTGGCGGCGCTGGTGGTCCGTGAAGCTGTCGCCCGTGCCGGGATCGACCCGGACGCCATCGACGAGGTCATCCTCGGCAACGCCAACGGAGCCGGCGAGGAGAACCGCAACGTCGCCCGGATGGCCACCATCCTGGCCGGACTACCGCTCCACATCCCCGGCATTACCGTTAATCGGCTCTGCGCCTCCGGCCTGAGCGCCATCATCATGGCCAGCCAGATGATCAAGTCCGGCGCCGCAGATATCGTCATCGCAGGCGGCGTCGAATCCATGAGCCGCGCCCCCTGGGTGCAGGAAAAGCCGCAGACCGCCTTCGCCAAGCCGGGCCAAATTTTCGATACCTCGATCGGCTGGCGCTTCGCCAACCCGCTGTTCCAGAAGGGCGAGCTCTCCCGCGACGGCAAGATGACCTACTCCATGCCGGAGACGGCCGAGGAAGTCGCCCGCGTGGACGGCATTTCCCGCGAGGACGCGGACGCGTTCGCCGTCCGCTCACACGAGCGTTCGCTCGCCGCGATTGCCGCCGGCCGCTTCGCGGACGAAATCGTTCCCGTGACCGTCAAGACGCGCAAGGGCGAGACGGTCGTGGACACCGATGAAGGCCCCCGCGCCGGCACCACCATGGACGTGTTGTCCGGGCTGCGCCCCGTCGTCGCGGGCGGCTCCGTGGTCACCGCCGGCAACTCCTCCACGCTCAACGACGGCGCCTCCGCGATCATCGTCGCCTCCGAGGCCGCGATCCAGAAGCTCGGGCTCACCCCGCGGGCCCGCATCATCGACGGCGCCTCGGCCGGCTGCGAGCCAGAGATCATGGGCATCGGCCCGGTCCCGGCCACCCGGAAGGTCCTCGCCCGAAGCGGGCTCGACGTCGGTGACCTCGGCGCCGTCGAACTCAACGAGGCCTTCGCCACCCAGTCGCTGGCCAGCATGCGCCGGCTCGGCCTCGATCCGGAGATTGTGAACCGCGACGGCGGCGCGATCTCCCTGGGCCATCCGCTCGGCTCGTCCGGGTCCCGGATTGCCATCACCCTGCTGGGCCGGATGGAGCGCGAAGACGCCAAAATCGGCCTCGCCACCATGTGCATCGGCGTCGGCCAGGGCACAGCCATGCTGCTGGAGCGCGTCTAATGGCGGCCCGGCCCGGCGGCCTGGACACCGCAGGCTTCGGCACGCTCCTGGTCGAGGAGCGCGAGGACCGGCTGGTGGTCCTGCTCAACCGCCCGGAGGTCCGCAACGCGATCGACCAGCAGATGGTCGATGAGCTCCACAGCGTCTGCGCGTACCTCGAGCAGACCCCCAAGGTGCTGATCCTTGCCGGCACGGAAGGCGTATTCGCCTCCGGCGCCGACATCGCGCAGCTGCGGGAACGCCGCCGCGACGACGCCCTGCAGGGCATCAACTCCACCATCTTCGTCCGGATCGCCAAGCTGCCGATGCCGGTCATCGCGGCCCTCGACGGCTTCTGCCTGGGCGGCGGCGCCGAATTGGCCTACGCCGCCGACTTCCGGATCGGCACCCCGGGGGTCCGGATCGGCAACCCCGAGACGGGCCTCGGCATCCTCGCCGCCGCCGGGGCCAGCTGGCGCCTCAAGGAGCTGGTGGGGGAGCCGGTGGCCAAGGACATCCTCCTGGCCGGCGCAGTACTCCGCGCCGACCGGGCGCTCGCGGTCGGGCTCATCACCGAGGTGCACGAACCCGCGGAGCTGATGGACGCCGCCCACGCGCTGGCGGACCGGATCGCGCAGCAGGACCCGCTCGCGGTGCGGATCACCAAGTCCGTGTTCCATGCCCCGGCTGAGGCGCACCCGCTGATCGACCAGCTGGCGCAGGGCATCCTCTTCGAATCGCAGGCGAAGTTCGACCGTATGCAGGCTTTCCTGGACAAGAAATCGGACAAGAAATCAGCCAAGAAATCAGCCCAAGAGTCAGCCGCGAAGTGAGCAACAAGCCAGCCGCCACGCCAGGCCCCAATCCAGACCGGAAGAAGTAGATATGAGCAACTCGGTACTCCCCGCCAACCTGCCTGCCACTGGCCTTCCCGACTTTGTCGGGGTGCTCGGCGGCGGCCGGATGGGCGCGGGCATCGCCCATGCCTTCCTGATCAACGGCGCCAACGTGCTCGTCGTCGAGCGTGACGAGGAGTCTGCCGAGGCGGCCCGCGAGCGCGTGGAGTCCGCGGCGGCCAAGAGTATCGAGCGCGGCGCCACCGACGGCAACCTCGACGAGATGGTCTCCCGCCTCTCCGTGACCGTGGACTACGACGACTTCAAGGACCGGCAGTTGGTCATCGAGGCCGTACCCGAGGACTGGGACCTGAAGGTGGCCTCGCTGCGCGGGATCGAGGAGCGGCTCGCCACGGACGCGTACCTCGCCTCCAACACCTCCTCGCTCTCCGTCAACGGCCTGGCCCGCGAGCTGAAGCGCCCGCAGAACTTCCTGGGCCTGCACTTTTTCAACCCGGTTCCCGCGTCCACCCTGATCGAGGTCGTCCTCGGCGAGCAGACAAGCGAGGCCCTCGCCCAGGCCGCCCGCGGCTGGGTCGAAGCGCTCGGCAAGACCGCCGTCGTCGTCAATGACGCCCCGGGCTTCGCCTCCTCGCGGCTGGGCGTCGCAATCGCCCTCGAGGCGATGCGCATGGTGGAGGAAGGCGTCGCCTCGGCCGAGGACATCGACAACGCCATGGTCCTGGGCTACAAACACCCGACCGGTCCGCTGCGCACCACCGACATCGTCGGCCTCGACGTCCGGCTCGGCATCGCCGAGTATCTGGCCTCCACCCTGGGCGAGCGCTTTGCGCCACCGCAGATCCTCCGGGACAAGGTGGCCCGCGGCGAACTCGGACGCAAGACCGGCCAGGGCTTCTTCGACTGGACCGCCTGAGCCGGTCCCGGACGGATGCTCATTGGGGGATCCGTCCGGGCGCCAGCGAGGGGCCGGCATGCCTAGGATGGTGCGGTGACTACCGCCCCGCCGCGCATTGAACCCATCACCCTCACCGGCCAGCACGTGGTGCTGGAACCGCTGAGCCATGCCCACCACGACGGCCTGGTGGAGGCAGTCCGGGACGGCGAGCTCTGGAAACTCTGGTACACGTCCGTCCCCGCCCCGGAGGCCATGGCGGCCGAGATCGATCGACGGCTGGCCCTGCAGCAGGCAGGCTCGATGCTGCCGTTCACCACCCGGCTGCTTGACCCGGCCACCGGCGGCCCCGGGAAAGTGATCGGCATGACCACCTACATGAACATCGACGCCGCCACACCCCGGGTGGAGATCGGTTCCACCTGGAACGCCGCCTCCGCGCAGGGCAGCGGCAGCAACCCGGACTCCAAGCTGTTGCTGCTCCGTCATGCCTTCGAGACGCTCGGCTGCCCCGCCGTCGAATTCCGCACGCACTGGCTCAACCACCAGTCCCGCGAGGCGATTGCCCGGCTGGGCGCCAAACAGGACGGCGTGCTGCGCAGCCACAGCCGCACGGCCGACGGCGTGCTGCGCGACACCGTGGTGTTTTCCATCCTCGAACATGAATGGCCGATGGTACGCAGCGGCCTGGAGTTCCGGCTGGGGAAGCGGCGGGACGAGTCCCGTGGCTAGCCGGCCGGAGGGCGGCGCCGTGAAGCCCATGAACTGGGACGGGGCCGTCAACAGCGACGGGTCTGTCACTTGGGACGGGGCCGTCAACGCCTGGCACGTTGCGGGCAGCGTGTACCGGATGGGCCGCCGCGAATGGCTCACCGAGACCGGCTGGCAGCAGGCATACGACGGCGGCATCCGGACCGTGATCGACCTCCGCAACCCGGATGAGATCCGCCGCCGCGACACCGATCCACGGGTGGGCGAGGCGACCCTGGCGGCGTTCGACGTCGTGCACGCCCCCACCGAGGATCCCGGCAACGCTGAATTCCGCGCGCTCTGCGTTCCTTACCTGAACAACCCGGCGTCCTATCCGGACAACGCCAGGATCTTCCCCGGCAAGCTCGCCGCAGTGTTCAGAGCCGTCGCGGCAGCCCCCGGCGGAGTCGTGATCCACTGTTCGGCCGGCCGGGACCGCAGCGGCATGATCGCCGCCATGCTCCAGGACCTCGCCGGAGCCGGGGAGGACGCCATCGCCCTGTCCTACGCACGCGCCATGCGGGGCATCAACGAGCACCACCGGCTGTCCGCAACCCCGCATCCGCATGAGCGGTACCTGCCCGAGGAGATCCTCGCGCCGCTGATCGAGGCGCGCCAGGAAAGCCTCCTGCGCTTTGTGCGGCAGCTGAAAACTGCCGAATTTTTGGGCCACAATGGGGTAACGGTTCCTGAGTTGACTGCCATCCGGGGCAAATTGGGGCACTAGAGTAACCGGGTGAAGACTCCCACGTACGCGCTGGTAATCCGGGCAGCGGCGGCTGTCGCCGTGGCGCTCGCGGGGTCGTCTGTGGCTGTCCCCGCCTTGGCAGAGGCCGGGTCCCCTAATCCCGCTACGGCGTCCCCTTCCCCTTCGCCCAGCCCCACTTCGGAGGCGGCCCTCGCGCCGACGGCGCCGGTTGAACCCGCTGCGTCCTCGCCAGAACCGGGCATCAGCGACGCCGGGCTCGCCGAGGCGATCCGACGGGACCTGGGCATGACCCTGGCGGAGTTCAACGCCGCCGGAGCGCAGGCCAAGCGGGCCGCCGAGGCTGCACCCTCCCTGCGCGGCCTGCCTGGCTATGTCGGGATTGTCCTGCGGGACGGAAAAATCGTGGTCGAAGGCTCCGGCGTGGAGCTCCAAGCCCGAATCGACGAACTGAACCAGGCCGGCCCGGCGGAATTCGCGCTCGAGGCGCCCGCGCTGAAGACCTCCGCGCTGGCCGCTCCCACGGGACCAGGCGCCACGCCGGCCGCAGCCGTGAAGCCGGAACTCGTCGCCGGCAGTGCCGAGCAGCTCTTCCAGGCGTATGTCCGTGAGGTCGGTCCTGCCGGGCTGCAGGCTGTGGCTTACGCCGACGGCCACTTCATCGTCCGCACCGGCGGCACCAACACAGCCGAGGCGTGGACCTCGGCGGCCCTGGCGCCCGGCAGCCTCGACCCGGCGCCGGCGCCCGCCCCCGGAAAGATCTCGGCCGCAGCTTTCGTGTCCCGCTACGCCAACGTGAAACTGGAAAAGGGCGCTCCGATCAAGACCGAAGACGACTACTTCGGCGGGCAGGGTTACGTGATCGACAAGATGACGATCTGCTCTGCCGGCTTCGGGGCTTTTGATCCCGCCGGCCTGCCGCTGGTGCTGACTGCCGGGCACTGCGCCGAAGATGGAACGGCGGCAAAGGCCGACGTCGAGCCGCCCACCGCGGCGCCGGCCGGCGGAGCGACCACCTCGCTGCCGGCCGTTCTCGAACCCCTGGGATCGTTCGGGTTCAGCCAGTTCGGCGGACCCGATAACTCGCCGATCACCGGTGCAGAGTCGAGTCCGGGCAACATCGGCACCGACATTGCCGTGATCAAGGATTTGCGGCCCGGGCTCAAGGTGCAGCCCTCCGCCACTACGTGGAAGACCCCGGCCAACCCGGGACAAACCTCCGTCAAGATCATTGGCACCGCAGCGCCGTACCAGGGCCAGGCTGTCTGCCGGTCCGGCCGCACCACCGGATGGTCCTGCGGCGAGGTAGCGGAAACCGGCGTCTACGTTGTGGGAGGACGCACCACCGCGGCAGGAGATTTGAGGGCCTTCAAGGGCTTCTTGTCCTATGACGTCCAATCCAGCGGTGGAGACTCCGGGGGGCCCTGGATCAGCGGAAACTTTGCCGTCGGCACACACTCCGCCGGGGAACCCCGGGGCGCGGCGCAGAACTTTGCGGTCGCGACAACGCTCGACGATGCGCTGGGCTCCATTCCTGGCCCCGTCCAGCTCCAGCTGTTCTTGAACAAGCCCGAACTTGCGGGGACACCGGACACCGGCACGGTGTTGCCGGGCAGCCTCATTCGGGGGCGCGTGCCTGCCGCCCCCGCCTCGGGCGTCGCCGCGAACTCCACGGTCCGCCTGCTTCGCCCGGACCAGGACGCCGTCGAAATCCCGGTGGACGCGGCGGGAAGCTGGTCCTTCAACGCGCCAGCGTCGGAAGGAACGTTCCAATTCACGGCTGAGACCGTCAACGGCCACAGCCGGTCAGGGGCCGCAGCGTTCAGCCTCAAGGTCTCCGGGTTGCTCGCGCCGGAGATCAGTGCCCCCGCCTCCGGATCCAGCCTCGCGGCGCTGGATCGCGTCGAAGGAACGGGCACCCCGGGCAACACCGTGGTCCTTTCGGGCCAGCTGACCGGTTCCGCGAAGGTTTCGCCGCAGGGCCGGTGGAGTGTTTCGGTGGGAAGCCAGCGGGTGTACGGCAAGCTCTCGGTCTCGGCGGTCCAGACGGCGCCCGGCCACGTGGACAGCCCGCCAGCCACGCTGGTGTTCACGGTGCCGCCGCCGGCGCCCGCTGTCGCCGGACAGTGGAACGGGGTCTCGTTCCGCCAGGACTTGCTGCCCGATGCGATTTCCGGGACGGGTGTCGACGGCGCAGCGGTCACCGTGCTGATTGACGGACAGCCGATCGGTGCCGTGCAGAAGGGCGGATCTGGCGTGGGGACGAAGTCGGTGTTCCCTTCGCTGGTCCCGCATGTCCTCGTGGCTGGCGGCCGCTGGAGTGTACGGTTCCCCGCCGGCCTGGCCGTGGGGCTGCACACACTGTCCGTAACCCAGTCCGTCGACGGGATCGCCTCGTCACCGCTTAGGGCCAGGTTCACGATCAGCCCGCCGGCGTCCGCAGCCATGGCAGGGAACATTCCTCCGACGGCGGCAGCGGGCGCCCGTGTCTCAACTCCGCAGCAGCCGGGCAGCCCCGCGATGCTCGCCAGCACCGGAGCCAACGGCGTGCTTCCTGCCGCAGCTTTGGCGGCGGCGGCCCTGCTGCTCGGCGGGGCCTGCATCGCACTAGGGCGACGCCGGACGGTGCGTTAGCTGCGCCGGTGCCGGCGGGCGGGGCCGGAAGGCTCCCGCCCGCAGGCGTCCTAACCGAAATCGGCGACGTAGCTGGGCACCCCCACGGCGTCTGTCGAGACGGCTGCGCCGGTGTCATTGACGACGTGGTCCAGGGTCCCGGCGCCGAGGTTGACCGTCAGCAGGCCATGCAGCTTCACGCCGGGCGTTACCGGCACTTCGAATCCGCGGGTGGCGTGGATGGTGGGGTCGACGTTGTTGTAGACGTAGCTGCCGCCGCCCCAGAGTTCGTGCGTCCGAACCGAGTCGGCGACCTTGTAACCAGCCCAGCCCAGTACGCCGTCGTGCTGCCAGGCGGCCTGGTTGGGCGCGTCGTAAGGCAGCTCGTTCTGGAAGAAAATGGTCTTCCCGCGTTCGCCGTTCCAGATCACGTTGTACTGCTGGTAGTGCTCGACGAACAGGCCGGTGGCGGTGACGTTGTCGCCGTTGATGATGACGCCGTTGTCTGCGGTGTTCGTAGTCCAGCCCACGCCGTTTCCGTGGTCGGCGCGCCAGGCCCAGATGTGGTCCAGGAGCACGTCGTCACTGTTGACCTCCAGGCTCAGCGAGGCCTTGCCGACGTGGGGCCCGCCGATCCGGAAGAAGACATCGTGGAGGGTGGTGGGGTTGGCGGGATCGCTCCAGCCGTTGTGGGCGCGGGCGTTGCCTTTTGCGGCACGCTGGGTGCCAACGCGAAGCAGTGCCGGTGAATTCTTCTCGCCGGCGTCCACGGTGACGGCGGCAATTTCGACGCCGGGGACATCCGCGACCGTCAGCGGCACGGAACCGTCGACGGCGGTGAGGGTGGCCATGCCGAGTCCGAGGACGACGGTGTTGGCACGCTTGACTTCGATGCTTCGATCAATGTCGTAGACACCCGGGGTCAGCAGCAGGTTCTTGCCGCGGGCCAGTTGGGAGTTGATGGTCTGGACGGAATCGGTAGGCCTGGCCACGAAGAAGTCGGACAGCGGGATGCTGCGGCCCGCCGTCGGGCCGTTTTCCCACGTGGTTCCTGCGGAATCCTTGCGCACCGAGGGAACAAAAACGTTGTACCCCCCGCCGGAATCCAGCACCAGGTACGGCTTCTCGCGGCTGACCGGGGTGCTGGCCAGGGTGGTGTACGGCGGGTTCGGGAAGGACTGGGCCGGAGCCCCGTTCACCCCGGAGAAGACCTGGTTCCAGACGCCGTTGGACCAGCTGCCAATGCTGCTGTCGCGGACCAGGTATTGCTGCTGCGAACCGTTGATGACCGTGCCGGCTTTTGAATCGGAAATGAAGCCGCCGCTGGCGTACTGCGGGCCGGCGGTGCAGTAGTCCATCAGGGAGAGGTTGCCGCCGGTGATGTTGACCCGCCGCATGGGCGATGCCTGCGAAGCCGCCCAGAAGTTCGCCGAGCTGCGGCAGCCCTCCAGACCGGTGACATTGATGGTGAGGTTGGAGACGGAGCGCCAGAAGTTGTTCAGGGCGATGCAGTTGTCCGCGGTCAGGCACCGGTTGTACGTGTCCACATGGCCGTTGATGGTGACGTCCGTGGGTGAGGCGCCCAGGCCGGCCACTTCGGTCGAATAGCCCACCTGGATGATCAGCGGCGTTTCCGGGCTGCCATAGGTGCCGGGCTTGAACAGCAGGGAATAACGGTTGGTGCCCATCTCGTCGTCGACCTGTTTGGCCGCTATGGCGTCCACCTCGGCCTGGATGGCGGCCACCGGCATGCCGGGATCGAAGATCCGCACGTTGGGGCCGAAGTCGGGGGCCGGCGCAGGCGTGGTCTTCGCCTGGTTCACTGCCGGGTTCATCGCCGGGGGCGGAGCGGCGTTGGCGGCGGGGGCGGCTGCGGCGCCCAGCACGCCAAGCATCACCGCTACCGCGCCGGCCAGCAGCCGTCTCTGGTGGTGCGTTGGCGCCCGGAACGACGTGGATTGGGCCGCGCGGTGGCGGCGGAGGTGGGCTAGCGGCATTGCTTGTCCTGCTCTCGTTGGGGTGCGGTTTTGCACGGGCTGTGGAGTGGAGCAAAAGGGAATCAGGCGCCCCGCTGCCGGGAAGGGCACGGTGTGGGAGCGCTCCCGCCGGGAAGCCTAACACCGGCCTCAAGGCCCGGCAAGGGCCCCGATTCCGCCAAGGGCGCCACCTTGACAATTCATTGTGATGTGCGACACCATGCTCGTGGGAGCGCTCCCATGCGAGTCACGGGAGCGCTCCCAGCTCTGGGCGCATCGCCCCGCACTCTTCGTGCCATACCCTGACAAAGGAGTCCCCGCGTGAAATTTTCCCGCAAGCTCGCCGCCCTGTCGGCGTCGGCTGCCTGCCTCACCCTTGCCCTGAGCGCCTGCGGAGCAGACGCCCCCAAAGCCGCGGCACCCACCGGCGAGACGGGGAAGGAGCCTGTAACCCTCACCCTCGCCACGTTCAACGAGTTCGGCTACGAGAGCTTGCTCAAGGAGTACGAATCACTCAACCCCAACGTCAAGATCCAGCACAAGAAAGCCGCCACCACCAACGAAGCGCGCGACAACCTGACCACCCGCCTGGCGGCGGGATCGGGCCTCTCGGACGTCGAAGCTATCGAGGTTGACTGGCTCTCCGAACTCAAGCAGTATCCGGACCAGTTCGTGGACCTGAAGGATCCCGCCGTCGAAGGCCGCTGGCTGGACTGGAAGACCGAGGCGGCGACCACGCAGGACGGCCGCCTGATCGGCTACGGCACAGACTCCGGTCCCGAGGCTGTCTGCTACAACTCGGCACTGCTCAAGGCGGCAGGACTGCCGACGGACCGCGAATCCGTCGCCAAGATGCTCGGCACCACCTGGGACAGCTACTTCGACGCCGGCAAGAAGTTTGTCGCCGCGAAGACCGGCGCGGCCTGGTTCGATTCCGCCGGAGCCATCTACCAGGGCATGAGCAACCAGCTGGAAAAGGCCTACGAAAACGAGGACGGCACTGTCATTGCCGCCGAGAACCCCGCCGTCAAGGACGTCTACACCAAGGTCCTCAACGCCTCGACGAAGGACAACCTCTCCGCGCACCTGGGCCAGTGGAGCAACGACTGGGTGGCCGGTTTCCAGTCCCAGAAGTTCGCCACCACCCTCTGCCCGGGCTGGATGCTCGGTGTGATCGAGGGCAACGCCACCGGCGTCAAGGGCTGGGACGTCGCCAACGTCTTCCCCGGCGGCGGCGGAAACTGGGGAGGTTCGTACCTGACCGTGCCGGCGCAGGGCAAGCACCAGGCCGAAGCCAAGAAGCTCGCCGCCTGGCTGAACGCCCCGGAGCAGCAGATCAAGGCCTTCACCGCCAAGGGCAACTTCCCGAGCCAGGTCAAGGCGCTCGACAGCGAGGCACTGCTGGGGCAGACCAACAAGTTCTTCAACAACGCCCCCACCGGAAAGATCTTCGCCGAGCGGGCCAAGGCCGTGGGCGCCACCCCGTTCAAGGGCCCGAAGTTCTTTGCCATCAACGACGCCATGCAGCAGGCCCTCACCCGCGTGGACGTGGACAAGAAGGACGACGCCGAGTCCTCCTGGGCGAAGTTCCTCACCGCTGTGAAGTCCCTGTAGGTCATGTCGGTAACGGACCGGGTCAGGCCCCAGAGCCAACTGGCTGACGAGGAGATACCCGGCAAGAGGAGCGTCCGGCGGCTCGCGTTCTCGCAACGGATGTCTCGGTGGGACGTCAAACTTTCGCCCTACCTCTACATCTCGCCGTTCTTCCTGCTGTTTGCCCTCACGGGACTCTTTCCGCTGCTCTACACAGCCTGGGTGTCCCTGCACAACTGGAACCTGATCGGCGGGCAGGGCAAGTTCGTCGGGACGGAGAACTTCGGCTTCGTCCTCGCGCAGCCGTACTTCTGGAACGCGGTAGGAAACACGCTGAGCATCTTCCTGCTTTCGTCCGTGCCGCAGGTGGTGCTGGCGCTGCTGATTGCGGCCGCGCTGGACGCCAACCTCCGGGCCAGAACGTTCTGGCGGATGGGCGTCCTGGTGCCCTTTGTCGTCGCCCCGGTGGCGGTCGGGCTGATCTTCAACAACCTGTTCGCCGACCAGTTTGGCCTCGTGAATGAGCTGTTGGCACTCGTCGGCCTTGACCCGGTCCGCTGGCACTCCGAGCAACTCGCCAGCCACATTGCCATCGCCACGATGGTGAATTTCCGCTGGATCGGCTACAACGCACTGATCTTCCTTGCCGCCATGCAGGCCATCCCCCGCGATGTCTTCGAAGCCGCCACCATCGACGGCGCCGGCCGGGTCAGGCAGTTCCTGTCCGTGACGGTTCCGATGCTCCGGCCCACCGTGATTTTCGTGGCCATCACGTCCACGATCGGCGGGCTGCAGATTTTCGACGAGCCGCGGGTGTTCGACCAATCCGGGCTCGGCGGCGCCGACCGGCAGTGGCAGACGCTGACCATGTACATCTGGGAACTGGGCTGGGGACAGCGCAATTTCGGCAGGGCATCTGCGGTCGCGTGGCTGCTGTTCCTGATGATTGTGCTGATTGCCCTCCTGAACTATCTACTCACACGGCGTATCGCCAGCCAGGGAGGCCGCAAATGAGCTCCATCCCCATGATCCGGCAAACCGCCGGCAAAGGTGCGGCCAAGGCGGCGGCCAAGCGGCCGAACCGCATAACCGGCCGGCCGCGCAACCGGGGCGGCGCAGGCGGTCAGCGCCGTCCCGGGGCGCTGACCTACAGTGTCCTCGGCACGGTCCTGCTGGCGTCGCTGTTCCCGCTGTATTGGTCGTTCCTGGTGGGCAGCCATGACAGCACGGTGCTCAGTCGCGGTGTCCCGGTCCTGCCGGGCGGGAACTTCGTGGCCAACGCCGCGAAAGTCTTCGACAGCATCCCGTTCTGGAAGGCCATGGGCAACAGCGTCCTGGTGTCCACGGTCACGGCCGCCTCGGTGGTGGTTTTCTCCACCCTGGCGGGCTTCGCGTTCGCGAAGTTGCGCTTCCGGGGCAGCAGGGGGCTTCTGGTCTTCGTGATCGCCACAATGGCGGTGCCCACCCAGCTGGGCGTGGTTCCGCTGTTCATTGTGATGGCCAAGCTGGGTTGGACCGGTTCCCTCTGGGCGGTGATCCTCCCCGGCGTGGTGACGGCCTTCGGGGTGTTCTGGATGACCCAGTATCTACGGGACGCCCTCCCGGACGAACTCATTGAGGCCGTCCGGGTGGACGGGGCCTCCATGATCCAGGCCTTTTGGTATGTCGGCTTCCCCGCGGCGCGACCGGCCGCGGCGATGCTGGCGCTTTTCACCTTCGTCGCGACCTGGACCAACTTCTTCTGGCCGTTCATTGTGCTGGACCCTTCCAACCCGACCCTCCCGGTGGCGCTGCAGCTGCTGCAGGCCGCACACTTTGTGGACTATTCGGTGGTGCTGGCAGGTGCCGTGCTGGCCACCGTCCCGTTGCTGCTGCTCTTCATCGCCGCCGGTCGCCAACTCGTTTCAGGAATTATGCAAGGAGCAGTCAAAGGATGAGCACCACCGAGCTAACTTTCCCCGACGGATTCCTCTGGGGCGCGGCCACGGCCGCCTACCAGATCGAAGGAGCCGCCCACACCGGAGGGCGGAAGGACTCGATCTGGGACACCTTCGCCCGGGTTCCGGGCGCCGTGGCAGACGGCCACAACGGTGACGTGGCGTGCGACCACTACCACCGCTCGGGCCAGGACGTGGAGTTGATGACGTCGCTGCACCTAAAGGCGTACCGTTTCTCGACGTCGTGGGCACGTTGCATGCCCGACGGCAGGACGCCGAACCCCGAGGGGATCGCGTTCTACTCCCGCTTGGTGGACGAACTCCTCGCCGCAGGCATCACACCCTGGCTGACGCTTTACCACTGGGACCTGCCGCAGGCCCTGGAGGATGAGGGAGGCTGGGCCAACCGCGAGACCGCCCGGCTGTTTGCGGACTACGCGGCCGTGATGCACGAGGCCCTCGGCGACCGGGTCCGCATCTGGACCACGCTCAACGAGCCGTGGTGTTCGGCGTTCCTCGGCTACGCCGCAGGCGTCCACGCCCCGGGACGGCAGGAACCGCGGGCAGCCCTCGCCGCTGCCCACCATCTCCTGCTCGGGCACGGGCTCGCCGTCAGGGAACTGCGCCGGCGTGATCCGGCAGCGAGCCTTGGCATCACCCTGAACCTCACTGTCGCCGATCCTGCCGACCCCGGCTCCGCGGAGGACCGGGATGCGGCCCGCCGGATCGACGGGCTGCACAACCGGATCTTCCTCGACCCGATCTTCCGTGGCCAGTACCCCGCGGACGTGCTGGACGACGTCGCCGGATTCGGCTTCGACACCGTGGTGCAGGACGGTGATTTGGCTGTCATCTCGGCGCCCGTGGATTTGCTGGGGGTCAACTATTACCAGGGCGAGGCGCTGACCAAGGCGGCGGCAGCCGAAGAACGGGTCCAACCGGACACCGTGACCACCACGGCGCAGGCCGCCCCGGCGTCGGCCGACAGGCGTGAGGCAACGCCGTTCGTTTCCGCGGAGGACGTGCACTCCGTGCCGCGCGGGCTGCCGGTGACGGGGATGGGCTGGGAGGTGCAACCCGAGGGGCTGTACCGGTTGCTGACCCGGCTGCAGCTTGAGTACACCGGCCCGGCCGGCATCCCGATCTACATGACGGAAAACGGCGCCGCGTACCCGGACGCTCCCGACACCGACGGCTTCGTCGATGACCAGGAGCGGTTGGCCTTTTTCGACGCGCACCTGCGCGCAGTGCGCTCCGCGATCGACGCCGGCGCCGACGTCCGCGGCTACCTCGCCTGGTCGCTGCTGGACAACTTCGAGTGGGCGTACGGCTATCACCAACGTTTCGGTCTGGTCCGGGTGGACTATGAAACCCAGCAGCGGATCCCGAAGGCCAGCGGACTCTGGTACTCGGGGGTGGCGGCGGCGAACGCCTTGCCGGCACGGTAGGGCCCGTCCCTGCGGAGACCGGGCATGTCGTATTCTCAAAGTGATGAGCGAACAGAAGCACGCGGGTCTCCGGGCCGGACCGGCGAGACTTAGCCCCACCCTTGAAGACCTCGCGACGGCGGCGGGAGTGTCACGCTCCACCGCCTCCCGGGCCATCAACGGCGGCTCCCGGGTCAGCCCGGAAGCTCAGGCCGCGGTGGACGCTGCGGTCATCTCGCTGGGCTACACCCCGAACCGGGCCGCGCGCAGCCTCGTCACCCGCCGGACTTCCTCGATCGCCCTGGTGATCAACGAACCCGATGCCCGGGTCATGATGGACCCGTTCTTCGCGGCCGTCATCACCGGGGTGACGGAGGCGTTGCGTGAGACCGAAATGCAGCTGGTCCTGCTGATGTCCCGGGCCGGCGGCGATCCCTCCCGGACGCTTCGGTACCTGCGTGGAGGCCACGTCGACGGTGCCATTGTCGTCTCGCACCATAAAGCAGACGGCTGGACCGAGGAGCTTGCCGCCGCGGGGCTGCCCACTGTCTTCATTGGAAGGCCGTGGGATACCGGGCTGGGGATCCACTACGTTGACGTGGACAGCTTCGAAGGCGGCCGCCTGGCCGCGCTTCACCTTGCGGCAGCCGGGCGCACCCGGCTGGCAACCATCACCGGACCGCTCGATATGACGGCAGCCGCGGACCGGCTGGAGGGATGGCAAGCGGGCCTCAGGGAAGCCGGGCTGCCGCCGGGGCCGGTCGCGCAGGGGGATTTCACCCCTGCCGGCGGCACCGAAGCGGCCGAACGGCTGCTGGCCGAGGACAGCAGTGTGGACGGCATTTTCGCTGCGTCCGACCTCATGGCCCGCGGTGCCATAACGGCCCTGCTGGCCGCCGGGCGCACGGTGCCCGGGGATGTCGCCGTCGTCGGCTTCGATGACCACCTGGCCGCGCCGGGCGAGCTGCCCCTGACCACGATCAACCAGCCCACGGTAGAAATGGCAGCCCAGGCGGGCCGCCTGCTTCTTGCGGACATCGAAGATCCGGGGACGGGCCGGGACCCGCTGATATTCCCGGCCCGCCTCGTCGTCAGGGAAAGCAGCACCCCCGGCTAGGCCGGGAATTTCCAGCGAGCAGGCAGGACCGGCCGCTTAGCGGCCGTGCCGGCCGTGATCCCGCCACTTGTCCGAGTCGACTACCTGGACCGCTACGCCGAGGTTGCCCTTCTTGAGGCTGCCCCAGGCGTAGACAATCGTGTTCTTGCCCGCGGCGACCGGAATGTCCGCCGGGCCAATCAGGGGCTTGGTGGTCCCGGCGGCCGCGACCGAGGCGGACACCTTCCCGGCCTTCAGCGTCAGCACTTCCTGGTCCGGGTTCGTCAGGTCCTCGATCACGGCAGTCTTGCCGGCAAGGACGTCGACGGCGGGCGCCGCGGCCACGTGCCTGACCGTCAGCTTCCCCTCACCCCGAGGGCTGGGCGAGGTGTCGTTCTTGAACAGGGTGGCGGTGGGATCCCCGTCCTCATCCAGGTGGGCCACGGCGGTGTAGTTCCGGCCCTCCCTGAGCTTGACCTCGACCGGGCCGATCACCGCGTCGTCGGCGCTCTTGGCGTTGGCGGCCGTGACAGCAATCTTGTAATTGCCGCCCTCGAGCTTCAGCGGGCCCGCGAGCTTGCCGGGCTTGAAGTCGTCCAAGGTGAGCTTGCCATTCACCCATACGTCCACGGTCAGGCCGGGGACTCCGTGCAAAACGGACAGGACGGCATCGTCGCCGTGGTGCCTGCCGCCGTCGTGCTTCCCGCCGGCCTGGGCCGGGGCGGCAAACGCGAGGGCGGCCGCCATCGACACGGCACCGGCGGCATAAACGGTTTTACGCATTTCAAACTCCTCATTGAGTTGCCCGGATCCGGGCGGTGATTTGCTTACACCGTTACTACCGGCCGGCGCCCCTCTTTGGATGCAGACGGTCGGACCTTTTGCCCCGGCCCGCTCAGCCCTTGCGGTCCAGCAGCAGGTTGGTGATCCGCAGCGTGCAGAGCCGCTCCCCGGCCTCGTTGGTGATCAGCACCTCGTGGGTGGTCACCGTGCTGCCGAGGTGGATCGGGGTGGCGGTTATCGTGACCAGCCCCTCGCGGGCGGACTTGTGGTGCGTGGCGGAAACGTCCACGCCCACGGCGGTCTTGCCCAGGGTGCTGGCGTGGATCACCGAGGCCCACGAACCCACGGCCTCGCCGACGGCCAGTGAGGCGCCGCCGTGCAGCAGGCCGAAGGACTGGCGGTTGCCTTCCACCGGCATGGTTGCCACGACGCGCTCCACGGACTGCTCAACGATCTTGACCCCCATCTTCTCGTCAAGTTCACCGAGGGTGATTTTCCACAGCTCGGTACCACTTTGAATGTTGCGGGGGTCGGGCGTCATTGCGTCTCCTCTGGGGCTCTGGCCTGTCATGGGCCGGTCGGGCCCGCCGCTACTAGTGTGCCGCAGGGCTCCTTCATGTACTGTAGACATATTACCGAACGGACGGTCAGTAATGCGCTGGCCGTGTCGATCTTGCCCCGCGTTGGAAGGACCCGTCAACGATGACCACCACTGCAACAGCTCCGGAACCCTCAGTGGGCACCGTCGAGATCGTCCCCAGCTTCATCCGCAACTCGTGGTGGACCCCCGACGCAGCCTCTGCCGCCGGAGCCGCCTCCGTCCTGGACGCCAGCACCGGCGAACTCCTGGCAAAGGTGAGCACCGAGGGCCTCGACCTCGCCGCCGTCGTCGACTATGGCCGCACCACCGGCCAAGCGGAACTGGGGAAGCTGACCTTCCACCAGCGCGCCCTCAAGCTCAAGGAACTGGCGCAGTACCTCAACGGCCGCCGCGACGAGTTCTACGCGCTCTCCGCGCAGACCGGCGCCACCAAGATCGACTCGATGATCGATATCGACGGCGGCATCGGCGTGCTCTTCACCTTCGGCTCCAAGGGCCGGCGCGAGCTGCCCAACGCCCAGGTGGTGGTGGACGGGCCCATGGAGGTGCTGTCCAAGGACGGTTCCTTCGCCGGCGAACACATCTACACCCGGATCCCCGGTGTCGCCGTGCAGATCAACGCCTTCAACTTCCCGGTCTGGGGCATGCTCGAGAAGCTCGCCCCCGCCTTCATCGCCGGCGTCCCCACCATCGTCAAGCCAGCCACCCCCACCGGCTACGTCGCCGCGGCCGTGGTGAAGGCGATCGATGAATCCGGCATCCTGCCCAAGGGCTCGCTGCAGCTGGTCTCCGGCTCGGTCCGCACCCTGTTGGACCACCTCGACTACCGCGACCTTGTCGCCTTCACCGGTTCGGCCTCCACCGCCAACACGCTCAAGTCCCACCCCAACGTGGTCAAGGGTGGCGTCCGCTTCACCTCCGAAACCGACTCCCTCAACGCCGCCATCCTGGGCCCGGACGCGGTCAAGGGGACCCCGGAATTCGACGCTTTCATCAAGTCCCTCGTCACCGAGATGACCGCCAAGGCTGGCCAGAAATGCACCTCGATCCGCCGCGCGATCGTGCCGCAGAACCTGGTGTCAGACGTCGTCGCCGCCGTGGGGGAGCGGATCACCGAACGCGTCGTGCTGGGAGACCCGCGCGCCGAGGGCGTCACGATGGGCGCCCTCGCCTCCCGTGAGCAGCTCGCCGACGTGCGGGCCGCCGTCCAGTCGATGCTCGACGCCGGGGGCGAGCTCGCCTATGGCACCCTCGACTCGCCGAAGGTCACCAGCGCGGACGGGAGCGTCGGCGTCGTCGACGGCGGAGCCTTCATGTCCCCGGTGCTGCTGAGCTGGGCCGACCCCGAAGCCGAGGAGGTCCACTCGCTCGAGGCCTTCGGCCCGGTCTCCTCCGTGATCGGCTACACGGACCTCGCCGACGCCGTCCGCCTCGCCGCGCGCGGTGGCGGCTCGCTGGTCGCCTCGGTCTGCACCAACGATCCGGCGGTGGCCCGCGAGCTCGTCACCGGCATTGCGGCCCACCACGGCCGCGTCCTCATGCTCAACCGGGAGGACGCCCGCAGCTCCACCGGCCACGGCTCCCCGGTCCCGCACCTGGTCCACGGCGGCCCGGGCCGTGCCGGCGGCGGCGAGGAACTGGGCGGCATCCGCTCGGTCATGCACCACATGCAGCGCACCGCCATCCAGGGCTCGCCCAACATGCTCACGGCCGTCACGGGCGTCTGGCACACCGGTGCGGACCGCAACTACACCCTCGAGACCGAGGGCCAGCACCCGTTCCGGAAGCACCTGAGCACGCTGCACATCGGCGACGCCATCCGCTCCGATTTGCGCGAGGTCTCGCTGGAGGAGATCACCAAGTTCGCGAACTCCACCGGCGACACCTTCTACGCCCACACGAACCAGGAAGCGGCGGCAGCCAACCCGTTCTTCCCGGGCATCGTGGCGCACGGCTACCTGCTCCTCGCCTGGGGTGCCGGCTTGTTCGTGGAGCCCGCGCCGGGTCCGGTCCTGGCCAACTACGGCCTGGAGAACCTGCGCTTCATCACGCCCGTCGCGGCCGGTGACTCCATCCGCGTCACCCTGACGGCCAAGAAGATCACCCCGCGCGAGACCGACGAGTACGGCGAAGTGGCCTGGGACGCCGTCCTGACCAACCAGAACGATGAAATCGTCGCCACCTACGACGTCCTGACCCTCGTCGAGAAGTAACCCCTCGCCCCGCCCGTTGCTCTATCACTTATGGCTGCCGCGACGTTCGAATGGCAACCCACAGGTGATAGAGCAACCGCGGAGGGGCGGGTCTTTCCACCTTGCCCCGGCGTAAAATCGTGCTCGTAGGAGGTGGCGAAATGTCCCTAGCACTCAACAAAGCCACAACAGTCCTGCCAGTCGATGATGTAGCGCGTGCCCGGCATTTCTATGCGGACACCCTGGGGCTCCCGCACCGTGGCGTGGCAGACGACGGAAGTGAACTATTTGGTTCAGAAGGCGGCCCGATGCTGCAACTGATGCCAGTCAAGGATGGAAAGCATTCGGAGCACACCACCCTGAGTTTCGAAGTCAGCGAGATCGAACGCACCGTGAGGGAAATGGAAGCCAGGGGCGTCACGTTCCAGGACTACAACCTCCCTGATCTCAAGACCGAGAACCACATTTGCACAACGGATTCCGAGAAGTGCGCCTGGTTCATGGACTCCGAGCACAACATTCTCTGCGTGCACGAGAACATCACCACGGCAGCCGACTACCAGCTCTGAGCGGCGGCTCCGGGCTCCCGGCTGCGGGCTCCCGCTGCAGAACGGAATTGCGGAACGGAATCATAGAACAGCGCCCCGGCCTGCCGGGGCGCTGTTCTATGTCCCGGGCCGGGGCCGCGGCTAGGGCCGGTCGGTCCTGTCCCCGGGACGCACCCCGGGTGTAGCTTGAGACCAGATTCCCGGATGGCGGAGGCGAGGCGCAGACATGACTGAGTCGTCTTCCGGGCCGGTATCCGAAACCCTGGTCCGTCGCGTCGTCTGGTTCCCCACCACCCGGGCCGGCAAGGTGGCTCTGACGCTGGCCTACCTCACGGTGCTCTCGCCCGTCTGGGTGCTCCTGGTCCTGGGGCAGGCCGTGTTCAGGGCGGGAGCCGCCGACGACGTGGTGGTAGCCATGCTGGTGGGTTCCGTCGCGGCGCTCTGGACTGCCCTGCTCCGGGCGAAGGAACGCTCCCTCCTGGTCGCGGCCTTTACCGTGCTGCTGTCGGCTGCGCTGATGTATTTCCTTGGCTGGCTCACTTCGACCCCGGGCGGGGCGGCCCCGTGACGTCGCCTTCCAAGGCGCGCGGCCGCAAGATTGCCTGGCTGCCACGCACCCGCATCGGCAATGTGGCTCTGGTCCTGGACCTCGCGATGGCTGCTTTCCCGGTCTGGGTCCTGCCGTCCTGGTACCTCGTGACGTTACTGGTGGGTGCCGGCGGCATGTTCGAGTCGCCCCGGGCGGTGGTCGCGAACAGCGTTTTTCAGGGCCTCGTGGTGGCCGGCACGCTGGTGGTCAACCTTGCAGCGTTGCTCCGCGCCAAGGACTACTCGATCCTGCTTGGGCTGGCAGTGCTTCCGCTGTCCGCCGTGTTGCTGTACATGGGCTGGTTCGTGGCCGTGAACGGGTTTCCCGGCCTTGCGGGGGCAGGTTGACACGGACCCGCCGGGCTTTGAGGGCGACACCGCCTGCCCGCGGCCGTTAACGGTGCCCCCGGAGGCGGCGTCAGGCTTTGCTGGGGACGTGGAGGCCGTGGAACGCCATGGCGACGACGTCGTCGGCCAGCTTCTCGGGGGAGAGGGACCCGCCGGGCTTGTACCACTCAACGATCGAGTTGATGGTGCCGAACAGCAGGCGGGTGACGGTGCGGGGGTCGATGTCCTGGCGCAGCGAGCCCTCGTCGCCGGCGGCCGAGATCAGGGCGGCCACCTTGTGGTCGAACGTGCGCCGGCGTTCCAGGGCGTCCCGCTCGATCTCGGTGTTGCCGCGCAGCCGCAGCAGCAGGGTGACGAACGGCAGCCGTTCCACCAGGACGGAGATGGTCTCGCGGACCACGAATTCCAGCCGGGCGTCGGCCGAGCCGGTCCGCGCCTCAGGCCGGTCCAGGATGGCTTCGAGGCCGCCGAGGGCATGGTCGAGGGCGAGTTTGAGCAGATCGCCCTTGGACGGCACGTGGTGGTAGATCGCGGACTTGGAGATGCCCAGGTTCTCGGCGAGGATGCCCATCGAGGTGGCGTCATAGCCGTGGCGGTTGAAGACATCGACGGCGATCAGCAGCACCGACTGCTGGTCATAGCCGGGACGGCCGCGCTTGGTGGTGGTTGCTGTGCTGGGCATACTCGCTAGTTTCTCATGAACGGTCGGTCGGCCCGGCAGCGTGGCCTCGAAGGACACTCCTGCCGGGCCGGCCGGTGGCTGGACAAACGGGGCGGGTCAGGCCTTGGGGCGCATGTCGTAGATCCGGCGCAGCTTGCCGTTGGAGCGCTCCAGTGAACCGGGCTCGACGACGTCGACGGTGCAGGAGGAGCCGACGTGGATCTTGATCTGCTGCTGCAGCACCTTCGCCGCCGTCGCGCTGCCCTCGACCGTGACCGACTCGCGGCGTTCGATCTTGACGGTCAGCTGGTCCATCCGCTGCCCCTCCGGACGGGTGAGCTCCAGTTGGAAGTGCGGGCTGAGTTCGGGGATGCGCAGCGCGATTTCCTCGATCTGCGAGGGGAACAGGTTCACGCCGCGCAGGATGATCATGTCGTCGCTGCGGCCAGTGATGCGTCCCATCCGGCGGTGCGCCGGACGGGCGGTGCCGGGCAGCAGCCGGGTGAGGTCCTTGGTGCGGTACCGGATGATCGGCAGGGCTTCCTTGGTGAGCGAGGTGAAAACCAGTTCGCCGGGCTCGCCGTCGCCCAGGACCACGGACGGGTCGAAGGCGTCGATGATCTCGGGCCGGAAGTGGTCCTCCCAGATGTGGCTGCCGTCCTGGGTCTCCACGGCCTCGCCGGCGACGCCGGGGCCCATGACCTCAGAGAGGCCGTAAATGTCGCAGGCCTTGATGTTCATGGTGACTTCAAGCTCGTGCCGCATTTCCTCGGTCCACGGCTCTGCCCCGAGCACGGCGTACTTGAGCGAGGTGGAGGCAGGGTCGATGCCCTGCTTCATCATGGCGTCCGCGATGGTCAGCAGGTACGTCGGGGTGGCCAGGATGGCGTCCGGCTTGAAGTCCTGGATCAACGTGATCTGGCGCTCGGTCTGGCCGCCGGAGATCGGAATGACGGTGCAGCCCAGCGCTTCGGCGCCGGCGTGGGCGCCCATGCCGCCGGTGAACAGGCCGTAGCCGTAGGCGTTGTGGACCTTCATGCCGGGCCGGACGCCGGAGGCGCGCAGCGAGCGGGCCACCAGCTTGGCCCAGTCGGCGAGGTCCTTCTTGGTGTAGCCCACCACGGTGGCGCGGCCGGTGGTGCCGGAGCTGGCGTGGATCCGGGCCACCTCGTGCTGCGGCACGGCGAACATACCGAAGGGGTACTCGAGCCGGAGGTCTTCCTTGGTGGTGAAAGGGAACTTCCCCAGGTCCGAGAGCTCGCGCAGGTCGGTGGGGTGCACACCGGCCTCATCAAACTTCCGCTTGTACAGCGGGACTCGGTCGTAGGCGTACGCCACGGTGTGCTGCAGGCGGCTGAGCTGCAAGGCCTCGAGCTCGTCGCGGGAGATGGTTTCTTCGCGGTCCAGGACGGCGTCACTGGGGGCGAGGGCAGATTCGGCGGTGGGGGTGGTCATCTGTGTCCCTGTTTCTATTTCTTGGAGATGGTGCGGCTGCGGCCGCGGAACTCGGCGATGAGTTCGCCCGGGGCGATGTCGGAGGGGAGCCCGCCCGGGAGTGTGGTGGCCGGTGTGGAGCCGGCGGGGGAGCCTGCCGGGCCGGGGATGGCAGCGGGGTCGGCGGCGTAGATCTGGATGTCGTACAGCCCGCTGCGGCCGGTGCTGGCGCGGTGGTTGGCGACGGCGGTCAGGATCTGCCCGCGGAAGGCCGGCTTGATGAAGTTGATGTCGACGCCGGACGCCACGGTGATGGTGCCTTGCTCGGCCACGCCCGGCTTCACCGGGTTGCAGGCGAGGGCAAAGGCGGTGTCGCCGAAGGCGAAGATCATGCCGCCGTGGGCCATGCCGAAACCGTTGAGCATCTCCTGCCGGAGCGGCATCCGGATGGTGGCGTGGCCGTCGTCGAGCGCCAGGACTTCAATGCCCATCCATTCGGAGGCGTAGTCGTCCTTCAGGATGGGGTGGGTGTCACCGGAAATCGTCAGTTCAGCCATGCGTCATTGCCTCCAGCTTTATTTACCGAATGTTCATTAGGTAATCCCATCCGGGTGCCTGCTGTCAAGGGGTGTAAGTATGCTGGGACACATGGCCAAAGGAATATATGTCAGCGCGACGACGCCGGGATCCGGGAAGTCGCTCATTGCTCTGGGCCTGGCAGACACCCTGCACCGGCACGCGGACCGCATCGGCTTCTTCAAGCCCGTGGTCCACGGCCGCGCCGACGCGGACCCGATGGTTGCGCTGATGAAGTCCCGGTTCGACCTCGACGACGACCGCTGCCGCAGCGGTCTGACCTTCGCCGAGGTCCGGGGCCTGCTCGCGGAGGGAAACCGCGAGGAGATCGACTCGCGCTGCGTCGAGATCTTCGCGGAGATGTCCCGGCACTGCGACGTGGTGATCATCGAGGGCACGGACCTGACCGGCCAGGACGCCGCCGTCGAATTCGACCTCAACGCCAGGCTCGCCAACAACCTCGCGGCGCCGATGGTCGCCGTCGTCGGGGCGAAGGGCCGCACGGTGGCCGAAACCGCGGACGCCGTCGAGGTGGCCCGCAAGGAACTCCTGGCCGAGCGGTGCACCCTGCTGGCCATCATGGTCAACCGTGCCAATCCCGAGGACCTGGAGGCAATCGCCGCGGCGGTCCGCCCGGGCGCCTCCGGCCGACCGGTATACGTCTTCCCCGAACTGGAGGACATCGCGCGGCCCACCACCGGCGAGGTGGCCGCCGCGCTGGGCATCGGCCAGGTGGCCGGCTTGCCGGACCTGGAACGCGATGTGCACTCGGTCAAGGTCGCGGCCATGAACGTGGCCAACTTCCTGCACGTGCTCGACGACGGCGCGCTGGTGATCGTTCCGGGCGACCGGGCGGACGTGCTGGTGGCCTGCCTGGCCTCCTCCTTCTCGCCGGAATTCCCGGTGCCGTCGGCGCTGATCCTGACCGGCGGACTGGCCCCGGACCCCACCATCTACTCGCTCCTGGCGCAGGCCCCGTTCCCGATCTTCGCCGCCCCGGACGACACCTACGTGACCGCCAAACGCGTCTCCGAGGTGCGCAGCGAAATCTGGTCCGGCCACCGCCGCAAGGTGGCGTCAGCGCTGGGCCTGTGGGCCAAACGCGTGGACGAGGCGGAACTGCTGGAGCGGCTGCATCTGCCACGGCCGGAGCGGATGACGCCGCTGCGCTTCCTGCATGACCTGATCGAACGGGCCCGTTCGCAGCGCCGCCACATCGTCCTGCCGGAGGGCACGGACGTCCGGATCCTCCGGGCCGCGGAGATCCTGCACCGCCGGGACGTCTGCGAGCTCACCGTACTGGGCCGGGAGGCGGACGTGCGCGAACTTGCCGCCACCCAGGGGATCGACCTCGCCGGAATCAACATCGTGGACCCGGCCACCTCCGAGCTGCGCCAGGGTTTCGCGCAGAAATACGCGGAGCTGCGCGCGCACAAGGGCGTGGACCTGGCGAAGGCACTCGAGGTGATGCAGGACGAAAGCTATTTCGGCACCATGATGGTCCAGCTCGGCGTGGTGGACGGCATGGTCTCCGGCGCCGCGCACACGACGGCACACACGATCCGCCCGGCGCTGGAGTTCGTGAAGACCCGCGAGGGCGTCAAGATCGTCTCCTCCGTGTTCCTGATGCTGATGCCGGACCGGGTGCTGGTCTACGGTGACTGCGCGGTCAACCCCGAGCCCAATGTGGAGCAGCTCGCGGACATCGCCCTGGCCTCGGCCGAAACCGCGGCCCAGTTCGGCGTCGAACCGCGCGTTGCCATGCTCTCCTACTCCACCGGCGGTTCCGGGGCAGGCGAAGCGGTCGACGCCGTCCGCCAGGCCACCGAACTCGTGCGCCAGCGGCGCCCGGACCTCGCGGTGGAGGGCCCCATCCAGTACGACGCCGCCGTCGACGCCGCCATCGCCGAGTCCAAGATGCCCGGCTCGTCCGTGGCCGGCCAGGCGACGGTCTTCATCTTCCCGGACCTGAACACCGGCAACAACACCTACAAGGCGGTCCAGCAGTCCTCCGGTGCGGTCGCCGTCGGGCCCGTGCTGCAGGGGCTCCGCAAACCGGTCAACGACCTGTCCCGCGGCTGCACGGTGGATGACATCCTGAACACCGTCGCCATCACCGCGATCCAGGCCCAGTCGGCCCAGCCGGCCACGGGACAGGCCGCCGCGCCGGCCGCCGGACACGCAACCGTACAGCCCGTCGAAGCCAAGGCTTAGGAGGCCCCATGCTCGTTCTCGTCATCAACTCCGGCTCATCCTCGCTCAAGTACCAGGTCCGCGACGTCGAAGCGGGCAGCGTCCTTGCCGAGGGGCTGGTCGAGAAGATCGGGATGGGCAACGGCGGTGACGGCGACGGCGAGATTGAGGGCCCCCGCGACCACGCGGAGGCCCTGGAACAAGTGGACGGGGCGATCCACGAGGCGCTGGGTGACCGGCCGCTCGACGCCGTAGGCCACCGTGTGGTGCACGGCGGTGAGCGTTTCGCCGAGCCCGTGCTGGTCAATAACGAGATCACCCGCGCCATCGAACGGCTGAACCCGCTGGCGCCGCTGCACAACCCGGCCAACGTCCTCGGCATCCGCGCGATCGCGAAGAAGTGGCCGGAGCTGCCGCAGGTGGCCGTCTTCGATACCGCCTTCCACCGCACCCTGCCCGAACACGCCTGGCGCTACGCCGTGCCGGACGAGCTTTACACCAACCACGGCATCCGGCGCTACGGCTTCCACGGCACCTCGCACGAGTATGTGGCGCACCGGGCCGCGGCGCTGCTGGACCTGCCGGTGGACGAATTCGACGCCGTCATCGCGCACCTCGGCAACGGCGCCTCGGTCACTGCCATACGCGGCGGCAAGTCCATCGACACCTCGATGGGCTTCACCCCGCTGGAGGGCCTCGTGATGGGCACCCGCTCCGGCGACCTGGACCCGTCGATCCTGGTGTTCCTGGGCCGGGCCGGCTGGTCCGCCGAGGACCTCGATTCCATGCTGAACCGCCAGTCCGGGCTCAAGGGCCTCGCGGGGAACAACGACATGCGCTCCGTCGTCGAGGCGGCCGAAGCCGGCGACGCCAAGTCCGCCATGGCCCTCGCGGTGGCCTCCTACCGGCTGGCCAAGTACATCGGCGGCTACCACGTGGCTGTCGGCGGCGCGAAGGCCCTGGTCTTCACCGCCGGGATCGGCGAAAACTCGCACCAGTTCCGGAGCCTGGTCGCGGAACGGCTGGGGGCTCTCGGCGTGGAGCTCGACGCCGGGCTGAACCGAGAGCGGTCCAAGGAACCCCGGGTGATTTCCACGCCCGAGTCGGCCCTGCCGGTGCTGGTGGTGCCCACCGACGAGGAACGCGCGATCGCGGAGGCGACCGCCGCCGTCGTCGCCCGCTCATCGGTTGCTCAGTAACCGCCCTTCTGGCGGCTCAAAACGGCACTGCTGGGCCCACGCCGGCAGGGTTCCCTGACCGAGCTTGCGAGGGGAGGGGGCCGGCGGGGAGCAACCGGCGGGGAACGGGTCCTAGGCTGGGGGCATGACCGAACCGAACCTTTCCTTCCGGCTGCCCCTCCGCACTCGGCGGTTGGTGCTGCGCCGCTTCGAGGCCGGGGACCTGGACGCCTTCCACGCCTACCACTCGCTGCCGGAAACCGCCCGCTTCCTCCCGCGGGAGGCCAAGAGCTACACGCAGTCGATGGAGTACGTGGGTAAGTACGCCAACTTCGTCTTCGAAAAGGAGGGCGACTGGGTGGCGCTGGCAATCGAGGCTGCCGACTCGCCGGGACTGCTGGGCGAGGTGGTGCTCAAGTGGCTCCCCGGCTGCGGCCAGGCCGAGGTCGGCTGGAGCCTGGCGCCGGAAGCCCGCGGAAAAGGCTACGCGGCCGAAGCTGCGCAGGCGATGCTGAAGCTGGGTTTTGAGGACCTTGGCTTCCACCGGATCGATGCCAAGCTGGATGCCTTGAACACCGCCTCCGCGGCCCTGTGTGAGCGCCTCGGCATGCGGCTGGAATCCACCCAGGTGGACAAGTGGCACTACAAGGGCCAGTGGGCCACCGAGGTGGTCTACGCGATGCTCGCCGAGGAGTGGCAGGCCCGCCAGCCTGGGTAGGTGCGCGGGCCCGTACAACCCGGCGATTGCTCCGGCCGACAGCTCCCGACGCTCCCGCCCAGTTGTTCCCGTACCCGCAGCCTCCGGACTCCGGCGGCCCCCGAGGTCCCGCGGCTCGTCTGATCCCGGCCAGGTTCATGCAGCCATGAACTGGGCTGGAGCGTCAACGACGGCGGCCGACAACTCCCGACGGCGGCCTACGGGGCCGGCGGAGCTGAGGTCGTGGTGGCGGGCGAGGCGGTCTCTTCGCCGGGACCCGGCGCGGGGGCCGGCTCGGTGGCGCCGTCCACAGGCTGGCTGGGCTCCGGGTCGAGCGTGGCGTCCGGTGCGGGCGGGACGGTTGCACCCGGGCCGGGCTGGTCCGTCGTGGTAGGCGACGGCGAGGGTGTGGACCCGGGGGTGGCGCCCGGCGAAGCCGTTGCCGGCGCCGTCGGCGTGCCGGCCCCGCCCGGGGTGGCGCTGGGGTCCGTCCGGACGATCTCCATGATCTGTTCCTTGAACCCGTTCAGCTTGCCCTGGATCTCCGAGAGCGGAACGTTCTGCAGGTTCCGCCCGTACTCCGCGATCTGCTGCCACAGCGCGGTGAGCCTGGACATGCCGTCCGGGCTCAGCGGCCCGTCCAGCGTGAGGACCAACTGGCTGGCCAGGGCGTAGGTGAGGCACCTGAGGCAGTTGTAGTTGGCGGCGGCGGAGAGGTTCTCCGGCACGACCACATCCGCCTGGCCCACGATCAGCACCACCTGGAAACCGACTGCCACGGCGGCGCAGTCCTTGCAGCTGGCGAAGGCATACGCCTCGTTGGTGTTGCGGACGTCTTCGCCGTCGTCGGCCCACACCAATGCGAAGGCGACGTCGTACACGACCGAACCGTCTGTGGTGTTGACGGCCAGCGACTGGTTGCCGCCCTCTTCCGGTGCGGCCGGTTTGTCGAAGGGGAACACCCAGGACGGGGCCGCCGTCGTGGTGCCGGATCCGCCGGCTGGGGCAGACCCTTCCCGGGGTACCAACACCATGCTCAGCTGTGGGTCCTCGCGGGTGGGCTTCTTCGCGCCGGCCGGCCAGAGCGCCACGGTACGGCCGGCCTGGCCCTCCTTTATCGCCTTGGTCGAGGCGGCGGGAAACACAGCCGTGGTGATGTCGCTGAGGGTGCCGCGTTCGTAGGGCTGGACCGGGCGGTAGGTCTCGGCGCCGGGCCACCAGGCCCAGGCGAGGCCCGCTGTGACAGCTGCGATGGCGGCCATGGCGACGCCGCGCTGCAGTGCCTTGCCGCGGGTCCGCTGCCAGAGGCCGGTCACGAACTGCCGGCCCAGGCGCAGCAGGATATAGAAGATGCCCAGGACCGGCAGCGCAATGCAGATGATCGCAAGCCCCCGCACGGCAGCATCGGCAAAATCGCCCGAGGCGGCGCTGTGCGAGAGCATGGCCTGCTGCTTCCAACCGTTGTCCCAGGCGGTGCCGAGGATCCGCGGCAGGGTAAGCACCATGGTGACCAGGCTGAAAAGCAGCAAGGGCACGGTGACGAGCACCCAAACGGTGACCACGGCCCGGGCCCAGGGCTTGAGGAGCCGGGCCTCGGGATCGGTTTTGCGCCAGGGAATTAACGCCAGCAGGGTCGGCTTGATCCGCTGGAAGAGGTCCGGGACTCCGGTGGCGTCAGCGAGGATGTGGTACCCGTCGAACCGGACCATCGGCATCAGCTGCCGGACCATTTGCAGGATCTGGGTGACCACCACCAGCAGCAGGGCGTCGAAACCGGTGGCCCACCAGACACCCATGATGGCCACAGCCACGATGGCGTTGAAGTACAGGCCGCCCAGGTCGGTGCGGATCCGGCCGGCGCGGCCCAGCCGGTACGAATCCGTGACGTCGGTGTAGAACGCCGGCCACATCAGGTACAGACCGGTGCCCATGGCGCCCGGCGTGGCCCCTCCGCGGCGGGCCGCGGCGGCATGCCCGAATTCGTGGAAGCCGGCCGACAGTACCGTGACCAGCAGGATCAGCAGCACCAGACCCGGATTGGCAAAGGCCTCATGGGTGGCCGAGGCGAGCCCCTTGACCATCAGCACCCACCAGCAGGTCGCCAGGAAGGCGGCGGTCACGGCCACGACGATCAGCGGGTTGAAGAGTGTGGCGAAGGGGGCGGTAAGTTTCCGCGTGCGTTCCGGGTCCGTCACGGAGTACCGGAAGCGCATGCCCAGGAGCGGGTTGGACTTCTTGACTTCGGGTTGCGAGCCGTCGGCCAGCCGCAGGAGGCCCAGGGGGAGCAGTTGGGAGTCGATCAGTGTCTGGACGTTCCCCGCATTGACTGGCTTGCCGTAGGCGCTGCCGGCGTGCTGCGCGATCTCCTCCAGGCTGCGGCGGCCGTCGATGGCCTCGAGCACCAAGTAGAGCAGGCGAGTCAGCTGGATCGTCTGGCCGTCGGCACGCCGGACCAACGACGGGGCCTGCTTGTAGCCGGAGCCCTTCGTCTCGCCGATCAGCTGGACGCCGTCGGCCAGGGCCGGAGGCGGCAGGGTGCCCGGGGCGGCAGAGACCGGCGGGCCGTCCTGCGCGGACGGCCCGCCATGCAAGGTAGTCATCTAGCTGCTACTGCTGGATGTTCGACTGCTGGTCAGCCGAGGCCGTTGCCTCGCCCTCGATGTTCTGGGTGATGATCGCATCCTGCTGCGACACGGCGAACGCGTTGCTGTCGATCGAGCCGATGTTGGCGGCGACGGCGGCATCGATCGGTGCCGCAACGTTGGCGTTGGCCGCCACCGCACCGTTGATCGGCGCGGTGATGCCAGCGTTGGCGTCGAGGTTGACGTCGACGTTCAGCAGGTTGCCGTTGAGTGCTCCGGTTGCTCCGCCCACGGCGCCGTCCACGGCGCCGCCCAGGTCGGGTGCCGTGCCGTCCGGAAGGACGCCCGTGGCGTCGCCAACAGCGCCGTCCACAGTTCCGTCCGGAAGCACCCCTCCGGCATCGACCGTCGCGGTGGTGCCGCCGTCGGCCGTGGGAGCGGCCGTACCGGCATCGCCGGCGGCGGTGGGTGCGGTGGAGTCGGCGGCCTGGTCGATGCCGCTGTCCTGGACGGAGGTGGCGTTGGCGTCGGCGGTGATGCCCTGGTCGATGATGACGCCCTGGTCGGAGAGGGCCTGCGCCTCCGAGCCAGCGGAGAGGATGTTCGCCGACGCGGCGGCGTCGATCGGGGCCGCGACGTTGGCGTTGGCAGCGACGGCGAGGTCGATCGGCGCGGCGGCCTCGATGCCCAGGTTGAGGTCGGCGTTCAGATCCAGGACCGAGGCAACTTCCTTGTCCGGCAGGGCGGTGGCGCCCTCGGCCATCAGTTCCTCGTCGGACAGCCCGCTCATAGCTTGTTCAGTGCTCACGAATGACTCCAGTTCCGGCACGGTTTCCTGCTGCCCCCAGTGAGCAGTGTCTCCAACTACGTGCCTAGTGCAGGTCAATAGTAAGCATGATGATCAAATTTGGGTACACGGGAGGCTGGATATTCCGTCGGTTGCTCCGTAACGGCCCTTTTGAAGGCTCAAAACGGCGGTTACGGAGCGACCGACGGGGGAGAGGCGACGCCTACTTCAGCCCGGCGCCGGGCAGCAGTTCCGTGGCGCCGAGGGAGTCCGCGACGAAGGCGTAGTCCCAGGCGCGCTCTTTCCACTGCACGTAGCGGCCGGAGGCGCCGCCGTGGCCGCCCTCCATCTCGATCTTCATCACGATCGGCTCGCTGCCGGTGTTCACCTCGCGCAGCCGCTGCACCCACTTGGCCGGTTCCACGTAGAGCACCCGCGTGTCATTGAACGAAGTGACGGCCGCGATCTTGGGGTACGCCGCCGCCCGGACGTTCTCGTACGGCGTGTAGGACTTCATGTACGCGTACACGTCCGGGTCCGTGATCGGGTTGCCCCATTCCTCCCACTCCAGGGCGGAGAGTGGCAGTTCCGGGTCAAGGATGGTGGTCAGGGCATCCACGAACGGGACGGCTGCGACAATCGCCGCGTACTTTTCCGGCGCTAGGTTGGCCACGGCGCCCATCAGCAGGCCGCCGGCGGAGCCGCCCATCGCCGCAATCCGGGCCGGGTCCACCCAGCCGGATCCGGCGAGCCAGTCGGTGGCCGCAATGAAGTCGGTGAAGGTGTTCTTCTTGTGCAGCTTCTTGCCGTCGTCGTACCAGTGCCGGCCCAGCTCGCCGCCGCCGCGGACGTGCGCGATCACGAACACGATGCCGCGGTCCAGCAGCGAGAGCCGGGGAATGCCGAAGCCCGGGTCCATGCTCAGTTCGTAGGAGCCGTAGCCGTAGACCAGCCCGGCCGCGGTCGAATCCTGCCGCACCGAGGCGTGCCGGAGGACCGAGAGCGGGATGCGGGTCCCGTCGGACGCCACCGCCCATTCCCGGGTTGCGACGTAGTCGGCGGACGAGTAGCCGCCCAGCACCGGGCTCTCCTTGCGCAGCAGCAGCTCGCCGGCGGGCGCTTCCGCCGTCGGGAGCACAAAGTCGTAGAACCGCGAGGGCGTGAAGTAGGAGGTGTAGCCCATCCGGATGACGGGGGCCTCATAGTCGGAGCCGGCCACCCCGGCGGTGTACAGCTCCTCGTCAAAGGCCGGCTCCACGGGTGCGCCCTGGTCCGGGGTGCCGAGGCCCGCCAACGGAAGGACCTGCACCCGTTCGATCGTGTCCTTGCGGATGGACAGCACCAGATGGGTGGAGGTGACGCCGGCGCCGTTGACGCGCACCTGGTCGGAATGCGCGACAACCGTAAGCCAGTGCTGCTCGGCGGCGGGCTTGGCGAGTTCGGCCGGGTCCACGAGCGAGACCATCGAGTTGATGGCGTCCTTGTTGTGGGTCAGCAGGATGGTTTCGGACTTGTCGCCGTCCGGGCCGGTCAGCAGGAACGGTTCGGCCTCGTACAGGATGCGCTCGTCGCGGGAAATAACGGTTGTCAGCCCGGCATCGGGGTCATCGAAGCGCAGCAGGCGGGTTTCGCTGAACTCGGAGCAGCCGATGCCCAGGACCAGGTGCCGGCGGTCCGCGGAGAGCTCGAAGCCGAGCCACATGGCGACGTCGTCCTCCTGGTAGATCACCTCGTCCTCGCTGACGGGCGTGCCCAGGACGTGGGACTTCACCTGGTACGGGCGCCAGGACGCGTCCACCACGGTGTAGAAGATCCGGCTGCCGTCGGGGGAGAAGGAGATGCCGTAGAAGACGTTCTCGATCACGTCCGGGAGCAGTTCGCCGCTGCGGAGGTCCTTGATGCGCAGGGTGAACCGCTCGTCGCCGGCGTTGTCCACGGCGTAGGCATACAGGTTCCCGTCGATAGTGACCGCGGAGCCGCCGACGGCGAAGAACGGCTTGCCTTCGGCCTCAATGTTGCCGTCCAGGAGAACTTCCTCGCCCGGGATTTCGACGCCGACCTCGACGGCGGGGGGAGTCCAGTCCGCCACGCGGTCGCCGCTGTCCTGCGCGCGGACGCGGCACTGGATGCCATATTCCTTGCCCTCGACCGAGCGGGTGTAGTACCACCAACCGTCCTTGCGGTTCGGCACGGAGAGGTCGGTCTCCTGGGTGCGTCCCTTGATTTCCTGGAAGATGGCCTCGCGCAGCGGTTCCTGGTGGGCGGTCACGGCTTCCTGGTACGCGTTTTCGGCCTTCAGGAGTTCCACGACCTCGGCGGATTCCTTGTCGCGGAGCCACTCGTAGTCGTCCTCGAACACGTCGCCGTGGTGGGTGCGTGGGGCAGGGACCTTCTTGGCGACGGGGGGCTGCGGGGAAGGCTGCACGGGAGTCTGCGTCATGGACCCAATCTACCCAACCCCCGCGCCGGTCAGTTGCCGTTTTGCAGTTTGTGGGCGGCCACGTAGTTGCTGAGCTTGTTGGCGCGGAGGGCCGCAGCGATCTCTGCGGTGGCGGCGGGATCCTCGAGCACAATGGATTGCCCGTCCGCACTGGTTCCGACCCCCGCCGTCGGCAGCGTGAAGAACACGGCGCCGTTGGCCGGGATGGTGTGGAAGCTGAACGCCAGGCGTGCCAGGGCGTCCAAGGTCAGTCCCGGGGTCACCGTGATGCGGGGCAGTGCAGTGGTCGCCAGTTTGCGGGCGGTGGCGCGGTCGGTTGCGCCCTGCTTGACGACCTTGGTCAGAACGGCCTTGAGGAAGGTCTGTTGATTGCGGACGCGCTGGTAGTCGCCGTCGACGAACGCTTTGCGTTCGCGAACGAAGTCCAGGGCCCGGGCGCCGTTGAGCCGGTTCACTCCGGCCGGAAACCTGACCCCCGGGTCGATGGTCGACTCAAAGGGCAGCTTCACATTAACGTCGACGCCGCCGACTGCGTCCGTCAGGGCGGCGAAAGTCTGGAAATCGACCATGACGGTGTGGTTGACGTGCTGGCCCAGCAGGGACTCGACGGTCCGCGTCACCAGGGGGAGGCCGCCCAGCAGCAGGCTTGAGTTGATCTTGGCTTGGCCGTGGCCGGGGATGTCCACCCACAGGTCACGCATCAGGGAGATGCCGTACGCCTGCTTCCGGTTGGCAGGGATGTGCAGGAACACGATGCTGTCCGCCAGTTGGGTCGACGGCTTGCCCGCAGCGGCCGCGGCCCGCTGGTTGACCCGGCTGTCGCTGCCGACCAGCAGGATGTTCAGCGCGGTGGGCGGAGGCTCCGGCGGCGGGGTGGGCTTGGGCTTCTTGGTCGCCGTTGGTGTGGCGCTCGGGGCCGGGGTCTGCGGCGGGGCCGCGTTCTCCGTCCGCGGTGCCATCAGGAAGGCGGCCGCGGCAATGCCGGCGGTCAGCAGCAGCCCTAGGGCGGCGAACAGGATCCGGCGGCGCCGCCGGCCCGTCGGTGGCGGGGGTGGTGCTGCTGGTGGTTCTGCTGCTTCCGGCGTTGCCATGACCGGACAATATCACCGGCGGCCATGGCTGGTCCGTCTCCTCCGGGCCGCCGGGGCCCCGCGTGTCGGCTGCCGCGGCCAGCGCCGCGGTGCTTGACTCCCTTCCTGCCTTCCGCATATCCTGAACGAACGGTCGGTAATTATTTATCGGAAATGCATAGGAGCAACCATGGCATCGCAGACCCTGCAGTCAGTGCCCGCCGAGCCATCCCCGGCACGGCACGAAACGCGGCATGAAATGAGCCCGGAGGACGCGGCCCGCCGTGATGCCGAGGGGCAGGCCTACTTCGACAAGGTCATGGCGGAGGACTCCCGGATCGAACCCCGTGACTGGATGCCGCCGGCCTATCGCAAGACCCTGCTGCGCCAGATCTCGCAGCATGCGCACTCGGAGATCATCGGCATGCAGCCCGAGGCCAACTGGATCTCCCGTGCCCCGAGCCTCAAGCGCAAGGCCATCCTGATGGCCAAGGTCCAGGACGAGGCCGGTCACGGCCTCTATCTCTATTCCGCCGCCGAGACCCTTGGCCAGCCGCGCGACCAGATGATGCAGGACCTGATGGACGGCAAGGCCAAGTACTCCTCCATCTTCAACTACCCGGCCCGGACCTGGGCGGATATGGGTGCCATCGGATGGATGGTTGACGGCGCTGCGATTGCCAACCAGGTGCCGCTCTGCCGGGCCTCCTTCGGCCCCTATGGCCGCGCGATGGTCCGCGTCTGCAAGGAGGAGTCCTTCCACCAGCGGCAGGGCTTCGAGATCCTGCTCGAACTCTCGAACGGCACCCCCGAGCAGAAGCAGATGGCCCAGGACGCCGTGAACCGCTGGTACGCCCCGGCCCTGATGATGTTCGGCCCGCCGGATGACGATTCCCCCAACTCCAAGCAGTCCATGGCCTGGAACATCAAGCGCTTCAGCAACGACGAGCTCCGCAACCGTTTCGTCGGCATGATGATGGAGCAGGTCAAGGTCCTGGGACTCACCCTCCCGGACAAGGACATCCGTTTCAACGAAGAAACCAAGAAATGGGAGCATGGCCCGCTTGACTGGGATGAGTTCCACGAAGTCCTGGCCGGCCGCGGACCGTGCAACGCCCAGCGCCTGGAACGACGCCGCGAAGCCCACGAGAACGGTGCCTGGGTACGCGAAGCCGCCGCCGCCTACGCGGAAAAGCAGGCCAAAAAGCACGCAGAGAAGGAATCCGCAGCATGACAACCCCCGAACCCCACGCAGGCAACGTCTGGCCCATCTGGGAAGTCTTCGTCCGCTCCAGCCGCGGCCTCTCCCACGTCCACGCCGGATCCCTGCATGCCCCGGACGCCGCGATGGCCCTGCGCAACGCGCGGGACCTTTACACCCGCCGCAATGAGGGCGTGTCCATCTGGGTGGTCCCCGCCGACGCCATCGCCTCAAGCGACCCGGATTCAAAGGGCTCCTTCTTCGAGTCGCCGCAGGGCAAGGATTACCGGCACGCGACGTACTACACCAAGAGCGAAGGCGTGAAGCACCTGTGAGCACCCCCGAAGCAACGACTGAAGCAAACGCCCACGACGCGGGCCACGGGGACATCTCCGTCGGCGTCACCGGGGCAGGAGCCGGCGGCGACGGCATGGCCAGCGCCACCCGGATCACCCCCGGAAATGCCCTCCGCCCGGAGGACATTGCCCTGGCCGTCAGCCGCGGCACCGCCAAGCCCAGCGAAGACGCCGCCGAATTCGCCCTCCGCCTGGGCGACGACGCCCTGGTCCTGGCCCAGCGCCTGGGCCACTGGATCTCCCGTGCGCCGGAGCTCGAAGAGGACATCGCCCTGGGCAACATCGCCCTGGACCAGCTGGGCCATGCCCGCTCCTTCCTCAGCTACGCCGGCGGATTTGACGGCCGCAGCGAGGACGATCTTGCGTACTTCCGCCGCGAGCCTGAGTTCCGGTCTGTCGAGATTTTCGAAATCCCGAACGGCGACTTCGCGGTCACGATCGCCCGGCAGTTCGTCGTGAGCTATTACCAGTTCGAGCTGTACCGCCGGCTGGTGGACTCCACCGACGCCACCCTGGCCGGCATTGCGGCGAAGGCCGTCAAGGAAGTGGACTACCACCGCGACCACAGCGCCCAGTGGGTGCTGCGCCTGGCCCTCGGCACGGACGAGTCCCGCCAGCGGATGATCCACGGCTTCAAGGTCATCTGGCCCTACGTCGACGAGCTGTTCCGCGACGATGAGCTTACCCACCGCCTCAGCGAGTCCGGTGCCGCCGTCGAGCCCTCCAGCCTGCGCGCCGACTTCGACCGCCTCACCGGCGCGGTGCTCGCGGAAGCGGAACTGGAAGTCCCGCAGGTCCAGCCCGCACCGGGCGGCGGCCGCCGCGGACTCCACTCGGAACACCTGGGCTACCTCCTCTCCGAAATGCAGGTCCTGGCACGCGAATTCCCCGGAGCGAGCTGGTAACCATGCCGGACATGTACGTCAGCCACCCCACGGCCGATTCCATGGCACCCGGGCAGCAGAAGACCGCAGACCAGAAGACTGCGGATCAGAAAGCCTGGGACGTCGCCGCCACGGTCTGCGACCCGGAAATCCCCGTCCTCACCATCGAGGACCTCGGGATCCTTCGCAACGTCCGGGTGACGAAGGAACCAAACGCAGACGACGGCGGCATGGTCCCGGCCGTGCAAGTCACCATCACGCCCACCTACTCGGGCTGCCCTGCCATGGACGCCATTCGCGACGACCTCGTGACCGCCTTCAACCGGGAGGGCTATCCCAGCGTCAACGTTGAGCTGGTTCTCTCCCCGGCATGGACCACGGACTGGATGAGCGAGTCCGGCAAGGCCAAGCTGGAGCAGTACGGGATCGCCCCGCCTTCCGGCCACTCCAACGCCGTCCGGCACGCCGGGCCGATCCGCCTGTCCCTCGCCGTCAAATGCCCGCAGTGTTCATCGCTGAACACCAAGGAACTCACCCGCTTCGGTTCCACGTCCTGCAAGGCGCTGTACGTCTGCCAGGACTGCAAGGAACCGTTCGACTACTTCAAAGTTTTGTAAGGAACAGGTGCCTCCATGACTGTTGTCCGCCAGACCGCCGCCGAGTCGGCCGCAGCCACCGGCCGCCGTCGTGCGTCCTTCCACGCCCTGACGGTGGACGAAGTCCGCCGGCTCACCGATGACGCCATCGAGGTGACCTTCGGCGTTCCGGCTGAACTCGCCGGCCAGTTCGATTACCTCCCGGGCCAGTACGTCGCCCTGCGAACCACCCTTCCGGACGAGTCCGGCGAGCCGAAGGAAATCCGCCGCAGCTACTCGATCTGCGCGGAGCCGCGCAGCTTCGCGGACGGCGGCAGCGAAATCCGTGTGGCCATCAAGAAGGACCTCGGCGGCCTTTTCTCCACCTGGGCCAACTCCGAGCTCAAGGCCGGCGACGTCCTGGACGTGATGAGCCCGATGGGCGCCTTTGTGTCCAAGCACGGCCGCGACGGCAAGCCCGTGGAACAGAACGTCATGAACTCCATGAACCATCCGGAAGAGCTGGCGGGGGAGCCCGGATCGTTTGTCGCGATCGCCGCCGGATCCGGCATCACTCCCGTGATCGCGATCGCCCGGACGCTGCTCGCTGCCCACCCGGATACCCGCTTCGACTTGATCTACGCCAACAAGGCCGCCATGGACGTGATGTTCCTTGAGGAACTCGCGGACCTCAAGGACAAGTACCCGTCGCGCCTGGCGCTGCACCATGTGCTCTCGCGCGAACAGCGGATCGCGCCGCTGCTCAGCGGCCGGATCGACGCCGAAAAGCTCCAGGCGCTGCTGGGCACCGCGATCCACGCCGACGACGTCGACGAATGGTTCCTCTGCGGACCGTTCGAGCTCGTCCAGCTGTGCCGCGACACCCTTGCGGCCCGGGGCGTGGAGCCGGAACACGTCCGCTTCGAGCTGTTCAGCTCCGGCAAACCGGACCGCCCCGAGGGCAACATCGGCCGGCCGGTGATCGCGGACGAGTCCAAAGAGACGTACAAGATCACCTTCAAGCTCGACGGACTGCAGGGCGAGGTCGCCAGCCCCACACACGCCCGCGAATCGATCCTCAACGCGGCCCTGCGGGTCCGGCCGGACGTCCCCTTCGCGTGCGCCGGCGGCGTCTGCGGCACCTGCCGCGCCAAGGTGGTCAGCGGCTCGGTCACGATGGACGAGAACTACGCGCTGGAGCAGGACGAACTGGACAAGGGCTACGTGCTGACCTGCCAGTCCCATCCCACCACCGCCGAAGTCACCGTCGACTTCGACGTCTAAGCCTTCACCCATCCAAGGAGCCGCATGATTTCCCTGACCATCGCCGACGGCATCGCCGAGGTTGTCCTGGACGCGCCGCAGAAGCTGAACTCGCTGGACGAGCAGGCGCTGCAGGATTTGGCACAGGCGTACGACGACGCCGCCGACGCCGCCGCGCGCGGGGAGGTGCGGGCACTGCTGCTGCGCGGCGAGGGCCGTGCCTTCTGCGCGGGCAGGGACATCGCCGGCGTGACTCCGGAGAGCGACGACGCCCAGGCCTACCTGGGCGGACTCGTCCAGCCGCTGCTAAAGAAGATGAGCTCCTTCCCGGCACCCACCTTCGCCGCAGCGCAGGGCGCCTGCCTGGGGGTGGGGCTCGGGCTGCTGCTGGCCACGGACGTGGTCTACGTCGCGGACACGGCCAAGTTCGGTTCCCCTTTCGCCAAGCTCGGCGCCACGCTGGACTCCGGCGGGCACTGGTACTTCACCGAACGGCTTGGGATGCACCGCACCCTCGATTTGATCTACACCGCGGAGCTCATGAGCGGCGCCGAGGCGGTGGCGCAGGGACTGTTCAGCCGCGCCATGCCAGCGGAGGAGCTGCTGGAGAACACCCGGGCCATCGTCGCCAGGGTGGCCGCCGGCGCCACCGGAGCGTTCAACGCCAGCAAGGAACTGGTGGCACATATCCGCGACCAGCGCCTTGGCCTCTGGGAGGCTATGGAGGAGGAGAACGCCGAGCAGGCCCGCCTCTGCAAGAGCGAGGACTACGCCGAGGGTTTCCTGGCCTTCCAGGAGAAGCGCGCCCCGGTTTTCAAGGGCAGATAGCCGCTCCTGCGCCTTACCAAGCCCTGGCTGCGCTAGTACTCGTCTTTGCTACGAAGCATTCTCATTTCCGGAACGCGCTTGTAATGTTCGGTTATGACTTTGGGGAAATCTGTAACTAAGGCTGTCATTCCTGCCGCTGGACTGGGCACCCGCTTCCTGCCGGCAACGAAGGCGATGCCTAAGGAAATGCTGCCTGTGGTGGACCAGCCGGCCATCCAGTACGTGGTCGAAGAGGCTGTCAGGGCCGGGCTCACGGACCTGCTGATGATTACGGGGCGGCAGAAGCGCGCGTTGGAGGACCACTTTGACCGGGCGCCCGGGCTCGAGCGGACGCTGGAGCTCAAGGGCGACACGGAGCGCCTGGCCGCGGTTCACGAGGCCTCCGCCCTCGGACCCATCCACTACGTCCGGCAGGGAGAGGCCAAGGGCCTGGGGCACGCTGTGCTGTGCGCCAGCCAGCATGTGGGCGACGAGCCGTTTGCCGTCCTCTTGGGCGATGACCTGATAGATGAAGCCGAGGACCTGCTCACCACCATGATGGAGGTGCAGCAGAAGACGGGTGGATCGGTGATTGCCCTGATCGAGGTGGATCCTTCGCAGATCAGCGCTTACGGATGCGCGGACATTACGGCCATCGAGGGCGAGGAGTTCGTCCGGGTGAACAGCCTGGTTGAGAAGCCGGCCGCCGGCGAGGCGCCCTCGAACCTTGCCGTGATCGGCCGCTACGTGCTGCACCCGTCTGTTTTCGGCGTCCTGGAGGATACCCCGCCGGGGCGCGGCGGCGAGATCCAGCTGACGGATGCGCTGCAGTCCCTGGCCGTCGGTGAGGGCGAAGGTTCCGGCGTCTACGGCGTGGTCTTCAAGGGCCGGCGCTATGACACCGGAGACAAGCTCAGCTACCTGAAGGCCGTCATCACCATCGCCTGCGAGCGCGTTGAGTTCGGCGAAGAACTCAAGATCTGGCTCAAGGGTTTCGTGAACTGACCGGAGCCCTGCGGCTCGGGGCGGCTAGCGGGTATCCAGGTCCTCGAACACCAGGAACGTCTGCGTGTCCAGGACCCCGGGCATGGACTGCAGCTGGTCGAAGATCACCCGGCGCAGGTCCACGTTGTCCACGGCGCGGACCAGCAGAATGACGTCGAAGTCACCGCCCACCAGGGCGATGTGGTGCACCTCGGGAATCGCGCGGAGCAGTTCCCGAAGCTCCCGCCAGGAATGCTGGCGCACCTTCAGCGTCACGTAGGCGGATGACTTCAGCCCGGCCTTGATCGGATCCACGAGCGCCGTGAACTTGGTAAGGACCCCCTCGCCGGTCAGCCGGGCAATCCGGGTGTACGCGTGGGCGCGGGAAATGTGGACATTCTCGGCCACCTGGGTCACAGACATCCGGCCGTCACGGGTCAGTTCGGCGATGATGTTCCGGTCCACGTCGTCGAGCGGTACCGCCTGGTCCGCTTCCGCCTCTGCCATTTGTCCACAACCTCCGCCGGTAATCCAGCTCACATTTACGTTTTGTCTTTCAGGTTAGGGCAAAATCCGGGACTTCTCCATGATTCCGCCCGGGGGTGGATACGAAACGGTCCCCGGGACCATACTGGGAGCGAATAGTGGCTACAGAAAGACGGACCAATGACGATCTCCGCAGACCACCCTGCGCAGCAGCCTGTGGCCGCGCAGCAGCCGGCCCCCGGGCAAGCGGCCTCCGCCGCGACGGAAAATCCCGCCAGCGAGGCCGTGCGCAAGTTCGGCATCACGGTCGAGGACTACATGCTTCCCGCCCGGCACCCGATCCAGATCGTGGGACCCGACGGCGCGCCGAACGCGCACACGGAGCAGGGCGCCCAGCCCGGCCACGAATACGGCCTCCCGGGGGACGCGGAACTGATGGCCGCCTACGAGCAGCTAGTCGTCGGCCGCCGCGTCAACGACCAAAACTCCGCGCTGGTCCGCCAGGGCCGGATGGCCGTCTACCCCTCCAGCCACGGCCAGGAGGCCTGCCAGGTCGCGGCGGCGCTCTGCCTCTCCGACGGGGACTGGATGTTCCCCACCTACCGCGACTCGGTGGCCGTGATGGCCCGCGGCGTGGACCCGGTCCAGACCATGACGCTGTTCCGTGGCGACTGGCACGGCGGCTACGACCCCGCCAAGCACAAGGTCGGCATCCAGTGCACGCCGCTGACCACCCAACTGCTCCACGCCGTCGGCGTCGCCCACGCGGCCAAACTCCGCGGCGAGGACACCGTTGTCCTGGCCATGTGCGGCGACGGCGCCACCAGCGAGGGCGACTTCCACGAGGCACTGAACTTTGCCGCCGTGTTCCACCTCCCGGTGGTCTTCTTCGTCCAGAACAACCAGTACGCCATCTCCGTGCCGCTCGCGCACCAGTCGGTCGCGCCGTCGCTCGCGCACAAGGCCGTCGGCTATGGCATGGCCGGCGAACGCGTGGACGGCAACGACATTGTTGCGCTCCTGGCCGTACTCGGCCGGGCCGTGAAACTGGCCCGCGACGGTTCCGGCCCGCTCCTGGTGGAAGCGCACACCTACCGGATGCAGGCCCACACCAACGCCGACGACGCCACCCGTTACCGTCAGGACAGCGAAGTGGCCGAATGGGTCGCCAAGGATCCGCTGAGCCGGATGAAAACCTACCTGACGGAGCGCGGACTGCTCGACGACGACGGCGCCGCCCGGATCGCGGAAAAGGCCGAAACCGTAGCCGCGCAGCTGCGCGAGGGCCTGGGCGAGGATGTCCCCGTAGATCCCCAGGACCTCTTCAAGTACGTCTTCTCCGCCCCGACCCCGCAGCTGAAGGAACAGTCCGCCATGCTCGCCGACGAACTGGCACGCGACGCCGCCTCCGCCACGACTTCCGAGGAGTCCGCACAATGAGCCCCACCGTCACCACCTCCTCCGAGGCGAACAACAACGTCAGTTCCGCCACGGCCCGGGCCGCAGCCAAGGCCGCCGTAGAAGCCGAAAAGACCGGCCCGCAGACCATCACCCTGGCCAAGGCGCTGAACACCGCCATGGCCGACGCCATGCACGCCGATGCCTCGGTCCTGGTCTTCGGCGAGGACGTCGGCATGCTCGGCGGCGTCTTCCGCATCACCGACGGGCTCACCAAGACCTTCGGGCAGAGCCGCTGCTTCGACACCCCGCTGGCCGAATCCGGCATTGTCGGCATGGCCGTGGGCATGGCCATGAACGGCATGCGCCCGGTCATCGAGATGCAGTTCGACGCCTTCGCCTACCCGGCGTTCGAACAGATCGTCAGCCACGTCGCCAAGATGCACAACCGCACCAAAGGCACCGTGAAGCTGCCGATCGTCATCCGCGTCCCGTACGCCGGCGGCATCGGGGGAGTGGAGCACCACTGCGACTCCTCCGAGGCCTACTACGCCCACACCGCTGGCCTCAAGGTCTTCACCCCGGCCACCGTGGCCGACGGCTACCGGATGCTCCGCGAAGCCATCGACTCGGACGACCCGGTGATGTTCATGGAGCCCAAGAAGCTGTATTGGTCCAAGGACCAGGTGGACCTGGACGCGCTGCGGGCCGAGCACGCCGCGAACGCCGAACGCGGGACCTCCTCCGAGGGCCGCGCCGCCGTCGCCCGTCCCGGCACCGACGCCACGCTGATCGCCTACGGCCCGTCCGTCCCGACGGCGCTCGCCGCCGCGGCCGCCGCCGCCGAGGAGGGCCGCTCACTTGAGGTGATCGACGTCCGCTCGATCGTGCCGTTCGACGACGAGACCGTCTGCGCCTCGGTCCGCAAAACCGGCCGCGCCGTTGTCATCGCCGAAGCCCACGGCTTCGCCTCCGTGGCTTCCGAGATCGTGGCCCGGGTCCAGGAACGCTGCTTCCACCACCTGGCCGCGCCGATCCGCCGCGTCACCGGCTTCGACGTGCCGTACCCGGCGCCGAAACTCGAGCACTACTACCTGCCCGGCGTGGACCGCATCCTCGACGCCGTTGACGACCTCCAGTGGGAAGACTGACCATGACCGAACCGAAAGTATTCCTCCTGCCGGACCTCGGCGAAGGCCTCACCGAAGCCGAGCTCGTCAGCTGGCTCGTAGCCGTGGGTGACGAGATCCGCGTCGACCAGCCGATCGCCGAGGTGGAGACGGCCAAGTCCATGGTCGAGGTCCCCTCGCCGTACGCCGGCACCGTCGCCGTGCTGCACGGCGAGCCCGGCCAGACGCTCGACGTCGGCAAGCCGCTGATTTCTGTGACTCCTGTTGGTGTCTCCGTGTCCGGCGGTGGGGCCCCCGGTACGGGTGCCCGGGAGGCCGGCGCGGATGATGCCGCCAGTGGCGCCGCCACAGGCAATGCCGCCCCCGCCCCTTCGCCGGACGGCATTGCTGCAAGCAGCATGCCGTCCGGCTCCGACAGGCCCGATGCCACTCCCGGGGCGGCATTGCCTGCGTCGGCCGGTAGCGCTGTCGACTCACCGGCCGTTGTTGCCGACTCGCCGGCCGCAGTAGCTGCCGAGGTGTACCGCGAGGAGGAGAAAGCCGGGTCCGGGAATGTGCTGATTGGGTATGGGACTCCGGGCGGGCACGGGGTTGCTCGGCGGACGCGGGCACCTAAGCGGGCCGTATTGGCCGAGCCTGTGGCTCAGGTGTCTGCGGCGGAGAAGGCTGCGGACGATCTCTTGCTGATGCGGACGCGGGTTCCGGGGAAGCTGGGGGCCGTCATTTCTCCGCTGGTCCGGCGGATGGCGCGGGACCATGGGGTTGATTTAGGGGAGCTGCAGGGTTCCGGGACGAGCGGGCTGATCATGCGCCGCGACGTCGAGGCCCTGATCAAGCCGGCTCCGGCAGCTGGGCGACCCGCGGCGCAGCCGGCGGAAACGGCGCTGCCCGCCGCCGGTGGCACCGATGCGCGGACCGGGCTGGGCATTTCCGGGCGCACCCCGGTCCGGGGCGTGCGCAAGGCCGTGGCCGCGAACATGAGCCGCAGCCGTTCCGAGATTCCCGAAGCCACCGTGTGGGTGGACGTGGACGCCACGGCGCTCGTGGAGCTTCGTGCCGCGTTGAAGAAGACGGATCCGCACCACGCCCCGGGGCTGCTGGCGTTCATTGCCCGGTTCGTCACCGCCGGGCTCAAGAAGTTCCCGGAGCTGAACACCCGGATCGTCACCACCGAGGACACCACGGGCGGGGCCAGCCAGGAAATCGTGGCCTTCGACGGCGTCAACCTGGGGTTTGCGGCGCAGACGGACCGGGGTCTGATGGTCCCCTCCGTGCGGAACGCGGACAAACTCAGCGCCCGGGAACTGGATGCGGAGATCCGGCGGCTCACCGCCGTCGTCCGCGACGGTAAAGCCACGCCGGCGGAGCTGGGCAGCGGCACTTTCACGCTGAACAACTACGGCGTCTTCGGCGTGGACGGTTCCGCGGCAATCATCAACCACCCCGAGGTGGGCATCCTCGGCGTCGGACGCATCATCGACAAGCCGTGGGTGGTCAACGGGGAGCTTGCCGTCCGCAAGGTCACCGAGCTGACGCTCACCTTCGACCACCGCGTGTGCGACGGCGGAACCGCCGGCGGTTTCCTGCGCTACGTCGCCGATGCGATCGAGAACCCGGGGGCCGTGCTGGCCGATCTCTGAGACTGCCGGCTAGTGCACGGTGCCGCGGCCCGGGACCTGGCCCGGCGGCACTTTGGACAGCAACGTCCGCGCTGCCATCTGGGCCATCTTCCGGGTCGCCGGCGACAAGTAGGCGCCCTCCCGCTGGATGAGGGCGATCGTGTCGAACAAGGGCTCGGCGAAAGGGACGGCATGGACGTTTTTCGGAAAACCGGGTCCTCTGACAATCGCCTGGGGGACAAAAGAGTCAGCCGCCCCTGCGGCGACCAGGCCCAGGGCGGTGTCGACATGTTCCACCTCGATGGCCGGATCGATTTTCAGCCCCTTGAGATGGGCGCGTTCCAGAATCTGCCGGCGGGTGGGGTCACGCCAGCCGGCGAAGGCGTCATAGAGGACCAGTTTCGACTCAGCGAGCTCCTCAATGGTGACCGGGCCGCGTGAAGGATGCCGGGTGGCCGACACGAAGAAGACTTCGTCCCGGAAGAGCGGCCGAACCTGAAGGCCCGTTTCCGCCACCGGCAGCACGATCAGCCCGGCCTCTATTTCTCCCGACGCCACGGACTCGGCCACGGTCACCGAGTTCAACCCGACGAGGCGCACCCTGACCTTGGGGTACCGGCGGTGGAAGCGCTGCACCAGGTCGGCGAGGTCGTAGTGGGCTCCGTACCGCAGCACTCCAAAAGTGCAGACGCCTCCCTCCAGCGCCGACATGGACCTCAGCGCCTCGACTCCGTTGTCGAACGAGGTGACCGATTGCAGTGCGTGGACCCGCAGTTCCACAGCCGCTGTGGTAGGAATGAGCCGCCGGCCGCCGCGGGTGAACAGGCTGTGCTGCAGCTCATGTTCGAGCCGGCTGATGAGTTCGGAGACGGAGGCCTGGCTTGTTTCCAGCTTTCGTGCCGCAGCGGTGAAGGAACCGAGTTCGTAGGCCGCTAAGAAGGCCCGGAGTTGCGCGAGTGTCATGGCTAACCCTGGCTCTCAGTAAGACATTCGGCAGGTTTGCGGACAATGGTGCGGGGTGGACCGCTCGGGTGGCGCGGGCAAAATCAGCTGGCTTAAGCATAGGGCCACCCTGTATGAGGCACATGTTTGGGTCCCGTTGTGCGATGGCACACGCGTCAGTAGCTTTAGGCCATGCACATCACCCAGCGTGACAAGGCTCACATTCCGGGAAACTTCACCACCCTCAAGGCGCCCGCCATCGAGGACGTGCCAGCGCAAAGGCTTCCCGAAGTGGTGGCAACGGTATCCGCGATGCTCGGCGAGATCGAGGCCCGCGGAATGGACGCGGTCACCGAGTACGCCCGGGACCTGGACGGGTGGCAGGGCACGAACCTGGAGATCAGCCAAAACGAGCTGGCAAAGACCGGTGAGTCGCTCTCCCCGGAGCTTCGGGAGGCCCTGCTGGCCAGCGCCGAACGGACCAGGCTGTTCGCGGTAGAGCAACGCGAACACCTCACCGATTTTGAAGTCGAGCTCATCCCGGGAGTCTTTACCGGACAAAAGTACGTGCCGGTGGCGCGCGTCGGCGCCTACCTCCCGGCAGGACGGTTTCCGATCCTTGCCAGCGCCTTCATGACGGTGGGGGTCGCCAAGGCCGCCGGCGTTCCCAACGTCCTGGCCTGCACGCCGCCAACCGCCCAGGGCGGGGGCAACCCCGCAGTGCTGTACGCCGCGTACCTGGCCGGCGTGGACAGGGCGTTTGCCCTCGGCGGGGTGCAGGCCCTGGCCGCCATGGCCTTTGGGCTCCTGGGGGAGCAACCGGTCGACATTCTGGTCGGCGCCGGCAACGCGTACGTGACCGAGGCCAAGCGGCAGCTGTTCGGACGTGTCGGCATCGACCTGCTGGCGGGTCCGTCCGAGGTCGCCGTGATCGCCGACGAATCTGCCGATGCGGAGCTCGTGGCCGCTGATCTCCTCGGCCAGGCCGAACACGGCCCGCAGTCGCCGGCTTCCCTCGTAACCACCTCCCACGAGCTGGGAGAAGAGGTCATCAGGCACATCAGCAAGCAGCTGCGGACGCTGGCCACACGGGACATTGCAGGGCCGGCCTGGCGGGACTACGGCACCGTGTATGTGGCCGAGGACCGGGAAACGGCAGTGCGGATCATGGACCTGCTGGCACCGGAACATCTGGAAATCCAGACCTCGGACGACGTCTACTACCACCAGAACCTGCAGAACTACGGCTCCATCTTCCTGGGCCCGTGGTCCACGGTGGCCTACTCGGACAAGGGCTCCTCCGGCACGAACCATGTGCTTCCGACCGGAGGCGGCGCCCGGTCCTCCGCCGGGCTCTCCGTGTCCCGGTTCCTCAAACCCCTTACCTTCCAGCGGGTCGAAAAAAGTGCAACCCCGCGGCTGGCCAACTACGTCACCACGATCTCCGACACCGAGGGAATGGCAGCCCATAAGGCCACTGCCACTCTGCGGCTCGACCGCTTCAACCGGTAGAAATCCATCACTAGCAAAAGGCGCCTCATGATGAATACAAAAATCCTCCGCAAGCGTTTCGCTGCATTGGTGCCCATGGGCGTTGCTGTGGCCCTCGCCATGACCGCCTGTGGCTCCGGAGGCGGCGGGGGCGGGGCCAGCGGCGGCGGTGAGCAGAAGACCATCACCATCGCCACGTCCAACGACGCCCCCTTCTCCTTCACAGACCAAGCCTCCGGCGAGCTCAAGGGCATTGACGGGGAAATGATCAACGCCATCGCCCAGGCCAAGGGCTGGAAGATCAAAGTCTTCACCTCCGAATACGCGACCCTGATCGCCGCACTCAACGCCAAAAAAGCCGACGTGATCGTGGACGCCATGTATATCACCGACGACCGCAAGAAGCAGATCAACTTCACCGACCCCTGGTACACAGAAGGTGAAGCGATGGTGGTCCCGGCAGACTCAACGCTGGCCTCACGCGACGACGTGAAGGGCAAGGTTCTTGGCGCCCAGACGGGCACCGTGTTCAAGGACCTCGTTGACAGCCTTGGCGGCAGCCAGGTCAAGCTGTTCGACTCGCAGGCTTCACTGCTTGCGGCCGTGGAAAATAAGCAGGTTGATGCGGTCTTCACCGACAGCGCCGTGATCGGCTACAGCCTGGTCCAGAAGCCGAACCCCAAGCTGAAGCTCGTCTCACCCTATAAGCCGTTCTACCCGGGCATCATCGGGGCCGGCGTCCGCAAAGAGGATTCGCAGCTGCTGCAGGACCTGAACTCCGGGCTGGCTGACCTCAAGAAGACCCCCAAGTACCTGGAGATCCTCAAGAAATACGGGCTGACCGAAGCCAACGCCGTCAAATAAGTTCCAGCTTCATGCGGGGCCGGCGGGCGTGCGATCCGCAACCGCGGAGCACGCCGGCCCCGCCCGACCCTAACCTAGGGATTTTCAGTGGACTTTATTACCAACACCATGGCCGTGTTCCCGGCACTCCTGCAGGCCGTTCCCGTCGTCGTGCAACTGGCGCTTGGCGCCATGGCGCTGGCCCTCGTGCTGGGCCTCCTGATTGCCCTGGCCCGGATCTCCTCGATCAAAATCCTCCGCGGCATCGCCACGGTGTACCTGGAAGTGATCCGGGGGACTCCGCTGCTGGTGCAGCTTGTCTACATCTTCTTCGTCCTTCCCAGCATCGGCGTGAGCATCGAACCTGTCCCGGCCGGCATCCTGGGCCTGGGCCTCAACTACGCGGCCTACCTGTCCGAGGTCTTCCGCTCCGCGATCCTCTCCGTGGAGCATGGCCAGACCGAAGCCGCGCTGTCCCTGGGCTACACGCCCTCCAAGACGCTGTGGAAGGTGGTTATTCCGCAGTCCTTCGTGGTCTCCATGGGGCCGATTGGCAACTACTTCATAGCGATGATCAAGGACACCGCACTGACGTCGGTGATCGCCGTGACGGAGATCCTGAAGACCGCCAACATCCTCAACAGCCAGACATTCCAGACCACGGCCATCTATACCGCCGCGGCCCTTCTTTATCTGATCATCAGCCTCCCACTCTCACGCGTCGTGGTGGTGCTTGAACGAAAGGCACGGGCCAATGGCTGACGAGACCATCATCGACGTCCGCGACGTCCACAAGACGTTCGTTTCCGAGACGAAACCGACCTTGTGGAGAAGGCTTTCCGGCAAACCGCACGTGCAGAAACGGGTGGAAGTCCTCAAAGGCGTGGACCTCGTGGTGCACCGCGGCGAAACCATCGCCATATTGGGCTCCAGCGGATCCGGCAAAAGCACCCTGCTGCGCTGCATCAACAAGCTTGAAACCATCGACGCGGGACGCATCTACGTCAACGGCCACCTGATCGGCTACGAGGAGCGCGGTGGCGAACTCATCGCCGAGAAGGCGTCCATCACCGCGCAGAAGCGAACGGACATCGGCTTCGTATTCCAGCACTTCAACCTGTTCCTGAACAAGACGGCGCTGGGGAATGTCATGGCGCCGTTACGCGACGTCAAGAAGCTTTCAGCGGCGGAAGCGAGGAAAGTGGCTGTCCCCAACCTCGAAATGGTGGGCCTGGGCGACAAGATGGACAACTACCCCAGCAAGCTCTCCGGAGGCCAGAAGCAGCGGGTGGCCATTGCCCGGGCCCTGGCCATGGAGCCGAGCGTCATGCTGTTCGACGAGCCGACCTCCGCCCTGGATCCGGAGCTGGTGGGCGAGGTTCTGTCCGTGATCAAGAAAATCGCCCAGCAGGGCACAACCATGGTGATCGTCACCCACGAGATGCAGTTCGCCCGGGACATAGCAGACCGGATCGTTGTCATGGATCAGGGAGTCATCGTGGAAGAGGGGCCGCCCAGCCGGATTTTTACCGCGCCGCAGCATCCGAAAACACGGGCGCTCCTCAGCCGCTCGGGCATCCTGCCGGCCTAGACAGCTGGATCCCAGGGGGCAAGTTGCCGGACGCGGACGGGTGCCGCTTCCGGGCTTTCCGTTTGCCCCGCGGGTAGAATCGAGGCCAGAACATCGCACCAACCATGCCGGCGCACCGCCGGAATACGGAGATTTCATGTCACGATGGCTCGAGGTCGGTCAGGACAACTACGTACTGACCACCCAAGGATCCCTGCTCAACACCGGCCTGGTTGTGGGCACCGAACGAGCCATGGTGATCGACACCGGCGGCGGGCCCCGGCAGGGCCGGGAGATCCTCGATGCCGTGCGCGAAAAGACGCAGCTGCCGCTGGTGGTCGTCAACACGCATGCCCACTACGACCACTTCTTCGGCAACGCCATTTTCGCTGACGACGGCGTGACCGAGTTCTGGGGGCACGAAAACTGCGCGGCGGACATCGAAGAGAACGGCGACGCCCAGCGGCACTTCGTCGCGGCGGCGGAACCGGAAATGGCTGCCGGCGAGGGCAGCTCGGTGGAGCTGGTGGTGCCGAACGCGATCGTCAAGGACCAGCCCGTCCTGGTGGACTTGGGCGGCCAGACGGCAACACTGTTCTACCTGGGACGCGGGCACACCGACGGCGACCTGCTCGTGGGGACGGGCACCACGCTGTTCGCCGGTGACCTGGTGGAACAGGGCGCACACCCGTCCTTCGAGGATTCCTTCCCGGAGGAGTGGGCCGATGCCCTGCGGCACCTGTCCGCGTTGCGGCACCGCTACGAATTCCTGATCCCGGGCCACGGCGAACCGTGCAGCGACCAGTTCGTCAAAACCATGGCCAACACCATGAGCACCGCCGTGCGGCAGGCCACCCAGGCCACCCGCGAGACGCCGAACGACGCCACCAAAGCCGTACCGATCCTTCCGTACGGACCGGAGCAGTCCCGGTGGTTCATCCGGCGTCTGCAGGAGACCCGCGCCCACCACTGAGGCGGGCCCCAAGACGGGCCACGGATCCGGCCGAAGCTAAGCGTGCTGGCGACTGCGCCTAGACTGGCTCTTTGAAAGAAGTCACAACAAGCGCCGCAGCGTGCTCCGCTGTGAGTCCTGGGGGAGAAACCAAAAGATGCCCGAATCGGTGGAAGACAACTCAGCTGCCACTGCTGAAAACTCAGGACAGCCTGAACTTCGCCGTCGCCGCGACCTGCGTCGTGCCGATGGTGAGAATCCAGCTGTCCGGACAGGAACCATGCCGGTCGTCAACCCCCGCAGCATCCCCGCGGAGCCCTCGGAAGCCCCTGCCCGTCCGGCCCCGCCGCGCAGCAGCTCCTGGGCCCAGGCCGCCGAGGCCGCCGATGAACGCTTTGGAAACCCTGCTACCGGAGCCACTCCGGTGATCAGCCAGGTCCCGGCGGCGCCGCGGCCGCCCGTCGCCCCGCCGACGTCGGCGGCGCCGGCAGTGCCGCAGGAGCCGGAAGAGTTGGCCGTCCCCGTCCCCGACGCCGCAGCCGCCTCCGTGCCGCCGCAGCCCACCCGCGCCACCCGCTCGGCCAGCCGTGCCGCCGCCCTGGCCGACGCGCCGATGCCGGACTTCATCAGCTCGCCAGGCCTCTTTGTCCGCGAACAGAAGCCCCGTCCGGTCGGCGGCTTCCGCGGCGCCCTCTACAACCTCACGGGCGGCAGCCTGAACCTCGGACCGAGTGCCCGGCAACGCGAGGAGGACGAGCTCGCGCGCCGGATTTCCCGCCAGCTCCAGGGCAGCTACAACACCGCCGTGCTGAGCCTCAAGGGCGGTATCGGCAAGACCTCCACCACGGTGGGCGTCGGACTGACCCTGGCCGAATACCGCGGCGATCCGCCCTGCGCGATCGACGCCAACCCGGACTCGGGCGACCTCGTGGAGCGCGCCCTCGGCGAGGGGATCTACCAGCAGCAGGCCCCGCGGACCATCAGCGACCTGCTCCGCAACGTCGAATCCATCGACTCGCTGACGGCCCTGGCCCGCTACATGCACCATGCCGGCCGCCTGCACCTGATCGCCGGGGAACAGGATCCGGAGGTGTCCGATTCGCTCACCGCGGAGGAGTACCTGCGGATCCGCAAGCTCATCTCCGGCTACTACTCCGTGGCCCTGACCGACTGCGGCACCGGCGTCACGCACAACGCGATGAGCGGGATCCTGCAGTCCGCGGACAACCTGATCATCGCCGCTGGCTACGCCGTCAGCGGCGCCAAGCGCGCACGTAGCACCCTGCACTGGCTCGCCAGCCACGGCTACGAGGACCTTGCACGGAACGCCGTCGTGGTCATCACGGACAAGGACGAAGTCTCCTCGCGCGTGGACAAGGACGCCATCGAGGACCACCTCTCCGGCATCTGCCGCCAGCTGATCGCCGTCCCGCACGACCGCGGCGTGGCCGACGGCGACCTCGTCACGCTCGATTCCCTCCGGCCCGAGACCCGCCGGGCATACCGGGAGATTGCCGCCGCGATCGTCGACGGCTACGTTTAGCCGCTACATTTAGGCCATGAGCAAGTACGCCGGGAACGACGCCGCCATCCAGCTGCAGGACCTCATTGTGGGCACCGAGAACGTCGAGGACTTCCTCGACCGCCTCGCGGAATTTTCCGCGTCCACCCTGAGCCACTCGGTCGGGGCGGACATCGAATGCGGCGTGACGCTGCAGCGGCGGAAGAAAACCATGACCGTGGCCGGCAGCAGCAGCAACGCCGTCATGCTCGACCGGATCGAGCAAAGCCTGGGCGACGGCCCCTGCATCGAGGCGCTGCGGACCCGGGGCATCGTGCTCCTGGCCAATGTGGACACGGACCCGCGCTGGCCCGAATACCAGCAGCAGCTCGCCGCCCACGGCTGCCGCAGCACCCTCGGCGTACCCCTGGAAATCGGCGAGGACTCGGCGGCCGCGCTGAACTTCTTCGCGTCCTCGACCGGAGTCTTCACCGCGGCAATCGTGGCCGAGGCCTCGGGGTTCGCGGACCTCGCCGGCCGGGCGCTGCGCCTGGCCGTCCGGATCGGCACCGCCCAGGCCCGAGCCGAGGACCTGCAGGCAGCCATGGAACACCGCACCTCCATCGACCTGGCCTGCGGCGTCGTGATGGCGCAGAACCGCTGCTCGCAGGACGAGGCGATGGCCATCCTTACCCGGGTTTCCAGCAACCGGAACCAGAAGCTGCGCGACGTCGCGGCGGATGTGCTGAAGAACGTCACGGGCGGCGAAATCCACACCCACTTCGACAGCTGAACCTCCGTCCGGCTGAACCTCCGGCCGGCTGGGCACAGCCGGACCTAGGATGGAAGGGATGACCACGACACGCCCCGCCGACTTCAGCCTCCGCAGCATCGCCGTCCCCGCCTTCGGCCCGGCACTGCTGTTCAGCATCGGCGAAGGCGCGATCCTGCCCGTGGTGGCCTTGTCTGCCCGGGACCTGGGCGCCTCGGTCGCGGTCGCGGCCCTGGTCGTCACGCTCATTGGACTCGGTTCGTGGTTCTTTAACCTGCCGGCGTCACTGATCACCCTGAAGTTCGGCGAGCGCTGGGCGATCGTCGGGGCGGCAGCCGCGAGCGCCGTCGCCCTCGCCGCCGCCGCTGTTTCCCCGCTGGTGCCGGCCGGGATCTGGCTGCTGGCCGCGGCGATGGTGGTGGTCGGCATGGCCGCCAGCGTCTTCAGCCTGGCCCGGCAGAAATACCTGACCGAAGCCGTTCCGGTCATCCTCCGCGCCCGGGCCCTTTCGACCCTCGGCGGGGTCAACCGGATCGGCATCTTCATTGGCCCCTTCATCGGCGCCGCGGTGATGCAGTTCGGCGGCATCACCGCCGCCTACTGGGCCGGCGTCGTGGCAATGGCCGCCGCGGCATGCCTGTCCGTCACCATCCCGGACCTCGTTGTGGCGGCCGGGCCGACGGCCGGCACCCCGGCCCCGCAACCCACGCTGCGCAGCGTCGCGGCCTCCCACGCCGGTGTGTTCCTGAGCGTCGGCGTCGGGGTCCTGCTGCTCAGCGCGTTGCGCGCGTCCCGCCAAGTGGTCATCCCGCTGTGGGCCGAACACCTGGGCATGGACGCCACCCAGGCCTCGCTGATTTATGGCATCTCCGGGGCCATCGACATGCTGGTCTTCTACCCTGCCGGAAAGCTGATGGACCGCAAGGGCCGCCAATGGGTGGCGGTGCCCTCCACGCTCATCATGGGCACGGCCATGCTGCTGATCCCACTCAGCACCGGATTCGTGGGCCTGCTGCTCGCCGCACTCCTGATCGGTTTCGGCAACGGCATCAGCTCCGGGCTGAACATGACGCTCGGAGCCGACTTTTCGCCGGACAACGGCCGCGGGCAGTTCTTGGGTATCTGGCGGTTCATGGCCGACGCCGGCGCCACCGGCGGGCCGGTGCTGCTCTCCGGCGTCACGGCCGCGGCGTCGCTGGGCGCCGGCGTGGGCGCCACCGGCGTGCTCGGCTTCGCCGCGGCCGCCGTCTTCGCCATCACCATTCCGCGGCTCAAACACCGCCGCAACTACTGAGGTGTCAGGTACTCGCCGGGGACGCCGGCAGGGGGCCGGCGCCGCCTGCGCGCCGGAACGCGGCGGCAAAGAGCGGCAGGCTGCGCTCGATCATTTCCTCGCTCGCGGTGAGCGAGATCCGGAAGAACCCCGGCGTCTCGAACAGCGTGCCGGGCAGCACAAAAACCCCGTCCTCCGCGAGCGCGTCGGCGAATGCGTCGTCGTCGCCCCCGCCGGGGGTGCGCACGAAAAGGTAGAACGTGCCTTCGGGCGGCCGGAGCCGGTAGCCCATCGCGGTGAGCGCGTCCACAAACACGTCCCGCTTGCGCTGGAGCCGGCCGATGTCGATTGAAAACTGCTCAAGCCGCGGCAGGACGTACTGCATGACGGCGTTCGGAAAGACCCAGCCGCCGGCCATCTGCAAGGCCGCGATGGCCCCGCGCAACGCGGCGCTGTCCGGCATGGCGGGGGACACCGCGAGGTAGCCGATCCGCTGCCCCGGGGCCAGATGGGTCTTGCCGTAGGTGTAGGCCAGCAGGGTGTGGGGATAGTATTCGGCCGGGCTGTGGAAGCGGGCTCCGTCGAAGATGATGCGGTTGTAAGCCTCGTCCGACACGAGGTAGATGCGGTGCCCGATGCGGGACGACTCGGCCTCCAGCAGCTCAGCCAGCTGCGCCAGGAGGGACGGCGGATAGATCCGTCCGGTGGGGTTGTTCGGGGAGTTCACGATCACCGCGCGGGTGCGCTCCGTGACGGCCGAGCGGATGGCCGCCAGGTCCAGGTCCAGGCTGTCCGCGTCGATCGGGACCTTCACCCGCACCAGCCCGGCCTCCACGGCGAGGGGTTCGTAGAAGAACCACGGCGGCAGGCTGAAGATCACCTCGTCACCGGGATCGCCGACGGCTTTCAGGGCCACGCTGATGGCGGAGAACCCGCCGGTGGTAAGGAAGATGTCTTCCGTTCCGAAGTCCACCCCCACATGCGTCCGCAGCGAGTCGGCCGCGGCGGCCCGGGCCGCGGTTTCGTTGGTTTTGTAGGCAAACCACTTCTCATTGCGCGGGGTGATGACCTCCCGGAGCGCGTCCACGTAGCTTTCATCGGGCATCTCGTGGGGGTTGCCGAAGGTGAAGTCGCAGACCCCCGGGTCGTCCTGGCGCCGGGCGTACACGGAGCCTGTGAGGTAGGCGTTGATCCGCAGTTGGGAGGGTACAGAGGCCAGCCGTGTGGCCCGCCGGGATGCCGGTGATGCATCACTGTAGCTCATGGCGCGTCCCCTTGGTCTGGGCAGGATGAAGGCAAGCAAAACCGAAAGGAGTCAGGGCGCTGCTGAGCCCGTGGAGACTCCGGAGGTGATCATTCTGGGCCTGCCCCGGACGGTTGTAAAGGGAACGACGGCGGCAGCACCGGGCCTGCCGGCCGGTACGGCCCCCGGCGTGGGGCGGGCGCTCAGGCGCCGGAGGCCGCGCGTCGGCGTCGTGCGGCGTGGCCAAACAGCCACACACCGGCGACCGTGGCGAGGTAGCCGGTGATGACGATCAGCGAGGTGCCGGCCCAGAAGTAGTTCGTTGTGCTGCCCTCCTGCCCCGGTCCCGGGGCGATCTTCAGCAGCGAGTACGTGGCCACCGCTGCGGAGGTGAGCCCCGCCAGCACCGGGACGGCAACCCACAGCCGGGCGGAGGCCCAGTGACCGTTGTAGCCGTCCCACACGTTCCACCTGGGACCCTTGCGCATGATCAGCCAGCCAGCCGGCAGCATGAACACCCCGACCACCAGGAAAGCGGCCACCACGTCGGCGGGCCGGTGCCACTGGTTGATGAGCGTGGAGACCCCGGTGGCGACGGCGAAGCTGCCGCCCAGGAAGCCGGCCAGCGGCCGCCAGCGCGGCGAGACCATCAGGAACACCGCGGCCGCGGCTGAGGCGGCCAGGGTGGTGTGTCCGGACGGAAGGGAATTGAATTCCAGTGTTTCGATCCCGCGGAACGGCCGCACCGGGACCAGGTCCTTCAGGACCTGGGTGGCGACGTTGGCGCCCGCAGCGGCGGCGATGGCGATGCCCGCGGCCGCCCAGCGGCGGCGTGCCACGGTCACGAAGATGACCACCACGGACGCGATCAGCGCCGAAAGCGCGGGCAGCCAGTCCAGGAGTTTGTTGCTCGCCTTCCCGGCCGCGCCGTGGATTTCCACGGCCTCCACCAGCGCGGATTCGTCGATGAACTGGCCGGTGGTGGTGCGCACGAAGAAGTAGTAGGTGGCGGCGAGGGCAGCCACGCAGCCAAGGGTGCCCAGCAGGAAGAGGAATCCGGTGGCCCTGCCCGGTCCGCGGGGCGCCGGGCCGGGCGCGGGATTCACGTCCGGTGCACCCGCTGACATGGGTTGAATGCTGCGTGTCTGCCGAAAACTCACCCCTACAGGTTCCCACAGAACGCTGCGAGGCTTCTGAGGGGAAGCTGGCGGTGTCGGGGAGGATTGACCGGCGCCGCGAACGGTACGAGAGTCATGCCATGAACAACCAGGAGCGCCGCGGACCCACCGCCGCGGTGGTTGCGGCACGCCACCCGGACGCTGCTTTTCCCCGCTTCCATCCGCGGCCGGCGCAGGGCTGGGTCGGCGGTCCCGCCGGCCTGTGTTTCCTCGACGGCCGGTACCACGTGTTCTTCCAGTTCAACCCGGACTCGGCGCTGCCCCGCCTGGTCTGCTGGGGGCACCTGAGTTCCCCGGACCTGCTCCGCTGGGAGGAACACCCGGTCGCGCTCCGGCCCCGGCTCCCGGGAACGGACGACTGGCGGCAGGACGGGCAGAACGCGGCGCGGGTGCCGCCGGATCCCCACGTCACCGCGGTGCGCGGTCCGTCCTTCTTCACCTTCCAGGGCCGGCGCTTTGCCCTGCGGGGGGCGGGCCTGGCCTCGGGGCACGCGGCCGTGCTGCTCTACCGCCCCGACGAGCTGCACGACTGGCGGTATGAGGGCATCTGGTTCACCACCGAGGACACCCTGGCCGCCAAGCACCTGCCGGCCGAAATCTGGGAGTGCCCGCAGCTGGTCCGCGTGCCGGACTCCTCCGGAGCCGAGACCTGGCTCCTGATGGCTTCGCTCCGGCCCGCCCCGGACGAACGCCACCATGCCGGCGGCGTGGGCTACCTGCTGGGATCGCTCGCCGAGGACACCGCCAGCGGATTGCCGGTCTTCACCCCGGCGCGGGGCGGCAAGGCGGACCTGGGGCCGGACTTCTACGCCCCGCAGATTCTGGCCCTGCCGGACCGTGCCCTGCTGTGGGGCTGGTCCGACGAGGTGTCGGGCCCGGACGGCCGCACGGGCCGCGGCCAGCCGGCCGCGGACGCCGCGGGCTGGGCCGGCCTGCTGACCTTCCCCCGGCAACTGGCGGTGCACGGGGACGCACTCGCCGTCGAACCGGCACCGGAGCTGCGCGGCTACCGGGGCCGCCAGCGCGCCAAGGGTGCCGCGGGAACCCTGCGACTGCCCGGCCAGACGGAAACCGCGGTCACCGGCGGGGAGGGCCGGATCCGGCTGGTCCTGGCCTCGACCGAGCAGGTCCGGGCAGTCTTCGCGGACACCGTGGCCGGCGGGGACGAACTGCGGATCTTCGTGGACGGATCGATCGTAGAGGTCTACCGTCACGGCTCGGTTCCGGCGACGGTGCGCGCCTACCCGGCGCCGGGTGAGGAATGGCGCCTGGAACTGCCGCACGGGGCGGCTGCCGATGTCTGGGACCTCGAGCAGCCCGGAACCGTCCGGCGCGAGGGCGGCAGCTGGAGCCGCGGGTAGAGTACAGCCATGCCCATCACTGCCGACCGCCCCACCCCTTCCGGCCTGAATCCCGGCGGCGTGGAGGAGCTCCTGGACCTGGCCCGGGTGGTGACCCTGCCGATGCGGGTGAAATTCCGGGGCATCATGGAGCGCGAGGCCCTGCTGCTCCCGGGCCCGCTCGGCTGGGGGGAGTTCTGCCCGTTCCCCGAGTACGGCGACGCCGAGGCCTCCCGCTGGCTTTACGCCGCCGTCGAGGCCGGCTGGCAGGGCTTCCCGGAACCCCTGCGGGACAGCATCCCGGTCAACGCCACCGTTCCCGCGGTCGCTGCCGACCGGGTGCCGGACATCCTGGCCCGCTTCGGCCGGGTGGACGCCGTCAAGGTCAAGGTCGCCGAGACCGGCCAGACGCTCGACGAAGACGCCGCCCGGGTGGCCGCCGTCCGCGCCGCGCTGCCGGACGCCGCGATCCGGGTCGACGCGAACGGGGGCTGGGACGTCCCCGCGGCCGTCGAGGCACTGACCCGGCTGGCCGCCGTCGGACTGGAATATGCCGAGCAGCCGGTGCCGGACATCGCCGGCCTCGCGGAGGTGCGCCGCCGGCTCAGGGCCGCCGGCGTTCCGGTGCTGATCGCCGCGGACGAGAGCGTGCGCAAGGAGGAAGACCCGCTCAAGGTGGCCCGCGCCGGCGCCGCGGACCTGGTTGTGGTGAAGGTGGCACCCCTGGGGGGAGTGCGGCGTGCCCTCGACATCGTGGCACGGGCCGGCCTGCCCGCCGTCGTCAGCTCCGCCCTGGACACCTCCGTGGGGATCCGCGCCGGGCTGGCGCTCGCCGCCGCCCTGCCTGAACTGCCCTACGCCTGCGGGCTGGGGACCGTGTCGCTGCTCGCCGCCGATGTCACCCGTGACTCCCTGGTCCCCGACGACGGCGCCATCCGCCTCCGCGACGTCGCCGTCGACCCGGGCCTGCTGTCGGAATACGCCGCAGCGCCGGAGCGGAGGGACTGGTGGCTGGACCGGCTCCGGCGCGTCTACGCCCTCCTGGCAGCAACGACTGCTCCGTAACGGCCCTTATCGGCGCCGAAAAGGGCGTTTACGACGCAACCGGCGGGCTTCGCGGGAACCGAGAGCGTTCACCCGATTTTCACCTTGGGGACTGCTCCGCGTTGTCCGGCGCTGGCAGGGTGGGGGGACGCATCCCTCTGCCCTGGAAGGTCCCACCCATGTCTGTCTCCTCCGGACGCAAGTTCTCCCTGCTGCCCATGCTGGGCCACACCAAGGGCAAGCGCAGCCCCGTGACCTGTGCACTCAAGTGCGACAACGCCTGCTCCGGCGAGGTCTGCAACAGCAGCTCGAACGGCTACTTCCGCGACATTGCCTCCGCCACGATGTCCCGCCGCGCCGCCCTCGGCTTCGGCGCCGCCGGCGCGCTCGCCGTCGTCTTCGGCAACGCCGTGACCTCTGCGGAACCGGCCGCCGCCGGTGGCCCCGGCCTGGCCGCGGCCGCCAAGTCCGGCTTCGGCAAGTCCAAGCTGCAGTTCACCGCCATTGCCCCGGTGGACGCCGCCGTCGACGCGTTCACGGTGCCGGCAGGCTTCAGCTGGCAGCCGATCATCCGCTGGGGCGACCCGCTCTTTAACGACTCGCCCGCCTTCGACGTGGACCGCCAGAGCGCCGCCGCGCAGGTCCGCCAGTTCGGCTACAACAACGACTACACGGACATCCTGCCGCTCGACGCCAAGGGCCGCCGTGCCGTGCTTTTCACCAACCACGAGTACACCAACGAGAGCATCATGCTCCCGGCCGGCTTCGACGCCGCCGAGACCCGGGCCATCGGGCGCGCCGCCCACGGCCTCACCGTCGTCGAACTGGAGCGCAAGAACAAGAACCAGCCGTGGCGCTACGTCCAGGGCGCCCCGCTGAACCGCCGTTTCCTGAGTGACACCAGCTACGAACTCACCGGCCCCGCTGCCGGCACCGCGCTCGTCACCACCGTTGCCGACCCGGGCGGGCGGACCATCAAGGGCACCCTGGGCAACTGCTCCGGCGGCACCACTCCGTGGGGCACCATCCTCTCCGGCGAGGAGAACTTCAACGGCTACTTCGTCTCCGCCGGAACGTCCGCCGCGGACAAGCGCTACGGCCTGACCAGCAAGCCCACGGCCCGCCAGTGGGAGCTCGATGACCCCCGCTTTGATACCCGCAACCCCGGCTACGCCAACGAAAGCAACCGCTTCGGCTGGATCGTGGAGGTGGACCCGCAGGACCCGACGTCGACGCCGAAGAAGCACTCCGCGATGGGCCGCTTCAAGCACGAAGGCGCCAACGTGATCGTGGCCGCCTCCGGGCACGTCGTCGCCTACATGGGCGACGACGAGCGCTTCGACTACCTCTACAAGTTCGTCTCCAGGGACAAGTACCGTCCCGGGACGACCGCGGCCGACCGCCGGCACAACATGGCCCTGCTCTCCGAGGGCGACCTCTTCGTCGCCAAATTCAGCGGCGACTCCCCGGCGGCCGAGATCGACGGCTCCGGCAAGCTGCCCGCGGACGGCGCCTTCGACGGTGCCGGGGAATGGCTCCCGCTGGTGGTGGGCGGCAAGTCCACGGTGTCCGGGATGTCGGTCGAGGAAGTCCTGGTCTACACCCGCCTCGCCGCGGACAAGGTCGGCCCCACCAAGATGGACCGCTGCGAGGACGTCCAGCCGAGCCTGCATACCGGCAAGGTCTACGTCGCGTGCACCAACAACACGGACCGCGGCAAGACCGGCAAGGAGGGCGCCACCGAGGTCAACCCGCGCACCTTGAACCGTGACGGCCACATCGTGGAAATCACCGAGACCGGCGACCAGACGTCCACGAAGTTCAACTGGAACCTGCTGATGGTCTGCGGCGATCCGGCCAAGAACACGTCCGCGTACTTCGCCGGCTTCCCGGCCAGCCAGGTCTCGCCGATCTCCTGCCCGGACAACCTGGCCTTCGACTCGGTCGGCAACCTGTGGATTTCCACCGACGGCGCGCCCTCGACCACCGGCTACGCCGACGGTCTCTTCAAGGTCACCCTGGCCGGTGCGGAGCGCGGCCGCGTGGAGCAGTTCCTTGCCGTGCCGCGCGACGCCGAGACCTGCGGACCCATCATCCACGATGAGGAACGGCACGTCTTCGTCGCCGTGCAGCACCCGGGCGAGGACGGCAGCTTTGAGGCGCAGAACTCCCGCTTCCCGGACTACGTCGCCGCCGGTGCGACGCCGAAGCCCGGCCAGGCCCGGATCCCGCGTCCCTCAGTCGTCCAGGTCTTCCGGGCCGACGACTAGCCCCTCAAAGTAACGCGGGGTCACTTCGCGCCCATTCCGGGGGGCCTGATGGGCGCGAAGTGACCCCGCGTTGCTTCTGCGGGAGCGTCCGGGCATGGCGGGAACTGATAATTTGAACAGTGTGAATAATCCGGCCGAAATGGTTGTCCCCAGAGTCCAGGCAGCTATTGCCCACGCGTTCGGCGAGGAGTTCCGCCAGACGGACCCGGTGATCCGGCCCTCGCAGTTCGCGGACATCCAGATCAACGCCGCCATGGCCCTTGCCAAGAAAGTCGGCCTGCCGCCCCGCGACGCCGCGGCGAGGATCGTGGAGGCCCTGGACCTCGACGGCGTCTGCAGCCTGGTGGAGATCTCCGGGCCAGGCTTCATCAACCTCACCTTCGACGGCACCTGGATCGAGGAGCTGCTCAACGCTCCGGCCCCCACCGGCGGGGGTGCGCAGCCCGCGCCACTGCACCGCGTCGTCGTCGACTATTCCTCCCCGAACGTGGCCAAGGAAATGCACGTCGGGCACCTGCGCACCACCGTGGTGGGGGACAGCATCGTGCGCGTGCTCGAGGCGCTGGGGCACACCGTGATCCGGCAGAACCATATCGGCGACTGGGGCACCCCCTTCGGCATGCTGATCGAGCACTGGCTCGAGGTGGGCGAGGACTCGCCCGAGGCCGCCCTGCTGGTCGATGACCCGAGCGCCTTCTACCAGGCCGCGCGGGCGAAGTTCGACGCCTCCGCCACGGACCCGGACGGCTTCGCCACCCGCGCCCGGCTCCGCGTGGTGGCACTGCAAGGCGGGGACCCTGAGACGTTCGCGGTCTGGCAACGGCTCGTGGCCCAGTCGAAGCGCTACTTCAACGCGATCTACGCGATGCTCGGCATCAGCCTCACCGACGACCACATTGCCGGCGAAAGCTCCTACGACGCGCACCTGGCACAGCTGTGCCAGGAACTCGAGGAGCGCGGCATCGCCCGGATCAGCGAGGGCGCGCTCTGCACCTTCCCGGCCGGCTTCACCGGGCGGGACGGCGATCCGCTGCCGCTCATCATCCGCAAGTCCGACGGCGGCTACGGCTATGGCACCACCGACCTCGCCACGATCCGGTACCGGGTCCGCGAACTGGAGGCGGACCGGGTGCTGTACGTCGTGGGCGCGCCGCAGAACGTCCACCTGCGGATGGTTATGGCCACCGCGCGCGACGCCGGCTGGCTGCCGGACACGGTCGAAGCCACCCACGTCCAGATCGGCAACGTGCTCGGCGAGGACGGCAAAATCCTCAAGTCCCGCGCCGGCAACCCGGTCAAGCTGATGGCGCTGCTGCAGGAGGCCGTGGACCGGGCCCGCGCCGTCATCGACGCCAGCCGGCCCGAGCTCAGCGACGCCGAACGGGCGGTCACGGCGCGGCAGGTGGGCATCGGCGCCGTCAAGTACGCCGACCTCTCCACCGGGCACGACACCGAGTACGTTTTTGACTTCGACCGGATGCTCGCGCTGACCGGAAACACCGGCCCGTACGTCCAGTACGCGGCCGCCCGGATCCGCTCGATCCTGCGCAAGGCCGGGGCCCTGGACCAGCACCTCGACGGCGCCGCCGCCGCGTCCGCAGCGCCCGCGGCGGCGATCGCCGTCGTCGAACCCGCCGAACGCGCCCTGGCCCTGCACCTGCTCGAATACGACGCGACGCTGCAGAAAGTCGGCGAACTGCTCGAACCGCACCGGCTGTGCGCCTACCTCTTCGAGCTCGCGCAGCTTTTCACCTCTTTCTACGACCAATGCCCCGTGCTCAAGGCCGACGAAACGGTCCGGGAATCGCGGCTGGCCCTGTGCGGACTGGTCCTGCGGCGGCTCTCCAGCGGCCTGGAGCTGCTGGGCATCGAGACGCCGGAGAACATGTGAGCCCGGCCGGGGAACCGGCCGTGCCTGCGGGCGGCGGGCTGGGGGCGGTCGAGGCCGCACGGGTGGCCGTCGCGGCCCTGATCGGCTCGGGGGTGCGCTACGTCGTGGTGGCCCCGGGGTCCCGGTCGGCGCCGATGGCCTATGCCCTGGCAGAGGCCGATGCCGCCGGCCGGGTGGAGCTGCTGGTCCGGATCGACGAACGCGACGCAGGCTTCACCGCGTTGGGCCTGGCCCTGTCCACCGGCGCCCCCGCGGCCGTGCTGACCACCTCCGGCACGGCGGTCGGGAACCTGCTGCCGGCCGTGATGGAGGCCAACCACGCCGCCGTGCCCCTGGTGGTCCTTTCCGCCGACCGGCCCGAGGAACTCCGCGGCACCGGGGCCAACCAGACCACCGTCCAGCCGGACCTCTTCGGCGAGCATGTGCGCTTCGCCGCCGACGTGCCCGCGGGCGACAATCCGCTCCGCGCCGTCGAGACCGCGCTGAGCGCCGCCACCGGAGCCTTCGAGGACATCCCGCCCGGGCCGGTGCAGCTGAACCTGGCGTTCCGTGACCCGCTGGTCCCGGCCGCCGGCGACGGCCTGGGGGAAGCGTCCGGCCGCAGGATCCACCAGGCCGCGCGGCATCCGCTCGCCCTGGATTTCCCGGCCGCGTCCGCGGCGCTGCCCGAGCGGCGCACCGTGGTCCTGGCCGGGCACGACGCCGGCCCGGTCGCCGAGGCGTTCGCCCGCGCCCATGGCCTGCCGCTGCTCGCCGAGCCCTCCTCCAACGCCAGGTTTGGTCCGAACGCGGTGGGCCCCTACCGGCTGCTGCTGGAGCACTTCGGCCCGGAGTCCGCCCAGCCGATCGAACGGGTTGTACTGTTCGGGCGCCCCACGCTGTCCCGGCCGGTGTCGGCCCTGCTCGCCCGCGCCGACGTCCCGTCCGCCCTCTACCAGCCCGTTCCGGTGGCCTGGTACGAGCCCGGCCGCCGCACCGAACTGCCGCTGGAGACCCTCGCCGACCTGGCCGACTTCGCCGGCCGGGGCCCGGCGTCCTGGCTCGATGCCTGGCTGCTGGCCGGCGCCGCCGCCCAGCACACCCTGGACCTGGTGCTCACCGGTCCCGCCGCCACCGGCCCGGCGGTCGGCGCCCTGGTCTGGGAACACGTCCGCGGGCAGCTCGTGCTGGGCTCCTCCAACGGGATCCGCGACGTCGACCTCGCAGGCGCCCCGCCCCAGGAGCCCCAGGCCACGGTGTTCGCCAACCGGGGCCTGGCCGGGATTGACGGCACCCTCGCCACAGCCACCGGCATCGCCGTCGGCGGCCGGCAGGAAACCACCGTGCTGCTGGGCGATGTGACCTTCCTGCACGACGCCGGCGGGCTGCTGCTGGGCGCGGGGGAGACCGTGCCGGCGCTGCGGATCGTGGTCCTGAACGACGCCGGCGGGGCCATCTTCGGGCTCCTGGAGCACGGCGCCGTCGAACGGACCGGGCGCTACGGCACCGCCGTCGAGCGCCTTTTTGGCACCCCGCACACGGTTGACCTTGCCGCCCTCGCCGCCGCGTACGGGGTCGCGCACCGCGCGGTCAGTACGACGGCGGACCTTGCGGCGGCACTCGGGGAGCCCGTGGTGGGCCGCAGCATCATCGAAGTGCGGACGGACCGCCACGGCCTCCGCGAGCTGCACGGGCGCATCCGCACTGCCGTCTCCGCCGCCGTGGCCGGGGTCCTGGGCCGGTAGCACCCGGTTTTCGCTACGACTCGCCGTCGGCCCGGCGCGGCGCCCCGAGCCTGGCGACGCGCACCGAGCATGGCGACGCGCGAAATACCTTGCGAGGCCCGAATACCAGCAGCGCCAGTTGCTTTGCGCAGCGCGGAACGAGAAGCGCGTCGTGTTGTCCACATGCTGGCGCCGCGGGATGGTGCGGCCGCCGCAGGACTGGGACCGTCGATCCATGAATGAATTGCCCAGGCTGATCCTCACCCGCGATCACATCCAGCGGGGAATGGCTCCCAAGGAGTTGGCTAGCCGCTGCCGGTCGGGTGCGTTGGTCCGGGTGCGCCAGGGCGTCTACGTTGATGGGGGTGCCTGGCGGGCGTTGAGTCCCTGGGACCAATACCGGGTCCGGGTCAGTGCGGCCGCGGAGACGTTTATTGCGCCGACGATCTTTGCCCGGCATTCCGCCGCTTCAGTATGGAGGATTCCGACTATTGGACTCCGGCACCCCGTTCACGCCTTAACCCTGCAGAACGACGGCGGCCGCTCCCGGGCCGGCGTGCTGCGGCACTATGCGCCGCTGGCCGGATTGGAGTACGTCGAACGGGACGGGCTATTGGTGACCGGAAGGGTGCGCACAGTGCTGGACATTGCCGCCTTTACACCGTTTGCCGAGGCAGTGGTGCCGCTTGACCACGTGCTTAGGCCTGACGTCGAACAGCGCCTGCCAGCCTTGACGAAGGAGCAGCTTTCGGCCGGAATCGAGGGAAATTACTCGGCCGCGGCACGGCGGCGGATCCTGAAGGGACTGGATTTTGCGGATCCGAGATCCGGATCCGCAGGCGAATCATATAGCCGGGCGCTCATGCGGATAGCCGGGTTCCAGGCGCCGGAACTCCAGTATGCGATTCGCGATGGTGCGGGCCTCGTGGGCTACTCGGACTACTTCTGGGGCGGAGTCCGGGTTGCCGGCGAGTTCGACGGCGTGGAGAAGTACGTCAAGCCCGAGTTTCTGTTGGGCCGGACCCCGTCGCAGGCCGTCGTCGCCGAGAAAGACAGGGAGAACCGGATCCGGGCACAGGGAAACGGCGTGGTCCGGTGGGTCTGGTCGGACCTGATGGAGCCAGCCCGGCTGGAACGAAAGCTGGCAGCCGCCGGCGTGCCCCGCCGTCGTGCGCGCTCCGCATGCTGAAGGTGATGCGCAAACCATCCCACGACGCGCAAAAGCCCCTGCGCTACCGAATTCCGGTAGCGCAGGGGCTTTTGCGCGTCGCCCAGCGGATTCCGCCGCTTTACTCCGCGATGTCGATGTGCGTCGGGTCGAGCACGCGCCGGAGGAATTCCTTGGTGCGCGGCTGGGTGGGGGCACTGACGACCTGCTCGGCTGCGCCTTCCTCCACCACAACGCCGCCGTCCATGAAGACCACCCGGTCGGCGACTTCGCGGGCGAAGCCCATCTCGTGGGTCACCACCAGCATGGTCATGCCTTCCTTGGCCAGGTTCCGCATGACGGCGAGCACATCGCCCACGGTCTCCGGGTCCAGGGCCGAGGTGGGCTCGTCGAACAGCATCAGTTCGGGGTCCATGCTCAGCGCCCGTGCAATGGCCACCCGCTGCTGCTGGCCGCCGGAAAGCTGGTCCGGGAACCTGTCCGCGAGGTGGTCCAGGCCCACGCGGGCCAGGTTCTTCCGGGCCACGTCGGAGGCGTCGGCCTGGCTTCGCTTAAGCACCTTGGTCTGCGCGATCGTGCAGTTCTGCAGCGCGCTCAGGTGCGGGAAGAGGTTGAACTGCTGGAACACCATGCCGACCTTGCGGCGCATCTTGTCGATGTCCACGTCCGGGTCGGTCGACTCGAATCCGCCGACGTGGATGGTGCCCACGTTGGGCTTCTCCAGCAGGTTGACACAGCGCAGCAGGGTGGACTTGCCGGAGCCCGAAGGCCCGATCAGGCACACGACTTCGCCGGGAGCGACCTCGAGGTCGATGCCCTTCAGGACCTCGTTGGCGCCGTACGACTTGCGGAGGTCCTTGATGGAGACCCCGGCGGCCTGGATCTGCTTCGCGGCAGCCGATGACGTTGATTCAGTCATGGTCCTAGCCCTTCGTCTTGGCGGTGCGGGATTCAAAGCGGCGGGCCAGAATTCCGAGCGGAACGGTGATGATCAGGTAGCAGGCGCCGGCGATCACCAGCGGGGTCAGGCCGGCGTTGGGCTGCGTGATGCCGTCGCGGCCGAACTTGGTGAGTTCGTACTGCGACGCTGCCAGGCCCAGGAGGTAGACCAGGGAGGAGTCCTTGGTGAGCAGGATGACCTCGTTGGTCAGCGGCGGCAGGACGATCTTGAACGCCTGCGGGATGACAATCGAAACCATGGCGCGCCAGTGGGGCATGCCCAGCGAGCGGGCGGCCTCGAGCTGCCCCTTCGGCACGGCCTGCAGCCCGGCCCGCAGGGTTTCGGCGATGTACGCCGCGGCGACCATGCCCAGTGCGAGCATCACGGTGACGTAGATGTCGAAGCGAACGCCGAACGCCGTCGGAATGCCGAAGCCGAAGGCAATGAAGACCAGCAGGGCCGGGACGCCGCGGAAGAACTCGATGTACAGCGTGGCGATCCAGCGCCAAACGGCCACCGAGGACAGCTTCATCAGCGCCAGCAGCAGGCCGCCGGAGAGACCCACCACGAAGCTCAGGGCGGTGTAGATCAGCGTGTTCTTCAGCGCCAGGGTGATGATCTCCGGGAACTGCTTGACCGCGGAATCCCAGTTGAAGAACGCCTTGCCGATGGAGGCCCAGTCGGCGAAGAGGATGAACAGGACGACGGCGAGTGCCAGCAGTCCGTACTGAACGGACCGGCTGACGCGGGCCCGTTGGCGAACAGTCATTGCCATGTGATTTGCCTTTTACATGTTGCGGGGCGGTTCCGGGCCAGGAGTCGGCCGGAGCCAACGACTGATCCGGAACCGCCCTGCTGTGGTCGGTCCGGGCGGGTGGGTTACTTGGCGGCTTCGCCGAACCAGGTGGTCTTGAGCTTGGTCATGGTGCCGTCGTCGGCAAGGCGCTTGAGCGTCTTGTCCACGGACTCGGTCATGGCCTTGTTGTCCTTCTTGATCGCGACGCCCAGCTTCTCGCCGGTCTTGTAGGTCTCTGCGAAGACCAGGCTGTTGTCGCCCTTGGCGGCGAAGCCCAGAACGGACTGGTTGTTGATGGCAGCGTCCACGCCGCCGGTCTTGATCGCCTGGATCAGCAGGCCGGTGTTCTCGTACTGGATGGTCTCCAGACCCTTGGACTTGGCGTATTCTTCGCCGGTGGTGCCCTGCTGGACGCCGACTTTCTTACCCTTGAGGTCGGCCAGGGTCTTGAGCCCGGACGCCTTGGTCACGAGCAGCGAGAGGTCGTCGTCGAGGTACGGGGTGGAGAAGTCCATGACGGTCTTGCGAGCATCGGTGATGGAGATGCCCGAGATGGCGACGTCGCACTGGTTGGTGTTCAGGGCCTGGCCCGACTGGATGCCCTCGAAGGCCACGGTCAGGACGTTGGGCTCAACCTTGAGATCCTTGGCGATCTCGGATGCCAGATCCATGTCGAAGCCGACGTTCTTGCCGTCCTTGACGAACTCGAACGGCTCGTAGGGGATGTCCGAGCAGACCGTGAGCTTGCCGGATTCAATCAGCTTGACGCCGGAATCGGTGGTCGTCGAGCCGCCGGAAGAGCTGCAGCCGGTCAGGGCAAGGGCGCCGACGGCCACGAGGGCAGCCGCCTTGGCCGCGGAGCCGGCCAGGAAGGAACGGGAGATCAGCATTTCTTTACCTTTTGTTGCAGGGGCATGCGAGTCCAAAACGACTTGTAGTCTATCGCCGAATAAGAGATGTGCATCACAGGAAACTTAGTTTCACTATTGGATAACTAATTGCCGCCAAATATCAAGGGGCCGCACCCGGCGGTTGTCTGTGATTACGGATTCCCGCGCGGGCCGGGGCGGCCCCGCCGAGGCGGCCCAAGCGGGCCAAGCGGCCCGTCGGGGCCCAGGGCCAGCTGCTGATGGCTAGCTGCTGATGCCGAGGGATTCCAGCATCGGCCGGAACTTGGCCCACGTCTCTGCCAGTTCGGCCTCGGGGACGGAGCCCTCGACGACGCCGCAGCCGGCATAGAGCCGGACGGTGTCCGGCCCCTCGATGACCGCGCCGCGCAGCGCGATGCCCCACTCGCCGTTGCCGGCGGCGTCGAGCCAGCCGACCGGGCCGGCGTACGGGCCGCGGTCCAGGTGCTCAAGTTTGCGGATGAGGGCTCCGGCCACGGTGGTGGGGGTGCCGCAGACCGCGGCCGTGGGGTGCAGGGCGTTGATCAGGGCCAGGCAGGTGGGCACATGGCCTTCCACCTCGGTCAGTTCGGCCTTCACGTCCGAGGCCAGATGCCAGACGTTCGGCAGTTCCAGGATGAACGGCTCGCTGTGCGCGTTCATGGCCTCGGAGAACGGTGCCAGCTGCGTGGTGAGCGACTGGATGGCAATGTCGTGCTCATGCCGCTGCTTCTCGGACCCGGCCAGCACGCGCTCGGCAAACTCCATCGGCGAGCCGGCCATCCCCTCGGCGTCGCGCCGGTCCAGGGTCCCGGCCAGGACGCGCGCCTGAGCCGTGCGGCCCTCGACCTGGATCAGCATTTCGGGGGTGGATCCCACCAGCCCGTCCACGCCATAGGTCCAGCATTCGCGGTACCGGACCGCGAGCTGGCGCAGGATCTCGGCGGCGTCCACGCCGTCGGGCAGGGTGGCCACAATGTCCCTCGCCAGGACCAGCTTCTCCAGCGCCCCGGTGCGGATTTCGGCGACGCCCTCGGCAACGGCGGCCATCCAGTCGGCCTCGGTGAGGGACCCGGTGCTGAGCTTGGCTTCCCGCGACGGCGTCTGCCCCGGCGCCGCTGCGCCGTCCACGTCGAGCCAGCGCCGCAGGGCGGCGCGGGCGCCCGCCTCGGTGAGCTCGCCGTCGTCGAACGTGAGCTGGGTGAGCCAGGCTTTCCCGTCGCGCAGGCCCACCGCGATTTCGGGGACGATCAGCCGGGAGGCGTGTTCGGAAACTTTGGAGAAGGCGAAGGAGCCGAAGGCGACCGGGCCGGTGCCGGGGCAGCCGACGGCGTCGGTGATGTCCGCCTCGAGGACCAGGTGCCGCCACCAGATGTCCGCCTCGAGGAACCGCTCGGGTCCGGTGGCGCTGAACCGGGCCACCTCGCCGAAGCCGACCAGGCCGGCCTCGCGTCGGGTCCAGCAGAGTACGTCGTCACGGACCAGAAACGACGGCAGCCCCCCGGGGAACGAATCGGCATCGAGGGGGACTGTCAGGGTCCTGATAATTCTGGTCTGGAACGCGCTCGTCATGATGAGATAACACTACTCCCGCCTCGCGCCGCGCCCCGGCCCGGCCCGTGGTTAGGGGGTGCGTCGAAGATTTGAGACAATAACGGGGTGAACCGAGCATCCTTGGATAAGCGTCCGGACGAAGTAGCCACGATGTTTGACGACGTCGCCCCCAAATACGACGTCGTCAATGACGTCCTGTCCATGGGACAGACGCGCCGTTGGCGCAGGGTCGTCGTTGAAGCCATGGATGTGAAGCCCGGCCAGCGCGTGCTGGACCTGGCCGCCGGAACCGGTACGTCCAGCGAGCCGTACGCCGACGCCGGCATCGACGTGATCGCCTGCGATTTCTCCCTCGGCATGCTCAAGGTCGGCAAGCGCCGCCGCCCGGACATCGATTTCATCGCCGGTGACGCCACCCGACTGCCGTTCGCGGACAACACCTTCGACGCCAGCACCATCTCCTTTGGCCTGCGCAACGTCAACGAGCCCAAGAAGGCCCTTGCCGAGATGCTCCGGGTCACCAAGCCCGGCGGCCGCCTGGTCATCGCCGAGTTCTCCCAGCCGGTGGTGCCGCTCTGGCGCACCATGTACACCGAGTACCTGATGCGCGCGCTGCCCGCGATCGCCGTCAAGGTCTCCTCCAATCCGGACGCCTACGTCTACCTTGCCGAATCCATCCGCGCCTGGCCGGACCAGGACCACCTCGCCGCCTGGCTGCAGGAAGCCGGCTGGGAGTCCGTCACGTACCGCAACCTCAGTGGCGGCATCGTCGCCGTCCACCGCGCCCAGAAGCCCGCGGGCCCGGCTGCCGGACCCGCTGCGGGCGCCGCCGCGCTGGCCAACCACACCGGCCCCGTGGCCAAGCTGCGCCGCAACATCACCCGGCCCGAACGTTAGCCGACAGCTGCCGTGAAAGTACTGATCGTCGGCGCTGGTCCGGCAGGATCCACCGCCGCGTTCTACCTTGCCCAGGCCGGCCTCGACGTCACGGTGCTGGAGAAGACAAGCTTTCCGCGGGAAAAAGTCTGCGGCGACGGGCTGACCCCGCGCGCGGTCCGGGAGATCCAGAAGCTTGGCCTGCCGCACCCCGAAAGCGAGGGCTGGCGGCGGAACAAGGGCCTGCGGCTCATTGCCGGCGGCCGCACCATCGAACTTCCCTGGCCCGAGGTCTCCGACTTCCCGCAGTACGGCCTGATCCGCACCCGCCTCGGCTTCGACGAGGAGCTGGCCCGGCACGCGCAGTCGGCGGGCGCCGTCGTGCTGGAACGCCACAGCGTCACCGAGGCGCTGCGCTCCGAGGACGGCCGGGTCACCGGCGTCCGCGCCGCGCTGCTTGACGACGACGGCCGCAAGACCGGCGAAACGCGGGACTTTAATGCGGACGTCGTCCTCGCCGCGGACGGGAACTCGACCCGCACCGCCGTCTCGCTCGGCATCCACAAGCGCGATGACCGGCCCCTGGGTGTGGCCGTCCGCACCTACTTTACGAGCCCGCGGCACGACGACGACTGGATGGAAGGCTGGCTGGAGCTTCCGGGCCGCGACGGCAAGCTGCTCCCCGGCTACGGCTGGGTGTTCGGCGTCGGCGACGGCACCTCCAACGTGGGCCTGGGCATCCTGAACTCGTCCAAGGAATTCGGCAAGCTGGACTACAAGCAGGTGCTGCGCGAGTGGACCGCCGCGATGCCCGCGGACTGGGGTTTCACGCCGGAGAACCAGGTGGGCGAGATCCGCGGCGCCGCGCTGCCGATGGGCTTCAACCGCACCCCGCACTATTCGCCGGGCCTGCTGCTGCTGGGCGACGCCGGCGGCATGGTCTCCCCGTTCAACGGCGAGGGCATTTCCTACGCCATGGAATCGGCCCGTTTCGCGGCCGAGTTCATCATCGATACCGCGGCGCGCTCCGCCTCGGCGGGCTGGAGCGGGGCCGACGCCGACGCCCACCTCGCCGGCTACGCCGACTTCGTAAGGGATGAGTGGGGTTCGCACTTCACCCTGGGCCGGGCCTTTGCTGCCGTGATCGGCAGGCCGGCCGTGATGAAACTGGCGCTCCGGACGGGCATGCCCCTTCCGGTGCTGATGAAGTTCGTCGTCCGGCTGCTGGCCAACCTGACCGACCCCTCGGCCAAGGGGATCGAGGACCGGATGATCCGGGTCCTGGAAGCCCTGGTCCCGGCCACCTCCAATACCCGGCCCGTTCCAGACTCAAATCCGCGGATTCCGCAACAAAAAGTTAGGGTTAACCCGTGACCAACTCTGCAGACCAAAGCTGGACGCACGCCGGACACGGCCTGCCGGGCTCCGAACCCAGCCTCAACACCACCGCCATCGCCACCGGCCTGCAGCTGCCGGCCGGTTTTGCGGCCATCGCCGGGGACCCGGAACTCGGCCCGGCCATCACCACGAACCTCGCGCGCGTGGAGAAGAAGCTGCGCGAGGCCATCGCCAACTCGGATCCGCTGGCTGACGCAACGTCGCGCCACCTCGTGGAAGCCGGCGGCAAACGCATCCGGCCGCTGCTGACCCTGCTCTGCGCCCACCTGGGCGATGCCTCGCTGCCGGCCGTGGTGCAGGCCGCCGTCGTCGTCGAACTGACGCACCTGGCCACCCTGTACCACGACGACGTGATGGACTCCGCCCCGTTCCGCCGCGGCGCCCCCACCGCGCACGAGGTCTGGGGCAACTCCGTTGCCGTGCTGACGGGCGACCTCATCTTCGCCCGGGCCTCCATCCTGGTCTCCGAGCTCGGTTCGCGGGCGCTCGGCATCCAGGCCCGCACCTTCGAGCGGCTCTGCCTGGGCCAGTTGCACGAGACCGTGGGGCCGCGCCCGGACGAGGACCCGGTGGCGCACTACCTCTCGGTGATCGCGGACAAGACCGGTTCGCTGGTGGCGGCCTCCGGCCAGCTCGGTGCGATCTTCTCGGGAGCGGATGAATCCTACGAGGCGCTGCTGGTGGAGTACGGCGAAAAGGTCGGCGTCGCCTTCCAGCTCGCCGACGACGTCATTGACGTCACCGGCGTCAAGGTCAAGTCCGGCAAGTCCCCGGGCACCGACCTGCGCGAGGGCGTGCCGACGCTGCCGGTCCTGCTGCTGCGCAAGGCCGCGGCCGACGGCGACCAGTCCGCCGTGGAGCTGCTGCAGCTCATCGATGGCGACCTCAGCTCCGACGAGGCCCTCGCCGCCGCTGTCGCCGGGCTGCGCGAACACCCCGTCACCGCCGAGTCCTGGGTTGTGGCGCGGGCCTGGGCCGACGAGGCCATTGCCGCCCTCGCGCCGCTGCCCGCGGGCGTGGTCAAGGATTCGCTGACCAGCTTCGCGCACGCCGTGGTGGACCGCAGCAGCTAGCGGTATCCCGCCTGAGTCTTAAACCGGAATGGCCCCGGTTCCTCACAACGTTACGAGTCGTCCGTTGTGCGGAACCGGGGCCATTTCTCCGTTCGCATCAGATTCACCGGAGGCATTTGGTGAACCCATGAACAACTTTATGACAGTCGTGTCATGTTGTCTAGTGATTCTGTAAATTGCCTGTCACGGATTTGCTGGGCGGCCGGGGCGGGGGACTCTCCCCGGTTTTGGGCGCCGCGGACGTCGGATTACCGGCAAGTCGCGACGACCCGCCGTCGGGCGTCTCCGAAGTTGGGGAGAAGCAGCCCGCCAGTTGTCCACATAGCAGCCGGGCAGCCTCCCCGCTGTGGGTGTGGGCAGGTCTGCTGGACGCATGGATGTCACGACCTACCTGAAATTTGCCGGCTCGGTCGCACGGACCGGAACGCTGCTTCAGGCTGGGTTCTCGGAACGGAGTATCCGCAACTCGCTTACCTCCGGGGAAATACTGCGGTTGCGCCATGGTGTCGTTGCGTTGCCGGGTGCGGCGCCGGACCTGGTGGCCGCAGTCTTGGCTAATGGCTTGCTGTCCTGTGTCTCGGCGGCGGGACACCACAGGATCTGGAGACTCCACGAACCGGCGCAGCTGCACCTTTTCTGCCGCCATGGTTCGGCCTTCGGGGTGGTTGTCCACCGGGGCAGTGTGGTCCCGCCGGAGTTCCCGCGGCCCGTGGCTGGGCTGACGGATACTCTGCTGCACACCCTGCGATGTCGGCCGCCCATGGAATCCGTGGTCATGGTGGAAAGCGCCCTCCTGCAGGGTCGAACCACTCTCGAATATCTCAGAGGGCATCTTCCCGGCAACCGCAACGGTTCGGCCCGGGCGGCGCTGGAATTGGTGGACGGTTCGGCAGGATCCGCGATAGAAGTTGTAGCCAGGCTCCTGTTCCGGAGCGAAGGGATCTTCACGCAGACCCAGGTCGATCTCCCGGGGATCGGGATCGTGGACTTCCTGCTGGAAGGGTTCCTCATTGTGGAGATCGACGGCGGCACGCATTTGGAACCGGCGCAGGCCAAGAAAGACCGTCGGCGCAACAACGCCAGCACCCTTACCGGGTACGCGGTGTTGAGGTATGGCTACCAGGACGTCGTTTTCAACCCGGAGAAGATCGTCGCGGAAGTGTGGCAGGTGCTGCGCGGCAGGGTCGTCCACTGAATCTCCCCATGTTTGGTCAGCAAGGGCCGCAATGGACCGGCGGTTCTGCGCAACACGCCGGCCGGCCGGCTCAAACCTGGGGAAACTCGGCGCCCCGGGGCGTGGGCAGCCGGGAGGGGGCTCTAGTCCTCGTCCTCTTCGTTGAAGGCCCACTCGAACATGTCGAAGACAAACTCGGAGAAGGTGCCTTCCTCGCTCTTCCACTGGCCGCGGGCGTTGTTGCGGCGGTACACGATCGGGTCCGGGACGCTAAGATCGCCCACACGGAAGCCCCAGGTGAATTGTTCTTCCTCATCCTCGAGGAACATCAGGAAGCCCTCGTCGTCGACCTCAAGTTCCTCGGGGTCCCAGAAGTAGTGGTAGGCCTCCATCAGGTCCTCGCAGCCGCCGAGGGCCAGGTAGAACTCCCGGAGGACCAGCGGAACCTGGAACTGGTGCTCGGCCAGGGCCGCATCCAGCTCGTCTGCCGGCAGCCCGTCCTCTTCCTGCCATTCGTCTTCGAGATACTTCGGAACAAGCGCGCGGAACTTCTCGAGGAACATGTCAGTCATGCTCTTATCCTAGCTAATCCCGGGGTCCACTTTCGGCCGCGTCCAGGCCCAGGCGGTGCCAGCCGCGGACCGCCAGCGGCACGTACCAGTGGCGCCGCCAGGCGGTTACGCGGAAGGCGAAAACCACGGCCGCCACCGCACTCGCCGTCACCGCGGTGAACACCCCGGAGACGGACAACGCCACCGTCAGCGCGGCCCCCGCAAACGCCGGCAGGGCGTAGATGTCCTTGGGGTCGAAGAGCTGCGGCACTTCGTTGGCGGTGATGTCCCGCAGCAAGCCTCCGCCAACCGCCGTCGTGACCCCCAGGAGCACCGCCGCCACCGGGTGCATGCCCGCGGCGAGGGCCTTCAGGCTTCCGGTGATGCAGAACAGGGCCAGCCCGCCGGCGTCGAACAGGACCAGCAGCGAGGTGAAGCGCTGGACACTGGAGAACAGGAAATACACCAACACCGTGGCCAGCAGCGGGGGAGCGAGGTACGCGGGGTTGGTAAAGGCCGCCGGCGGCCCCGCGTTGATGATGATGTCGCGGATGACGCCGCCGCCCAGACTCACCACGGAGGCCAGCAGCAGGGACCCGACAATGTCGAACTGCTTCCGCGCCGCGAGCAGCGAACCGGAGACCGCGAAGAAGAAAACGCCGGCCAGGTCCAGCCAGACCATAACGAGGCTAAAGGAGAATGTCATGGGGCGTCCCGGTCGGTTGCAGGGGGCGGATGGGGCGGCTCCAAGGTTACGCTAACGGCTATGAATAGCCCCATCATGATCGCCTGCGCCCACGGCACCTCCAGCACCCAGGGGGCCGCGGAGGTCAATGCCCTGCGGGCCGGGATCGCCGCGCTGCGCCCCGGGCTCGACGTCCGCGAAGCCTACGTCGATGTTCAGGACCCCGAGCTGCCGGCCGTGGTGGCGGGGCTCCCGGCGGGGGAAACCGCCGTCGTCGTGCCGCTGCTGCTGAGCGTGGGGTACCACGTCAAGGTGGACATCGCCCGGGCCGTGAAGAGCCGGCCGGGCACCCTCGCCGCGGCGCCGCTGGGCCCCGACCCGCGGCTCGCGGCGCTACTGGACCAGCGGCTGCGCGAGGCCGGAGTGACCGACAACGACGCCGTGATCCTCGCTGCCGCGGGATCTTCCGACGCCACCGCCGCGGAAAACGTCGAGGAACTCGCGGGCCAATTGCGCTCGCTCCGTTCCAACCGGATCGTGGCCGCATACGGCGCCTCGGCGACGCCGTCGGTGCCGGACGCCGTCGCCATGCTCCGCGAGGAAGCGGCAGGAGGCGCCGGCGCGGGGCTGTCCGCCGGGGCGGTGGACCTGGGCGGCCGGGTGGTCATCGCGTCCTACCTGCTGGCCCCGGGGTTCTTCCATGATCAGCTCGCCAAGGCCGGCGCGGACCTGGTCACCGCGCCGCTGCTGCCCTCCCCGGTGCTCGCCGAGATCGCCCTGGACCGCTATGACGCGGCGGTCGCCGGCAGCGCTTCATGACGAAATGTTGCCCTAGGTGACCCCGCGTTTCTGACCCTTTGTGACGCCATTGCGGCCACCCCTACAGTCGATCCATGACTGATACAGCTCTAGCCGGAGCGTCCCCGGACCAGGCTGACGCAGGCCGCGCCAGACGACCCGCCCGCCCCGCGGCCAAGCCGCACGGGCAGTGGAAAGTGGACGGCACCGCCCCACTGAATGCCAACGAAACCTGGAAACAGGAAGACAACGGCCTCAACGTCCGCGAGCGTATCGAGTCCGTCTACGCCAAGCACGGCTTCGACTCGATCGACGGCACCGACCTGCACGGGCGCTTCCGCTGGTGGGGCCTCTACACCCAGCGCAAACCCGGGATCGACGGCGGCAAGACCGCCACGCTCGAGCCGCACGAGCTCGAGGACAAGTACTTCATGCTCCGCGTCAGGATCGACGGCGGCGCCCTCAGCACCGAACAGCTGCGCGTTATCGGCCAGATCTCCGTGGACTTCGCCCGCGGCTCGGCCGACCTCACCGACCGGCAGAACATCCAGCTGCACTGGATCCGGGTCGAGGACGTGCCGGAAATCTGGCGCCGCCTCGAATCCGTGGGTCTGTCCACCACGGAGGCCTGCGGTGACGTGCCCCGCGTCATCCTTGGCTCCCCGGTCGCCGGCATCGCCAAGGACGAGATCATCGACCCGACGCCGCTGATCCACGAGCTCGCCGAACGGTTCATTGGCGACCCGGAGCTCGCCAACCTGCCGCGCAAATTCAAAACCGCCATCACCGGCCACCCCAGCCAGGACGTCGTCCATGAGATCAACGACGTCGCCCTGGTGGGACTGGTCCACCCCGAGCTCGGTGCCGGCTACGACCTCTGGGTGGGCGGCGCCCTCTCCACCAATCCGATGCTGGGCAAGCGGCTCGGCGCCTTCGTCCGGCCGGACCAGGCCGCCGACGTCTGGCTCGGAGTCACCAGCATCTTCCGCGACTACGGCTACCGGCGGATGCGCACCAAGGCCCGGCTGAAGTTCCTGCTGGCCGACTGGGGGACGGAGAAGTTCCGCCGGGTCCTCGAAGACGAATACCTCGGCTACAAACTCTCCGACGGTCCCGCGGCGCCTAAGCCCGCCACCCCCGGCGACCACGTCGGTGTGCACGAGCAGAAGGACGGCAAGTTCTTCATCGGTGCCACCCCGGTGGCCGGCCGGCTCTCCGGCAGCCAGCTTGTGAGACTCGCCGACACCCTGGAGGCCCGCGGCTCGCAGCGGCTGCGCACCACGCCGCACCAGAAGCTCGTAGTCCTCGACGTGCCCAAGGACGAGGTGGAACCGCTCGTGGCCGAACTAGACGCCCTCGGCCTCTCCGCCCGGCCGTCGGTGTTCCGCCGCGGCACCATCGCCTGCACCGGCATCGAGTTCTGCAAGCTCGCCATCGTGGAAACCAAGGTCACCGCCGCCACCGCCGTGGCCGAGCTGGAACGCCGCCTCGCCGACCTGGTTGAGACTAAGCAGCTTCCGCAGGCCCTGTCGCTCCACATCAACGGCTGCCCCAACTCCTGCGCCCGGATCCAGACCGCGGACATCGGCCTCAAGGGCATGATGCTTCCCACGCCCGACGGCGACCCCACCCCGGGTTTCCAGGTCCACCTGGGCGGCGGGCTGGCTTCGGACAGCCGCGAGGAAGCGGGTCTGGGACGCACGGTGCGCGGTCTCAAGGTCACGGCCGAAGAGCTGCCCGACTATGTGGAGCGTGTGGTCCGGAAATTCGTGTCCGACCACGTCGAGGGCCAGACCTTCGCCGAGTGGGCCTTCGCCGCCGATGAGGGTGATCTGCAATGACGGCGGCCCTCCGTTCCCGCGACGAGCTCAAGGCCCTCGCCACGACGGGTGCCGCCGAGCTCGGCTGGGACGCCCCGGCTGGCGAGGTCATCGCCTGGGTGGCCCGCAACTTCGAGCTGCCCGCCGTCGCCGTCGCCTGCTCCATGGCGGACGCCGTCCTGCCGGCGCTGGTCGCAGACCAGCTCCCCGGCGTCGACGTACTGTTCCTCGAAACCGGCTACCACTTCCCGGAAACCCACGCCACCCGCGAAGAAGTGGCCGCGAACCTGCGCGTCAACGTCGTCGACGTGCTGCCGGAGACCACCGTGGAGCAGCAGGACCGGCTCCTGGGCAAGGACCTCTTCGCCCGCGACCCCGCCCAGTGCTGCGCCCTGCGCAAGGTGGCGCCGCTGCGCCGCACCCTCGCCGGCTACGAGCTCTGGTTCACCGGTGTCCGCCGCGACGAGGCCCCCACCCGCACCAACACCCCGCTGGTCACCTGGGACGAAGCCAACGGCCTGGTCAAGGTCAACCCGGTGGCGGCCTGGAGCTTCGACCAGCTGGTGCAGTACTCCGATGACAATCTCCTGCCCGTCAACCCGCTGCTTACCCAGGGCTACCCGTCCATTGGCTGCCAGCCCTGCACCCGCAAGGTGGCGCCCGGCGAGGACCCCCGCGCCGGACGCTGGGCAGGAACCGACAAGACAGAATGCGGACTACACGTATGAGCACTCAAATCACCAACGAGGACCTGGAGCTGTCCGGGCTGGACCACGACGCCGCCGGGACGCCGATTGCCGCCCCGGGAGTGGCATCGGGCCTGTCGGAGCCGCGCGCTGGGCTGATCGAAGATCAGCCGCGCGGCGCAGGGGCGGGGGCGGCAATCGGCGTCTCGGCGCCCGCCCGGCTCTCCAGCCTGGACACCCTCGAGTCCGAGGCCATTCACATCATCCGCGAGGTGGTTGCCGAGTTTGAGAAGCCGGCGCTGCTGTTCTCCGGCGGCAAGGATTCTGTGGTGATGCTGCACCTGGCTACGAAGGCGTTCTGGCCCGGGAAGGTGCCGTTCCCGGTGCTGCATGTGGACACCGGGCATAACTTCCCGGAGGTGATCGCGTTCCGTGACCGGACGGTGGACCGGCTGGGCCTCAGGCTCGTCGTCGGCAGTGTCCAGGAGTTCATCGACTCGGGCGAGCTGGCCGAACGCGCGGACGGAACCCGCAACCCGCTGCAGACCGTGCCGTTGCTGGACGCGATCCAGCGCAACAAGTTCGACGCCGTCTTCGGCGGCGGCCGCCGGGACGAGGACAAGGCCCGGGCCAAGGAACGGATCCTGAGCCTGCGCGACGAGTTCGGCCAGTGGGACCCCCGCAACCAGCGCCCCGAGCTGTGGAACCTCTACAACGGCCGGCACACCGTGGGCCAGCACGTCCGCGCGTTCCCGATCAGCAACTGGACCGAACTGGATGTGTGGCGCTACATCGAGCGCGAGAACATCGAGCTGCCGGGCCTGTACTACGCCCACCAGCGCGAGGTCTTCGCCCGCGACGGCATGTGGCGCGCGGTCGGTGAGGTCTCCCGGCCGCGCGAGAATGAGCAAGTCATCACCAAGACGGTCCGCTACCGGACCGTCGGCGACATGTCCTGCACCGGCGCCGTGGAATCCGCGGCCGCCACCGTTCGCGACGTCGTCATTGAAGTCGCAGCCTCCACCATCACCGAACGTGGGGCCACCCGGGCCGATGACCGGATCTCCGAGGCCGCCATGGAAGACCGCAAGAAGGACGGCTATTTCTAATGAGCACCACCGCAACTGTGCCTGAATCCGCCGCAGCAAGCCTCGGGCTCTCATCCGCTTCACTGTTCAGGTTCGCGACTGCCGGCTCGGTCGACGACGGCAAGTCCACCCTGGTGGGCCGGCTGCTGCACGACTCGAAGGCGATCCTTTCCGACCAGCTCGACGCCGTTGCCCGCACCTCCGCGGACCGTGGCTTCGGCGGGGCCGGCGCAGCCGGTGTTCAAGCGATTGACCTGGCGCTGCTGACCGACGGCCTGCGGGCCGAGCGGGAACAGGGTATCACCATCGACGTCGCCTACCGCTATTTCGCCACGGACCGGCGCAGTTTTATCCTCGCGGACTGCCCCGGGCACGTGCAGTACACCAAGAACACCGTCACGGGCGCGTCCACCGCGGACGCCGTCGTCGTGCTCATCGACGCCCGCAAGGGTGTCCTGGAGCAGACCCGGCGGCATCTGTCCGTGCTGCAACTGCTGCGTGTGGCCCACGTGGTCGTGGCCGTGAACAAGATCGACCTGGTGGATTTCAGCGAGGACGTGTTCCGCGGGATCGAGGCCGACGTGCAGAAGGTCGGCCGCGAACTGGGGCTCGGCGCCGATGGCATCACCGACCTCCTGGTCATCCCCGTTTCCGCGCTCGACGGCGACAACGTCGTCGACCGCTCGGACCGCACCCCCTGGTACCGGGGCCCGGCGCTGCTGGAGGTCCTCGAGACGCTGCCCGCCGCCGACGAACTCGAAAGCCACCTGGAGAGCTTCCGTTTCCCGGTCCAGCTGGTCATTCGGCCGCAGGGTGCACTGGCGCCCGACGCCGTCGCCGGCGGACTCGACGTCGAGAATTACCGTGACTACCGGGCCTACGCCGGACAAATCACCGAAGGCTCGGTACAGGTGGGGGATCAGGTCAGTGTCCTGACCCCGGGCCAGGCGCCGCGCACCACCACCGTCACCGGGATCGACTTTGCGGGCCGCGGACTTACCGAGGCCGTGGCACCGCAGTCCGTAGCGCTCCGGCTCGCGGACGAGTTCGACGTCGCCCGCGGCGACACGATCGCGGCCGCGGGGCCCGCCGGGGGCGAAATACCGGGCTCCTCCGCCGACCTGTACGCGGCGCTGTGCTGGCTCTCGCCCAAGCCGCTCCGCGAGGGCGCGAAGGTCTTGGTGAAGCACGGCACCCGCACGGTCCAGGCCTTGGTCCGCAACGTGACGGGCAAGCTGGACCTCGCCAACTTCCAGCTTGAGCCCACCAGCACGCTGGAGCTCAATGACATCGGCCACGCCCAGCTCCGGCTCGCAGCGCCGCTGCCGCTGGAAAACTATCTGCACCACCGGCGGACCGGGGCCTTCCTGGTGATCGACCCGCAGGACGGCAACACGCTTGCCGCCGGCCTCGTCAAGGACCACCCGGGCGACCACGAGGACGAGCGCTACTCGATCTGAGGCTGACCGATCCGGGACGCCGTCCTGCTGTCCTAGGCTTTGCGATAGCTCAAACCGGCGCCCTTGGATACCCTGCTGAGTAGAGGCGCTGCGCGTTGATCCGAGGGGGAGCGGTTGGAAGACCATGATTCCGTTGTTGCCAGGTCCCTGGAGCAATACAGTGTTCTGCTGCCCCGGCTGAATGCGGCTTCGGACGCGATCGGGGATGCCATCCGCGCCCGGCTCCGCGACGATGGTCTCAACCACCACACCGTGCAGGCCCGGGTCAAGGACCCAGGCTCGGTCAAGGAAAAGCTGGACCGCCTCACCGCCGACGGCAGATTCAAATACGAGCGCGGGCTCGAGCAGCTCGATGACCTCATCGGTGTCCGGATCATCATGTTCCTGGAACCCGACATCGCGGACGTTGCCACGGCGCTGAAGGGGCAATTCGACTGCCGCGAGGACGACGACAAGACCAGCTCCCAGCGGCGGAACGGCCAGATCGGTTACGCCGGCCGGCACCTCATCCTCGAAGTCCCTGCCGGCAACGTGCCGGTGGGCTGCCACACGTTCATCGGGGAGCGCTTCGAAGTCCAGATCCGGACGGTGCTGCAGCACGCCTGGGCGGCCTTCGAGCATGACATCCGGTACAAGGGACTCGCGGAGGCCAACGCGGAAGTGGACCGGGCGTTCACCATGGCGTCGACCCTGATCGAACTCGCCGACGCCCAGTTCTCGGCAATCAACGACATCGTCAAACGCCGCCAGGCCGAAAGCACGGCCGAGTTCGCCGCGAATCCCGCCACCGAGCTCACCGGGGACATCCTCCACGACATGCTTGCGCGGCTGCTCCCCGAACACCCCCGAAGCCAGCCCGGCAGTACGGCTGGCTGGGGGACGTGCTGGCGGCCAACGGGGTGCGGACCGTGGCCGACGCCGAGAAGCTGTTCGGTGCCGCCGACTGGTCCGGCGTGGCGAAGCGGATGGACTATAAATTCCCCGCCGGCCACGTCCGGATTGCCGACGACTTCCTGCTCAAGACGTGGGGAACGGACTACATTGCGCGGACCAAGTCCCTGGGCGGCGACCCCAAACGGGAGGCGAAGCTGACGTACCGGCTGGAGCGTATGCAGGACTGAGCCTGCCGCACCCGAAACAATCAGGTGCCCGGCGGCCGGTACTTGATCTGCTCGGCCTTGGCCAGTGCTTCCATTGTTTCGTCGACCGTCAGGAGCACGGTCGTCTCGAAGGAGCTAAGTGCGCCGCCTCCGCTGATTGCGAGTGCAACGGCGGCCATGGATACGTTGTCCGGCGCCTCCCACAGGTTGTAGCCGTCGTGGGAGCCAAAGGCATACCAGAAGCCGTGGAGCTTCCCGCCCACCGATTCGATGTAGGCCTGGGCGGCCTTCCTGCGGTCCTCCGGTTTGCTGATCAGTCTCGCCCACGTCTCGGGTGTGTAGCTGAACTTCGACAGATAGAGGGGCATCGTCTCGTCCTTTCCTGCGTGTCCCGGTTCAGTAAGAATGGCAGTCGGCTGCGTGGCCAGCAATGGCCGCGGGGCCCGTCAAAGCCGGCCAAGTCGCCGAAACGGTCGTCCCTTGCCACCCGGCCCCCGGCGGACCATCATCGTCGTGGGAGGGCAGAGCGTTGGAAGCCATCAACAGCCGTCTCTTCAGCTGGGCATCGATCCTGGACGACGAGACCCGCAGGCAGGCCCTCGCCACGGCCCAGTTGCCCATCATCTACCCGCACCTGGCGCTGATGCCGGACGCCCACCTGGGCAAGGGGGCCACTGTGGGCTCCGTCATCCCCACCGTGGGCGCGATCATCCCGGCCGCCGTGGGCGTGGACATCGGTTGCGGCATGATCGCCGTCCGCACCCAGTACGCGCACAAGGAGCTGCCCCGGGACCTGCAGCGGCTGCGCGAGGCAATCGAGCGCGCCATTCCCTTGTCCGCCGGCCACTTCAACCGCAGGATCTCTGCCACCGCCGGACCCCGGCTCGCCGAGTTGCGGCGGCTGGCGGCGAAAGCGGGCTTTGACCCGGCCAAGTACGCGGCGAACTGGGAGCTGCAGCTTGGCTCGCTGGGCTCGGGCAACCACTTCATCGAGGTGTGCGTGGATGAGAACGCCGCGGTGTGGCTGTTCCTGCATTCGGGCTCCCGCGGGGTGGGCAACAAGATCGCGCAGCGGCACATCGCCGAAGCCCGGAGCATGGCCCTGCGCCGGCACATCGCCCTGCCGGACCGGGACCTGGCCTACCTCGAGGAAGGCACCCCCGAATTCCTCCGGTACCTCCGGGAACTGCGTTGGGCGCAGCACTTCGCCTTGCTGAACCGTGAGGAAATGATGGACCGGGTGGTCCAGCAATTCGAGTCCTGGGTCGGCGGCCCGGTCCGGGAACTCGAACGGATCAACTGCCACCACAACTTCACCGCGCAGGAAACGCATTACGGTAAGTCCGTCTGGGTCTCGCGCAAGGGCGCGATCAGGGCCCAGGCCGGGGATCCCGGGCTGATTCCCGGGTCCATGGGCACGGCGTCCTACATCGTCGTCGGGCGGGGGAACCAGGCGTCGCTGAACTCCGCACCGCACGGCGCCGGCCGGGAGTATTCCCGCACCGCCGCGCGGAAAGCGTTTTCGCTCGCGCAGCTGAAGACCGCCATGCAGGGCATCGAATTCCGGCCCCGCGAGGCCTTCATCGACGAGATCCCGGCCGCATACAAGCCCATCGACCTGGTGATGCGCGACTCTGCTGACCTGGTCAGCGTGCGGCACAAGCTCCGGCAGCTCGTGAACATCAAAGGCGACTGAGCCCCCGGCCGGGTGCGAATGCAGGGTCCGCATATGACGCTGCATGAACTTGCGTGACCCCGGGTTTCCGCACCATTGAACCCGGTTCGTGACCCTCCCTAGGGTGAGTCCATGACTACTCCGGAACGGTTCAACAGCCCCTCCCTCAGGGCACTCCAGGGGCGATGTCGCCGGCGCTGACCACCCGCCCGGCCCACCCGCACCCCACGAACAGGATCCTCCCATGTCATCCACGCCCAAGAACCCCACCCCCGGCACCACCCGGATCGTCGCCGGCGAATCGGCCAGGCCGAAACGCAGGCGCACCGTCGAAATCGGCGTCGCCGTCGGCCTCGCCCTGCTGATCGGCGCCGGCGCAGCCGTCGCCTCGACGGTGTCCCGCACCAACGACGCCGGTGCAGCGCCGGCCGCCGGCACCGCCCCGGCGGCGGAACTGCGGCTCGGCTACTTCGGCAACATCACCCACGGCCCGGCCCTGATTGGCGTCACCAAGGGGTTCATCGCCAAGGAACTGGGCCAAACCAAACTCAGCACACAGGTCTTCAACGCCGGCCCCGCCGCGATCGAAGCGCTCAACGCCGGCGCGATCGACGCGACCTACATCGGCCCCAACCCGGCGATCAACTCCTACGTGAAGAGCAAAGGCGAATCCATCAGCATCATCGCCGGCGCCACGGCCGGCGGTGCGCAACTGGTGGTCAAACCCGGCATCAACTCGGCCGCCGACCTCAAAGGCAAGACGCTCGCCTCGCCGCAGCTCGGCGGCACCCAGGACGTGGCCCTGCGCGCCTGGCTCGGCCATCAGGGGTTCAAGACCTCCACAGACGGCAGCGGCGACGTCACGATCAACCCGACCGAGAACGCCCAGACCCTCAAACTCTTCCAGGACGGCAAGCTCGACGGCGCCTGGCTGCCGGAGCCGTGGGCGTCACGCCTGGTGCTCCAGGCCGGCGCGAAGGTCCTGGTCGATGAAAAGGACCTGTGGGAGAAGGGTGAGTTCGTCACCACCGTCCTGATCGTCAACAAGACGTTCGCGGCCGAGCACCCGGCCACCGTGCAGGCGCTCCTCAAGGGCCATGTTGAATCCGTCGACTGGCTGAACGCGGCTCCCGCAGCCGAGAAAGCCACCGTCCTCAACGACGCACTCAAGGCAGCCGCCGGCAAGGCGCTGCCGGCCGATGTCATCGACCGGTCCCTGAAAAACATCGTCTTCACCACCGACCCGCTCGCCGGGACCTACAAGAAACTGCTCCAGGACGGCGTCGACGCCGGAACCACCAAGCAGGCCGACATCAACGGCATCTTCGACCTCACGTCGCTCAACAGTGTCCTGGGCGAGACTGCGGCCGGCAAAAAGATCTCCGCCGGAGGGCTAGGCAAGGACTAGCTCCCTAGCCTCCAGCCACCCGCCACAACAGTAAGGACCCGACCATGCCAGTCGTACTGGAAAACCTGGGCAAGCGCTTCGGCGACGGCGCCCCGGTACTGGACGACGTCAATGCCGCCATCGGGCAGGGCGAATTCGTCGCCCTGCTCGGTGCGTCCGGCTGCGGCAAGTCCACCCTGCTCAACATCATGGCGGGACTGGAAGCCCCGACGTCGGGCGCGCTCGAAGTGCCCAGCGACGGCGCGGCGTTCATGTTCCAGGACGCGGCACTCTTCCCGTGGCTGACCGCGCGGGAAAACATCGAGCTGGCCCTGAAGCTGCGAGGCATCGGGAAAGCCGAGCGCAGGACCCGGGCGGGGGAGCTGCTGGACCTGGTGCACCTGGGCGGCGCCGGCGACAAACGGCCCCACGAACTCTCCGGCGGGATGCGCCAGCGGGTATCCCTGGCCCGTTCCCTGGCCCAGGACCGGCAACTGCTCCTCATGGACGAGCCCTTCGCGGCCCTGGACGCGATAACCCGCGACCTGCTCCACGACGAACTGGAACGGATCTGGAAGGAAACCGGCCGCACCATCGTCTTTGTCACGCACAACGTCCGGGAAGCCGTCCGCCTGGGCCAGCGCGTGCTGCTGCTCTCCTCCCGGCCCGGCCGCGTGGTGCGCGAATGGCAGGTCAGCGAGGAACACCGCACCGACGCCGGCCTGGCCGGCCAGCTCACCGGCGAAATCACCGCCCGGCTGCGAGAGGAAATCCGTCGCCATGCCAAATAGCCAACTTCCCGTGGCGGTAGCTCCGGCCGAGACCCGCAAGGTCACCGCCGCCCTGACCCGTTCCTCCAGCGGAAAGGAAGACCTGCGCGAGCTCGAAGCAGGCCTCGATTCCCTGCAGTCCGACGCCCTCCGCAGGGCCCGTATCGACTGGGGCCGGATCCTGCTGCCGGTGGCTGCGCTCGCGGTGCTGGTGATCCTCTGGCAGTTGTACGTATCCCTCGGTTTCAAGCGGCGCGACGTCGTGCCCGGGCCGCTGGATGTCATCGGCCAGGTCGGCACCCTCTGGAGCGAAGGCAAGCTGCAGGAGGCTGTCTGGACCTCGCTGCAGCGCGGCGTGCTGGGCTTCCTGATCAGCGTGGTCATTGCGACGCCGGTGGGGCTCGTGCTGGCGCAGGTGGCACCCTTGCGGCGCGCCTTCGGGCCGCTGATCTCGGGCCTGCAAGTCCTGCCGTCTGTGGCCTGGGTGCCGGCCGCCATTCTTTGGTTTGGGATCACTGATGCCACCGTGTATTTCGTGGTGTTCATGGGTGCCATCCCGTCGATCATCAACGGGCTGGTCTCGGGCGTCGACCAGATTCCACCGCAGTACCGCAGCGTCGGAAAAGTACTGGGGGCTTCCCGACTCCAGTTGGCCCTGCAGATCATCCTGCCGGCGGCCCTGCCGGGCTACCTCGGCGGCCTCAAACAGGGATGGGCGTTCTCCTGGCGCTCGCTCATGGCCGCGGAAATCATCGCCGTTGGCGGCACCATCGGCTTCGGCCTCGGCTCGATGCTGGACCAGGGCCGCGTCCTCTCCGACATGACCATCGTCATGTCCGCCATCCTGCTGATCCTCGGCGTCGGGATCCTGATCGAACTGCTGGTGTTCGCCCCGATCGAGAAGCGCCTGCTCCGCCGCCGCGGCCTCCTCGCCGGCAGCACCCGTTAGGTCTCTGGCGCCCCAGACTGAACAAGAAAGCCCGACGGCGATACTCGCCGTCGGGCTTTCTGGTGTCGTGGTGGTGAGGTACTAGCGACGCGTCAACGTGCCGCAGCCGCTGACTTCGAAGCCACTAGTTCCGGCGGGGACGGTGACGATCGTTCTGGCCGCACCGTAGTAATTGTCGATGATATCGCTCAACGTACCCCGGAAACCGCGGAGCGTGGCCCAGTAGCAGGACTTCCCTGCCCCGTAGCCGTAGTAGGTGCCCGGCAGGATATCGATGCCGACGCGGTAGGTGCCGTCGGTAGTGATCCGGCTGGACCGGGCGCCGGTGGACGGGACGGTCGTCCAGGAGCCGCAGCCGTCCGAGCTGAATCCAACATCTCCTGGAACGATCTGGACGTAAGTCCGCGCCGATCCATAGTTGTTGGCCTTGATCTGGCTGAGTTTTCCGGAGAAGCCGCTGAGCCTCTCCCAGTAGCATCCACTGCCCGTCCCCGTAGCTTTGTACAGGCCTGGCCTGATGTTGACTCCGACACGGTACGTGCCGTCGCCGCGAAGCACGGTGACAGCCCAGACGGGAAGCTTTATTGCTGCACTAGAGGCGGCCCGGGTTTCGTAATAAGGCCTGGCCGCCCAGACTTTCACGGAAATGGACCGACCGTTGTCCGCTGCAGCCACCCTGTAGGTGCGGTACCTGGCGCCGGGGATGGAAGCTCCATTGCGGTACCACTGGTATGCGAAGGACGTCGGAGCCGGAGCAAAGCTACCAGGCGCCGCTGTCAGCGTGCCGCCCAGCCCGCGCCCGCCACTGATTCTCGGGACGGACCTGACCGTCATGAGCGCCTTACCAACCACCACGGATTTGGTGACGGCGGTGCGGGCGGCATAGCCCGGTTTCGTGACGGTCACCTTCACAGCGACCCGAGCGCCGACGTGGCCGTCGCCGAGTCGCAGGGCGGACCCCGTAGCTCCCCTGAGAGCGACGCCGTTCCGGTACCACTGGTATCGGATGGTCGAACCGGCAGTCCAACCCTGAGAAACTCTCACCGTCTGCCCATAGCGGTGGGTTCCGGTTACCGTGAGCGACCGGGTGGCCGCGATGGTTCCGGCAGCAATCGACCGGGCGGCGGAGTAGCGGTCCAGCGTTGTGAAGCCAGGCTTGGCTGCACGCACCCTGACCTTGAGCGTCTTCCTGTAGTCGAGTGCAGTTGTGGCGTAGGTGCGGCCGACTGCGCCAACGATGGCTCCCGTTCCGCGATACCACTGATAGGACAGCGTGGCCCCGGTCGGCGCCCACGTGCCGGCATTGGCGCTCTGCAACTGGCCCACTTTCGCTACACCGCTGACTGTCGGAACCGGCGCGGCCACAAAGCTTCCGTTGCCGGCGGTGACTTGGGCGGAAGTGAGTTCCACTGAGGTGAAGCCCGGTGCGGAGAGCATCACCTTGGCCCACAGCTTCTGTGCGACATCGGCGGCCGCGACAGTGTAGCTCGGCCCCGTCGCACCAGTGATGGGGTCAAGTCCGCGGTACCACTGGTAGCCGATTGCTGCACCTTGGACGGCGGCGTCGCTCCACGTCGGTGCGCTCAGCGACAGCGCTTGCCCGACGACGGGTTTGCCGGCTACGGCGTTGTTCCAGCTGACCCCCGCGAAAGTTCCCGGACGAACCGTTACCGGCGTCGCCGCCAGCTCGGTGCCGGGTCCCTGGGCCTCCAGTGAGGCCATCACCGTCAGTTGGACCGATTTGCCTGCCATGGACGGGTCAAGGTGCAGCACGTCAGCTTCACCAACCGCGTGGTCGGCGGCTTGAACTGTGACACCTTCGACGATCCAGCTGTACTTGATCCAGCCGGCGCCGTTCCACTGGCCGCCTGTCGAGGTGAGTGTGCCTCCCGCGACAGGGTCACCCTCGATAACCGGCGGGCTGACGTTTTGCGGAGCGGCGGGCGTTACTTCCGCCGGCGGTGTTTCGACGGGTGTTATTTCCGCCGGCGGTGTTTCGGCAGGCGTGTCCGCAGGTGCCGGTGCGGGTGTCGGCTGTTCGGCGATGATGTCAGTTTCCATCGGCAGCGCCTGCGCTGCCGGAGCCATCAGAAGACCGGCAAGCAGTGCGATGCTCCCGGCTGTGGCTACTGCCCTGGTCATTCGGCCAGGGCGCGTCCGAGTACGGACGTTTTCGTGCAGAGACAACTAAGTCCCCTTCCCCCATTTCGGGACCGGCTAGCCCGGTCGGAGCAATTGTATTGGGGAGTGGCGACAATGAGCGGATGCACCCGCAGAGGGCAGCCACTGCCTGCCCTGGACCGATACATCGCTCTAACGCCGCCACCCCCTTGCTCCGCCCCGACCGCGTGCCTACACTCACGGCTATAGGCCGGGCTGCCGGCCAAACCATCCCAATTCCAAGGAGGTAGCCGTGGCACCGAAATTTGGAGTGCTGGCACTGGTCGAAGCGAAAGCGGGGAAGGAACAGGAAGTCTGGGACTTCCTCAACGGCGGCAGGGAGATCGTGCTCACCGAGCCGGGCACTAGGACCTGGTACGCGTTCCGGGTCAACGAGAACACCTTCGGCATTTTCGACACTTTTGACACCGAGGAGGACCGGCAGGCCCACCTCAACGGGGCCATTCCTGCTGCCCTCGGCCAACACGGCCCGGAGCTGCTGGCCAAGGATCCTGACATCAAACTGGTCGAAGTCATTGCGGTGAAGTAGGGACGAGGGCTATTCAGAACTCGTCGCCTCACCCAAACATCGGCCGGACTGCCAGCCGGCGGAGCCCCAGGTTACGCCCCGTTACCCTGCGTGAACGGGTGTTTCCGCACCGTTGTTCCGCTCTCGGACGCCGCCCTATCGTCGATGCATGGCAATTCAGGACATTTACCCCACCGCGCTGCGCCTGCTCGGCCGGCCCGTGCTGGTCGTAGGCGGCGGACCCGTCGCCGCACGCCGCGCCAGGGGACTGCTCGACGCCGGCGCCCGAGTCACCGTCGTGGCGCCGCTTGCCTGCCCGGCCCTAAACGACCTGGTCGACGCCGGGCTCCTCAGCTGGCAGCCCCGCCCTTACCGCAGCTCCGACGTCGACGGCGTCTGGTTCGTCCAGACCGCCACCGGTGACGCCGACGTGGACGCGCAGGTCGCCGCCGACGCCGAGGCGCAGCGGATCTGGTGCGTCAACGCCTCCGACCACGAGGCCTCCGCCGCCTGGACGCCGGCCGTCGCCGTCGTGGATGACGTCAAGATCGCCGTCAACGCCGGGGGAGACCCGCGCCGGGCGATGGCCCTGCGCGACGCCGTCGCCACCGCCCTGGCCGCGGGAGACCTGCCGCTGCGCCGACACCGCGCTTCGGGCACGGGCCCAGGCGCCGGGGACGGCACGGTGGCGCTCGTGGGCGGCGGGCCGGGCGAACCCGGACTCATCACCGTCCGCGGCCGGCGGCTCCTGGGCCAGGCCGACGTCGTCGTCGCCGACCGGCTCGGCCCGCGTGAGCTCCTGGCCGAACTGGCCCCCGACGTCCGCGTGATCGAGGTCGGCAAGACCCCCGGCCACCACCCGGTCCCGCAGTCCGAAATCAACCGGATCCTCGTCGACGAAGCCCTCGCCGGCCACCGGGTGGTCCGGCTCAAGGGCGGCGACCCCTATGTCCTCGGCCGCGGCGGCGAGGAAGCCGAATTCTGCCGGCAGCACGGCGTCGAGGTTGAAGTGGTGCCCGGCGTCACCTCGGCGATCTCCGTCCCCGCCGCCGCCGGCATCCCGGTCACCCACCGGGGACTCGCCAAGGGCTTCAGCGTAGTCACCGGCCACGAGGAGCTTTCCGAGGTGCCCGCCCGCTCCGACCACACCGTGATTCTGCTCATGGGCGTAGCACAACTGCGCGATTCCGCGGCCTCGCTGGGACGCGCCGGTTTGCCAGCCGGGACGCCTGTTGGCATCGTAGAGAATGGATACCTGCCCAACCAGCGGGTGACCATCGGAACGCTCGAAACCATCGCGGACCAGGCGGAGGCAGCAGGCGTCGCGAATCCTGCCGTGATCGTGATCGGCGACGTGGTCCGCGTCAGCCCGTTCGCGCCGTCGCACTTTAAGACCGCGGACTACAGCACCACCTCCCCGAACGCCCCGCGCGTCGCCGCCCGCTAGTTTCACCCGCAGCACCCGGATCGAACCAAAGGAACACAGCCGTGTCAACGAACACCCCTGTAGGAACCGCCGCCCGCCCGCTGCGCGTCGCCGTCGTCGGCTCCGGCCCCGCCGGCGTCTACGCCGCGGACATCCTGACCAAAAGCGAGGCCGTCAAGAGCGGCGAGCTCACCGTCAGCATCGACCTCTTCGACCGCTACCCGGCGCCCTACGGGCTCATCCGCTACGGTGTGGCGCCGGACCACCCGCGGATCAAGGGGATCGTGAACGCCCTGCACAAGGTCCTGGACCGCGGCGACATCCGATTCTTCGGCAACGTGGACTACGGCACGGACCTCACGCTCGAGGACCTCCGGACCCACTACGACGCCGTCATCTTCGCCACCGGCGCCATCAAGGACGCGGACCTGAACATCCCGGGCATCGAGCTTGAGGGATCCTACGGCGGGGCCGACTTCGTCTCCTGGTACGACGGGCACCCGGACGTGTCCCGCGACTGGCCGCTGGAGGCCAAGGAAATCGCCGTGATCGGCAACGGCAACGTGGCCCTGGACGTCGCCCGGATGCTCTCCAAGCACGCCGATGACCTGCTGGTCTCCGAGATCCCGGACAACGTCTACCGAGCGCTGAAGGACTCCCCGGTCACCGACGTCCACGTCTTCGGCCGCCGCGGCCCGGCGCAGGTGAAGTTCACCCCGCTGGAATTGCGCGAACTCTCCCACTCTAAGGACGTCGATATTGTCCTCTACCCGGAGGACTTCGAGTTCGACGCCGAATCTGACCGCCAGATCCAAAGCAACAACCAGACCAAGACCATGGTGGGCACGCTCACCAACTGGATCGCCGAGCAGCCGGAGGATCTCTCCGAGCTCACCGCGTCCCGCTGCCTGCACTTGCACTTCCTGCACAGCCCGGTCGAGATCTTCGACGACGCCGCCGCCCCCGGCCGCGTCGCCGGCATCAAGTTTGAGCGCACCGAACTGGACGGCACGGGCAACGCCCGCGGCACCGGCGAGTTCATCGACTACCCGGTCCAGGCCGTCTACCGCGCCATCGGCTACTTCGGTTCGGCCCTGCCCGAGGTCGAGTTCGACCACAGCAAGGGCGTTGTCCCGAACGACGGCGGCCGCGTGCTGGACGCCTCCGGAGCCCACGTGCCCGGCATCTACGCGACCGGCTGGATCAAGCGCGGCCCGGTGGGCCTGATCGGGCACACCAAGGGTGACGCCCTGGAAACCGTGACCTACCTGCTGGAGGACCGCGGCAGCCTGCCGCCGGCGGCGGCACCCGCGCCGGAGGCGATCGTCGGACTGCTGGAAGACCGGGGCGTGCAGTACACCAGCTGGGAGGGCTGGCTGGCCCTGGACGCGCACGAGCGGTCCCTCGGCGAAAAGGCAAGCGCCGGCGCGGGCAGCGTCCAGCGCGAACGCATCAAGGTGGTCCCGCGCGAGGACATGGTGGAGATCTCCCGCGGCGGAGTCGCTGCGGAGGTCTGAGCGGCCGCCTCACAACTGCAACGCGGGGTCACATCGCGCCCAAAATCCCCTCCGGGACGGGCGCGAAGTGACCCCGCGTTGGTTGTTAACGGCGCATTCCCGGCGGGTAGTCAGTAGGCTTACCGTCATGGACACTGCCAGGCACCCAGGATCCGGCCGATGAGGCTCCGTCACAGCAACGCGTCCGGCCGCGGCTACCGCCGGGTTCCCGCCGGGAGCGGGTTCAGCTACAAGGACCTGGACGGGTCGACCCTGCCGGCCGGCCCGGTGCGGGAGCGGCTGGAAAGCATCGGGATCCCGCCGGCCTGGACCGACGTCTGGATCGCGCCGTATGAGAACGGGCATATCCAGGCCACCGGGGTCGACGCCGTCGGCCGGCGCCAGTACATCTACCACCCAAGCTGGCGGGAGCGGAAGGACCGGCTGAAGTTCGACCGTTCGCTCCAACTCGCGGAAACCCTGCCGTCCGCGCGCCGCCTGGTGACCTTGGACCTGCGCTCCGAAGGACTCACGCGGGAGCGCGTGCTCGCGGCCGCCTTCAGGATGCTGGATAGCGGATCGCTGCGCGTGGGCTCCGAGCGGTACACCAACGAGAACGGCAGCCACGGACTGGCCACCCTGCTCTGCGCCCACGTGAACGTGCGCAAAGACGAACTCCGGCTCAGCTTCCCGGCCAAGAGCGGCAAGACCTGGGAGTCCCGGATCGACGACGCCGACCTCGCCGCCGTCGTGCGCTCGCTCAAGCGCCGCGGCGGCAACGCCCGGCTGTTGGCCTACAAGAACGGCCGCAGCTGGCATCCGGTCACCAGCGCCGAGATCAACGAGTACGTCAAGGAACGAACCGGCGCGGACTTCACCGCGAAGGACTTCCGCACCCTGCGCGGCACCGTCGCGGCGGCCGTGAGCCTGGCGAAGAGCGGCCCGCAGGCCAAGGTCTCGGCCCGGAAGCGCGCCGTGAGCCGCGCCATGGTCGACGCCGCGGCGGTGCTGGGCAACACGCCGTCGATCGCCCGAAAGAGCTACGTCGATCCGCGCCTGCTGGACCACTTCGCGGCGGGGGAGACCATCGATCCGAAGCGGCTGGATTCGGCCGAATCGGAGATCCGGGCGCTGCTGTACCAGGAGGGTGCGGTCGTCCCGCTGCGCTGACCGGTGTGACGCTCAGGACCCGGCGCGTCAGAACTCGGCGTTGATGAATCCGATGATTATCGCCGTCCACCAGCACGCCTGCGAGATAACCAGGCAGACCAGCAGGTGGGTCCGCTGACCGGCGCTTAGGCCCCGGAACGGGGTTTCCGGAGGAAGATGAACCAGCCGCCGCATCAGCGGGATCAGCATGATGCCGTTCAGACTGAGAACCAGCACGGCGGCCAGTTTGACGTCTGTCATCGGGTTGGTCAGGTGCGGGTTCAGGAACACGCCGGTGGCCAGCAGGCCGGCGAGACCGGCCCAGATCAGCGGCGTGGCAGCGCCGTCGAGCCGGATGGTTTCAGCCAGTTTGCGGCGGCCGACAAGCCACAGGAAGCCGTGCCAGTCGACCAGGATGATGGCGCCGAAAGACACCACCAGGGACAGGACGTGCAGGACGACGGCCAGGTCGTGGGCGTAGCCGCCCACCCGGACCGCCGTGGACATCGTGACCGAAAGCAGCCACGCCACTGCCGCCGCCGCGGACAGGACGATCACCAGGCGCCGGGTGGACCGCTCGGACTCACGGTGGCGCCGGATGGTGCGCCTGCTGACTGGGACGTAGCTCATGGCCATACCTCGAAGAACCGACCACCGGGGGCGTGCGCGGCACTTGTCGGAAGAGAAGGGAACGCCGTGCCGGGTAGCTAAGACGATATCCCCGGCTCCGCTCGGCAACAAGGGAGGAAACCTGCGCTACATCCGGCCGAACCGGGCGCGGATCAGGGCGAAAACCCCGTAGGCCATAAACCCTGCGCCAATGGCCAGCAGCAAGTATGGCCCGAACGGGTGGTGCTGCAGCGCCTTGAGGCTTCCGTCCAGCCCGGTGGACGAGCCAGGGTCATTGGTGGCCGCGGCCATCACGAACAGCAGACCGGTCAGGACCAGCGCCAGGCCTTTGGCCACGTGGCCGGCCACGCCCAGGCCGCTGATGAGGTGGCCGCGGTGCGTGCCTTCGAAGTGGCGCAGCTCCTCCTTGAACTTCTTGCCCAGGCCCTTGACCACGAAGAAAACGCCGATCCCACCCACGGTCAGTCCCAGTCCGATCAGCAGTGGTGCGCCCAGCGGCCGGTTCATCAGGGCTTCGCTGAAGGCCGCGGTGGAATCCCCCGAGTCGCTGCGGAAACCCAGGGCGAAGCTGGCAAAGGTGAAGCCGACGCTGCCGTAGGCGATGGCCAGGAAGCCCGAGGAGACCAGCTTGCCCAGCCGTTCACCGCGGGGCAGGTGCCTGGCCCGCAGGGTCGCCTCGCTCAGCTGCCACAGGGCGAGTCCGGCGCAGCCGGTGAAGCAGAGCCACAACACCGCCGGACCCCAGGGGTTGGCGGCGAGCTGCTCGATCGCTCCGGTGGGCTCGGCCTGGCCCGGCGCCCCCAGGACCAGCGCGACGGCGATCACGCCGATGACAATGTGGAGCAACGCCATCACGGCGAACCCCCACCGCGCGACGACGTCGAGCACCCTGCTGTTTGAGGCGGCCTCTGCGGCATCGGCGGCTTCGCCGATGCCAGCCGCGTGGCGCGGCACGGCCTGCCCTTGCGGGAGCTCCCTGCTGATTTCTTCCATTGCTTCGAGCTTACGCGTAACGGATCGGCTGCCTGGAAGCTCCGTCCGGCGGTCGGCGGCCCGAAACCGGGACTACCAACTTGTTGGTAAGTGTGCTTACTATGTCCGGGGTGCGGCGTCGCATGTGGCCGCACCATTCCGGATTCGAATTCACACGATAGGAAGCTCACCATGGCAGGTAATCTTGTTGCCCGATCCATCCACGACCTGACCGCCGGCGCGTGGTTTGGCGGTTCGCTGATGGGCGCCATCGGGCTGAACGGCGCGACGGCGGAGGCCAAGGATCCCGCCGAGCGCACCCGTCTGTCCAGCCTGGGCTGGAAGAAGTGGGCCCCGTACCAGACGGCCGCATTCGGCGCGCACTTCCTTTCCGGCCTCGCCATCATGTGGGAGAACAAGGGCCGGATGACCAAGCAGGACGGCGTGACCCGGCTGAGCATCTACAAGTCGATCGTCACCCTGGCCGGTGCAGCCGTGACCCTGTACGCCGGACTGCAGGGCGCGAAGGTGGACAAGCTCGCCGCCGAGGGTGCCGAGGGCGCCACCGAGCCCAAGCCGGGCGCCTCGGAGGAACTTCGCTCTGCCCAGCAGCAGCTGAAGATCCTGCAGTGGGCCATCCCGGTCTTCGCAGGGTGGGTGATCGTCCTGGGCGCCAAGCACGGCGAAATGCAGCGGCCGAAGAACGTCTTCAAGGGCCTCTCCCGCTAGCCGCGCTGGTTCCACTCCGACGCGGGGTCAGAACGTTCCCACGGCAATTGCCGGATGGGCGCGGTCTGACCCCGCGTTGTTGGAGGCGGGGGCTGGTGCGTCAGCGCGGCTGCCGGGCGCTGAGCCGCTGCACGGCCAGCGCCAGCCAGAGCTGGACCCGGTCCGCGGTCTGCGCCGGGTCGTAGCCGGTCAATTCGGTGATTTGCGCCAGCCGGTAGCGGACCGTGTTGCGGTGCAGGGTGAGCTCCTCGGCGACGGCGGCGACCGAACCGTTGTTGCTCAGGTAACTCTCCAGTGTGGTCATCAGTTCGGCGCCGTGCGCGGCGTCGAAGTTCCGGAGCGGGTTCAGCGACTCGTTCGCCATGTCCGCCAGCGGAACGTCCTCGCTGGCCAGCAGCAGCGAGGTCAGGCTCAGCCGCTCCGGCTCGTTGACCGGCAGTCCGTGGCTGGCGGCGTCGCGGGCCTCGAAGTAGCTCCAGCGCAGGCCGTTCGGCTTCGTGTACGCCCCGCCGATGCCGATCGTGGCGTGGATGCCCGCCTCGGCGAGGTGGTCGCTGAGGCTCCGGGCCAGGGCGCCGGCGCCGCTGCCGTCGTCGTGCACCAGCACCACCAGGTCCTTGCCGACGACGGCGGTCACCGCCGCCGCCAGCGGCTGAGGCAGCGAGGAGCTGCCCAGCTGCTTGGCGTGGGCGGCCGATTCCGCCAGCAGGACCACGTTCTTGCGGGTGCTGTTGACGCCGATGCCGGCGAGCCGGCGGGTGGCTTCGGTGGCATCGAGGGTCCCGTGGATCACGTCCTCAAGCACTTGCCCGGCCAGGGCGCGCTGCGACTGGCGTTGCTTGACCATGTTGTTGAGCTCGACGCTGATCAGGTTCTGCGCATAGCCGATGATTCCGGAGTCTTCGAACGGGTGCCTGACCCACAGCGTGCAGGCGTCGCGGCGGCCGGTCGGGATCGGGTACGAGGCCCAGCCGTCCGACGTGGGGGAGGGGTTGCCGGCGGCGCTGTTGTAGAGCTGCGCGGTGAACTGGGTCAGGACGATCTCGGTGCGCAGCATGGAGCCGAGGTGCCTGAGCAGCTCGGCGAGGCCGCCGCCGGTCAGCAGGGCGCGGGCCAAGACCTGGTGCCCCGCGATCAGGCGCTCCAGCTTGGCGTAGTGGTCCGCGGACTGGGCGTCGGCCACGAGCTTGCCGATGGCGATGAAGGGTGTCTCGTAGGGCACTTCCACCACCGGAAGGCCCCAGCGGTTGGCCTCGGCGATCAGGGCCGGCGGCACCGCGTCGTGTGTCAGCCCGATCCCGAAACCGATGCCCACGGCGCCGGCGCGTTGGACCTGGCGGACGAAGCGGCGCTGCTCCGGGGCGGTCCTGAGCCGCATCCCGGTGGTGAGGACCAGTTCCCCGCCGTTGAGGAAGCGCTGCGGGTCTTCCTGCTCCGTCACCGCGACCCAGTGGATGTCCTGGTGCCAGGTGGTCTCCGCGAGGCCCGATTTCGTCAGCTTGAGGGACGGAACCCCCAGCAGGGCCGCGAGTGAAATTGCCATGGAATCAGGATAGCCGGGGGCTGGTCAACCGCACTAAAGTCGCGCTGCTTCGGTGTGCAGCTGCCTATTCCCTGCCTTGCGTGCCTGGCATAGGCTCGGAGCAGTCGCAGATCCCCTCATACCTGCCTTTCCGAGGCCAGCACGAAAGAGGTTGTACACCGTGGTTCAAACCTTGCAGAACTTCATCAACGGCGAGTTCGTCACCCCCGCCGGGACCGCCCTGCTGGACATTGTCAATCCCACCAACGGGGAGGTGGTGGCCAAGTCGCCGGTCTCGGTGCAGGCCGACGTCGACGCCGCCATGACCGCCGCGAAGGACGCCTTCGCCAGCTGGAAGCACGTCACCCCCGGCCAGCGCCAGCTCATGCTCCTCAAGCTCGCCGACGCCGTCGAAGCCAACAGTGACGAACTCGTCGAGGCCCAGCACCGCAACACCGGCCAGGTCCGCTCCCTGATCGCAGCCGAGGAGGTTGCCGCGGGGGCAGACCAGCTGCGCTTCTTCGCCGGTGCCGCCCGGATCCTGGAGGGCAAGTCCGCCGGTGAATACCTCGAGGGCCACACCTCCTACGTGCGCCGCGAACCGATCGGCGTCGTAGCGCAGGTTGCCCCCTGGAACTACCCGTTCCTGATGGCGATCTGGAAGATCGGCCCCGCACTGGCCGCCGGCAACACCGTGGTGCTCAAGCCTTCCGACACCACGCCGGAATCCACCCTGGTCCTGGCCCGCCTCGCCGGCGAGATCCTCCCCGCCGGCGTGCTCAACGTCGTCCTCGGCACCGGCGAGACCGGCGCCATGATGGTGGAGCACAAGGTCCCGGGCCTGGTCTCCATCACCGGTTCCGTCCGGGCCGGCATTGCTGTCGCCACCGGCGCCGCCAAAGGGCTCAAGCGCGCGCACCTGGAGCTCGGCGGCAAGGCACCGGCGATCGTGTTCAAGGACGCAGACATCAAGAAGAGCGCCGCGGCCATCGCCGAGTTCGCCTTCTTCAACGCCGGCCAGGACTGCACGGCAATCACCCGGGTCCTGGTCGAGGATTCCGTGCACGACGACGTCGTCGCCGCCATGGTGGAACACACCAAGACCCTGCACACCGGCTCGCAGAACGACGAAGACAACTACTTCGGCCCGCTGAACAACGTCAACCATTTCAACGCGGTCACCAACGTTGTTGAGCACCTGCCGGCGAACTGCAAGATTGAGACCGGCGGCCACCGGGCGGGGGAGAAGGGCTTCTTCTTCGAGCCCACCATTGTCACCGGCGCCAAGCAGACCGACGACATTGTCCAGAAGGAGACGTTCGGCCCGGTCATCACGGTGCAGAAGTTCAGCACCGAGGCCGAGGCGATCGAACTGGCCAACGACGTCGAATACGCCCTCGCCTCCAGCGTCTGGACCACGGACCACGGCACCGCCATGCGGGTCAGCCGCGACCTGGACTTCGGTGCCGTCTGGATCAACACCCACATCCTGCTCACCGCCGAGATGCCGCACGGCGGCTTCAAGCAGTCCGGCTACGGCAAGGACCTCTCGATGTACGGCGTCGAGGACTACACCCGCATCAAGCACGTCATGAGTGCGCTCGATGCCTGACGCGGCTGCCTAACGCTCCCGCCAGACCCGGCCCCGCCGACCCATACACGTTTAGAAAGGCCTTCCCCATGACCACCACAGCAAACGACCTCACCTACCGTCTGGAGCAGAAGCGCCGCGTCCAGGCCGACTTCCCCGGCCCCAAGTCCGTGGCCCTGACCGAGCGCCGCAAGGCGGTCGTCGCGTCCGGCGTCGCCTCCAGCGTCCCGGTCTACGTCGCCGACGCCGACGGCGGCATCATCCAGGACGTCGACGGCAACTCTTTCATCGACCTCGGCTCCGGCATCGCCGTGACCAGCGTCGGCGCCTCGGATCCCGCCGTCGTCGGCGCGGTGAAGGAAGCCGTGGAGCACTTCACCCACACCTGCTTCATGGTGACGCCCTACGAGGGCTACGTCGCCGTCGCCGAGCAGCTGAACCGGCTCACCCCGGGCGACCACGAGAAGCGGACCGTGCTGTTCAACTCAGGCGCCGAAGCCGTGGAGAACGCCGTCAAGGTGGCCCGCCTCGCCACCGGCCGGGACGCCGTCGTCGCCTTCGACCACGCCTACCACGGCCGGACCAACCTCACCATGGCGCTGACCGCCAAGGCGATGCCGTACAAGACCAACTTCGGCCCGTTCGCGCCCGAGGTGTACCGGATGCCGATGAGCTACCCGTACCGCGAGGAAAACCCGGAGATCACCGGCGCCGAGGCCGCCAAGCGTGCCATCACCATGATCGAGAAGCAGATCGGTGGCGAGTCGGTGGCCGCGATCATCATCGAACCCATCCAGGGCGAGGGCGGCTTCATCGTCCCGGCCGAGGGCTTCCTGCCGGCCCTTGCCGCCTGGGCCAAGGAGAAGGGCATCGTCTTCATTGCCGACGAGGTCCAGTCCGGGTTCTGCCGCACCGGCGAATGGTTCGCCGTGAACCACGAGGGTGTCATCCCGGACATCGTCACCATGGCCAAGGGAATCGCCGGCGGCATGCCGCTCTCCGCCATCACCGGCCGCGCCGACTTGCTCGACGCCGTCCACCCGGGCGGCCTCGGCGGCACCTACGGAGGCAACCCGGTGGCCTGTGCCGCGGCGCTGGCGGCCATCGGCTCGATGGAGCAGTACGACCTGAACGCCCGGGCCCGCCACATCGAGGAACTTGCCCTGGGCAAGCTGCGGGAGCTCGCGTCCGAGCTCACCGTGGTCGGTGACATCCGTGGCCGCGGCGCCATGCTCGCGATCGAACTGGTCCAGGCCGGCTCCAAGGAACCGAACCCGGAACTGACCAAGGCCGTTGCCGCCGCCTGCCTCAAAGAGGGTGTCATCATCCTCACCTGCGGCACCTACGGCAACGTCATCCGGCTGCTGCCGCCGCTGGTGATCAGCGACGAGCTGCTGCTGGACGGACTCGAGGTGCTGGCCGCGGCGGTCCGCGCCAACGCCTAAGCGCCGGCGGGACAACCCCAGCGGGACAACCCCGGCGGGACACCCCCAGCGGGACACCACAGAGCAACATGAACGAGCCGCGGACCGAGAAGTCCGCGGCTCGTTCGCGTCCGGGCCTACTTCCAGGAGCTGGCGTCGAGCTGGATCGCGACGACGTACAGGTGCCGGCCCTGCTCGATCTTCTCCACCTCGTAGACCCGCACCTTGGTCTGCTGCACGGCGGTACCCGGGCGGCCGACGCCGATCCCATAACTAAGGACCCCTTCGAAGTCCCCGGCCGGGGCGTAGCGGGTGAGTGCCCGGTAGCCGATCGACGGGGCAGGGCTGCTCTTGACGGTGCTGCCCTTCCCGTCTGCGGTGTGCGCCTGGGCGCCGTGGAAGACAACTTTCAGGATGGCGCCCGTCCCGGGCATCGGCACGGGCAGGCCGCTGCCGTCGGCGATCAGTTCGGGGACGAACGAGATGTCGTAACTGGGAAAGGCACCGTTGAACCGGAAGCTCAGCTGGTCATAGGGCGGGGTGTCCGAGGGGTGCTGGCCGGCGCCAATGGCGTACAGCGTGGGCAGGGGCTCCGCCGGCGGCGGGGCCAACGGTACGGGATTGCTGTGCGTGGTCTTGAACGGCGACTTCGCTCCAGGCCAGGCCCAGTCATGGGTAATAGTCGAGGAGATCACGCGGTCGCCGTCCTGCGGGGCTTTGGTCTCGTCGGAATCCGGAGACGGCGTCGCGGAGGCCGACGGCGTCGCCGAGGCGGTGGATGAGGGCGTCGCAGTGCCGGAAGGTGTGGAGGTCGACGTCGCCGATGCCGTCGCTGATTCCGTCGCCGACGCGGGGCTGCTCCCGGAGGGTTGGGGCGAAGAAGGGGTGCAGCCGGTCAGCGCGAACAGGAAGATCAGCACTCCCAGCCCGCTCGTTTTTGCCGCGAACCCGGTGTTCCTGGTCAGACTCATGGTGAGCTCCCCTCCACGGCTTCAGCGTAGTCGCGGAAATTTGCGTGCCGCAGGGCCAAAAGTCACCCACTATTCCCCGCAACGCTGGGCTAGAGTCGTTCCTACCACTGCAGGAACGCAGACCGGCCGACGTCGCCCGGAACCCCGGAGCCAAGCTGGATTCTGCCCCAGACCCATAAGGGGTTCTTACATGCGATACGTAGTTGGCTACACACCCAACGACCGCGGCGCCGACGCCGTCGCCCTGGCTTCCGCCATGGCCCGCGCCCAGGGCGCGCACCTGGACCTGGTTCATGTGGTGGACCGGAACACACCCTATGTCGCGCTGAACCCGCAGGGAAACCGCGTCAGTGCCGCGGAGCAGTCCGTGCTGACGGCGGAGCGGCAGGGCCTGTCCCTGGTACCGGAGGGCCTGGAGGCCAGGTTCCACGTGCGCCAGGCTGATTCCTTCGCCGCGGGACTGATCGACGCCGCCAAGGAATACCGCGCCGGCCTGATCGTCGTGGGTGCCGCGAACAGCGGCCTGTTCAAGCGGTACAGCGTCGGCAGCGTGGCCAACGCCCTGCTGCATGCCTCACCGGTGCCGGTTGCGCTGGCGCCCCGCGGCTACCGCAACACCGACCCCATCACCCGGCTGACCCTCGCCGTCGGCCAGCGTACCGGCGCGGAGGCGGCGATCGACGTCGCGATTGAGTCGGCCGAGCGCCGCGGCGTGCCGCTGCGGCTGGTCTCGCTCGTCGAACTTGACGCCGAGGGCGACGGCGGCGAAAACGTCAACGCCGCGCATGTCCACGCGAACACCGTCCTGAAGGCCGCGGCCGAGCGCCTGCCGGCGGGACACCACGTCACCGTGGAGGTCGCGCACGGCCGGACCATTGAGGAAGCCATCGATGACCTCGACTGGGACGACGCGGAGATTATGATAGTCGGTTCGTCCCGCCTGGCGGAGAAGAACAAGCTCTTCATCGGCAGCACGGCCAACAAGGTGCTCCGCGCCCTGCCGGTCCCCATGGTTGTAGTGCCGCGCGACTACGTGCGCATCGACACCAGCCCGGACGACTAAGCCGGCGCCGCCGCCTGGGCTGGCCTGCCCTAGGCGGCGGCGCGGGCCAGCCTGCGGGTGACGGAGTTCTTCCGGGCCGTCCGCAGCATGTCCGCCGTGAGCAGCAACAGCGCGAGCCAGACGACGCTGAAGCCGATCCAGCGCTCCGGGGTCATGGCCTCCTTGAACACCACCAGCGCCACGATGAACTGCAGTACCGGGGCGAAGTACTGCAGCAGCCCGATCGTGGTCATCGGCAGCCGCCGCGCGGAGGCGCCGAAGAACAGCAGCGGGACAGCGGTGATGACGCCGGACGCGGCAAGCAGCCAGAAGTGTCCGGCGCCGTTGGTGGTGAGCGAGGCGGCGCCGGTCAGGGCCAGGACGATCATGGTCACGCCGGCGATCGGCGCCAGCACGATGGTTTCCACCGACAGGCTGGTGATCGCGTCCGCCCGCGGACCCACACGTTTCTTGACGAAGCCGTAGAGGCCGAAACTGAACGCCAGGGTCAGGGCGATCCACGGGAGCTTGCCGTAGGAATATGTCAGTACGCCCACCGCGATGAAACCGACGACGACGGCGGCCCACTGCAGCGGCCGCAGTTTTTCCTTCAGGACAAAGACGCCCAGCAGCACGGACACGAGCGGGTTGATGAAGTAGCCCAGCGATGTTTCGACGGCCTGGCCGGTGGTCACGCCGTAGGTGTAGGTCAGCCAGTTGATCGCGATCAGGACGGCCGCGAGGGCCAGCGGACCGATCACGGTACGGTTCCGGAACGCGGCGCCGATCACCCGCCAGGCGCGGGTGACGGTGATAAGCAGGACGCAGAAGAGCAGGGACCAGACCACGCGGTTGGCCACGATCTCGACGGCGCTGGCCGGGTGCAGCACGAAGAAGTACAGCGGGAGCAGGCCCCACAAGCCGTAGGCGCCGATGCCGAACAGGATCCCCGCCGTCGTGTCCTTGTCCACTGCCTTGAGTCCAGGTGCCGCGGCGGGGCCAGCGGCGTCACCGGCGGCTCCGGCAGCGGGGGCAACGCCGCCCGGGGAAGTCAGGGATGCGGGAGCGGGGGATCCGTCGGAGATAGGCACAAGACCCATAACACCACCCCCGGCGCGGCTATTCCTGCCGCGGAGCCCGGCAGGGCGGCCGCGGCGTCTGCGATGTCCGTCACCTGCGTTCTCCCTTACCGGGGACCACCCCACCGCGGGGGCATTTAGAATAGGGGACTGTGCGCTGTATCTGCCGGCGCACCCGCCAAGACTCAGAAGGGCTCCCGGTGTCCAACTCGGCCGAAACCTCGCCTGAAAGAACGACCAAACGTCCCCTCCGCGTTGCGATTGTCGGCGCCGGACCGGCCGGTGTCTACGCCGCGGACATCCTGACCAAGTCCAACGAGGTCAAGGACGGCGACTTCGAGGTCAGCATCGACCTGTTCGAGGCCTACCCGGCGCCCTACGGGCTCATCCGCTACGGCGTGGCGCCGGACCACCCGCGGATCAAGGGGATCGTGAACGCCCTGCACAAGGTGCTGGACCGCGGCGATATCCGCTTCCTCGGCAACGTCAGCTACGGCCGGGACCTGACCCTGCACGACTTCCGCGCTTTCTACGACGCCGTGATCTTCGCTACCGGCGCCATCAAGGACGCGGACCTGGACATTCCGGGAGTCGGGCTCGAAGGCTCGTTCGGCGGGGCCGACTTCGTCTCCTGGTACGACGGGCACCCGGACGTTCCCCGCGACTGGCCGCTGGAGGCCAAAGAAATCGCGGTGATCGGCAACGGCAACGTGGCCCTGGACGTCGCCCGGATGCTGGTCAAGCACGCAGATGACCTGCTGGTTACCGAGATTCCGGACAACGTCTACCAGGGGCTCAAGAATTCGCCGGTGACGGACGTGCACGTCTTTGGCCGCCGTGGACCGGCGCAGGTGAAGTTCACGCCGCTGGAGCTGCGCGAGCTCAGCCACGCGAAGGATGTGGACATCGTGCTCTACCCGGAGGACTTCGAATTCGACGAAGCCTCCGACGAGGCCATCCGCACGAACAACCAGATCAAGACCATGGTGAGCACCCTTGGCAACTGGCTCGTCGAGGAGCACGCCGAGGCCGAGGAACCGTCCTCCCGCCGGCTGCACCTGCACTTCCTGCACAATCCGGTCGAGATCCTCGGCGAAAAAACAGGCGACGCTGCGCATCCCGGCAAGGTGACGGGCATCAAGTTCGAGCGCATGCGGCTGGACGGCACGGGCAACGTCAAGGGCACCGGCGAGTTCGTCGATTACCCGGTCCAGGCCGTCTACCGCGCCATCGGGTACCACGGCTCCCAGCTCGACGAGCTGGAGTACGACGCGCGGCGCGGCGTCATCCCCAACGAAGGCGGCCGCGTGCTCGGCGCCGACGGCAAGCCCGTGCCCGGCATTTACGCCACGGGTTGGATCAAGCGCGGCCCGGTCGGCCTGATCGGCCACACCAAGGGAGATGCGCTGGAGACCATCGGCTTCCTGCTCGAGGACCGGCTGACCCTTCCGCCGGCCCAGAACCCGGATCCGCAGGCCATCATCGACCTGCTCGAAGAGCGCGGCATCCAGTACACCACCTGGGAAGGCTGGAACAAGCTGGACGCCCACGAGCTGGCCCTCGGCGCGGCGTGGACCGCTTCCCATCCGGACGACGGCGTGGTGCGCGAACGCATCAAGGTCGTGCCGCGGGAAGAGATGATCCGGATTTCCCGGGACTGAACCGCCGAACCGCAGTAGGCGTTGACCTGTTCCTGCGCTGCGCCCGGACGTAGAATTCACCCGCGGGGACTGCAACGGCTCGCTCATAGCCCCGGGTCCCCCTCCGGGAGGCAGCCGTGGATGACGAACTTCGGTGGATGGACGGGACAGGGCAGTCCGATCTGGTCCGCTCCGGCCAGGTTAGTGCGGCAGAACTCCTCGCCGAGGCGAGGGAACGGATCAGGGTACTGAACCCAGCCCTGAATGCCGTGATTGTCGAGCTGGACGGGGACGCTCCCAACACCGGCAGCGCCCAGCCCGGTGACGTCTTCTCCGATGCTCTTCCTTTCCCCGGCGTGCCGTTCCTCGTCAAGGATCTGGCGCTGGAAATTGCCGGAACGCCCTTCTCCGAAGGCTCCCGCTGGCTTGCGGGGAACGTCTCCCGCCACGACCAGGAGCTCGCACGCCGCTTCCGCCGCGCCGGACTGGCCGTCATCGGCAAGACCAACACCTGTGAGTTCGGCCTGAGCCCGCACTGCGAACCGCTCCTGCACGGGGCTACACGCAACCCGTGGGACTTGTCCTTGTCCACGAGCGGATCGAGCGGCGGGTCGGCAGCGGCAGTCGCGGCGGGGATCGTTCCGATGGCCCACGGCAACGACCTCGGCGGGTCGCTGCGCTATCCGGCGGCATGGTGCGGAGTGTTCGGTCTCAAACCGACCCGCAGCCGTGTGCCGCTGGGGCCGGAATACGGCGACGTTGTTGGCGGCCTCGCTGCCGAATTCGCCTTGACCCGCACGGTCCGCGACGCGGCGGCGCTGCTCGACGCCGTCGCGGGTGCGGCTCCGGGGGACCCCTACCGGGCCCCGCCGCAGCTCCGTCCCTATGTGGCCGAAACCGCGACACCACCGGGACGGCTGAGGATCGCGGCCACTGCTACCCCCAACCGCGGCCAGCCGGTTCATCCTGACTATCTACGGGTCTTCGACGCGACCGTGGACTTGCTGAGCGACCTCGGTCACGAGCTCGAGGAAGGGCGCCCGGCGCCGCTGGACCGGGCCGGACGCCGGGCCCTCCGCGACGTGTACGCTGCTGCAGCGGCCTGGATCGAGGGGTACTGGACCCGGCGACTGGGGCGGGGGCCCGAACCGGGCGAGCTGGAGCTCTACACCGAAGTCCTGTTCGGGCGCGGCCGGAACGTCGGCGCGGGGGACTACCTGCAGGGCGTGGAGGAACTGCAGCGTTTCAGCCGCCGCGTTGCCGGCTTCTTCGAGCTGTACGATCTCTGGCTGACGCCGACGGTCGGCTGGCCGCCGCTTCCGCTGGGCACGCTCACGGCGACTCCGGAGAACCCCCTCCGCGGGGAGCAGGAGGCCGGCCGTTTCCTGATGTTCGACGGCGAGTACGCAAACGTCACAGGCAACCCGGCCATGTCCATTCCGCTGGGCACGGATTCCGCCGGGCTGCCCGTCGGGATGTCTTTCCTCGCGGGTTTCGGCGCCGAAGCAAGTCTCTTCAGGCTTGCTGCCCAGCTTGAACAGGCCAGACCCTGGGCCGGGCGACGGCCCGCAACCACTGCGCGGTGAGCCTCCGCGAGGACCGCGCCGGAGAAACCAAACACCGCAATCAATGCAAAGGAGACAGGCAATGTATCTGGGAATGTACAGCTTCCGCGGGAACCCGGCGGAGCTCCTTGCAGCACACGACCGGATGCTGGCGCTCTTGCCCGCCGGCCAACTGGAATTACATCTTTGCGTGCAGACCGATGAAGGCATCGCTGTCCTGGATACCTGCCCTAGCAGGGAGGTTTTTGACGGCTTCAGCAGCAGCGCGGAATTTCGGAAAATGACTGCCGACGCCGGCCTGCCCAGCCCCGAGATCCGGGCTCTTGGCGAGATTCAAAGCTACGTTCTGCCGTCGGACGCCACCGGCTGAGGCCCGGGCGGGTGCATTCCCAATCTCCCGGCACGGAACTAGACTGGGCCGGACGACGCTGCCTCCGGCACGCCGTCGCGCGCTCAAGAGCGCGCCAGCCAGGTGGGAGTTCAATGAGGAATCCAGTCGAGCAGACGGCCCCGCGCGGCTCCGGCCACGGCCTGAGCCCGGAGCTGCGCCAGCAGTATGCCTACGCGGGGCACGAGCAACTGGACTCCATAGGCCTGGCCGGTGAGCAGCCGCCCGGGCTCCGCAGCCTGATCCGGGAATCCTGGCAGCGCTCCGCGCAACTGCACGCCAACCCGGACAACCCCGAAGCCCCGCTGGCCATGGACCGCGAGGAACTCGAGGAATACCGCCGGCAGCACCCGCTGGCCGCGATCATGCCCGTGATCCACAAACTGCTGGTCCTGCCCAGCCACGACAGCGGCATGCTGGTGGCCGTCGGGGACGAGGTGGGCCGGCTGCTCTGGGTCGAAGGGGACCCCGCCATGCAGCGCCGCGCCGAGGGGATGATGTTCGTCCCCGGCGCAGACTGGTCCGAGGCCACCGTGGGCACCAGCGCCCCCGGCACCGCGCTCGCCCTTGGCCGCGGCATCCAGATCGCCGGCGCCGAACACTACAAACGCTCCGTCCACCCCTGGAGCTGCACGGCCGTGCCGTTCCACGACCCGGATTCCGGGGCCCTGCTGGGCGTCGTCGACATCACCGGCACCGAATCCGCCGTCGCGCCGCACACCCTGACCCTCGTCGAGGCGACCGTCGCCGCCGCGCAGGCGCACCTGCGGGTGGAGCGCCTCCAGCTTGCCGCCGCCCGGCAGGCCGCCCCGGTTCGACGCCGGCAGACCGCCGCCGCGTCTCGCGCCGGGTCCGACGCCGGGTCCGACGCCGCGTCCGGCGGAGCGCGGCCCGCCCGGGCGGGCTCCAGGGCGCCCGGCAGCCTGTACCGCAACAGCCTGCAGCTGCTCGGCCGCGATCAGGCCGTATTGAGCATCGACGGCCGCACCGTCACGCTTTCGGCCCGGCACAGCGAAATCCTCACCCTGCTGAGCACGCATCCGGAAGGCCTCAACGCCGAGGAGCTGAGCTCGCTGCTCTACCCGCGCGACGGCTCCACCATGACGTTGCGCGCCGAGATGGTGCGGCTGCGCAAGGTCCTGCAGCAGCTCAATCCGGACGCCGTCCCGGAGTCCAGGCCGTACCGCCTCCCGGTGGACCTCGTGCCGGACTCCGGCCAGGTCCTCAGCTGCCTGCAGCGCGGCGCGCACCGGATCGCGCTGGAAATCTACCGCGGCGCAGTCCTGCCGCGCTCCGAGGCGCCGGGGATCACCGAGCTCCGCAGCCGCGTCTCGTCCCTGCTGCGCGAGGCCGTACTGACCGACGGCAGCGCCGAATCGCTGCTGAAATATGCCGAACTGCCGGAAGCGCGGGACGACGTCGAGGTCCGCACCGCCGCGCTGAAGCTGCTGCCGCCGCGCTCGCCCAGGCGCGCCGCCGTCGTCGCGGACCTGGAGCGGCTCGAAGCCGAATTCGGCGCCTGAGCAGGACGCGCTCTCGGCGCTGCATGGCGCACAAAGAAGTCCCCGCCGGCGTCGTCTGCGCCGGCGGGGACTTCTTTGCCGAGTATCGCTAGTTGGTGCGCCCGGCCCAGAGGTCGTCGAAGCTGACGGTCAACGGGGTCGGCGTTCCGGTGGTGCTGAGGTAGCTGTAGATGCCGATTCCACCGGCGCTCTGCAGCGTGGCCGTGCTGTCGGTTGTGCTCAGTTGCCAGTTCGCCGGTTCCGCGGTGCCCACCTTCCAGACCTTCGCCCGGATGGTGGTCGGTGCGGTTCCGGTAACCTGCAGCCGGAACTGAAGCCGGTCCCCGGTATTGAAGGTCAGCCCGGACACTGTCGCGGCACTCATGTTCGTATTCGTGCTGCGGGTCAGGTGCAGGCTCACCGCGCCGGCGGAATTAACCACCACCCGTGCACCGTAGGTATCCGCACCCACCCGGCGGCCGATCAGGCCGGTGTAGATGCTGCTGGCGGTCGGCCGGTTGAAGCCGATCGTTGCCCGCACCTCCGTGTCRGTGGAGGAGACACCGTCAAGGTAGGCGTAGCGGTTGGTGGCAGCGGGGCTGGCAATCGTGGCCGCACTGCCGTTGACGGCGAAGTTCGAGGCTGTCCCGGACAATGTCCAGGGCCCGCCCGTTTCCGCCGTCCCCAGACCGCCGGTGACCGTGCGGGTGAACGTGTCCTGAGCCAGGACACTGCCCGCCGGCGGCGCGGCAACGCTTACCGAATGGCTGACCGTGCCCTTGGCGCCGCCGTTATCCGTTACGGTCAGGGTGACCGTATACGTCCCCTCGGCAGCGTAGGTGTGGCTCGCCGTCACCCCGGTCCCGGTCCCGCCGTCACCGAAGTCCCAGGCGTACGAGGCGATCGTGCCGTCCGAGTCCGTTGAACCGGCCCCGTTCACGTTCGCCGTCAACCCGCTCACCCCACTCGTGAACGCCGCAACAGGCGCCACATTYGACGGCGGAGTCCCCTTCGTGTTTGCCAGTCCCGGTGTGCCGCCGGTGGTGGACACCGCGGTCCAGTTCGACGCAACGGAGTTGTCCGCCGTCGGCGAGGTCAGCTCCAGCGAAGGGCCGGCGCCGTCTGCTGCAGTCGGCCACGGCGCCGCGTTCGAGTAGGTCACGGAGTCCACCACCCGGCTGCCGTCGCGCAGCACTATGGCTTCGCCGGCGTCGTCGAGAGTGCCCGTGAACGTGCCGCCCACAAAGCGGTTCGCCCCGGTGTAAGCGAGGCGGAACGCCTTGTCATTCGCCACGAACACCACGCGTCCGCCGGCGGGGATCACCGTGCCGGGCTGGATCTTCAGGCCGACCGCATCGATCGTCCAGCCCGAGATATCCACGGCCGTGCTGCCGGGGTTCGCCAGCTCGATGTACTCCCCACCGCTTCCGGCCGGGTGGTACTGGATCTCATTGACCACCACGTTCGCGTCGGCCGCCTGTGTGGTGGGCACCGGCAGGCCCGGGCCCGTGTTGCCGTTGATCGTGTTGCGGCGATCCGCCAGGCCGGCCAGGAACGCGGTCCGCGCCGACGCCGGCGTGTACCCGCCCCACTTAGCGCGGTCCAGGTTCCAGTCCGGCGTGGTCTGGGCCGATATCGCGTCCCACTGCGCCTCGTACTGCCCGGCCGGAAGGAACTGGTCGGCCAGGGTACGCAGCCGCCGGTAGAACATTTCCTTGATCTCCGGGTAGCTCAGCATGGCCTGAGTGAAATTGTTGGAGGTGTCCGGGGTCAGGAAGACGCCCTTGCCGTCCGAGGAGGGAGTGGTGAAGATCCAGTTCAGGTCCCACTGCCACATCTCCCACCGGCCGGTCCCGTCGGTGTCGCGGGCCAGCCACCAGTTGTACCAGCCGCTGTCCTGGTGCCGGATGATCGAGTTGATCGCCATATAGTTGACCAGCTCCGGCATGTTCACATTCTGGTAGATCCAGGCCTGCTGCGCCGCTGAGGGCGAGGCGTCGACCGAGTTGGACAGGGTCCAGACGTCGGAGAAGTCCTCGTCCTTGCGGGTCTTCTTGTCCAGCCAGCCCGAGGCCTGGAGCGCGGCCGGAGACGACGTGGCGCCCACGCTGCCGCCGTCGCCCTTGTAGATCGCCCAGTTGGACACGCCCTGGTCATCCCGCCAGCGGCCGTCCTCGGTCTCCATGATCCGGCCCAGGCTCCAGAAGGTGCCATTGCGCTGCGTACGGACCGGGACGATGTTCAGGGCCCGGTCGCCGCCGGCCTTCACGGTCGCCCAGCCGACGTCTGCGAAGTTGTCCGCGTAGTTCTGGAGCGCAAATTCGTCCAGCGGATAGGGCAGCTTGCCGCCAAGATCGAAGATGTAACCCTTGGGCAGCTCGACCTTCCAGCTCACCTTCGCATTGCTCCGGGAGGTGTTGCCGCGCACGTTCATCAGGGCGCCGTCGATGACCTGGCCGTTGTAGGCCCAGACCGCCGCGCCCTGGTAGTCGTCGTAGCGGTGGTTGGCCAGAATGTCGTTGTACACGGCGTCATCCATGAACCACTCGATGACAGGAAGCGAGCTGCTGACCGCGGAGTTCAGGACGACCACGCCGCGGTAGCGCACCGAGTCACCTGCCGCAGGTTCCGAGTAGCCGGTACCGCCCGCGGAGGCATCGACCCGGTAGCGGATCAGGTTGCCCGCGCTCTGACCCGGGATGGTTCCGGAATACACGCCGTCGCCTGCCCCTCCGGGGCTGGCCGCATCATCGACGAACGGAACCACGACGTCGGCGCCGAACATCACCTTGTAGGTGAGCTGAGCTGTGGAGCCGGTCCGGAGCCGGGCCGTAACGGCCACCGGCTGACCGGCGGCCGGCCGCGCCGGGGTCGCCTTCAGCTCAGCGACGACCGGCGCCGGCCCGGTCCCGTCGAGCGAGTTCTTGGCCCCGGGGGTGCCGCCCGCTGCCAGGCTCGCGCCCCAGCTGTCGGGCTGTGTGTTGTCCAAGGTCAGGTCGCGCAGTTCGAGGGTGGGGCCCGTCCCGTCAGGCGTCGATGGCCAGGGCGCGACGTCCGCGTAAGTGACGGTGTCCACGACGTTCAGCGCCGCATCGACCAGCGTGACCGCTTCGCCGCCGTTGCTCAGGTTTCCGCCGTAGACGGCGTTCGGGGCGAACCCGTATGTGGTCTGGAACTGGGCGGCATCCTTCGCCACCACAAAGTAGCCGTTGGCGGGAACCACGGTGCCCGCAGCGAAGACGGCCGTGACGCCGGCGGTGAAGGACCATCCCGAGATGTCCAGCGGAGCGCCTGATGTGTTGGTCAGTTCCAGGAAGTCGTCGGTATCCAGATCCGATCCGGAATGGTAGTTGAGTTCTGAGATCACCATCCCGCCCGACGTCGCCGCACTCGCCGGGACAGCCTGCGAGACCACGAAGGTGCTGGCCATCGCCGAAGCCAATGCAATGGCCGACGCCATCCGCCAGCCTCTTCCTCCTGCTTTTGTTGCCGTTTTTACCACCATGCCAAGAGCCCCCTCAATGAAGGTGTGAGCGCCGTTGGTGAGCAGCTGGACGCCCACGCCGCAACAGCCTGCGGCGTCACGCTGAGTATCGGAGGGGGCTCCAGCGGTGTCCATAGGTATTGCGGGGTGGAGGTAAGTACCAGAACACGGGCCCATTGCCTGGATAGTGGCCGCATTCCTGAACGAGCCCAGCGCAATGAGAGTCCGCGTGATCCGGCTCACATGGTTGCAACCTGCTCGCAACCTCCCGGCTCCTAGGCTGGTGCCAGCGGCGGCCGCAGAGATCCTGGCCGCTTCCGCCACCAATCTTGCACAGCAAAGGAGCTACCAATGACTGTCTACGCACAGCCCGGTACCGAGGGCTCGAAGGTCACCTTCAAGGACCGCTACGAGAACTGGATCGGCGGCGAATGGGTTGCCCCGGTCAAGGGCCAGTACTTCGAGAACATCACCCCGGTGACCGGCAAGGCCTTCTGCGAGGTCGCCCGCGGCACCGCCGAGGACATCGAGCTGGCCCTGGACGCCGCGCACAAGGTCGCCCCGTCGTGGGGGAAGACCTCCGTCGCCGAGCGCGCGGCCATCCTGAACAAGATTGCCGACCGGATCGACGAGAACACCGAGATGCTCGCCGTCGCCGAGTCCTGGGACAACGGCAAGCCGATCCGCGAAACCCTCAACGCCGACATCCCGCTCGCCGCGGACCACTTCCGCTACTTCGCCTCCGCCGTCCGCGCCCAGGAGGGCCGGCTGTCCCAGCTCGACGACGACACCACCGCCTACCACTACCACGAGCCGCTCGGCGTCGTCGGCCAGATCATCCCGTGGAACTTCCCGATCCTGATGGCCGTCTGGAAGCTGGCCCCCGCGCTCGCCGCCGGCAACGCCGTCGTCCTCAAGCCGGCCGAGCAGACCCCGTCCTCGATCCTGGTGCTGATGGAGCTGATCAGCGACCTGCTGCCGGCGGGCGTCATCAACGTCGTCAACGGCTTCGGCGTCGAAGCCGGCAAGCCGCTCGCCTCCAGCCCGCGAATCCGCAAGATCGCCTTCACCGGCGAGACCACCACCGGCCGCCTGATCAGCCAGTACGCGTCCCAGAACCTGATCCCGGTCACCCTGGAGCTCGGCGGCAAGAGCCCCAACATCTTCTTCAACGACGTCGCGGATAACAACGACGCCTTCTACGACAAGGCTCTTGAGGGCTTCACGCTCTTCGCCTTCAACCAGGGCGAGGTCTGCACCTGCCCCTCCCGCGCCCTGGTCCAGGAAGGCATCTACGACTCCTTCATGGCCGACGCGCTGGCCCGCACCCAGAAGATAATCCAGGGCAACCCGCTGGACACCGACACGCAGCTCGGCGCGCAGGCCTCCAACGACCAGCTCGAGAAGATCCTCTCCTACATCGACATCGGAAAGCAGGAGGGCGCCAAAGCGCTTACCGGCGGCGCCCGCGCCGAACTGTCCGGCGACCTCGCCGGCGGCTACTACGTCCAGCCCACCATCTTCGAGGGACACAACAAGATGCGGATCTTCCAGGAGGAGATCTTCGGGCCGGTGGTTTCGGTGACCCGCTTCAGCGACTACAACGACGCCATGGGCATCGCCAACGACACCCTTTACGGCCTGGGCGCCGGCGTCTGGTCCCGCAACGGCAACGTCGCTTACCGCGCCGGCCGCGAAATCCAGGCGGGCCGGGTGTGGGTCAACAACTACCACGCCTACCCGGCCGGCGCCGCGTTCGGCGGGTACAAGTCCTCCGGCATCGGCCGCGAGAACCACGCCATGATGCTGGACCACTACCAGCAGACCAAGAACCTGCTGGTCAGCTACAGCGAGAACAAGCTCGGCTTCTTCTAAGCCGTTGCGGCGGGGCGGACCGGACCGGTCCGCCCCGCCTTCCCGTCCCGCCCGTGACAGCCGTCCCTACTTGCAGGAGAAGCTCCGATGACCCAGACCAGGCTCGACGCCGCCGTGACACAGGCCGGCGAGGACTTTTCCCGCGTGGCGCTCACCCCCGAAGCCGTTGAGCTGCTGCGCAAGCTCTGGCTCCAGCACGGCCCGCTCATGTTCCACCAGTCCGGCGGCTGCTGCGACGGCTCCTCGCCCATGTGCTACCCGGCGGGGGAGTTCCTCACCGGAGACTCCGATGTGCTGCTGGGCCTGTTCGACATCTCGGACGGCCTGCAGCCGCAGCCGCTGGAATTCTGGATGTCCAAGGAGCAGTTCAACTACTGGAGCCACACCCACTTGACGGTCGACGTCGTCCCCGGCCGCGGCAGCGGCTTCTCCGTCGAGGCTCCCGAGGGCAAGCGCTTCCTGATCCGCTCGACGCTGATGGACTGGCCCGCCTGAGCCACTGAAGCCCTGGGCGCGAACGTTCACTTGGGGGCCCCGCGGCCGGGGCCCCCAAGGGTATGTTCGCGCTCTTTTGCGTCTCACGATGTGGGATAAAAGCGGCCGTCCAGTGGATGGACACTACTATTAATAGGTCTGTTTCCAACCAGCTACCGAGATTTTGGACTTTCCTATGAACCTTTTCCGGACCAAATCCATCGAGCAGTCGATCGCCGACGCCGATGAGCCCGGACGCAAGCTGAAACGCTCGCTCAGCACCTGGGACCTGATGATCATGGGCGTCGCCGTTGCGGTCGGCGCAGGCATTTTCTCGGTCGGGGCCAAGGCTGCCGCCAACTTCGCCGGCCCCGCCGTCACCATCTCGTTCGCCATCGCAGCCGTCACCTGCGCCCTGGCGATCATGTGCTATGCCGAATTCGCCACCGCCATCCCGGTGGCCGGCTCAGCCTATGTCTTCACCTACGCCACCATGGGGGAGGTGCTCGCCTGGATCATCGGTTGGAACCTCATCCTCGAGCTCTTCACCGCCGCCGCCGTGATCGCCAAATACTGGGGCATCTACCTCAGCAAAGTGTTCGCGCTGATGGGACTGGACGTCCCGCCGTCGATCTCCGTGGCCGGCGTCGACCTCTTCTGGGGCGCCTTCCTGATTGTTGCCGTGTTCACCGTGCTGCTGGTGCTGGGGACAAAGCTGTCCGCCCGTGTCGGCAACGTGTTCACGCTGATCAAGATCGCCGTCGTGCTTTTCGTCATCGTCGTCGGCTTCAGCTACGTGAAGTTTGAGAACTACGCCCCGTTCGTCCCTGCCTCCGAACCCACCGGCGGTACCGGCGCCACGGACGTGCTCAAGCAGTCCTTCTTCGGCTTCCTCACCGGCGCGGCCCCGGCCCAGTACGGCACGCTCGGCATCTTCGCCGGCGCCGCCCTGGTGTTCTTCGCCTTCATTGGTTTCGACGTCGTCGCCACCTCCGCCGAGGAGGTCAAGAACCCGCAGAAGACGCTGCCCCGCGGCATCTTCGGCGGCCTGGCGATCGTCACCGTGCTCTACATCCTGGTCTCGCTGGCCCTGACCGGCATGGTGTCCTACACCAAGCTGGCCGAGGCGAAGAACCCGACGCTGACCACTGCCTTCGAGGCCGTGGGGAACACCGACGCCGCAAAGGTCATCGCCTTCGGCTCCCTCGTGGGCCTCACCACGGTGATCATGGTGCTGCTGATGGGCCTCTCGCGTGTGGTCCTGGCCATGAGCCGCGACGGCCTGCTGCCGCGCTCGCTCTCCAAGACCGGCACCATCCGGGCGACCCCCGCACGCCTGCAGATCATCTGCGGCACGGCCGTGGCGGTCGTGGCCGGACTGACCAACGTGGACCTGCTCGAGGAAATGATCAACATCGGCACGCTCTCCGCGTTCGTGATGGTCAGCCTCGGCATCCTGGTGCTGCGCCGGAAGCGGCCGGACCTTAAGCCGGCCTTCCGCGTGCCGTTCGGCAAGGTGCTCCCGGTCGTCTCGGCCGTCCTGTGCCTGTACCTGATGACGAACCTGGCGGTGGAGACCTGGATCTTCTTCGCGATCTGGCTGGTCATCGGCATCGCGATCTACTTCGCCTACGGCCAGCGCCACTCCCGGCTCAACGAGAAGTTCGCCGAGGCAAGGGCCGCCGTCAACGGCCCGGCCGCCGATCCGGTTGCGGACGAGGATGCGGAGTCGCTCACCCGCTCGTAGCTGCAACGCTGCACTTCCACGCGGTTAGTCAACGCGGGGTCACTACGGCCCGTCCGGCCTGTCCGGACGGGCGTAGGGGCCCCGCGTTGCTGCGTTGCGGGAGGTATTGCCGCGGCCTCTTCCGCGCTCGTCTCGGAGCTGTAACAATGCGCCTAATGTGGTTGACCTCACAGTAGCCTTAGGTCAGACTTGATTTTGAACGCTTGTTCGGAGAGCGAACTTTGGGGCTTGGGAGCTTGTCACGCCCACGCCAATGCGCACATAGGAGTGAACATGAAACGTCGTATTATCGCCGTGCTGGCGGCCGCATCGGTCCTGGCCCTCTCGGCCTGCGGCAGCGGATCGCCGAGTTCCACCGGCGGGGGCAGCGCATCCGGCGGTGCAACGGGCGGCGGAAATCTGACCAAGGTCAGCGTCGGCGTCATCCCGATCGTCGACTGCGCCCCCATCTACCTGGGCAACAAGCTGGGATTCTTCAAAGACGAAGGCCTTCAGCTGGACATCCAGACGGCCACCGGCGGTGCGGCGATCGTCCCCGGCGTGGTGAGCGGCAGCTTCGACTTCGCCTTCTCCAACCTGATCTCCGTCATGGTGGCGAAGGACAAGGGCCTTGACCTGAAATTCGTCGCCAACGGCGCCTCAACCACGGGCGAGAAGGGCAAGGACATCGGCGGCGTCGTCGTCCCGGCCGGGTCCAGCATCCAGTCCCCGAAGGACCTTGCGGGCAAGACCGTCTCGGTGAACAACCTCTCCAATATCGGGGACACCACCATCAAGTCGGTCGTCGAAAAGGCCGGTGGCGACCCCTCGAGCGTGAAGTTCGTGGAGGTGGCCTTCCCGGACGCCCCCGCCGCGCTGGCCAACAAGCAGGTGGACGCGGCCTGGATTTTGGAGCCCTTCCTGTCCAAGGCCGTCGCAGAGGGCGGCAAGATCATTTCCTCCAACTTCGTGGACATGAGCCCTGAGCTGGACATCGCCGGCTACTTCACCAAGGCGGACACCATCAAGGGCAAGGCCGAGCTGACCCAGAAGTTCACCCGGGCCATGAACAAGTCGCTCGAATATGCCCAGGCGCACCCGCAGGAAGTCCGCGACATCGTGGGCACCTACACCAAGATCGACGAAGCCACCCGGGCCAAGATTGTCCTGCCCCGCTACCGTGTGGAGTTCAACAAGGACGCCTTCAAGACCCTCGGTGATGCTGCCGCCAAGTACGGGACGCTGTCCAAGGCCCCGAACGCAGGCGACCTCCTCCCGTGAGTTCCGTAAGTTCCATGAGTTCCGACGCTGTGGCGTCCGGCCACAAACTTCCGGTGAAGCAGTTGCTCGGTGTGGTCGGGATAATTGGGTTCCTGGGAACCTGGGAGCTCATTCCGCGTCTGGGAATTATCGACGAACGTTACCTTCCGCCCGCCAGCGAGGTCATTTCCGCCCTGGCCCTCGACTTCGGCCTGACGGCGTTTTGGGTCTCGGTCGGTGAAACCATGAAGGCCTGGTTCCTGGGCCTCATCATCGCGGTTGCCCTCGCCGTGCTGCTGGGCTTCATCATCGGATCCAGCAGCTTCCTGCGCAAAGCCACCAACTCCACCGTCGAGTTCCTGCGCCCGATTCCGTCCGTGGCCCTCATCCCGCTGGCCGTGTTGCTCTTCGGCGTGAAGATCGAGTCGTCACTGATGCTGATCACCTATGCCGCCTTCTGGCAGGTCCTCATTCAGGTCCTCTACGGGGTGGCCGACGTCGACATGGTCGCCAACAACACCGCCAAGACCTACGGGCTGGGGTGGATGGCGCGGATCCGCTACGTCGTGTTCCCCACCGCGTTGCCCTACCTGATGACCGGTGTCCGGCTCGCAGCCACGGTGGCGCTGGTCCTGGCCATCACGGCGGAACTCGTGATCGGTTCGCCGGGGCTAGGCCGTGAAATCGCGCTCGCGCAATCCGGCGGCGCCATCTCGGGCATGTACGCCCTGGTGCTCGCCACCGGGCTGATCGGTGTGCTGATCAACGTCCTGATGCGCTTCATCGAAAAGAAGACCCTGTCCTGGCATTCCTCGGTCCGTTCTGAGGTGATCGTATGAAAGCACTGAAAACGGCGGCCTACCTGCTCGCGCTGCCAGTTCTGCTCGTCCTGGCCTGGTGGGCCTCCACCCTCGGAACGGTCAATTTCTTCGTCCCCACCCCGGCCGCCCTGGTCAACAAGTTCGGCGAGGTCTGGTTCGGCCCCCGCTTCTTCTCGGATGTGCTGCCCAGCATCGCCCGGCTCCTGATCGGCGTGGTCGCGGCGATCGTGATCGGCGTCGTGGGCGGGGTGCTGATCGGCTCGGTCAAATGGCTCCGGGCGTTGCTGGAACCGACGCTCGAATTCTTCCGCGCCATCCCGCCGCCCGTGCTGGTCCCGGTCCTGATCCTGCTGATGGGCATCACCGACTCGATGAAGATCGCGGTCATCATCTCCGGCTGTGTCTGGCCGGTGCTGCTGAACACCATTGAGGGCGTCCGCGCCGTGGACGGGGTCCTCTCGGATTCGGCCCACACCTACGGCATCGACGGCTGGGCCCGTGTGCGTTACCTGGTGCTGCCCTCGGCCAGCCCGCAGATCCTCGCCGGCGTGCGCCAGTCGCTGTCCCTGGGGCTGATCCTGATGGTCATCTCCGAAATGTTCGCCTCGTCCTCCGGGTTGGGCTTCACGATTGTCCAGTTCCAGCGGTCCTTCGCCATCCCCGAAATGTGGTCCGGCATCGTGGTCCTCGGACTGCTGGGCGTGGCCATGTCATTCATCTTCCAGTGGGCCGAGCGGAACATCCTGCGCTGGTACCACGGCCAGAAAGAGGTAGAAAATGCAGCCTAGTGCAGCGCAAGCGGCCCCGGAGGCGATGCTCTCCGTCCGCGGACTGAAGAAGGTCTACCAGACCGACGGCGGCGACGTCGAAGCGGTGCGGAACCTCACCTTCGATCTCCGCGCCGGTGAACTGGCCTGCCTCGTGGGCCCTTCGGGGTCCGGCAAGACCACCCTGCTCAAGTGCATCTCGGGCCTGATGACCCCCACCGAGGGGGAAGTGCTCCTGGACGGCAAGCGGGTGTCCGGGCCGCCGAAGAAGATGGCGGTGGTTTTCCAGGAATACGGACGCTCGCTGTTCCCCTGGATGCGGGTCAGGGACAACGTGGAACTGCCGCTGAAGAACCAGGGCGTGCCCAAGGCCGAACGCGACCGACTCGTCGACGAGGCCCTGGAGGCCGTGGGCCTGGCCCACGTGCCGCGCTCCTACCCTTGGCAGCTTTCCGGCGGCATGCAGCAGCGCGTGGCGATCGCCCGTGCCATCGCATACCAGCCCGAGGTCCTGCTGATGGACGAGCCGTTTGCCGCCGTCGACGCGCAGACCCGCGCGGACCTCGAGGACTTGATCCGGGTGGTCTGGAAGAAGCTCGGCGTGACCGTGCTTTTCGTGACCCACGACATCGACGAGTCGGTCTACCTCGGTGAACGGGTCATCATCCTCTCGAGCTCCCCGACCGTGGTGCAGGAGGACATCGTGATCGACCTTCCGGCCGAGCGGGACCAGCTGGAGACCCGTTCCCTGCCCCGGTTCACCGAGCTCCGCCACCACGTCTACGAGCAGATCCAGCTCGCCAAGAGGGGCCACCGCCCCGCAGCGGCGGGCGCGCCGGCAGCAGCTACCGCGGCAGCGTCGGCGCCGGCGGCCCCGGCGGCGGACCCCGGCGCCAGCGGCGCCTAGCTGTCCCGCCGGTCCGGGCGCCGGACGAAAAGAACACCCCGCCGCGGTTCTCCGCGGCGGGGTGTTCTTTCATTGCCGGGAAAGGCTAGCCGATCTTGTTGGCAGCCTCTGCGTCCGAAGTGGCAGCACCGGCGGCGGCACCCAGGTTGGCCCGAAGCTTCGCGCCGAGCTCGGCGTCGACGTTGGTCCAGTACTGGATGGCGCGCTCCTTGATGCCAGCGTCCTTGACGCCGCCCACCGCACCGGTGAGGGTGTCCAGCAGGCGGGCCTTGGCGCCGTCGTCGAACACCTCGCGGTACAGCGTGCCGGCCTGGCCGAAGTCGCCGTCCTCAGCGTGCAGGGAGTGCGCGGAGAGCGTCAGCTCGCCGTCGTTCTCCCAGCCGCCGGCCGGGTTCTGCGGTTCCACGGCGGCGGGACCGCCGAAGGAGTTCGGCGCGTACACCGGGACCGAGGGGGCGTTGAAGTGGTACCGCGCCGCGCCGTCCTGGCTGTAGTTGTTGACCTGGCTCTTGGGCAGGTTCACCGGGAGCTGGGCGTGGTTGGTGCCCACGCGGTAGCGGTGCGCGTCGGCGTAGGAGAAGATGCGGGCCTGCAGCATCTTGTCCGGGGAGGCGGCGATGCCCGGCACGAAGTTCGACGGCGCGAAGGTGGCCTGCTCGATCTGCGCGAAGTAGTTCTCCGGGTTCTTGTTCAGCTCCATGGTGCCGACCTTGACCAGCGGGTAGTCGCCGTGCGGCCATACCTTGGTGACGTCGAACGGGTTGAAGCGGTACGTCTTGGCGTCCTCGTACGGCATCACCTGGACGTGCAGGTCCCAGGAGGGGAAGTTGCCGGCGTCGATGTTCTCCTGCAGGTCGCGGATGTAGAAGTCCGCGTCCGCGCCGGCCAGCTCTTCCGCTTCGTCGCCCGTCAGGGACTTGACGCCCTGGTTGGACTTGAAGTGGTACTTGACCCAGAAGCGCTCGCCCGCTGCATTGATCCACTGGTAGGTGTGCGAGCCGTAGCCCTGCATTTCACGCCAGGAGGCCGGCAGGCCGCGGTCGCCCATGAGCCAGGTGACCTGGTGGGCGGACTCGGGGGAGAGGGTCCAGAAGTCCCACTGCATGTCGGCGTCCCGCAAGTGGGTGCCCGGGAGGCGCTTCTGCGAGTGGATGAAGTCCGGGAACTTGATGCCGTCGCGGATGAAGAACACCGGGGTGTTGTTGCCGACGAGGTCGTAGTTGCCCTCGGTGGTGTAGAACTTCACGGCGAAGCCGCGCGGGTCGCGGAGTGTGTCGGCGGAGCCTGCCTCGCCGGCGACGGAGGAGAAACGGATGAGCATGTCCGTCTCGGCGCCCGGCTGGAACAGCGCGGCCTTGGTGTACTGGGAGACATCCCCCGTGGTCGTGAACGTGCCGAAGGCGCCGCCGCCCTTGGCGTGCACGACACGCTCCGGCACGCGCTCGCGGTTGAACTGGGCGAGCTTCTCCACCAGGTAGTGGTCGGTCAGGATAATCGCGCCGTCAGCACCGACGGACTGCGAGTGGGCGTCGGAAGTGACGGGGGCACCGGACTGTGTCGTGGACACTGCGGGCGCAGAGATGTTCTGAGTCATCATTCTCCTATTTCTGTTTCTAACTTAGTTACGGTCGGCGGGGAGTTTTTGGGTGCGCTGGCAGTCCTCGCAGATGCCCTGGTACAGGACGTCCGCGATCTGGATGGTCATGGGCTTGGAGCCCGACTCCCAGTGCGGGGTGAGGCACGGCGCGTGGCCGACGGCGCATTCAACGTCCTCCACACGGCCGCAGCTGATGCAGACGGCGTGGTGGTGGTTGTCCCCCACACGCGTCTCATACAGCGCGGGCGAGTGCGGGGGTTCGAAGCGGCGCAGCATCTGCAGCTCGGTCAGGTCGCCGAGGACCACGTAGACGGACTGCGCCGTAAGTTCGGGCAGCTCCTCGCGGGCTGCGGCAAGGATGCTCTCCGCCGGCGAATGCGGGTGGCGTTCGACGGCGGCCAGCACGGCCAGCCGCTGCTTAGTGACCCGGCGGCCGTGGGCATGCAGGGCGGCGGTCCATGCCTCGCTGCCGCCCACCGAATCCGTCATGGCCCCATTCAAGCACTTATTTTGAGCTGGTCACAATAAGGTTCGGCTTATTTCCTTTGTGGCCCACTAGAGTTGCCGGGTGGGGAAATTCCTGGCGGACATCACGCCGTTACGCGAAAGCCCGGCCTTCCGCCGTCTGTGGCTGGGATCCGCCGCCTCGGCGTTGGGCAGCCAACTCACCCTCGTGGCCGTGAGCCTCGAGGTCTACCGGCTCACCCAGGACAGCCTGTACGTGGGGCTGCTGAGCATTTTTGCCCTGGTCCCGCTGGTGTTCGGCGGCCTCCTCGGCGGCTCCATCGCGGATGCCCACGACCGCCGCAAGGTCGCGCTGCTCGCCTCCGCGGTGCTGTGGCTGACTACGGTCGGCCTGGCGCTGCAGGCGTGGCTGCACTTGGGCAACGTCTGGCTGCTGTACCTGCTCGTCGCGGTGCAGAGCGGCGCGCAGGCCATCAACCAGCCGGCCCGCAGCGCCATCATCCCGGTCCTGGTCCGGAAAGAGCTCCTGCCCGCGGCGAATGCCCTGAGCATGATGATCTTCGGCCTGACCATGACCGCCGGTCCGCTGCTGGCCGGCGTGCTGGTGGCCACGGTCGGCTTCGCCTGGACCTACACGATCGATGTGGCCAGCTTCGCGTTTGTCGTCTGGGCCCTGCTGAAGCTGCCGCCCATGCCGCCAGGGCATGAGTCGCACCGGGCCGGCCTGCGCTCCGTCGTCGAGGGCTTCCGCTTCCTCGGCACGCGGCCGAACCTGCGTATGACCTTCGTGATCGACCTCGTGGCCATGATCCTGGCGCAACCGCGGGCGCTGCTGCCGGCCATCGCCGCACTCATGATCGGTGGCGGCGAAGCCACGGTCGGCGTGCTGCTGGCCTCAACTGCCGTCGGCGCGTTCCTGGCCGGGCTCTTCTCCGGCCCGCTCGGTGCGGTCCGGGCGCAGGGCACGGCGGTGGTCTGGTCTGTCATGGGCTGGGGCGCCTCCATCGCGGGGATGGGCCTCGTCGTCGTGCTCGCCGGCCGGTCCGGCGCCGCGGGCGTGACCCCCTGGCTGGTGCCTGCCGCCGTGTGCTGCGCGCTCGCCGGTATCGCCGACTCCGTCAGCGCGGTCTTCCGCACCACCATCCTGCAATCGGCCACCCCGGACCACCTGCGCGGCCGGCTGCAGGGCGTCTTCGTGGTCGTCGTCGCGGGCGGCCCCCGGGTGGGGGACATGCTGGCCGGCGGCGCGACTAAGCTGCTCAGTGAAGGCTGGGTTCTGCTCGCCGGCGGGGTGCTGTGCGCGGTGGTGGCCTGGCTCGTGGCGCGCTGGCAGTCCGGGTTCCTGAAGTACGACGCGCGGAACCCGGTTCCCTATCGGTTCGTTTCTTAGATGGGTGACCCGTGGGACACCCGATCGACGGCATGGCTTGGGAGGATCAGTGCATAACCATCACAACGGCTTGAAGACGGCGGCCCTGTTCGGCGTGCTCTGGGCGGTGCTGCTTGGCCTGGGCGCGGTGATTGGATCCGGGATGCGGAGTTCGGCGCCCATCTGGATCATGGCCCTGATCGGCGTCGGCACCACCGCCTACGGGTACTGGAACAGCGACAAGATCGCGATCCGGTCCATGCAGGCCTATCCGGTGACCGAGGCCGAGGCGCCGGAGCTGCACCAGATCGTCCGGGAGCTCTCCGCCCGCGCCAACCAGCCGATGCCGCGGATCTACATCTCACCGACCATGGCACCCAACGCCTTCGCCACCGGCCGGAATCCGCAAAACGCCGCGGTCTGCTGCACGCAGGGCATCCTGCAGCTGCTCGACGCCCGCGAACTCCGCGGCGTGCTCGGCCACGAGCTGATGCACGTCTACAACCGGGACATTCTCACCTCGTCGGTGGCCGCCGCCGTCGCGGGCGTGATCACCTCGGTGGGCCAGATGCTGCTGTTCTTCGGCGGGGGCGGCGACCGCCGCAACGGCAATCCCCTCGCCCTCCTCGCGATGGCCCTGCTGGCGCCGTTTGCCGCGTCGCTGATCCAGATGGCCATCTCCAGGACCCGCGAGTACGACGCCGACGAGGACGGTTCGGCGCTCACCGGCGACCCGCTGGCGCTGGCCTCGGCCCTGCGCAAGATCGAGCAGGGCGTCCAGCTCGCGCCGCTGCCGCAGGACCAGCGGCTGGTCAACGCCTCGCACCTGATGATCGCCAACCCGTTCCGCGGCGGCGGCATGGCGCGGATGTTCTCCACGCACCCGCGGATGAGCGAACGGATCGGCCGGCTTGAGCGGATGGCGGGGCGTCAGCTGGGCTAGGCCCGCCGGCCCGACGACGCGCACCTGGTTCCATGACGCACAAAAGGGCTGACGCTGCCGGAATACCGGTGGCGCCAGCCCTTTTGTGCGTCGCAGGGTAGTGCCCGACGCGGAGCGCAGCTAGCTGCGGAAGTTCACGAACTGGAGATCGGCCTCGTCGAAGCCTTTCAGCAGGTTCATGGTTTCCTGGAGGTCGTCGCGGGACTTGGACGTCACGCGCAGCTCGTCGCCCTGGATCTGGGACTTGACCGACTTGGGGCCCTCGTCGCGGATCAACTTGTTGATCTTCTTCGCGAGGTCCTGGGCAATGCCTTCCTTGATGGTGGCCTCGAGGCGGAATTCCTTGCCGGAAGGGTAGGGCTCGCCCGTGTCGAGGGACTTCAGCGAGATGCCGCGGCGGATCAGCTTGGACTGCAGCACGTCGAGGACGGCCAGCACCCGCTCCTCGGAGTTGGCCTTCATCAGGATCTTCTCGCCGCTGAAGTCGACCTCGGCGCCGACGCCCTTGAAGTCGTACCGCTGCGCCAGCTCTTTCTGCGCCTGGTTCAGCGCGTTGGCGACTTCCTGCTTGTCGACCTTGCTGACGACGTCGAATGTGGATTCGCCTGCCATGACTGTCCTCCTGATGTTGTCCGGACGCCCTGCTGGAGGGCGGTGTTTTCTGCATTCCAGCCTAGTACGGATGCTCCGGATGTGAAGGTGCCGCGGGGCGGCCGGTCTTCACAGTTGGCTCAAAGCTGAACCCCGGGGGGAACGAAGCTTGGCCCGGGAGAGTTGGGACCGTTGGAAGAGCCGCTTGAAAGGCAGGGCACATGAACCGCAGGGCCATCCGTAACGTCAGCAGCACCACCGCCGCAGCCGCGGGTTCCATCACGACGGCGGTGACGTCGGTGGCCGCCGCGGCCCTGGCGGCCTCCATCATCCTCAGCCCGGCCGCAGACGCTTCCGCCCGCCTCGGTGGCGTGCAGGCGGACCTGGCCCGGGCGGTGCAGCTGAACCAGGTCACCGCCGAGCAGGCGGCGAAGTTCGAGGCCAAACTCGCCGGCCGCATCCTCGGAGAAGCCTGATATTCCGGGCCACCCGGGGCCACGCGGCGCCGATTCGATTCTTCGGCGGAAGTTCTGTAAAGTTGTCTTGCCCGCGGTTGCTGGAAGCGGAACGGACTGGAAACAGGCGTTCGGCAGATGGAAGCCGCGAGTGATCTTCTTTTGAAGTTCGGCAGATTACCCGAGCGGCCAAAGGGGGCTGACTGTAAATCAGCTGGCAACGCCTACGGGGGTTCGAATCCCTCATCTGCCACCCTCGAGAAAGCCTCCGGAACCAAACGGTTCCGGAGGCTTTTTTGTTTTATTGCGCGACTGCTCCGTAGGTGCCGTTACGGGACGTGAAAACGGCAGTTATGGAGCAATCGGCGTTCGGTCCACGGCGGCGACGATGGCAGCACCCAGTTCCGCGGGCCTGGTGAACTGCGGCCAATGCCCGGTCGGCAGGTCCAGGTATTCGACGTCGCGGATCCGTGCCAGCTCCGCGACATACGGCTGCTCCGCGGCAATCCATTCGAGCAGCACCGACGTCGGAAATTCGCAGGCGATGACAGTTGCCGGAACGTCGTAGCGGCGGTCATCGTGGAGCCTCTGCTGGTCGTAGGCAACGCCCTTGGGTTCCGGGACGGCGCGGGCCCGGAAGGCGGACCGGAGCTCCTCGTCCAGGTCAACGAGGTCCTCGTCCTCGAAGAATTCCCATGGCGGCAGCGGCACCTCGTCGCCGTCGGCCGGCAGCTGGTCGTTGACGACGCCGCCGTCCCCCAGCGGGCCGCTGTCCACGTAGATGGCGCGGGCAACGCGGTCCGGTCGCGCATCCACGGCGCCATGGATGATCGCCCCGCCGCCGGAGTGGCCCACCAGGACCACCGGGGTATCCACCCTGTCTACGGCGGCCACGACGGCGTCGATGTGGGTGCGCAAGCCGATGCCGGCGCGCGGTGCGTCAGCCGACTCCAGCCCGGGCAGCGTGAGCGGGTGGACCCGATGCCCCGCGGCGACCAGCGGCGGCGTGACCTCCGACCACGACGACGCGTCCAACCAGAAACCGGGAACCAGGATGATGTCCATGACGGCACCCTACGCGGTCCGGCCGCTGGCGAAGGCGCGCAACGCAGGGGGTTTCCGCCGTCGAACGTCATTTTCCGGTCGAAAACGTGCCCGGCGTCACATCTTGGCCCGCTGAGGCGCTACTCTGTCGCAGGAGGGGGAATCACATGGAGATAGTCCTGGCAGCTGGCAAGGGGACGCTCAACCTGGATGAGAGCGGAATTCTTCGGCTGGCCTGGGCCTCCGGGTCCATGCTCGATACGGCGGACGCCGTCGATTCCGTCGTTGCCATTTCAAAAATCAGCGCCGGGCGGATGCTGCCCTTGCTGATCGACATCAGCGACGTCAAGCTGACCGCCGGAGCCCGCAACCATTACCTGGAGAGCCGCTTCGTTTCCTCCGTGGCACTCGTCGGCGAATCGAACGTGGACCGGGTTGTCGCCGCGTGGATGCGCCGCGGAAACGACTGCCCGCAACGCTACTTCACCTCCCGCGCCGACGCCCTGGAGTGGTTGGGTGAGCTGGCCGCCAGCGACGAACCGCAGAGCGTCGCCGGCTGATCCTTCCGCGGCACCGGAGGCTCCGGCGACACCCGGGCGGATAATCGGCCGATCCGGCATTACTGCGGAGTAGGGTTAGGCGCGTTGATCGAATGAGCCTGAGGAGTTGACATGAAATCGTTTGCATGTGGTGACGTTGTTCCCGGTTGTGAAGCCCGCTGGGTCTGCAGCACCGATGACGAAATCCTGGTCCAGGTCGGCGCCCATGCCGCGTCCGTGCACGGCCTGACCGAGCTTCCCGCCGAGCTCGTCGACTCGGTGCACAAAGCAATCCACCCGGTTAGTTGATTCCTGCGGCGGGCGGTCCACCTTCCGGGTCCGGCGCCACTGCACCGCCGGACTGGGATGGGCTGCTGGCCTCGGCCTGCCGCGGCGAAGGCCTGGCGGCTGCCTACCAGCCCATCGTTGATACCGCGCGGGGAGCGGTGGTGGGCTATGAAGCCCTCGCCAGGTTTCCCGGCTATGCCGAGAAGAACCCCGAAGTCTGGTTCGCCGCTGCGCGTCAACACGGGAAAGCCGCTGAACTCGAAGCGGCCGCGCTGCGCACCGCGCTCAAGGCCCGCGCCGCCCTGCCGGCCAACTGCTTCCTGACCCTCAACGTCTCACCGGAGCTGCTGACCACGGAATGCATCCGCAGCGTCTGGCGCGACGAGGGCAAACTGGGCGGCCTGATCGTCGAACTGACAGAGCAAACACCGATCGACTCGTACGTGGAGCTGGAACCGGACCTCAACCAGTTGCGCGCCGCCGGTGCCCTGATCGCCGTCGACGACGCCGGAGCCGGCTACGCGGGACTGCGCCACCTGCTGGCCCTGCGCCCCGCCCTGATCAAGATCGACCGGGACCTGATCCAGGACGTCGACCGTGATGAGGCGAAGCGTGCCCTCATCGGGATGCTCGGCGCGTTTGCGAGTCAGGTCGACGCCTGGATCCTGGCCGAGGGCGTCGAACGGGCGGAGGAGCTCGAGGCACTGGTCTCGCTGGGCGTCCCGCTCGTGCAGGGCTACTACCTCGCCCGGCCCGCCCCGCCCTGGGCCGGCATTGATCTTGACCTGGCCCACCGCCTCGCCAGCGCCCGTCCGGTGGCACACAAGACGGTCATCCGCGACGTCGTCGAACCGGCGACGACGGCCGGCAGCGTCACCCAGGCCGCTGACGCCTTCGCGGCCAACCCGGCGCTGGAGGCCGTCGTGCTGCTCGGCGAGCACCTGCGGCCGGTCGCGGTGCTGGACGCCGGAGCGTCCGCACTGGGCGTGGTCAGCCCCGGGATGCGCGTGAACCTCGATACCCCGCTCAGCCAGGCCCTGGCCCGGGCCATGACGAGGCCCAAGAACCAGAGGTTCGACTCGCTCCTGGTGACGGACAACGCGGGGCGTTTCGCCGGCGTTGCCAGGATGGAGCGGATGATCATTGCGCTCACCGGGACGGCAGGGGCACGTGACGACTGACGCCCCAAGCGCGCTGGCGGGAGAGCTGCCCGGCGGTCTCCGCATCAGGCTGCTTCGCGGTTCCGACGCCGAACGGCTGGGGGCCGCGTACCGGCGGAACCGGGATCATCTTGCGCCTTGGGAACCGGCCCGGAGCGCCGAGTTCTTCACCACGGAGGGGCAGCGCGCCAACATCGGCGGCAAACTCGCCATGTTCGGCGCCGGAACCGGCGTTCCGTGGGTCCTGCTGGCCGGCGGGGAGGCCGTGGGGACGATGACGCTGAGCGGCATCGTGCGCGGGCCTTTCCTCAGCGCCAACCTCGGGTACTGGGTGGATCAGGACTTCAACGGGCGGGGCATCGGATCGGCCGCCGTCGCCCATGTTGTCGGAGCCGCCAGCACCGCGCTGGGCCTGCACCGGATCCAGGCGGCCACGCTGCCGCACAATGCCGCTTCCCAGCGGGTGCTGCAGCGGGCCGGGTTCCAGCAGATCGGACATGCCCCGGAGTACCTGCAGATTGCGGGCGCCTGGCAGGACCATCTCCTGTTCCAGCGCATCCTGCACTGAGGCACGTGCGAGACTCACACAGTGACTGACGAATCCTTCGGCGACCTGCACCACGTCGAGCTCTGGGTGCCGGACCTTGCGCGGGCCCGGGACGAATGGGGCTGGCTGCTGACCAGGCTCGGCTACGGGCAGTTCCAGGACTGGCCCCGCGGGCGGAGCTGGCGGCGCGGCGCCACGTACATCGTCGTCGAGGAGTCACCCGACCTGGACGGCCGGAACCACCACCGCACCGCGCCCGGGCTGAACCATCTGGCGTTCCGGGGCGGAACGCCGGAGCACGTGGACGCGCTGGCCGCGGACGGCCCCGGCAACGGCTGGACCGAGCTGTTTCCGGAAAAATATCCGCACGCCGGCGGCCCCGGACATTACGCTGCCTACCTGGTGAACTCGGACGGTTTCGAAGTCGAGCTGGTCGCCACCGGCTGACCCGGCGGCCGGGCGGGTACCGTGATACCCATGAGCATCATCCTGGTGGGCGGGGGCCCCGATACCGTCACCACCCCGGTTATCTTTGACCGCTTCGTCAAGGATGTCCGGAACCGCGGCGGGGGAAGCCGGCCTCCCCGGATCGTCGTCGTGCTGTTCGACCGCGAAGGCAGCTCGGAGTATTTCCTCCCCGCGTACCTGGAGCCGCTGCAGAGCCGCACGCCCTGCCAGCTGACACCGATCCTGCTGCGCTCCCACGAGCCGGCGGACCCGGGGGCGTTCGACGACGTCGACGGGATCCTCGTCGGAGGCGGCCCCGCCCCGGACTATCTGGCCGGCCTGCAGGCCTCGGCCGCGGCAATCCGGAAGGCGGTCGCTTCGGGCGTGCCTTATCTGGGGTTCTCCGCGGGGGCGATGATCGCGCCGCAGCGGGCGCTTGTGGGCGGATACCGGGTCCGGGGCATCGAGGTGTGCTCGGAGGAATGCTCCGAAGGCCTTGACGAACTCGACGTCCGCGACGGTCTGGGCCTGGTGCCGTTCGCCGTCGACGTCCATACCGCGCAGGCCGGAACCCTGAGCCGCGCGGTCGCGGCGGTGGCGGAGGGCCTGGTTGACCGGGCCGTGGCCGTGGACGAGAACACCGCGCTGGTGCTGCGCCACGCGGGCCTCGAGGACCTTGAGGTGCTCGGCACCGGGAACTGCTGGACCATCCGCGGCTCCGGCCGCAAGGCCACGGTGGCGGTGCTGTCCGCCGGCTGAGCGGCCGACCCTTCTTGGCACCTTTGTTACCCGCGGGTAACATAGTCCCATGCACCTGCTGCTCCGCACCCTCCTCCTGCTCATCAAGTCCGCCCGGCGCTCGCCGCTGAGCATCTGGGACACGTCCTCGCTGCCGCTCCGCGTGCTCCCGACAGACATCGACATCGCAATGCATGTCAATAACGGCATGTACCTCTCGCTGATGGACCTGGGCCGCTTCGACCTGATGGCACGCAGCGGGACCTGGAAGGCCATGCGCCGGCGCGGCTGGACGCCAGTGGTGGCGGGGGAGACGATCGCTTTCCGCCGCTCCCTGCAGCTCTGGCAGCAGTACACCATCGAGTCCAAGGTCATCGGCCTGGATGAGAAGGCCATCTACTTTGAGCAGCGCATGGTGGTCGACGGCGAAATCTACGCCCGCGCCCACATCGCCACCCGGCTGGTCAGCAAGGGCAAGCCGGTCAGCCAGGAAGAGATCATCCGCGAGTTCGGGGCGCCGCCGGCGGACCTGGAGCTGCCCGAATGGATCCACGAGTGGCGGGAAACGAACGCGCTGCCGGGCGCCCGCCGCCCCGCCCCGCACGTCTGGGCGTGACCTCCGCGCCGTGCCCGCCGGGATGTGCCATCAGCGAAACGCAGGGGACTTTCGCGGGCGGCTCGCGTACCGTTGACGCATGGCTACCGTAGACATTACAGGTGAACAGTTCGCATCGACCGTCGAGGACAACGACATTGTCCTCGTAGACTTCTGGGCCGAATGGTGCGGCCCGTGCAAGCAGTTTGGCCCCACGTACTCGGCCGTTTCGGAGAAGCACCCGGACGTGGTCTTCTCCAAGGTGGACACCGAAGCGGAGCAGCAGCTTGCCGCCGAGGCCGGTATCACCTCGATCCCCACGCTGATGGCCTTCCGCGAAAAGGTACTGGTGTTCTCCCAGCCCGGTGCGCTGAACGCCCAGCAGCTGGAGCAGGTGGTCGACGCCGTCAAGGCCCTCGACATGGAGGAGGTCCACGCGCACGTGGCCCGTTCCCAGGCCGAGGCCGCCGCAACCCAGCAGGACGGCAGCCAGATTCCGGATATCTAAGCCGGACTGCCGCAACAAACAGCAACGCGGGGTCACTTCGCGCCCATCCCTTGAGGGATTACCGGCGCGAGGTGACCCCGCGTTTGTGTTCGGAGGCGGGGCGGGCTTAGAGCTTTTCCAGCTTGACCGGCTCGGCCAGCAAGGCGCTCAGGGACTCGTTCAGGTCCTGGACCGCGGTGCCCTTGGAGTGCTTGTCCAAGTCTGTCTGGGAAGCCCACTGCTCGGTCAGCACCAGCTTGTCCTCGCTCGCCTCGGTCAGCTCATATCGGATGCAGCCGGGTTCGTTGACGACCTCGTCGATCGCGATTTCGAGGGCAAGCTTCACGCGGAAGAATTCGCCCTCGTTGGGAATGAAAGTGGCCTGCAGGTCAATGGGTGCGCTCATGGGTTTTACCCTACCGGGCGGCCGACCCGGCGTCGGAAGATGTCCTGAAGATTTCCTAGGACTTCCACGCTTTGCCCTTCTCTTGCCGGCGGCCTGTTGGTAGCGTCACACCATGCTTGCGTACACAGCCGGGGACACTGACGTCCCGCTGATCGATGAAACCATCGGCGACCACTTTGAGCGGATCGTCGCCCGGTTCCCGTACCACGACGCGCTGATCGAGGCCGCGGCGGTTCCCGGCGGGGAGGCCCGGCGGTGGAGCTACACCAAGATGAACGACGACGTCGACCGGCTGGCCCGCGCGCTGCTGGCGCTCGGCGTCGCCAAGGGAGACCGGATCGGAATCTGGAGCCCGAACTGCGCCGAATGGACCATTCTGCAGTACGCCACAGCGAAGATCGGGGCGATCCTGGTCAACGTCAATCCGGCGTACCGCAGCCACGAGCTGGAGTTTGTCGTCAAGCAGAACGGCATGCGGATGCTGGTGGCGGCGCCGTCGGACCGGAACAGCGACTACACGGTGATGGCCCGGCAGGCGCTGGCGGAATGTCCCGAGTTGCGCGAAGTCGTGTTCCTGCCCGATTCCGGCCAGCCCGGCCTCACCGCCGGGGTCCCGGAAAATGAGGCGGAGCGGACATTCGCCGAGCTGCTGAGGCGGGCCGACGACGTCGCGCACGCCGGCTTGAAGGCGCGGATGGCCGAACTGGACCCGCACGACGCGATCAACCTGCAGTACACCTCCGGCACCACCGGTTTTCCCAAGGGCGCCACCCTGACCCACCACAACCTGCTCAACAATGGCTTCGCCATCGGCGAGCTGCTGGCTTACACCGAGCACGACCGGGTGGTGCTGCCGGTGCCGTTCTACCACTGCTTCGGAATGGTGATCGGCAACCTGGCCGCCTTCAGCCACGGCGCCGCCACCATCATTCCGGGCCGCGGGTTCACGCCGGCCGCCGCGCTGGAGGCAGTGCAGGACTTCGGCGGAACGTCGCTCTATGGCGTGCCGACCATGTTCATCGCCGAACTCGCGCTGCCGGACTTCGCCTCCTACGACCTCTCGACGCTGCGCACCGGCGTCATGGCCGGGTCGCTGTGCCCCATCGAGGTCATGAACCGGGTGATCTCGGAAATGAACATGCGCGACGTGGCCATTTGCTACGGCATGACCGAGACCTCTCCGGTCTCCACCATGACCCGCGACGGGGACACCATGGCCCAGCGCACGCAGACCGTCGGCCGCACCATGCCGCAGCTGGAGAACCGGATCGTGGACCCCGTGACCGGGGAGGTGCTGCAGCGCGGCGAGATCGGCGAGTTGTGCACCCGCGGGTACTCCGTGATGCAGGGCTACTGGAACCAGCCGGACAAGACGGCCGAGGCGATCGACGCCGAAGGCTGGATGCATACCGGCGACCTGGCGCGCATGGATGAGGACGGCTACCTGGTGATCGAGGGCCGGATCAAGGACATGGTGATCCGCGGCGGCGAGAACGTCTACCCGCGCGAGATCGAGGAGTTTCTCTACACGCACCCGGATATCCAGGACGTTCAGGTGATCGGTGTCCCTGACGCCACGTACGGTGAGGAACTGATGGCGTGCGTGATCCTCAAGCCCGGAGCCGGCAGGCTGGACGCCGCGGGGCTGGCGGAATTCTGCCGGGGCAAGCTGGCGCACTACAAGATCCCGCGCTACGTGGACGTCCGGGAAAGTTTCCCGATGACCGTGTCCGGCAAGATCCGCAAGGTGGACATGCGCCAGGAAGCCGTCGCCAGACTGCATCTTTGACCGCAACGCGGGGTCACTTACGGCCCATCGCGGGGCCGTGGATGGGCCGTAAGTGACCCTGCGATGCTTCGAATTGGGCAGGCCTGTGGATAACTCAGGCAGCGAGCCTAATCCGCGGCCACAATGGTGCCCATGGTCCGCATTGTGCCGCTCCCCGAAAGTCTCTTCCAGACGCCGTTCACGGTCTACGATTCCCGTGCGGTCGGCGTTACGTCCAAGCGGCTCCGGGCGAAGGACCTGTCCGACGGCGGCCGTCTCATCTATCTGCCGGCCGGCAGGCACCTGGAGATCTTCGAACGTGCCCGGGTACTCAGCGCAGCCACGCCCGGCGCCTGGGTGTCCCACGAGACCGCCGCCGTGCTCACCCGGCTCGGACTGCCGCCGTGGCTGGGCGGGTGTTCCACCATCCATCTCAGCAAGCCGCACGAACTGCCTCGCGTCCGCCGGGCCGGGGTTACGGGACACCGCGTGCGGTGTATCCCCGGCGAGCTGACCGACGTCGACGGCGTCCCTGTGACGGCACCGCCGCGGACCTGGCTGGATCTCGCCTCGGGCCTGCCTCTCAACTACCTCATCGCCCTGGGCGACCAGATCATTCGGATACCCCGGCCTGGACTGGAACAGCGCTCAGAGCCCTACGCGTACAAGGACGGACTGCGGCTACTCATCCGCCAGCATCCCAACATGAAGGGCGTCGAGAAAGCCCGGCTGGCCCTGGACGAGATGCGGGTGGGGGCGGATTCGTTCCCGGAGACCTTTCTGCGGCTGGCGCTGATGGACGCGCGATTACCGGAGCCGGAGCTTCAGATCAGGCTGGACCCTGACGACCGGCGCTCGCCGGCCGCAGACCTGGGCTACCGGAGGTACCGCATCGCCATCCAGTACGAGGGCGCCCACCACCTCACCCGGGAACAACAATCCAGGGACATCCGGCGGGACGAAGCGTTCCGCGGCGCTGGCTGGGCGTACTTCAAGGCCAACGCCGATGACCTCGCCGATGGCTTCGAAGCCCTCGTTGGCCGGATCAAGAAGACCCGGCTCCGCTCGGTCTAACGCAACGCGGGGTCAGATCGCGCCTATAAAGGCGCCCCGGATGGGCCGGATGTGACCCCGCGTTGCTTCAGCGGCGCCGGTCAGTGGCCGCGGTGGTCCTGGATGGTCATCCGCGGCCCGAAAACCGGCTTGCGGAACCCGCTGAGGCCGATCATGCGCACCACCCGCTGGCGGTGCCCGGCCCAGGGCGCCAGCAGCCTCAACATCCCGGCGTCGTCGGTCCGCCGCCCGGTCAGGGCCGCGCCGACGTAGGCCGCGAGGTGGTAGTCGCCCACCGCGATCGAGTCCGGACAGCCGTGCGTGCGCTGCACCACCTCGGCCGCCGTCCAGACGCCGATCCCGGGAAGGGTCTGCAGCTTCGCGGCCGCTTCGGCCGCCGGCAGCGCCGCCAGCCGTTCCAGCGCGGCCGCGGAACGCAGCGCCCGCATGACGGTGTCCGATCGTTGCGGGCCGACTCCGGCCTTGTGCCATTCCCAGGACGGGATGCGCAGCCACTGCTCGGGCGTGGGCTGGACCAGGAGGTTGGCGGGGGCCACGGTGCCGGCGCCGGGCGCCGCTGTCCCGAAGCGGTACATCAGGTAGCGGTAGCCGCGGCGTGCCTCGATCACCGTGACCTTCTGCTCGAGCACCGTAGGCACCAGGGAATCGATCATCCGCCCGGTGGCCGGCAGCCGGAGGGCGGGGTTGCGGCGTCGTGCGTCGACAACCATCCGGGGGAGCGTGGCGTGGAAGCCGGGTTCGTCGAAGGCCGTCCAGTCGTCGTCGCGTCCCAGCATTCGCGGAACGGCCTCGATCGCCGCGGCTGCCCCGGGCCCCCAGGCGCGCGCCTCGATCCAGGGCGCGGCCGCCGGACCCGCGGACGCCAGGCGCAGCGTGGCCGGACCGGCCGCCGTCGTGAACGCCATCCAGAAGCCGTCCGCAGTGACCCGGATGGACGGATCGCCGTGGCCCCGGCGGAGCGTGCCGAGGGTCTGCAGGAGATCGAACGGGCCGCCCGGGTGCCACCGCAGCGAGGCGTCCGCCGCGGCGGGCACGCCGGCGGGGAGCTCTGCGGTGGTCACTCGAATATGTTCCCACGCCCGGCCGACGGCGGGCACATCCGGGCTGTTGGGCGGAGGGATGCGCGCAACCGGACGGCCCTTATCCGCGGCCCCGGACGGGACTAGACTCCGGCTGTGGCCCGGACTTCCCGCGCCCGCCCCGGGATCGGATCCCTTGATGGTCAGGAGAGTGTGATGGCTGGTGGAGTGGTGCACTTCGAGCTTCCCGCGGACGACGAGAACCGTGCGCGTGAGTTTTACAGTTCGGTGTTCGGCTGGGGTTTCCAGGTCATGCCGGAGATGGAATACAGCCTGGCGCTGACCACCCCGATGGACGAGGAGGGCCGGCCCGCGGTCTCCGGGTCGATCAACGGCGGCCTGTTCCGCCGCGGCGAGCTCACCGCCCCGGTGGTGACCGTCGACGTCGACGACATCGACGCCGCCTTGGAGCAGATCGTGGCCCGGGGCGGTTCGGTGCAGCGGGCAAAGATGGAGGTGCCGGGGTCCGGTTGGAACGCGTATTTCACGGACACCGAGGGCAACGTAGTGGGGCTGTGGCAGAACGCCGCGCCCGCGGCACCGGCTCCGGCCGGCGGCAGCGGCGAAACCGCCGGAAACGACATCGGGGCCTGACCCGCGCCTAGTGCATGCCGCTGGCCAGCCAGAGGGCCACGACCGCGAGGGGAACCGTGAGGACGACGGCGGCGAGGCCGGCCAGCGCGAAGCCGCCCCAGCGGATCTCGACGTTGAGGGCCCGCAGGCGCTCGTGCCAGAGCAGGGTCGCCAGGGACGCCCAGGGGCTCACCAGCGGGCCAAGGTTCACGCCGATCAGGAGGGCCGCGAGCCTCACCGGCGAGCCGCCCGCCGGTTCCAGCGCGAGGTAGGCCGGCAGGTTGTTGACGGTGTTCGCGGCTCCCACGCCGAGCCCCGCCAGTTGGAGCAGCGCGGGAAGGCTCTCCCCGGACCCGGCGACGCCCGCCAGGACCTTGGTCAGGCCGTTGGCGTGCAACGCCTCGACCACCATGAACAGGCCGACGGTGAGCATAAGCGGCCGCCACGGGACCATGGCCCAGCGGAGGGCCGAGCGGCGCCGCCACAGGAACAGCCCCAGGAGGACCGCGGCCGCGGCAGCGGCGGGAATCTGTACCGGCACTCCGGACACCAGGGCCGGGAGCAGGAGCAGCATCACGCCAGCCGAGGCGTACAGCAGCACCTTGTCACGCACCCGGTGGACCGGCTGGGGGCCGTAGCGGCCCCGCAGATCCTTCCGGAAGGCCAGCCAGAGCAGAGCCAGGGGGAGCAGGATCCCAACCAGCGCGGGGGCCCAGACCAGCGAGGCGAAGGCGGCCGGGCTGAGACCCAGCCGGGACTGGGCCAGCAGGTTGGTCAGGTTGGACACCGGCAGCAGCAGCGAGGCCGTGTTCGCGAGCCAGATGGTAGTCAGCGCGAAGGGCAGCGGCGGGATCCGGGCGTGGACGGCCAGAAGTACGACGACGGGCGTGACCAGCACCGCCGTCGTATCCAGCGACAGGAACACGGTGGAGACCGTTGCCAGCGCGATCACCAGCAGCCAGAGCAGCAGCACGCTGCCCCGGCCCAGTGCGGCCAGTCGGTCCGTGACGGCCCGGAACAGCCCGGCGTCATCCACCAGTTCCGTCACCAGGGACATGGCCACCACGAAGCCCAGTACGGGCACCGTGCGGCCGGTGAGCTCCTCGAATGCGGGCCAGGGCAACAGCCCGGTGCCCAGCACCGCCACCCCGGCGAGGAGCATCCCGCCGGGGACGAGGTAGCTCCTCAGCGTCTTCAACCAGGTCCTTCGCTTCACTGCCTTATCGTCGCACCCGGACCGCGGCGCCGGCGACGCGACGTGCCCGCCGTCCCGGAGACGGTAACTTTGTACCTATGAAGTACGCCCAGTCCGTCCTGGACCTCATCGGCAACACGCCGCTCGTCAAACTCAATCACGTGACCGACGGCATCGCCGCCACGGTCCTGGTGAAGCTGGAATACCTGAACCCCGGCGGTTCGATCAAGGACCGCATCGCCGCCAAGATGGTCGAAGAGGCCGAACGCAGCGGCAAGCTCCAGCCCGGCGGGACCATCGTGGAGCCCACGTCCGGCAACACGGGTGTGGGCCTGGCGCTCGTGGCGCAGCAGAAGGGCTACCGCTGCATCTTCGTGGTCCCGGACAAGGTCGGCGAAGACAAGCGCGCCGTGCTGCAGGCCTACGGCGCCGAAGTGGTGGTTACCCCCACCGCCGTCGCGCCGGACAGCCCGCAGAGCTACTACGGCGTCTCGGACCGCCTGGTCACTGAAATCCCGGGCGCCTACAAGCCGGACCAGTTCTCCAACCCGGCCGCGCCGGCCAGCCACTACGAGTCGACCGGCCCGGAGATCTGGAAGGACACGGACGGCAAAGTCACGCACTGCGTGATCGGCGCCGGCACCGGCGGCACCATCACCGGCACCGGCCGCTACCTCAAGGAAGTCTCCGCGGACCGGCCCGAGGCCGACGGCGGCGTGGTCAAGATCATCGGGGCCGACCCGGCCGGTTCGGTCTACTCCGGCGGCACCGGCCGGCCGTACTTCGTCGAGGGCGTCGGCGAGGACATGTGGCCCGCCAACTACGACAAGGCCGTTCCGGATGAGGTCATAGCCGTCAGCGACGCCGAGTCCTTCGCCATGACCCGCCGCCTGGCCCGGGAAGAGGGCCTGCTGGTGGGCGGTTCCTCCGGCATGGCCGTCGTCGCCGCGCTGCAGGCCGCCAAGGACCTGCCCGCCGACGCCGTCGTCGTGGTGATCCTGCCCGATTCGGGCCGGGGCTACCTGGCGAAGATCTTCAACGACCAGTGGATGCGCTCCTATGGCTTCCTCGCCGGCGGCGACGAAGCCTCGGTGGGAGAAGTGCTCAAGTCCAAGACCGGCGAGCTGCCGGACCTGGTGCATATCCACCCGAACGAGAGCGTGCGGGACGTCATCAACATCATGAACGAGTACGGCGTCTCCCACATCCCGGTGCTGTCCCAGGAACCGCCGGTCGTGATGGGCGAGGTGCTCGGAGCCGTCGACGAGCGCACCCTGACCGCCAAGCTCTTCCGCGGCGAGGCGAACCTCACCGACAAGATCTCCGAACACATGGAGGCACGGCTGCCCGTGATCGGTTCGCTCGAATCGATCTCGACGGCCCGCGAACTCCTCTCCGACACCGACACCCTGATGGTGACGTTCGTCGGCGCTCCGGTGGGGATCCTGACCCGCCACGACCTCCTCGCCTACCTCAGCAACTGACCAGTTCAAGGAGTCCCATGTCCCAGCCAGAAAGCTCTTCCACGGCCAACGCCGGCTTCAACACCCGGGCCGTGCACGCCGGCCAGGCCTTCGAGCCGCGCACCGGCGCCGTGGTGCCCCCGGTGCACTTCTCCTCCACCTATGCGCAGGACGGGATCGGCGGCCTCCGGGCAGGCTACGAATACGGCCGCGGCACCAATCCCACCCGCGACGCCCTGCAGGAGCAGCTCGCCGCGCTGGAGGGCGGCGCAGCGGCGTTCTCCTTCAGCTCCGGCCTGGCCGCCGAGGATTCCATGATCCGCGCCCTCACCCGGCCCGGAGACCACATCGTGCTCGGCAACGATGCCTACGGCGGGACGTACCGGCTGATCAGTCGCGTCCTGGGCGAGTGGGGGATCGGCAACACCCCGGTGGACATGTCCGATCTTGACGCCGTCGCGAAGGCCGTCGCCGCAGGCGGATCGAACGGCGGCGCGGCCGGCGGCAAGACCCGGCTGGTCTGGGTGGAGACGCCGTCGAACCCGATGATGAAGATCACCGACATCGAGGCGCTCGCCAAGGTGGCGCACGACGCCGGCGCCCTCCTCGTGGTGGATAACACCTTCGCCTCGCCGTACCTGCAGAACCCGCTGGCCCTCGGCGCCGACGTCGTGGTGCACTCCACCACCAAGTACATCGGCGGGCACTCCGACGTCGTCGGCGGCGCGATCATCGTCAACGACCCCGAGCTGGCCGAGAAGATCGGCTTCGTGCAGTTCGCCGTCGGCGCCGTGTCCGGGCCGATGGACGCGTTCCTCACCACCCGAGGGCTCAAGACGCTCGGCGTGCGGATGGACCGGCACAGCGACAACGCCCAGGCCGTGGCCGAATGGCTGCTGCAGCGCCCCGAGGTGGAGGCCGTGCTGTACCCGGGCCTGCCCTCCCACCCGGGCCACGAACTGGCAAAGAAGCAGATGAAGAAGTTCGGCGGGATGATCTCCGTGCAGTTCAAGGGCGGCGAGGCCGCGGCACGCAAGGTGGCCGAATCCACCTCCGTGTTCACGCTGGCGGAATCCCTGGGCGGCATCGAATCGCTGATGAACTACCCCTCCGAGATGACCCACGCCTCGGTCAAGGGCACCGAACTGGCAGTCCCGGAGAACCTGATCCGGCTCTCCTGCGGCATCGAGGACGTCGAGGACCTGATTGCGGACCTCGAGCAGGCTTTCGCGCGCATTGAGACGGGCAGCTAGCCTCCGGTGACCAGCACTTCCAGGGCAGCCAGCTCCACCATCCGCGGCTGGATCGCGACGGCGGCCGGCGCGGCCGCCGTCGTCGCCGCCCTGGTGGTGCTGTACTCGGCCTACATCCCGCTGCTGAACGACTTCGAGGTCTATTTCTACGGCGGAAACCGGGTGCTGCAAACCGGCGAAGCCGGCGTGAACGAGCTCTACGCCCCGCGCGACGGGCTTCCGTTCACCTACCCGCCGTTCGCCGCGCTGATCTTCGCCGCCCTCGCCACCCTGGGCCAAAGCGCCGGCGGCTTTGTCTTCACTGCCACCGCGCTGCTCGGCGCAGCCGTCGTGTCCGCCTGGCTGACCCGGCACTACTTCGGGCTGGGCCGCTGGCGCGACGCCGTCGCGGACTGGCGGTTCCGGGCCGTCGCCCTGGCCGGCACCGCGGCGATCCTGCTGATGGGCCCGTGGCGGGATACCTTCGACTTCGGCCAGATCAACATCATCCTGATGGGCCTGATCCTGGCCGACTTCGCACTCTACGGAAAATCCCGGGCCGGCGAGTTCCGCTGGCCGGCGGGCCTGCTGATCGGGATCGCGGCCGGGATCAAGCTGACCCCGCTCGCCTTCGGCCTGTACTTCCTGGTCCGCCGCGACTTCAAGGCCCTGGGCTGGATGGCCGCGGGGTTCTTCGGCTCGATCGCGCTGGCCTGGGCCATGCTGCCCACCGCTTCGGTGACGTTCTGGACCAAGATCCTGCCGGACACCGGACGGATCGGTGGGCCGGCCTACGTGGACAACCTCTCGGTCAAGGGCCTGCTGCTGCACTTGGGGATGCCGGATTCGTCCCTGACCTCCGTGGTCTGGCTGGTGCTCGCGCTGGGCCTCGCCGCCGTCGCCGCGCTGGTGATCAAGTGGGCGGTTGACGCGGAGGAGAACTTCGTGGCTGTGTCCGCCACCGCGCTGCTGATGCTGCTGATCAGCCCGGTGTCCTGGTCCCACCACTGGGTCTGGATGGCCGTGGCGCTGCCGTGCATGGGGTTCGCCATCCACCGAGTCCCCTCGCGCGACGGCAAAATGCGGCTGGCCGGCTGGACCATCGTCGCCGCCTCCGCCGTCGCCTTCTACCTCACCCCCAAGTACCTCGCGGTGATGGCCGGGGCACACGAGTGGGGCAAGGATCCCACTACGCAGTGGCAGCTCACGGTCGCCAGCCTCGGCGTGGTCTGCGGGATGGCGATGCTGGCGTACTGGGCGCTGGCCTACCGGCCGTCCCGCGCCGGGCTGCGCCCGCACCTCTAGATCCCGCCAGCTGCGGCCTCTAGCTATCTTGAAGAAAGCCAGCTAATCTGCCGGTATGGCACTTCGATCCGACTGGTCCCGGCGCAACTGCAGCATGGCCCGCGGCCTGGACATCCTCGGCGACCCGTGGGGCATGCTGGTCCTGCGCGAAGTCTTCTTCGGCAACGGACGCTTCGACGCCATGAAGGCCCGGCTGGGCGCTGCTGACTCGGTCCTCACCCGGCGGCTGGCAGCACTCGTCGACGCCGACCTGCTCACCCGCCGCCCCTACGACGACGACGGCGGCCGCCGCCGCCAGGAGTACGTGCTCACCGCCAAAGGCGAGGACGCCCTGCCGGTGCTCAACGCCGTCGTGATCTGGTCCGAGAAGCACCTGGCCGCGCCGTCCGAACAGGCGCACATGTTTGTGGTCCACAGCGGCTGCGGGCAGCGCACCTCCTCTGCGGACAGCTGCACGGCCTGCGGCGAACGGCTCACGGCCGAAAACACCAGCTGGCACAGCCTCACCCGGACCGCCGGCCCGGTCCCCCTCGCCACCGCTCCGGCGACACGGAAGAACGGAACCGCAGCATGAGTGAGCCCCGCCTCTCCACCCGGCGACGCATCCATCCGGCCTGGATCGTCGCCGTCGTCGCGTTCCTGGCACTGGTCGGCGCTGCCGGTTTCCGGGCCGCCCCGGGCGTGCTCATGGTGCCCCTGCAGACCGAGTTCGGCTGGTCCACCACTGTCCTCTCGGCCGCGGTCAGCATCAACCTGGTGCTGTTCGGCCTCACGGCACCGTTCGCCGCGGCCCTGATGGAGCGCTTCGGCATCCGCGCCGTGACCGCCGTGGCGCTGGTGCTGATCGGGGCAGGCAGCGCCCTGACCGTCCTGGTCAACCAGTCGTGGCAGATCCTGCTGACCTGGGGGCTGCTGATCGGACTCGGCACCGGATCGATGGCACTGGTGTTCGCCGCCACGGTCGCCAACACCTGGTTCGTGAAGAGCCGCGGGCTGGTGATCGGCATCCTCACCGCGGGCAGCGCGGCCGGGCAACTGGTGTTCCTGCCCTTCATCGCCGCCCTCGCGCAGAGCCCCGGCTGGCGGCAGGCCTCGCTGCTGATCGCCGCCGGTGCCCTGGCGGTGGTGCCGCTGGTGCTGAAGTTCTTGAAGAACTCACCGGCCGACGTCGGTGCGCTGCCGTATGGCGCCGAGACCGAGTCCGCGGAGGGTGAGGCTACAGCCGGCGGGACCGCAACGCCGGGGGAGCCGGCCGTCCCGGCCGGGCCCCGCCGGAATGCCGCCGTCCGGGCGCTCCAGGTGCTCAAGCGGGCCAGCAGGGTCCGGACGTTCTGGGCACTCGTGGCCGGCTTCGCCATCTGCGGAGCCACAACCAACGGACTGATCGGCACCCACTTCATCCCCTCCGCCCACGACCACGGCATGGCCGAAACCACGGCCGCCGGCCTGCTCGCCGTCGTCGGCATCTTCGACATTCTCGGCACCATCGCCTCGGGCTGGCTGACGGACCGCTTCAATCCACGGATCCTGCTCGCCGTCTACTACCAGTTCCGGGGCATCGGGCTGCTGGTGCTGCCGCTGCTGCTCAGCGCCGAGATCCAGCCCAGCATGATCGTTTTCGTGGTCATCTACGGCCTGGACTGGGTAGCCACCGTCCCGCCGACGGCCGCGATCTGCCGCCAGGTGTTCGGCGCGGACGGCAGTGTCGTGTTCGGCTGGGTCTTCGCCGCGCACCAGCTCGGCGCCGCCGCGGCAGCGCTGGCGGCCGGTGCCGTCCGGGACGCCACCGGCCAGTACACGTACGCCTGGTTCGCCGCCGCGGCGATGTGCACCATCGCCGCCGTCATCAGCGCGACCATCCGCAAGGACACCGGAAAGCAGGCGGCCGTCCCGGTCCCGGCCTAGGCCGGACGTTAGGCTGGGCACCATGGTTTCCACCCCGCCCAGGCCAGATAACCCGGACACGCCGGCCGCCGATGCCCCGCCGGTGCAGCGCAAGACGGCCCTGGTTACCGGCGTCGGAAGGCTCGCCGGCATCGGTGCAGGCATTGCGCGGCGGCTCGCAGCGGACGGTTGGGACCTGGTGCTCACCTACTGGCAGGACTACGACACCCGGATGCCCTGGGGCGTGCAGCCGGACGACGTCGAACGCCTCACCGCCGAGCTGCAGGCGACCGGCGCCGCCGTGCTGGCCGTGCCCGCCGACTTCGAGGATCCGCAGGCCGTGGACCGGCTGATGGCCGCAGTGGCGGAAGAGGCTGGCACCCTGCAGGGTCTGGTGCTGAGCCACGCCGAATCCGTGGACTCGGGCATCCTGGACACGTCCCTGGAGAGCTTTGAGCGCCACTTCGCCGTCAACACCCGCGCCAGCTGGCAGCTGATCGCCGCATTTGCCCGGCAGGCGCCGGCTGAAGGCGGTGCAATCGTGGCGCTGACCAGCGACCACACCGCGTTCAACCTGCCGTACGGGGCGTCCAAGGGCGCGTTGGACCGGATCGTGATCGCGGCCGCGAGGGAGTTGGGCCCGCAGGGCATCAGCGCCAACGTGCTCAACCCGGGGCCGGTGGACACCGGCTGGATGGACCCGCAACTGCGCGAGGACCTGGCCCGCCGGCATCCCGGCGGCCGGCTCGGCACCCCCGCGGACGTGGCCGGGACGGTGGCGTTCCTGCTCTCACCCGAGGGCCGCTGGGTGTCCGGGCAGCTGGTCAAGGCAGACGGAGGCTTCTCCGCCTGAGGCCGCGCCATCGCCGCCGTCGAGATGACAGTTCACGGCAGTGTGGTGCGGCAACACTGCCGCGAACTGTCATCTCACCCCGCGCCGCTAGCGGAAGGCGGCCAGCCCGGTGATGTGCTGGCCCAGGACCAGGGTGTGCACCTCGTCGGTGCCCTCATAGGTGCGCACCGACTCGAGGTTGGCGGCATGCCGCAGCGGTGAATAGTCCAGCGTGATCCCGTTCCCGCCCAGGATGGTGCGGGCTTCGCGGGCAATCGCGATGGCCTCCCGCACGTTGTTCAGTTTGCCCAGCGAAATTTGCTCCGGCCTCAGCTTCCCGGCGTCCTTGAGCCGGCCCAGCTGCAGCGCCAGCAGGGTGCCTTTCTGGATTTCCAGCAGCATGTTCACCAGTTTCTCCTGGGTGAGCTGGTACCCGGCCAGCGGCTTGCCGAACTGCAGCCGCTCCTGCGAGTACCGCAGCGCAGCCTCGTAGGAGTCCCGGGCGGCGCCCATCGCGCCCCAGGCGATCCCGTAGCGTGCCTCGTTCAGGCAGCTGAACGGTCCCCGCAGCCCGCGGGCGGCGGGCAGCTGCGCCTCGGGGCCCAGCCGGACCCCGTCGAAGCCCACATCACACTGGATCGAGGCGCGCATCGAAAGCTTCTGCCCGATCGGCGTGGCAGTCACCCCCGGCGTGCCGGCAGGCACCAGGAAGCCGCGCACGCCGTCGTCGGTCGTTGCCCACACCACCAGCACGTCCGCGACGGAGGCGAGCCCGATCCAGCGCTTCGCCCCGTCCAGGATCCAGCCGGCGTCATCGCCCGTACCGTCCCGCCGGGCGAAGGTCTGCATCGCCGCCGGGTCCGACCCGGCGGTGGGCTCGGTCAAGGCGAAGCAGCCGATCACTTCGCCCGCGGCCATCCGGGGCAGCCACGCCTGCTTCTGCTCCTCCGAGCCCCACAGGTGGATGGCGGTCATGGCGAGGGAACCCTGCACCGAGACGAAGGTGCGGATGCCGGAATCGCCGGCCTCGAGCTCCATCGCGGCCAGGCCGTACTCGACGGCGGAGCGGCCCGGGCAGCCGTAGCCCTCCAGCTGCATCCCGAGCACGCCCAGCTCGCCCAGTTCCGCTGCCAGTTCGAGCGGGAAGACGCCGTCGTCATACCAGGCTGCGATCCCGGGCCGGATCCGCTGGCTGGTGAAATCGCGGACCCTTTCCCGAACAGCCAGCTCTTCGGCGCTCAGCAGGGAATCGATCGCCAGGACATCGGACACGTCTGTTGCTCCAACACTGCTCATGGGAGCATCCTACGTTCCGCCGCCCGGACGCTGCCCCAGGCCTACACTGGTGCCATGAACACCGCTTCTGTGCTTGCCGTCTGCCGGGTGCACCAGCTGCTCAGCGACGAGGGACGACTGGGCGTGACCGCCATCGACAAGCGTCCCGTGGACGGACCCGTGAAAGTCCACCGGCTGGGCCTCCGCGGTGACATCCAGGCCGACCGGATCGACCACGGCGGCGAAGACCAGGCGCTGTACGCCTATTCCCAGGCCGACGCCGACTACTGGGCCGCGGAACTTGGACGGGACATCCCGCCCGGATACTTTGGCGAGAACCTCCGGGTTGCCGGCATCGACGCCACCAACGCGGTGATCGGCGAACGCTGGAAGATCGGGCTCGACGTCGAAGTGGAAGTCACCTCGCCCCGCCGGCCGTGCAGCACCTTCCAGCGGCGCGTGAACGAACCCCACTGGGTCAAGCGGTTCACCGAGGCCGGACTTGTAGGCACCTATCTGCGCGTGGTGCGCACCGGCAGCATCCAGGCGGGGGACCACATCCACCGGCTCTACGTCCCGGCGCACGGCGTGACGATCGGCAAATGGTTCTCCGACCCCACGGTCCAGGACATGGAGGCGCTGCGGGATGCCGACGCCGATGGCCTGATCCGGCTGCAGCCGGAGTACCACCAGGAATTTGCGAAGCTGCAGCCGGCGGACTAGCACGCCCGCCGGAGCGCGGTCCGGGGCCCGCACAGGCCCGGGCGGTGCGGCATGTGCGCAAGCTCACCGCCGCCGTCGGCCCCTGCGTTACCACCTGCAGGTGTGCATGCCTTACACTTGAAATATCCCCCACTCCGGAAATCCCTTATTCCTGCCCAATTTTTGAGGCAGGACTGGCAAGTGTTGGGGCCCGCTACTGTGATGCGGGCATTTTCATAGGGAGAGCCGGCTAAAGAAAACGCTGTACAGACTGCTGGGATAGCAGCCAAGAGTTGCAGCGGGAAGTCCTGCCACGGGATTGCGAAAGCGCCGGGCTTCTATGTGACCGGCCGGTCAACGTATGCCCGGCAATTACGGCACGTGTACTGCGGCTCCGCTCACCTCGGGTTGTGCCGCCTGGCCCCTATGGATGAGGAAGATTCCCCTATGCCCGAAAATCAGGACAACTCCGTCGACACTGAAAACACCCAGGCCGACGTCGAGATCACCGAAACCCCTGCCGCCGAAGCAGCCACCACGCCGGTGGAAACCGCGGCCGAAAACACCCCGAACGATGCCGGTGACGACGAAACCGGTCTCCGCTTCGTCGACCTCGGCATTGATGCCCGCGTCCTTGCCGCCCTGCAGGACGTCGGCTACGAGAAGCCGTCCCCGATCCAGGCAGCGACCATCCCGGTGCTGCTTGAAGGCCGCGACGTTGTGGGCCTGGCCCAGACCGGTACCGGTAAGACTGCAGCATTCGCAGTACCGGCACTGTCCCGGCTGGCCGAACTCCACGACCTGAACGGCCCCTCCCGCAAGACGCAGGCCCTGGTCCTGGCTCCGACCCGCGAGCTTGCGCTCCAGGTCGCGGAGGCCTTCACCTCCTACGCAAAGCACATCGACGACTTCACCGTCCTGCCGGTCTACGGCGGCTCCGCCTACGGACCCCAGCTGGCCGGCCTGCGCCGCGGCGCCCAGGTCGTCGTCGGTACCCCCGGCCGTGTGATCGACCACATCGCCAAGGGTTCCCTGGACCTGTCCGAACTCCAGTACCTTGTGCTGGACGAGGCTGACGAGATGCTGCGGATGGGCTTCGCCGATGACGTGGAGCAGATCTTCCAGCAGACCCCCGAGGGCCGCCAGGTTGCACTGTTCTCTGCCACCATGCCGAGCCAGATCCGTCGCCTCTCCAAGCAGTACCTGAACAACCCGGCCGAGATCCAGGTCAAGTCCAAGACCACCACCGGCGCCAACACGCGTCAGCGGTACCTGCAGGTCATGGGCCCGCACAAGCTCGACGCACTGACCCGCATCCTCGAGGTCGAAGAGTTCGACGGCGTCATCGCCTTCGTCCGCACCAAGATGGCCACCGAGGACCTGGCCGACAAGCTGCGCTCGCGTGGCTTCCAGGCCGCAGCCATCAACGGCGACATCCCGCAGCAGCAGCGTGAGCGCACGGTCGAGGCCCTGAAGGAGGGCCGGATCGACATCCTCGTCGCCACCGACGTTGCCGCCCGCGGCCTTGACGTCGAGCGCATCAGCCACGTGATCAACTACGACATCCCGCACGACACCGAGTCCTACGTGCACCGCATTGGCCGCACCGGCCGCGCGGGCCGTTCCGGCGACGCCGTGCTGTTCATGACCCCGCGGGAGAAGTACCTGCTGCGTTCCATTGAGAAGGCCACCCGCCAGCCGGTGGAGCAGATGCACCTGCCTACCGCGGAAACGGTCAACACCCTGCGCCTGGGCAAGTTCGCCGAGAAGATCACCGAAACCCTCGAATCTGAGGACGTCTCGGCGTTCCGCGACCTGATCGCTTCCTACGAGGAAGAGCACAACGTTCCGGCCGCCGAGATTGCCGCCGCACTGGCCGTCATGGCGCAGGGCGGACAGCCGCTCCTGGTCAAGGAACTGCCCGCCGCGCCGGAATTCCAGAAGCGCGAGCGCTCCAAGGACGGGTTCGGCTCCCGTGGCCCGACCCGCACCCTGACCGAGGGCAACGCCACCTACCGGATCGCCGTCGGACGCCGCCAGCGCGTCATGCCGGGTTCCATCGTGGGCGCCATTGCCAACGAAGGCGGCATCTCCTCGGCCCAGATCGGCGGCATCGACATCCGCTCGGACCACTCCCTCGTGGAGCTCCCGGCGGACCTGAGCCCGGATCAGCTGAAGGCACTGTCCCGCACCCGGATCGGCGGCGAGCTGATCCACCTCGAGCTGGACAACGGCCGCAAGCCCTCCGGCGACCGGGGCGCCTACCAGGGCAACCGTGGCGGCGAGCGCGGCGGTTACTCCGGTGGCAGCGGCAACTTCAAGGGCAACGGCGGCTTCAAGCGCGAGTTCCGCAAGAACGACGGCGAGCGTTCCTCGGCTGACCGCGGCGGCCGCTCCTTCAGCGATCGCAACGAGCGCAGCGTCGGCACCGACACCCGCAAGCCCCGCACCGAAGGCGGCTTCAAGCCCCGCAACAAGTGGTAACCCCTAGTTACTAGGCAGTGCCAGGACGGGCCGGCTCTCTTTGAGCCGGCCCGTCCTGCTTTAAGGTCCGGAGCGTGCGCAGTTCCTGGCACGCTCCGGACCCGTGAGTCGCCTTCGTCACATCCGGGGTGCGGACCGGCCGGAATGGGCCCGCGGGGGATGCCCGAAGGCCCGGGATACCCCCGAAATCGCGCGGATTTTGGCACCGCCGGCAGGGGAGGCCGGCCGATTTGTTGGGAGCCGAATCTTCCGGTAGAGTATTTACTCGTTGCCCCCCTAGCTCAGTGGTAGAGCGCGTTCTTGGTAAGAACGAGGTCACCGGATCGATTCCGGTGGGGGGCTCTGAATGAGGGCCTGCGTCAAGGCGGTTTTTGACCGGCTTGGCGCAGGTTTTTCTCATTCGTGGCGGCGTAGCTCAGTTGGTTAGAGCGCACGACTCATAATCGTGAGGTCGGGAGATCGAGCCTCCCCGCCGCTACAGAAAGACCCCGCAGGCCCGGCCTGCGGGGTCGTTTTGTCTTAACCGCCACGAAGAAGCAGCTCGTGGGGATCCTGCTAGCTGCGTTTCATATCCGCGGAACCAGGTGAGCGCCGAGGGCGGCAGCCGCTACTTGCGTACGGGTCGTACTAGTCACGGGTTTTGATACTCGTGTGCACAATGGCACACGGGTCTAGGCTCCGGGCCATGAAAGCAAGCCTGCGTCTTCTGATCAGCATCACCTGGCCATTGCTCCTGGCCGCGGGCATCTTCGCCGCCCCGGCGCAGGCCGCACTGCAACCGGCGCCGTGTGGGTCCGGTGTTCGCGACTTCACCTGCGACGGCCGTCCGGACCTGCTCGCGCAGGACAGCCACGGCACACTCTGGCTTTACCCCAACGAAGGGGACGGCCATCTGAAACCGCGTATTAGGTCCGGCACGGGGTGGCACTACACCCCCATTCTGGAAGGGGTGGTGCCCGGTCCGGCCCAATATACGGGCGTCTTCGCCCGGGACCGCGAAGGAACCCTCTGGGCGATCCCGAGCAACGGCCACGGCGGCTGGCTCAAACGGATACGCACCGGCGGCGGCTGGAACCAGATGACCAGCATCATCCCCGCCTCACACGAACCCGCGCTCCTGGCAATCGACCGCTCCGGCACGCTGTGGCGGTATCCGTATGAGGTCCGATCGCACAGCATCCACTGGCTGACCCGCCAGCGGCTCGGCGCCGGATGGGCCGGACACATGCTGGTCGCCTCGCGCGGGTACAACGACTCGGACTTCCTGGCCCGGGACACGCACGGCACGCTCTGGCCCTACTACTTCACCTACGACAGCCACTACGGGCCGCACGTCCACCGGTCGCCGTTCAACTACGGTTCCGGCTGGGGCAAGTACAGGAGCATAGTCGAGGACGGCGACTTCGTGAACGTGGACGGCTACATCGACTTCGTCGCCACGGACAACCACGGCGGGCTGTGGCTCTACGCGAGTGAACGCGGACTCAAGCACCGCGTGCAGATCGGCCACGGCTTCAACGGCTACACCATCGGGTAACTACTACGCGGCCACCCGGGTTGGGGCGGTCCGGGTTCCGCCGTTGCTCTGTCACTTATGGCTGTTCTGCCGCGCCCACAACCGCCCGAAGTGATAGCGCAACGCGCTCGAATGGCCACGTACCGGGTGCGGGGACAGCACTCGTGGGACAGAATGGGACGATGACGCGAATCGCAATCATCGGCGGCCACGGAAAAGTGGCTATGGAACTGTCCGGCATCCTCTCGAAGGACGGGGCCGAGGTGACCTCCATCATCCGCAACCCGGACCATCGCGACGACGTCGCCGCCACCGGCGCCACACCGCTGGTTCTCGACGTGGAGAAATCGACGACGGCGGAAATCGCCGAAGCGTTGAAGGGCCACGACGCCGTGGTATGGTCCGCCGGCGCGGGCGGCGGTAGCCCGGAACGCACCTATGCCGTGGACCGGGACGCGGCCATCCGGTCGATCGACGCCGCGGGCGACGCCGGCGTCCGGCGCTACGTTATGGTCTCCTACCTCGGGGCCGGGCCGGACCATGGCGTCCCCGCGGACAACAGCTTCCACGCCTACGCCGAGGCCAAAGCTGCCGCGGACGCCCACCTGCGTGGCAGCGGCCTGGAGTGGACCATCCTGGGCCCGGGAGCCTTGACCGACGGCCCCGGCAACGGTCTGCTGGACGTCAACCCCACCGATACCTCTGACGGCACCGGCACCTCGCGCTCCAACGTGGCGCTCGTCGCCGCCGCGGTGCTGGGTCTGCCGCAGACCGCAGGGCGGACAATCGAGTTCCGCGACGGAACCCTGCCGCTCGCCGCGGCCCTCGGTCCCGTGAGCTAAACCGGCGAACTGGACCCGTGAGGTAGTCGGCCGGGCCGGCCCCGGCGAACCAGTGCCCCGATAGGGTGGTGGGGGCGGCTGGCGCGTCGATGGCCGGGGACTGGTCGCCGTCACCCCGGGGAAAGAGTGCACATGGACCAGCTGGCCCTCATCATCGGACTTCTTCTGGCCACCGTGGTGGCGGTGGGCCTGGGCGACCGGCTCCGCCTGCCATACCCGGTCCTGATGCTGATCCTCGCCGCGTCGCTGACGTTTATCCCGGGCTTTCCGGAGGTGGACATTCCGGCGGAACTGATCCTGCCCATCTTCCTGCCGCCGCTGCTCTTCGCGACCGCGCAGCGCAGTTCCTGGGCCGTCTTCCGGGTGCGCTGGCGGACGCTGCTGATGCTCGCCGTAGCGCTTGTGGTGGTTTCCACCGCCGTCGTGGCAGGCGCCGCCTGGCTCATGATCCCGGGTATCGGCATCCCGGCCGCGATCGCCCTGGGTGCCATGGTGGCCCCGCCCGATCCCGTGGCGGTGGACTCCATCGCAGGCAGGGTCCACATGCCGCGCCGGCTCATCACGGTCCTGCAGAGCGAGGGCCTGTTCAACGACGCGGCCGCCATCGTCATTTTCCAGGCGGCCGTCGCGGCCTCCGTTGCCGGCAGCAGGGTGGGGCCCGACGTCGTGCTCCAGTTCGCCGTCGGGGCGGCCCTTGCCGTCGGCGTCGGGATCGGGATGGGCTGGCTCACGCGCCTCATCACGCGTCTGGTGCACTCGATGGTGGCCCGCAGCGCGGTCACGCTAGTGGTCCCGTTTGCCGCCTACATCCTCGCTGAGGAGGTGCACGCCTCCGGCGTGATCGCCGTCGTCGTCACGGCCTTGGAGATCCAGCGGCATTCACGGCCGCAGGAGGCCGCCGAGCGGGTCACCCGCACGGCGTTCTGGGACGTGGTGGAGCTGCTCGCCACGGGCCTCGCCTTCGGGCTGGTGGGCCTGGAGATCCGCCAGGTCATCCACGACGAGGGCACCGCGGTGATCGGAATGGCCGGAACAGCCGCCGTGGTCTGCGTGCTGGTTTTCGCCGTGCGGTTCGGCTGGCTGGCGATGATGTCGGGCCTGGCGCGGAGCAAGAAAAACACGCTGCGCCCCACCTCCACGAAAGAGGTCCTGATCCTGACGTGGTGCGGCATGCGCGGCTTGGCCACCCTGGCGCTGGCGCTGGCCCTCCCGGCCACGCTGGCCGACGGGACCCCGTTCCCGGCCCGCAGCGAGCTGCTGGTGATTGCGTGCGCCGTGCTGCTGGCCACGCTCGTGCTGCCTGGTCTGACATTGCCGTGGCTGATGCGGGTCCTGAGGGCCTCGGAGGACGGGTCCGTGGAGCGCGACGCCGCCCGGCTGCTGGCCTCCCGCGCGCAGCAGGCGGCCATTGCGGCGCTGAAGGACCACGAGCTTATGAAGGAGCTGCCGCAGGAAAAGGTGGCCCTGGTCAAGGAGAAGATGACCCGGCTACACGCCGAACTCCTGGACGGCAGCCTGCGGAACGAGAGCGTCACCGAAAAACGCAAGCGCGGCCGCGAGCTGGCCATTGCCGTCCAGACCATCGCCCTCGACGCCGCGCGTCAGGAGGTTGTGGCGGCCCGGAACGAACCCGAGATGGACCCGGAGGTCGCGGACCGGGTGCTGCGGCAGCTGGATCTGCGCACCATGATCATGCCGGAGTGACGCACCGGCCCACCGGTAAGTCCGTTACTTACGGACGACCTTGACTCCCGTCGAGCTGTAGATCATGGAACCGCCCTGGAACGGCACCGTCCGGTAGCCGTTGTAGGCCACAGCTGCGCCGAGCGGGTAGCCCAGTCCGCCGGACTGCCAGCCGGCCAGCCGCCAGGCTTCCCGGTAGGGCTGGCCGATCATGTTCGCGCCGGTCGCGGCGGTGTAATAGCTGTTGCCGGTCTGGAAGGGCTGGTAGCACCCGCCGCCCCACAACCCGCACTTTTCCGGGCCCGTGGGGTACCCCACGCCCTTCTGCCATCCGGCCGCACGCCAGGAGTTGAAGTACCGGCTGGTGACGGCGTGGGCGCCGGACGCGGCGGAGTAGTAGATGTTGGACTTTTCGAAAGGCTGGTAGCAGCCGCCGCCGTAGAGCCCGCAGCTGGGAGCTCCGATGGGGTAGCCGATGCCAGGCTGGAGTCCGGCCGCCGTCCAGGCCGTGGCGTAGACGCCGCTCACGGCGTGGGCGCCGGTGGTGGGCGTGTAGTAGACGTTGCCCTTTTGGAACGGCTGGGAGCAGCCGCCGCCGGCGAGCCCGCAGGCGGGTTCGCCCGTGGGGTAGCCGATGCCGGGCTGCCAGCCGGCTTCCCGCCAGGCGTTCCAGTAGACGCCGATGACCGCGTGGGCGCCGGAGGCGGAGGAGTAGTAGATGTTCCCCTTCTGGAAGGGCTGGTAGCAGCCGCCGCCGTACAACCCGCACGCCGGTGCGCCGGTCGGGTAGCCGAGGCCCGGCTGGAGTCCGGCCGCTGCCCAGGCTGTGGCGTAAACACCGCTCACGGCGTGGGCGCCGGTGGCGGTGGTGAAGTAGACATTGCCCTTTTGGAACGACTGGGAGCAGCCGCTGCCGGCGAGCCCGCAGACGGGTTCGCCTGTCGGGTAGCCGATGCCGGGCTGCCAGCCGGCTTCCCGCCAGGCGTTCCAGTAGGCGCCGATGACCGCGTGGGCGCCGGATGCGGTGGAGTAGTAGATGTTCCCCTTCTGGAAGGGCTGGAAGCATCCGCCGCCGTAGAGTCCGCAGCTTGGTGCTCCGGTGGGGTAGCCGATGCCGGGCTGCCAGCCGGCGTCCCGCCAGGCATTCCAATAGACGCCGACGACGGCGTGGGCGCCCGACGCTGTGGAGTAGTAGATGTTGCCCTTTTGGAAGGGCTGGTAGCAGCCTCCGCCGTACAGGCCGCAGCTCGCGGTCCCGGTGGGGTAGCCGATGCCCTGCTGCCAGCCGGCGTCCTTCCACCCGGACATGTAGGTGTTCGAGACGGCATAGGTGCCCACGCCCGGGGTGCTGTAGACCACGCCGCGCTGGAAAGTCTGGTGGCAAGTGGTGGTGGCCGCCGCGCCGTACGGGCAGGTCACGTCGCTGGTGCTGTAGCCCAGGCTGGTTTCCCCGCCGGCCTGCAGCCAGGCGTCCCGGAACACTCCGGTCACGGCGTTGGCGGCGGTGATGGTGATGGCCGCGGCGGTAGCCGAGATGGAATCAATCTTCACCCGGGTGCCGGCATGGGTGCTGAAGGTCTGGCCGGCCTGCCAGGTTTGGCTGGGGTTGTAGTACCCGGAGAAGGGTCGTGAGTCGGGCAGCAGGATCAGCGAGCCCGCCCCCAGTTGCTGGACAATCTTGACGCCGCTGTTGAGGTTCACGGCCTTCGCGGTGTCGTAGCTGACCGGCAGGCGCAACTCGAGGAAATAGACTTCGCCGCTCACCGGGTCGGTGAACTTCACGGCGCGTCTGGCATCGGTGCCGGCCCAGGCCTTCAAGGTGAATTTCTTGACGTCCTTGAGGATCCCGGCGTCGAGAACCTCGTCCCCGCGGCCGAATCCTCCATAGGTCCAGAGGGTCGAGCTGATGGCGGGCTGCGTGGTCTGGGAGACGCCCATCAGGTCCAGGCTGTCGCCGTATTCACGGATGCTGCAGGTGGAGTCGGCGAACGTTCCGTCCGACTTGGTGGCGACGTCCTGCGCGCCGCTGCCGCACTGCAAGCTGTTGGCGTGCATCAGGCCCAGCACGTGCCCGAATTCGTGTGTCAGCACGCTGTTGGTCAGGGTGGCCGGGAGCGGCATGATGACCCGCCCGCTCGTGCCGCTGTAACTCCAGCCTGCGCCGTACGCCCCGTCGGAGAGCGTGGGCGTGGACACGAAGACGACGAGTGCGGTGTAGGGATTCGGCGTCCACTTGAGCTCGGTGGCGATGGTGTTCATCATGTCCGGGTAGCGCTGCGTCGAGGTGGCCTTGCTGGTGCGGCTCTCCACCGTCGCCACGCTCATCGACAGGCGGCCGTTGGACATGGTCTTCCAGTAATTGCTGCTGGTGGTGATGGAGGCCTTAGCCGCTGTCTGCGAGATGGTGGCCTTCTTGTCGGCCAACTGGACCAGGACGAGGCGAACCTTGATGTCACCCTGGCGGGCAAGCGAATAGGACTCCGTGGACAGCATGCCCGCGCTGGCCGTGGCCGGTGCCCCCTTCACGCCGGCCGGGGGCGGATTCTCAAAGGTGTGTGCCACAAAGGGCTCGCCCGAGTTTTCCGGGGGCAGCGATTCGACCGTCGTGAGGGACGGGCTGGTGCCGGCAGTAGCGGAGGGGGTCGGCGCCGGCTGGACGGCGTCCGCGCCCGGAGCCGGGGCTTCCGCGGTGGGCGCCGCCGTCGGCGTCTGTGTTGCCGTCTGGGTGGCGGTCGCCGTCTGCGTTGCCGCGGCCGGAGCGCTAGGAGTCGGTGTTGCCGTGGCGGTCGCGACAGGTGCCGGCGTCAGCTCAGCGTGTGCAGGTGCCGTGCCGGTTGTTGGGACCGACGCCAGGGCAAGGACAAGCGCGGCAAAGAACGCGGCCTTCATCCGTAAAGAGTTCACGTTTATCTTTCATGAGACCGCCGCCCGGCCGACGGGTCAGCTGGACGGCCGCAAGTGACCAGAGTGACGCCAGTCTACGGATGAGAGAGAAGAATAAAAGGAAACCTGCGTCAAACTTTCGACTTGGGTATCCAATCGTTGCCGAATCTTGAGATTCGGCTCCTTGGAAAAGTGGCCTGCTTGGGCGGCCGTCAGCCGGCCAGTTCCACTTCCAGGGCGTTGGCCTCGACGAAATCCAAGGCGTGCCGGATGGCTCCCACCGTAACGATCTTGTCGCCCAGCGGCGAGACCGTGACACGCGGGGGAGTGGCGGTGAAACGCGGCAGCGCGGCGGTGATGCCGGGCACCAGTGCGCCGGCCGAATCCGCGACGGCGCCGCCGATCACCACCTGCTCCGGGTTGATCAAGCTTGCGATGGCGGCGATGACCCGGGCCATCCGCTCCGAGAGCCGGCCCAGGATCGCGAGGGCCGCGGCGTCCCCCGCGGCGGCGTCCTCAAACACGCGCCGGGCGCTCGCTTCGCCGCCGTCGGCCGGGCCGCCGCCCGCTGACTGCCACTGCCGGGCCAGGCTCGCGATGCCGTCGCTGGAGCCGACGCCCTCAACCATGTCCAGGAAGCCCATTTCACCGGCGCCGCCGCCGCGGCCGTGCAACAGCCGTCCGGACTCCAGCACGCCCGCGCCGAGCCGCTCGCCGGCCAGGAGCACCACGAGGTCATCCACGCCTGCGCCGGATCCACGCCAGCGTTCACCGAGTGCTGCCAGGTTGGCATCGTTCTCCAGCAGCACGGTCCAGCCGTGGAGGTCTTGCAGGGCCGAGCGGAGCCCGACGTCGAACAGGCTCCAGAAGTGCTGGGCGGCCAGCACATTGCCGCCGCGGTCCACCGGAGCGGCAATGCCGGCACCCACAGCCAGAATCTTGCCCGGGGCCTCGCCGGCGGCCTCCAGCGCCTCTCGGCAGGCCCGGTCGACGACGCCGATCCGCTCCGCGGCGGGGATGTCCGCGGCACGGAAACTCCCGCTGGCGCGGCCCAGGACTGTGCCCCGGAGGTCCGCGACGGCCGCGGTGGTGGTGGCGGCGCCGATGTCGATGCCGAGTACGACGCCGGCCCTCGCCCGGAGCTCGAAACGCCGGGCAGGCCGTCCCTTCTGCGGGTGTCCGGCGGCGGGAGCGTCCTTCCGCGGGGCGTCCAGTTCGCGGATCCAGCCGCGCCGGATCAGGTCCTCGCAGACGGCAATCACCGAAGCCCGGGTGAGCCCGGTTCCCGCCATCAGTTCCGTGCCGGTGGCCACCTCGGTGCCCCGGATAGCGGCAAGCACCGCCTGGGCGTTGACGCGGCGCAGCAGTTGGGGGGTGGCGGCTGCCTGCGGCTTCGGAATCTTGACCTCCCTGTAAGTGCGGACCCATAATTGAACCTGCAATAGATTTAGCTTGTATCTAAATTATCAGACCCGCTTTTGTCAGACACCGCTCCCCAGCCCCGAAGGATTCACCTTGTCGAACACCGCCACGCTGGCAACCCTGTCCGGTTCCGACCTCGCCGCAGACCCCAACTGGTGGCGCCAGGCCTCCGTGTACCAGATCTACCCGCGCAGCTTCGCCGACTCCAACGGTGACGGCCTGGGCGACATCAAGGGCATCACCGCCAAGGTCCCGTACCTCAAGGAACTCGGCATCGACGCCGTCTGGCTCTCCCCGTTCTATCCCTCGGCCCTCGCCGACGGCGGCTATGACGTCGATGACTACCGCGATGTCGACCCCAAGCTCGGCACCCTGGAAGACTTCGACGAGATGTCCGCCGCGCTGCATGCCGCAGGCATCAAGTTGATCGCCGACATCGTCCCGAACCACTCCTCCAACCGGCACGAATGGTTCAAGGAAGCCCTCGCCTCCCCGCGCGGCTCGGCCGCCCGCGAGCGTTACATCTTCCGCGACGGCAAGGGCGAAAACGGAGAGCTCCCGCCGTCGGACTGGGAGTCCGTCTTCGGCGGCCCGGCCTGGGAGCGCATCACCGAGCCGGACGGCACCCCCGGCCAGTGGTACATGCACATCTTCGCCAAGGAACAGCCGGACCTGAACTGGTCCAACCGCGAGATCCGCGACGACTTCCTCAAGACCCTGCGCTTCTGGTCGGACCGCGGGGTGGACGGCTTCCGCGTCGACGTCGCGCACGCCCTGACCAAGGACCTCACCGAGCCGCTGTTGTCCAAGGTCGAGCTGAGCGAGGCCAACTCCGGCACCGACGGCTTCGACGACGGCTCGCACCCGTTCTGGGACCGCGACGAGGTGCACGAGATCTACGTCGAATGGCGCGAGGTCTTCAACGAGTACAACCCGCCGCGCACCGCCGTCGCCGAGGCCTGGGTGCACGCGTCCCGCCGCGCCCGCTACGCCAGCCCGGAGGGGCTCGGCCAGGCCTTCAACTTCGACCTGCTGCAGGCCGACTTCGACGCCGACGAGTTCCGCGAAATCATCACCCGCAACCTCGCCGAGGCCACCGAGTCCGGCGCCTCCTCCACCTGGGTCTTCTCCAACCACGACGTCGTCCGGCACGCCACCCGCTACGGCCTGCCCAAGGGCGGCGGACGGCACGCCAAGGGCCAGGACGGCAAGGGCTGGCTGCTGGCCGGCGCCCCGGCCGAGGAACTCGACGTCGAACTGGGCCTGCGCCGCGCCCGTGCCGCGACCCTGCTGATGCTGGCCCTCCCCGGTTCCGCGTACCTCTACCAGGGCGAGGAGCTGGGCCTGCAGGAGGTCGCTGAGATCCCCGACGCCGAACGCCAGGACCCCACCTTCTTCCGCAACAAGGGTGTCGAGATCGGCCGCGACGGGTGCCGGGTGCCGCTGCCCTGGGCCCCGGAAGGCTCCTCCTTTGGCTTCGGCGACGGCGGCGCCCACCTGCCGCAGCCGGCATGGTTCAGCCGCTACGCCGTTGCAGCCCAGGACGGGACCGAAGGCTCCACGCTGGAGTTCTACCGCAAGGCCCTGAAGCTGCGCCGCGAGCTGCAGACCTCGGAGGAACTGGAGTGGCTGGAGACCGGCCGCGCCGACGTGCTGCACTTCCGCCGCCACGGCGGCTGGCAGTCCGTCACCAACTTCGGGGACGACGCCGTCGAACTGCCCGCCGGCGAGATGCTGGTCAGCAGCGGCCCGCTGGACGGCCAGCTGCTCCCGGGCAACACCACCGTCTGGCTTCGGTGAGTTCCGCGCCCCCTAAGCCCGGAGGGTTCCCCACCCAGGAACTGATTTATGGCTGCATGGGCCTGGGCGGCAGCTGGTCGGCGGAACCGTACTCGTCCGCGCACGTGGACGAGGCGGCCGCGGCCGTCGACGCCGCCCTGGACGCCGGCATCACCCTGTTCGACCACGCCGACATTTACCGCAACGGCAAGTCCGAGGCGGTCTTCGGCGAGGTGCTGGCGCAGACGCCCGGCTTGCGGGAACGGGTCCGGCTGCAGACCAAATGCGGCATCCGGCTGGGCGAAGAGGGCCTCGATGCGTTCTACGACCTGAGCCGGGACGGCATTCTGGACCGGGTCAACGACAGCCTGGACCGGCTGCGGACGGACTACGTGGACGTGCTGATGCTGCACCGCCCGGACCCGTTGCTGGACCCTGCCGAGGTGGCGTCCGCCGTCGGGCAGCTCATGGCCGAGGGCAAGGTCCGCGCGGTGGGGGTCTCCAACATGTCGGCCCCGCAGATCGAGCTGCTGCAGGACCGGCTCGAGGTGCCTGTGGTGGCCAACCAGCTGGAAATGAGCCTCTCCGCGCGGGCCTGGCTGGAGAGCACCGTGCTGGTCAACCACGCCGAGGGCACGGACTACAGCTTCCCGCACGGTACCGTGGAGCACTGCGTCCGGCACGGCATCACCCTGCAGGCCTACGGCGCGCTCTCCCGCGGGCTCTATACCGGGGCGCCGGCGGCGAGCCCGAGTGCCGCGGAGGAGGCCGCCGCGGCACTCGTCGCCGAGCTGGCCGCGGAGAAGGGCACCACGGGCGAGGCAGTGCTGCTGGGCTGGCTGATGAAGCACCCGGCCGGAATCGCCCCCGTGATCGGCACCGCCAAGCCGGACCGGATCCGGGCCTGCGCCGGCGCCGCCAAGGTGGCCTCGGCCATGACGCGCACCGAGTGGTACCGGCTCTGGATCACGGCCCGGGGCAGCAACATCCCCTAGGCACGCACCGGCCGCGCCGGCCGTCGTGCCCGCCCAACTGGCTCGCAGTTGTTGTCGTTATGAGCGCTTCAAACGACAACAACTGCGAGCCAGTTTCGCGCGCCGGGGTGATTTTGGTCGTATTGGTCGCCCTAAACAGGGGTATTACTTGGCGGCGGGCGGCCCCGGGCGGCTAGCGTAGAGGCATGACCTCTACCACCACCGCCGGGATCGTCCGGCCCCAGCGCAATGTCCCGGCCGAAATCGCCCGCTCCTGGCTGCTGGTCAACGCCATGAAGCCGGAACTCTTCGGCCAGTCGGCGGAGTCCCGCGCGGACGCCATCATCCTGGACATCGAAGACGCGGTGGATCCCTCGCAGAAGGATGCCGCCCGCGAGCACGTTGTGGACTGGCTGACCGCCGGCGGCAGCGCCTGGGTCCGGATCAACGACGCCACGAGCCCCTTCTGGGCCGATGACCTCGCCGGCCTGCGCGGCACTCCGGGACTGCTGGGCGTGATGCTCGCCAAGACCGAGTCCGCGGACCAGGTCACCGAGAGCTACCACCGCATGGACGGCAAGACCCCGGTCATCCCGCTGGTCGAGTCCGCCGTCGGCATCGAGGAAGCCAACCACATCGCCAAGGCCCAGGGCGCGTTCCGGCTGGCCTTCGGCTCCGGTGACTTCCGCCGCGACACCGGCATGGCCGCCACCCCGGAGGCCATGGCCTACCCGCGCGCCAAGCTCGTCGTCGCCAGTCGCGTCGGCAACCTGCCCGGGCCGATCGACGGCCCCACCGTCGGCACCAACCACCCGATCCTGCGCGAGCAGACCGGCATCACCGTGATGATGGGCATGACCGGCAAGCTCTGCCTCGCGATCGACCAGACCAGCGTCATCAATGAGGTCATCAGCCCGACGCCGTCCGACGTCGCCTGGGCCACCGACTTCATGGCCGACTTCGAGGCCAACGGCCGCGTCATCCGGGACGGCTCCGACCTGCCGCGCCTGGGCCGAGCCGAAAAGATCATGAAGCTCGCTGTAGCCTTTGGGGTGCAGCCGGCACTGTAGCCGGTTCCCGGCCCAAGCAAGGAGACCCCGTGACCGATACCCGCTATCTGGTCCACGGGGTCTTTTGGGATGGTCTGCAGCCGGCCTCGCCGGTTCCTGGCCAGCCCGACGCCGGCCGGGCCGTCCTGCGGTTGCAGGACCCCGCGGGTGCGTTCACCGAACTGGTGCTCGACGCCGGTACGCGCCTCGGTTTCCGGCTCGCCTCGCGGGGGAAGCACTGCCTGGGCCACCACAAAGTGCACGGACCCGCGGACCGGGACCACATGGTCTGCCCGGACCGTGCCCCGGCCGCCCGAGGAAAGCAGTGCGGGCCGTGCTTCGCCGTCGACGATTCGCGGCTGATCCATGACTTCCACCGCGGCGGCCGGGTCCCGCCGGGGCTGCGCGCCTACCTGATGCAGCCGCACTGGCTTTATGTCGCGACTTTCGCCAATGGCGCCAGCAAGGTGGGCACCGCCTCGAACCTGCGCAAGTGGCACCGGCTTGCCGAGCAGGGTGCCGTCGTGGCCCGCTACGTCGCCCGCGCCGACGACGGGCGGGTGGTCAGGGTGCTGGAGGATCTGGTCACGCGCGACGCCGGGCTGCCGCAGCAGGTCCGCTCGGCGGCGAAGGCCGCCGGGCTCACCGCGCCGCCGCCCGCCGCAGCACTGGAGGCCCTCAACAGCCGGCTCGCAGCCGGAGTCCGGAACCTGCTGGGCGGTGCCAATACGGACGGCTTTGAGGTCGTGGACGAACGGTGGCTGCGTCCCGCGCTGGCCGACGCGGCCTGCACCCCGGGCGCCCGGCACGCCTACCCCCACGACCTCGGCTCGGACGCCCACGGCTTCCGGCTCGCGTCGCTGAGCGGCAGCGTCGCGCTGGCCAGGCTCGACGGCGCCGACCTTGAATTCGTCGTCAACCTCGGCGAGCTGAAAGCGCGGACCATCGAGCTTGGCGACCACGGCTCCGAGGTCCCCGCTGTCCAGGAGGCATTGTTCTGAGCCCGGGTCCGCCCACGACGGCGGGTGCAGGGGTCCCCGGTAGACTGGCACGGTGCTGAACGAATTCTGGGCCACCGCGTCAACCACCTACAAGGTGCTCGTCTTCAGCGCCATGGGCCTGATCGCCACAGGCATCATCCTCAATCTGGTCGGCAACAACACGGGCAACCAAGGCCTGGCCCTGGCCTCGCTGGCCGTCATCGGCGTCGGTCTCATCCTGCACATCGCCGGGATCGTGGTCCGCGGCCAGACAATCCGGAAAAACCTCAAGCGCTAGCGGCGGCGTTCCGCACCACGTGGCTGCGGGCGTGCTCCACGGCGTCCGGCAGGCTGGCGAACAAATGCTTGTGGTGCCGCAGCGAGCGGATCACGCCGACATTGGTCACCAGGTCCAGATGCTGAGGCTGGACGCCCTTGAGCAGCACCGTGACTCCGCGCAGCTCCAGCGCCGAGATGACGTCCACCAGCGTGTGGGCCCCGGTCGCGTCGAGCATCCGCACCTGCGAGAGCCGGATGATCGCGACCTGGATGTCCTTGACCCGGCTGATCTCCTGCAGGACCCGTTCCGCAGCCCCGAAGAACATGGCGCCGTCGAGCCGGAAGATGGCGATGTGCCTGTCACCGGGTACAGCCGGGCCCGGGATGTCTTCGCGCTGCACCCCGCTGAGCGAGGCGAACTTGCGCAGCGTGAACACCGCCGCCGCGACCAGCCCGATCTCGATCGCCACGATCAGGTCGAACGCGACGGTGATCAGTGCTGTCAGGACAAAGACGAAGGCATCGGCCCGGGTGGAGCGCATCACCGCCGCCACGGTTTGCCGTGAGACCATGCGGGTGGCCGTGACCATCAGGATCCCGGCCAAGACCGCCAGCGGGATCCTGCCCACCAGGCCCGCCGCCAGGTAGATGATGGCCAGCAGCACGAGGGCGTGGACGATCGCCGCGAGCCGGGTCTTCGCCCCGGAGCGGACGTTAACGGCGGTCCGGGCGATCGCGCCCGTGGCCGGCATGCCGCCGAAGAAACCCGCCGCTACCGACGCCAGGCCCTGGCCGGTGAGTTCGCGGTCCGGGCTGTAGGTCCCGGTGGGCCGGCCGTCGGGGCCGACCATGCCGGCGGCCACCCGCGCGGACAGCAGCGATTCGATGGCCGCGAGCGTGGCGATGGAGACGGCGGGCATGAGCAGGCCACCCAGCACCGACGGGTCCAGTGCCGGCATGGACGGTGCGGCGAGGGAATGCGGCAGTGAGCCGATCCGCGGGATCTGCAGGTCCAGGAGTTCGGCGGCCACGGTGGCCAGCAACACGGCGGCCAGGCTGGCGGGGATGGCCTTGTTCAGCCGGGGCAGCAGGAACATCACCGCGGCGACGCCCGCCACGATAGCCAGGGTCTGCAGCACCGTGGGGGCCGTCGCCGTGGCGGCGCTCTCGACGGCGGCCAGCACGGTGTTGTGGCCCGGTACTCCCTCAGTGCCGGTGGCCATCGGCACCTGCTGCAGGAAGATGATGGCGGCAATGCCCAGGGTGAAGCCCTCCACGACGGGCCACGGGATGAACGCGACCGCCCGGCCCAGGCCGCTGACGCCGAGGATGATGACCAGCAGCCCGGCCATCACGGAGACCAGGGCGATGCTGCCGGCGCCGTGCGCGGCGACCACCGGGGCCAGGACCACCACCATCGCGCCCGTGGGCCCGGAAACCTGGACGTGGGAGCCGCCCATGACGGCGGCAACCAGTCCCGCGACCACTGCCGTGATGAGCCCCGCCTCGGCACCCACCCCGGAACTCACCCCGAAGGCGAGGGCCAGCGGCAGGGCCACGATGCCCACCGTGATGCCGGAGAGCAAGTCCGTCCGCCACGACCCGCGCAGCCCGTCGTAGTCGCGGCGGGAGGGCAGGAAGCGGGCGAGGTAGCCCCGGACGCCGCGGGCCGCCGTCGTTGCCGTCGCGGCGGTCACGAGGCGGACCCCTGGAGGTGCGCGACCGGCAGTTCCTGCGCGAGCCGGAGCTGTTCGCCCGAATCCGCCAGGCTGTCCAGCAGGAAGATCCGGGCAATGGCGAGCAGCTCGGCAATCTTCGGGTGGGCCAGCCGGTAGGTCACGGCGTTGGCGGTCCGGACCGAGGTCACCACCCGGTGCCGGCGCAGCGTGGCCAGGTGCTGGGACAGGTGCGAGGCCTCCAGGCCGGTCTCGGCCAGCAGGTAGCTGACCGGAGCCGAGCCGTCCGGGGCCGCCGCCAGCAGTTCCAGCACCCGGATCCGCGCCGGGTGGGCGAGGGCCTTGAACAGGTTGGCCTTGATTTCGTACAAGGGGGTCTGCGCTGCGGAAATCATGGCGGTCCTGCGCTCTCTTGGCCTGCGGACGGGCACCGCCCACACCGTGGATTTATGAATTGATGTTTCCATCATATCGTTCGGGTGCAAGCGCCGCGGGGCCGTGTAACGGGGAAAGCCATCCGAAGGCAGGGCGCTAGGCTGGAACCATGACTATCAATCCGGATCTGCAGGGCCGCAGTTACCCTGCCGCAGAGGTGTACGACGTCGGCCGCGAGAAGATCCGCGAGTTCGCGCGCGCGGTCAAAGCCACCCACCCCGCCCACTTCGACGTGGACGCCGCCAGGGCCCTGGGCCACGGCGACCTCGTGGCCCCGCCCACCTTCGCGATCATCGTCGCGCAGCGCGCCGACGCGCAGCTGATCGAGGACCCGGATTCCGGCATCGACTTCTCCCGCGTGGTCCACGCCGACCAGCGCTTCGTCCACCACCGCCCGATCGTCGCCGGGGACCGGCTCGTGGCCGAACTGCACGTCGACGGCGTCCGCGCCATGGGGGGAGGCGCCATGATCACCACCCGCTCCGAGATCTTCGCCCTCGCCGGCAGCGATGCGGCCGCCCCGCGTGAAGCCGTCGCCACCACCACCTCGTCCATCCTGGTCCGCGGAGAGGGACAGTAAGCCATGGCCCCCACATTTTCAGAACTCACGGTCGGCCAGGACCTCGGCAGCCGAAGCATCGAGGTCACACGCACAGACCTCGTCAAGTACGCCGGCGCCTCCGGTGACTTCAACCCGATCCACTGGAACGAGGCCTTCGCCACCGGCGTCGGCCTCCCCGGCGTGATCGCCCACGGCATGTTCACGATGGGCGCCGCCGTCCAGCTCGTGACCGACTGGGCCGGTGACCCGGCCGCCGTCGTCGACTTCCAGACCCGCTTCAGCAAGCCGGTCCCGGTGGCCGACACCACCGGTACCCCGGACGCCGGCGCGGTGATCGAGGTCAGCGGCGCCATTGGGGCGCTCGACGCCGACGCGGGCACCGCCCGCGTGGACCTCACCGTCGTCGCAGGCGGGCAGAAGGTCCTCATGAAGGCCCAGGCCGTCGTCAGGCTGGCCTGACCGAATGATCCAGCCGTGAGGGTCCGTGTGGCCCAGTCCGCCGAGGTGACCCGGTGGCGCAACGCCGTCGTGGTGGCCTATGCCTTCAGCGGGATAGCCTTCGCCAGCTGGGTGTCCCGGCTTCCGGCCATCCGTGACGGACTCGACCTCACGCCCGGGAACGTCGGCCTGCTGCTGCTCTGCATGACGCTGGGCTCCTTCGTCTCGGTCTCCGCGTCCGGGCTGATCGTGCTGCGTTTCGGCTCCAAGCAGACCATCCGGATCGGCAGCATCATGGTGGGCGCCGGGCTGGTCCTCGCCGGGTTCGGGACGTCGGTCCTGGTCAACCCGCTGGCGGTGGCGGCTGGGCTCGTGGTGGTTGGCCTCGGCACGGCCAGCTGGAACACGGCGTCCAACGTGGAAGGCGCCGCCGTCGAGCGCGCGGTGCGCCGGCACATCATGCCGCGGCTGCATGGCGCGTTCAGCCTGGGCACCGTCGCGGGCGCGGGCGCGGGGGCCTGGGCTGCCGGCGCCGGCGTGCCGGTCTTCTGGCACCTGGCCGCCGTGGGACTGCTCGTCGCCGGTTCCGTGGCCACGGCCGCCAGCTGGTTCCGCGCCGACATCACCCCGGTCGAGGCCGAGAAGGATTTCACCCCGTCCGGGCCGGACACCTTTGAGGATCCCTCCACCGGTCCGCTGCCCATCATCAGCCAGGCCACACAGGGCCCGGAAGAACCGCTGGATAACAAACGGCAGATCGCGCAGGCCTGGCGGGACCGCCGGACCCTGCTGCTCGGCGTCCTGGTGCTCGGCCTCGCCCTGGCCGAGGGCGCGGCGGGGGACTGGGTGGCGCTGGCGCTCGCCGACGGGCACGGCCAGTCCGACGCCGCCGGAGCCGCCGGCTACGGCCTCTTCGTCACTTTCATGACCGTGGGCCGTTTCGCCGGCACCCTGGTGCTGGACCGTTACGGCCGGGTCCCGGTGATGCGCTGGTGTGCGGCGCTGGCCGTGGCGGGACTGGGCCTGTTCGTCTTCGCGCCGGTTCCCTGGCTGGCCTACGTCGCCCTGGCCGTCTGGGGGCTGGGCGCCTCGCTGGGCTTCCCGGTCGGCATGTCCGCCGCCGCGGACGACCCCGTCAAGGCCGCCGCACGCGTTTCGGTGGTCTCCACCATCGGCTACGGGGCGTTCCTCTGCGGACCGCCCCTGCTCGGCCTGCTGGCCGAGCACGTCGGCATCCTGCACTCGCTGCTGGCCGTCATGGTGATGCTCGTCGTCAGCTTCCTGCTCTCCCCGGTGGCGCGCAAGGCTGCCTAGGCCCGGCCCTGCCGCCTTTCCGGGCATACGCCGAACCCGGCTAGGCTGGTGGGGTGACCCAGACACTGCTTTCCGCCCTGACCACGGCCGGCGTCGGCGGCCCCGCCGCCAACTACGTCGAAGCCCGCACCGAAGCGGAGATCATCGACGCTGTCCGCACGGCCGACGCCGCCGGCGAGCCGCTGCTGATCATCGGCGGGGGCTCCAACCTGCTGGTCGGCGACCAAGGCTTCCCTGGAACCGTCGTGAAAATCGCGTCGGAAGGATTCACCGTCAATGCTGAGGATTCCTGCGGCGGAGTCGCCGTCGTGGTCCAGGCCGGGCACAACTGGGACGCCCTCGTGGAGCATGCCGTCAAGCATGCCTGGTCGGGCGTAGAGGCCCTGTCCGGGATCCCCGGCGCCACCGGCGCGACGCCGGTGCAGAACGTCGGAGCCTACGGCTCCGACGTCTCGCAAACCATCGCCGCGGTGCGCACCTGGGACCGGGAACGCAATGCCGTCCAGACGTTCACCAATTCGGAGCTCAAGTTCGGCTACCGGGACTCCGTGCTGAAACAGACCACCACCAACGGCTCTCCGCGGTACGTGGTGCTCACGGTCGAATTCCAGCTGCCGCTGGGCCGGATGAGCGCTCCGATCCGCTACGCCGAACTGGCCCGGGCTCTCGGCGTCGAGACCGGCCAGCGGGCCTACTCCAACGACGTCCGGCGCGAGGTGCTCCGGCTCCGGGCCTCCAAGGGCATGGTGCTGGATGCGGCGGACCGGGATACGTACTCCACCGGATCCTTCTTCACGAACCCGATCGTGCCCGTCGAGGTTGCCGCGGGGCTGCCCGAGGATGCCCCCCGCTACCCGGGCGGCGCCGAGGGCCTGACCAAGCTCTCCGCGGCCTGGCTGATCGACCATGCCGGCTACGGAAAGGGCTTCGGGCTTGAGCCGGGCAGCGTCTCCGGCGGCCGGGCCTCGCTGTCGACCAAGCACACCCTGGCCATCACCAACCGGGGCGGCGCCAGCGCGGCAGATCTCCTGGCGGTTGCCCGCGAGGTGCGCCGCGGCGTCGTCGAACGCTTCGGTATTGAGCTGCACCCCGAGCCGCTGCTGATCGGCGTCGAGCTCTAAGTCAGGGGCCGACGGAGGCCTTGACGGCGGAGGCCGATTGGCGCAGTGCCGCTGCGGCCAGCGCCTGGGCCCAACCCAGAGTGGCCATGGTCGGATAGAAAAAGGCCGATGCCAGGCTCGTGGGCCGCAGTGGGCCGAGCACGCCGGTCGCCGACATGAGCATGGATGCCGCAGACGCCAGGGCCCCCACGGCCGTCAGCACCACCGCGAGCCGGACGACAGCCGGGTACCGGCCCCAGTCGCGCAGCAGCCGTACCCTGACTCCCAGGCTGCTTGCCGCGAGGGCTCCCAAGGTTGACACTGCGTAGCCGGCCGCTAGTCCCAGGACTCCACCCGTCAGGTAAGGCTCGGCGTCCTTGCCCGTCGCCTGGCTGAGGAGGGCCCCCGCCATCGATGCAGTTCCGGCCAGCACAGCCAAGCTTGCCAGCAGCATCCAGCGGAGCCGGCCCCGGTCCAGCACTTTCAGTAAACTCCCCAAAGTCATCCGGCCAGCCTAGCGGAGGCTGTCCGGTGCTTGTGGACTAGCTCCTCCCGCGGCGGGGGACCACCTTGCTGAAGAGCATGAAGGTGAAGCCGGACGCCGCGGCGCCCAGCAGGAAGACCTGGCAGAACGCCACGGACTGGGCGCTGGGCCCGCTCCGCAGCAGGAGCCCGGCGCAGGCGAAAGCCACCGCCCCGGCCAGCAGTGCCAGCGAACCGAGGAGGAAACTGTGCACCGTGGCGGGAAACTCCGCGCCGGGATCCGGGTCGGCTTCCCCGCGGTCGGCGTTCTGCAACGCCGGAGACCGCGGCTGGATCATCGCAGCCGTGACAAAGCTGACCACGGCTACCGCCATGGACGCGGCGGACACCGTCTGGAACGTTGTCATCATGGGGGAGAGACGGGTGCCGCTGGCGATGGCGACGGCCAGGCCTGCCGCCATGCCGGCCGCGCTGGAGGCCCAGCCCAGCAGGGCCAGCCTCCTGCACAGGGGCCGCAGGAGAGGCCACACATCACCCAAAGTCATGCATCCACGGTAATGAAGCCGGCTGGACGCAGGCTGGGAGAGGACCGGGCGGTGGCCGCGCACCGGCCGGATTCCACCGGGGCGGCTGAGCCCGGCCTAGGATGTTGTCATGGCAGCAGTGGTGCGCACGCGTCTGAGCCGGAGCGTCATGGGCCGGCTCCGCTTGGTCTCCCAAGGGCTTGCCGGCCCGGCTTTCGAGTCTGTTCCCGGCGCCGTCCGGGGCATGACCGCCATGCAGGCGCAGGACCTCCAGGCTGCGCTGTGGGCGGTGGGACAGCGCGTGCCGGGCTCCCGCGCGGCCGATGTCCGCGCTTCGCTGGACCGCGGCGAAATCGTCCGGTCCTGGCCGATGCGCGGCACGCTGCACCTGTTGGCGCCCGAGGACTTGAAATGGGTCCTGGACATCACCTCCGCCCGCCTCATCAAAGGCCTGGCGGGGCGGCACCGGGAACTGGGCATCTCTGCCGCGGACGTCGACGCCGCCGCGGATGCCGCCCTGCAGCGGGTCGCCGGCGGGGCAGCAGCCAGCCGGGCGGAGCTGTTCCAGGCCTTCGAACAAGCCGGCCAGTCCACGGCAGGCCAGCGCGGCATCCATCTCCTGGGGACCCTGTGCCAGCGCGGCCTGCTGGTGCTGGGCCCGCTCGCCGGCAACCAGCAGCTGGTGGTGGCGTTTGACGACTGGATCAAGGACTCGCGGCGGCTGGGACGCGAGGAAGGGATCGCCGAGTGGCTGCTGCGCTACCTCTACAGCCACGGCCCTGCCACCGAACGTGACTTCGCCTGGTGGTCCGGCGTCCCGCTGACCGAGGTCCGGGCTGCGCTGGCGGACGTGCGCGACCGGCTGGCGGAGCTGGAATTTGACGGAAAAACCTACTGGCTCTCCCCGCAGACGGCGGCCCTGCTCGACTGCGCCGTCCCCGGCCAGCGCACCGTGCTGGCGCTGCCGGGATTCGACGAGTTCCTCCTGGGCTACACCGACCGGTCCATCGCGCTGCACGCGCAGCACGCGGACAAGATCGTCCCCGGCGGCAACGGCGTGTTCAAGAAGACGATCGTGGCCGGGGGCGCCGTGGTCGGGACCTGGGCGGCGCCCGGCAACGGCCGGTCCGGCGCCGTCGTGCCCGAACCGTTCGACGGCGTTAACGGGCTGCGGCCTGCGGCTCGGAAATCCTTTGAGCTGCAGGCCGCGAAGTACCGCCGGTTCCTCGGCCTCGACCGAACCTGACCGGACCCGCAGTTCCTAGAGCGTGCCGGTGGCGATCTTGAGCATGCGCCGCAGCGGCTCCGCGGCGCCCCAGAGGAGCTGGTCGCCGACGGTGAACGCGCTGATGTACTCCGGGCCCATTTCGAGCTTGCGGATGCGGCCCACCGGGATATCCAGGGTGCCGGACGCCGCCACCGGGGTCAGGTCCGCCATCGAGGCTTCCTTGGTGTTGGGCACCACGGTGGCCCATTCGTTGTCCGCGTCCAGGAGCTTCTCAATCTCGGGGACGGAGAGGTCTTCGCGGAGCTTGAGCGTGAGCGCCTGGGAGTGGGAGCGCATGGCGCCGATCCGGACGCACAGGCCGTCCATGATGACGCGGTCCGCGCCGGTGGTGCCCAGGATCTTGTTGGTTTCCACCCCGGCCTTCCACTCTTCCTTCGACTGGCCGTTGCCGAGGTCCGCGTCGATCCAGGGGATCAGGGAGCCCGCCAGCGGCACACCGAACTGGGTGGCGTCGATGTCGGTGCGCTGGTGGGCCAGGACCTTGCGGTCGATCTCCAGGATCGCCGACGCCGGGTCGTCCAGTTCGCTGCTGACCTCGGCGTTCAGCGTGCCGAACTGGCTCAGCAGTTCACGCATGTGCCGGGCACCACCTCCGGACGCGGCCTGGTAGGTCATCGAGGTGCCCCATTCGACGAGGCCGTTCTTGAACAGGCCGCCGAGGCCCATCAGCATGCAGGAGACCGTGCAGTTGCCGCCGATGTAGTCCTTCACGCCGCCGGAGAGGCCGGCGTCGATGACGTCGCGGTTGATCGGGTCCAGCACGATGATCGAGTCGTCGTTCATGCGGAGGGTGGAAGCGGCGTCGATCCACAGGCCGTCCCAGCCGCGGCTGCGCAGCTCGCCGTGCACCCGCTTGGTGTAGTCGCCGCCCTGGGCGGTCACAATGATCGGCAGCTTCGCCAGCGTCTCGACGTCGAACGCGTCCTCGAGCTTGCCGGCAGCGCCTGCCGCCGCACCGGCGATGGCCGGGGCGGCACCTCCGGCGTTCGAGGTGGAGAAGAAGACCGGGTTGATGTTGGCGAAGTCGCCCTCGTCCTGCATACGCTGCATCAGGACGGAGCCGACCATGCCACGCCAACCGACCAGTCCGACGGACGGGGTAGCTGCTGTAGTCATTGGGCCAGTTTAGACTTTGCGGTGCCTGGCCCGCAGCCGGTTACGTCACGTGGGTACGTCGGCCCTCCCGCAGGGCTCGGCAACGTCCCGTATCAGTTCAGCTGGCGCGGGCTGGGCTCCGGAAGGCCGCGCTCGCGGCGGATGCGCCTGGCCTTGAATTCGGAGACGGCGAGCCGAACAGCGTAGAGCACACCCGAGGCGCCGATCACGGTCAGCACGAGAGCGCCCCACAGCGGGCTTTCGCCCCGCGAGGTAGGGGCGGCGACGAGGAAAATCGAGAACACGGTCACCGCGGCGAACACGGCCGCCAGAAGGACCATCCCGGACGCCGTGGCGACGATCGGGCCGGACCCGGCGCGGGCAAAGCCGATCTCGTCCGCGGCGTAGGATTGCAGTCGCCCGTGGTCCATGGTCCTGGTCAGGAACCGTTTCTCCCCGGCAGCCACTGCCCGTTCATGGCGGGCCCGGATCTCTTCGTCGTGCTGGTGGTTGTCAGTGTCTGTAGGCACGTGGTTCTACCTTCTGGATGGTGTGGATGACGCATTCGCAGTCGGGTACGTTATGCGAGCGAGCGATGCCCGGCCCTGCGAACTACTGCGAGATGTGCCCGGCTCCAGGCTCGGGCGCCTGCCGCTCCGTCCGTAGCTTTTTGGCCCGGTACTCGTCACTTGCCATGCCGAAGGTATACCAGGCTCCGAAACCGCCGAATGCCGTCAGGAACAGTGCTCCCCAGAAAGGCTGCTCACCGCGGCCCACGGGGGCCAGCAGGATCACCCCGGAAAGAATGACTAAGAGCCCCATGACGGCGGTAAGGATTCCCATGCCCCACCAGGACCGGACCTGCACCTGGCCGCGGCCGGGGGAAAACCCGATTTCGTCCGCGGGGTAACTGTGCAGTTCGCCAGTGTCGGTCTTTCGCAGCACGCGCTTCTCGCCCCGCGCGAGCGCCTCCTTGTGCTCGGCATTGACGTCGTCGTTGCGGCGTTCACGCTCGCGATCGAAGCTCACAGTTCGTCCTGACTAACGGTGCGGATCTGCTCGGGAAGACGGTTGCCAGCGGCCCTTCAGATGACGCCGTCGCGCCCACCGGGCCACGGAACTTTTTACCTGCGGAGAAGCTACTTGACCGGCCTCGGCAGGTTGCGGGCCTTACGCAGCTTCTCGGCTTTGCGTTCCTTGAAGTAGCCGGTCCAGCCGGCGAACAGTGGATAGAGTACCAGCACGTACATCCACCAGATCTCGCCCATGATGTGCCACTGGTCGGTGACGGCCATCTGGACCACGCCGTAGAGCATCAGTCCGAAGAAGGCGGTTATCAACAGGGCCAGGAACAGCAGGCCGCCGGAGGCGTTCAACGGCTTGATGATGCCCAGCCCGTCGTCTTTGCGTACGCCGTATTCCTCGTCGGTATAGCTGACAATTTCGCCATTTTCGGCCATCCGGTGCTTCACGGGCGCCTCCGGGGCCGGCGGCGGTGTGTAACCGCGTTCCTGGGGCACGTCCCGGCTACGCCTCGCCACGGGACCCTCGCGGCTTCAGGAGATTACCTCCGGTGCCGTAGGCCTGCGCAGCATTCGACGAGATCGTCGGACCCTCGGCGACGTCGGGAAAATTCAGCATGCTCCGCGACTGAAAGGGGAGCGGCGGTGCCTCCGTCACGCTACTCGACCGGCCGCGGCAGGTTGCCGGCCTTGCGGAGCTTTTCGGCCTTGCGTTCCTTGAAGTAGTTGAACCAGGCAGCGGCGAAGGGGAAGATGCAGGCGGGAAAGACCCACCAGACCTCGCCGGCGATGTGCCAGGCGTCCTGCCTGATGATCTGGACGACGAAGTAGACCAGCCCTCCCATTCCGATCGTCAGCAGGATAGCCAGGAAGAGAATGCCGTTGGCGCTATTGACGGGTTTGATCACGCCGAGGCCTTCATCCTTGCGGACCCCGTACTCTTCGGCGCTGTAAGCGACAAGATCCCCGTTGTCCGCCCTGCGGCGGATCGGGCGCTCTGGCCCGGCTCCCCGCTCAGGCTCTCCTTGCGCGCCGTCGCGGGCGGGATCCTGGGGGGTGTTCTGATTATGCCTGTCCACGGGACTCCTCAATCGCCCGCAGCAGCGCGGCGTCGTCCAGGCCTGCGGTTTCCACGACCTCATCCGTCTCGAAGTCGGGCACGCCGGTCGTCCACGTTTCGCCTTCCCGGCGCACCAGCAGACGGGTCTCGGCAGTGAGGGTTTTGAACACGAAATAGGCAGAGCCGCCGGGGGTTTCTGCGGCGTGCTGCTTGACCAGCCGCAGCGTAGCCTCGGCCGAGCTGATGGCGGGGTCCTGCGCGAACACGAACCAGGTGCCCAGCAGCCGGGGCTGCAGCATCAGCGCGACGTCGGGGGCTTCGATGAGCAACACGTTGTCCATCGACTCGGGTGCCAGGAGGGACACCTCCGTCCAGTGGGTTGCGTGGCCGAAAGCGGACGCGACGGCGGCGGCGACACCGGTCACGCCGAGCTCTCCCTCCTCGTTGACCGTGGCCAGGTCCCGTGCAAGGAGCGAGGAGGCGCCGGCGGTCGCCAGAGTGACGTCGTCCACCATCTCTTCAGCCCGGAAGACGCTGACGGAACGGTCACGGGCCGGTCCCTCGAAAACATCAAGCAGGTACGCGATTTCCCCGATGCCGAAGCCGATGACATCGACGCCGAGCCGGGGCTCGTAGGCAGTTTCATCCTGAACTGTCATGTGATTCTCCTAATCTAGAAGCCGAAGAAGTGTGCCACGGATTCGCCGGCATCCTTGACGCTGTCAGCGGCATCGCTGACGAACTTGCCCGGATCCTTGACGGCGTCGACGATGCCTTCGCCGACGTTCTTGCCGACGCTGCTGATGGTGTCCCAGTTCTCGTAAACGGCTACGCCCACGCTCGCCACCTGGCAGATGGTCCCGGCAGGCGGCGGCATGAAGCATCCGACGCCGAGCATCGTTTTGCCAAGGCTGGCGGCACCACCCTTGAGGTCGCCGTCCGCGAAGCTCTTTACTGTGTCCACGGCGTTGAATCCGACTCCGGCCCAGCCGAGAGTGCGGGACAGTCCGGACTTCCCGAGCCAGTCCCAGCTCTTGTTGGCCCCGAAGAGCTGCCGCTCTTCGAGCAGCGGCGCCAGACGTGACAGCCCGGGTATGTGCTTGTTGAGGTCCTTGAGCGACGCGATGTCCGAGGCCTTGTCGATCAGGCCGAGGGCCCTGCTGGACTTCGTCGATGCCGTGAGCAGCTCCTTGAGCGGGTCGCTGCGCAAGAGGTTGCTTGCGGTGAATCCGGGTCCCCCCAACCGGTGGCGGCCGGTGGTGAAGAACGCCTTGGACAGTGCATCCCGCTCGTTCTTCAAGACCCAGCCGTACTGTCCGAGGTGCTTGGCCAGGGTGAGCGGGGTCTTGAAGTTCTTCTGGATCCCCATGAACATTTTGAGGCGGGCGGCTCCGCCGGCGAGGATGCCGCCGGCCACGGCCCACGCCCCGGGGCCGGCGCCGTGGCCGAGGGGGCCCAGCGGGCCGCCGCCGGAGCCCGGGGCGGCGTTGCTGGCCTTCTCCTGCTCGTCGGCCTGGGTCAGGAGTGCCTTGGACTGCTGCTTCAGCGCCCGGGCGGTCTGCTGGATCAAGGCACGGTGGGTGTCGTTCCAGTCGGACTTGAAGCGCGCGCCGTCGGCGCCCTTCCACGAGGTGTTGTTGTTGATCGTGGACGTGAGGACCGAGGACTGCTGCAGTAGCGTTTCCGACGTCTTGCCGAAGTGCTGCGCGAGCGACCGAAGCTGGGCGACGTCGGCGCCCCACACGTTACCTGCCATGATGGCATCCCCCCTTACGGGCAACAGCCTAACGGGCCACTGCCAAGACCAAGTGCATTCCAGCTCATTACAGCCAGACCAAAGAATCTGACCGGCCCCAATCTAGCCGTGCCGCCGGGATCGCGCGATGGGGTGGTCTCCCCATCCGCCGGCACCGGCGGGAGCCGCGGCCGGTGCCGCTACTCGCCGTCGGGCTCCGCCAGCAGTGCGCTCTTGCGCCGGCGCAGGGCGAACATGGCGCCGAAAGCGAACAGCTGCGTGACGACGACGAGCACGATCGCGCCCGCGATCTTGTTGCCGCCGAGGATCATGGTCAGTCCCACGATCGCGGACAGCAGCGCCAGCAGGGGCAGCAGCATGTAGCCGAGGACAAAGAGGATTTCCGGTTTACGCAGCACTATTTGGCCTCCGTCCGCCGCCACAGGGTGATGCGGTACCGCGTGCCGTTCGCGGCAGTCAGCCAGCCGTCGGGCGGGAGGCTGGCCTCCGCGGTCCAGTCGTAGCCGAGTTCCGGGGCGAAGGTGTCGCCCTCCGTCGCGGTGTCGATGGTCGTCACGACGGCGACGTCGGCGAGGTCGAGGGACTGCGTGAAGATCTCGCCGCCGCCGATGATCCAGACCATCTCGGGACCGGACGCGAACTGCGACTCCAGCAAGGCGTCGTCGAGGGATTTGACCGCCAAGGCGCCGTCGGCCTCCGGCGTCCCGCCCCAGCCTTCCTGCCGGGTGATGACAATGTTCGTCCGGCCGGGCAGCGGCCGGTACTTGTCCGGGAAGGAATCCCAGGTCTTGCGCCCCATGATGACGGGGTGCCCGGCCGTGAGCCGGCTGAAGTGCTTCATATCCTCTGGAAGGTGCCACGGCATGGTCCCGGCCTGGCCGATCACTCCCGTGCTGGTCTGCGCCCACACCAGGCCGAGGCCGGTGACGGTGCCGCGGAGCTGCTCGGTGAAATCGACGGGATCCGTGGGGTTGCTGGTCTCGTTGCTCATACGGCTATCGGGGCCTTAATCGTTGGATGGTGCTGGTAGCCGACGACCTCGAAGTCCTCGAGGGTGTAGTCGAAGATGGACTCCGGCTGGCGGGTGATCCTCAGCTGCGGATATTCGTAGGGCTCCCGGCCCAGCTGCGTGAGGACCTGGTCCAGGTGGTTCTCGTAGATGTGGACATCGCCGCCGGTCCAGACGAATTCGCCCGGTTCCAGCCCGGTCTGCTGGGCCAGCATGCAGGTCAGCAGGGCGTAGGAGGCGATGTTGAAGGGCACGCCCAAGAAGGTGTCCGCGGAGCGCTGGTACAGCTGGCAGGAGAGTTTGCCGTCGGCGACGTAGAACTGGAAGAAGGCGTGGCAGGGGGGCAGGGCCATGTTCTTGAGCTCCGCCACGTTCCAGGCCGAGACGATGTGGCGGCGTGAATCGGGGTTGCTTTTGAGGTTCTCCACCAGTTCCGCGATCTGGTCGATGTGCCCGCCGTCGGGCGTGGGCCAGGAGCGCCACTGGACGCCGTAGACCGGGCCGAGTTCGCCGTCGGCGTCGGCCCATTCGTTCCAGATGGTGACGCCCTGGTCCTGCATCCACTTCACGTTGCTGTCCCCGCGCAGGAACCACAAGAGTTCCACGGCGACGGACTTGAAGTGCACGCGCTTGGTGGTGATGAGCGGGAAGCTCTTGCCCAGGTCGAAGCGGAGTTGCCGGCCGAACACGCTGCGGGTGCCCGTCCCGGTGCGGTCCGATTTGTGGGTGCCGTGCTCGAAGACATCGCGCAGCAGGTCTTCGTAGGGCGTTGGGATGCTCACGCTCCCAGTCTACTGAGAAGAGTCTTGCTCGCCGTATTCATGGCTTTGGCCGAGCCGGGCGCGCATCACGGCGAGCAACGCGCCGTCGTCGAGGCCGGCCGCGCGGCCTGCGGCAATGCAGCGGTCGACGGCGGCGATCACCGCGGCGTTCGGTCCGGCCGCCGGCCGCGCCGGGACAGCATCACCGAGGGCGCCACCCGGGCCGTCCCCGCCGACCGGGCCGGCGACGACGGTTCCGTTGCGGCGCCCGGTCTGGATCAGCCCGGCTTGTTCGAGCTCCTTGTAGGCACGTGCGACGGTTCCGGCCGCAATGCCGAGGTCTGCGGCGAGGCGCCGGACGGTCGGCAACCGGGTTCCCGGCGGCAGCGCCCCGATGACGATCAGCGAGGCGATCTGCGCCCGAATCTGCTCGTACGGCGGTGTGGCCGAGCGGAGGTCGATGGAGATTCCCGCGGTCACGCGGCGGGCTCCTTGTCCCGCCGCGGCACGGGTCCGGCCGGGCTGCGCGCGGGGCCGGCGACGGGGATAACGGCGATGATGGTGGCAAGGGTGCCGAGGACCGCTCCGGCCAGGGTCGCCGGCCACCACGTGTTGGCGTCGGGATTGAATGGTCCCCCGAAGGATTCGGCGGCAAACAAGGCAGCCCACGCGGGCCCCTGGGTCAGCAGCAACACGGCGGCCTGGGCGGTGAACAGGGCCGCGAGGGTCCGCACGGTCCGGTGGATCGCGACGGCGCGCAGCGCGGCGTCCATGCCGGCGGCAAGACCGGGGACCCCCTGCCGGTGCCTGGCGGCGAGGAAAGCCGGCACCGAGGCAAGCGCGCCGCCGGCCGCGAGGAGGGCCGGCGGAACCCAGTCCGGCTCGCCATAGAGCCGTTCCTGACCGACCGCCGTGACTGCCAGGGCCAGCAGGAACGACAGCAGGGCCAGGACGGCGGTGGTCAGCATTGCCGGGCTAACCGGCTGCCGCGGCCAGTTGCGCGGCGCTCCCGGGTCGCCGTAGTTGCGCTGCAGGAGCAGCTCGCCGGCCGCAATGACCGCCAGCACCGCGGCCGCCATCAGGGTAGCGAAGCCCGCCATTCCGAAGCCCGCCGCGGCGGCGGTCAATCCGGGGACGATGAAGACCCCCGCCAGCAGGGGCACCGCCGCCGCGAGTCCCAGCAGCGGACCCAGCGACGAGACCAGCCGGGCCGCGGGGTGCTGGCCGCCGGCCTGCAGTCCTGCAGGCGGCCGGTTGCGCGCGCCCAGCCCGGCGGCCGCGAGCCGCGGCGGCCCCCAAAACCACATCATCAAGAGGACACCCATGCCCGCCAGGCCGGCCGCATTCGTCCAGGACGAGACGCCGGTTGACGGGTCCGGCCGCGCTGCGAAGTTGCCTGCGATCACGCCCAGCCCCGCAGCCACTATGGAAGCGGTCCGCAGCAGGCGGTTCATGGCGATGGTGCGCAGCACCGCATTGTCGCCGGCGTCGAGGGCCTCCAGCTGGCGGCGGCTGGCAATCAGCCACAGCACCAGCATCGTCCCGGCGGCCAGGACGGCCAGGGCTCCGCCCAGCCAGGCGGCTAGCTCAACCCCGGGAATACGGCCGTCAACGCCCAGCGTCTGCCGGGTGTACGGGCCGTCCGCCCCGGTTGTGGGCGGCACGGGTGCGAACCCCGGGAGCGTGGCGGTCCACGCGATGAGCGCGCCGGCGGCGGCAAAGACGGCCGCCGTGACCGCGGCCAGCCGGTGCGGCAGGAAGTCGCGGATCCGCCGGACCGACAGGACGGTCTGCCGCCGCATTCGCCGCGGCCCCGGATAGCTGACCTGGCCGAGCGCGTGTACGCCCAGGCAACCCAGGATCGGCCAGGTAAGGGCCGGCAGGATCGTCGCGGGGGTCGTCATGGCGCCGCCGGCGGAAGGGTCGGCCGGAATGATGCCCAGATTCATGGCGCCCTGCAGCGAGCTCGCCAGCCAGCCGATGACCCCCACCCACAATGCGTGTTCCGACACCGATGCCGGGGAGGTGCCTGTATCCGGCGCCCAGATTACCCAGCGCAGCACGGCGTAGACCAGCACGGCGGCGATGATCGGGCCGAACAGCAGCATCGATGGAAAGTAGAACTCGCCCGGCATGAAATCCCCCAAAGATCCCGCAGTTATGTACCAAGTACTTGATACAAACTAGGGCCGGGGGGCGCCGGGGTCAAGGACCCTAGTCGTCGAAGGGCCGGAACTGCTCCACGGCCACGACCTTGCCCTTGCTGTGCGAGACATGGCAGACGATGATTTCCCCGGGCGAGAGGAATGGATCGTTTGAGGGCAGCAGGGCCCGCAGCCGGGAGTTCATGTGCTTGCCCAGTTGCGCAAAGACCGTGGGCAGTGCGGGGCGGTGCGTGCACAGTGCCACCGGGCGCCCCTTGTCGAACAGGGATTCGACGACGTTGGCGGTCTTGTGCGGGCTCCGGCCGTGCAGGTGCTCGGTCAGTGATTCATGCAGCTTCACCTTGGCGTCGACGGCCTTGGCATAGGGCGCGACCGTGGCTACGCAGCGTAGCCAGGGACTCGTCACCACCCGCGACGGGCTCCAGGCCTGGAGCAGCCGGCCCACGGCCTGGGCCTGGCGTGTCCCGGTGGCAGCCAGCGGACGGTCGCCCTCGGCCTTTGACCAGGACGAGCGCGGCTTGGCTTTGGCATGACGCAACACCAGCAGCGGCCAGGTGTCCAGTTCGCCGCGGGAGTGTGCTGCCGCGAGGTGCTCCAGCGGGGCCCGGTCGCTGGGGTTGCTGAGCAGGCCGGCGGCCTTCTCCGGCGAACACCACATGACGCTGTCCACCTCTTTGCCATCCGGGCGGAGCGGGGCGCCGTCGACGTCGACCGCCCAGTAGTGCACCACCTTCAGGCCTGCTGCCACGTGGTAATGGATGGGCGGGAGCGGGATGCCCAGGGGAGCCTTGAGGCCGATTTCCTCTTCCACCTCGCGGGCGGCGCACTCGGGAACGGTCTCGCCCGGATCAAGCTTGCCCTTGGGCCAGGACCAGTCGTCGTAGCGCGGGCGGTGGATCAGCAGGACCTCAAGCTTGTCTTTGTTGACGCGCCACGGCAGGGCGCCGGCCGCGACGACGGCTATGGCCTCGCCGGGATGGTCGGTCTGGTCCGCGACCAGTGAATCGCTGCTCACAACCGGAGGCCCTAGCGCAGGCTCGCCGAGCGCTGCCGCGAACGCGATGCGAGCAGCCATGACTGGACGTCCTGCAGGGCGGTGCCGTCCTCCGCGAGGTGGTGGCGGACCCATTCGCCGCTGTTGTCCAGATGCCAGCTGGCGGTACCCGGATCCATGTAGCGGCGGAGCATGTCCAGGACATACGAGGTGTCGTCCCCGCTGCTGAGCTGCACCAGGGCCTCCACCCGTCGGTCCAGGTTGCGGTGCATCATGTCCGCCGAGCCGATGTAGACCACCGGGTCTCCGGCGTTGGCGAAGGCGAAGACGCGGGAGTGTTCCAGGAATCGGCCCAGGACGGAGCGCACAGTGATGTTCTCGCTGAGTCCGGGGACGCCGGGACGCAGGGAGCAGATGCCGCGGACAATGACGTCCACCTGCACCCCGGCCTGCGAGGCACGGTAGAGGGAATCGATGATGGCTTCGTCCACCATCGAGTTCACCTTGATCTGGACGCGGGCGGCGATTCCCGCCCGGGCGTTCCGGATTTCCGTTTCAATCCGGTCAATCAGCCCGGAGCGCACCGACCTTGGAGCAACCAGCAGCCGCTTGAAGGTGGACTTGGGTGCATAGCCGGAAAGCTGGTTGAACAGCTTCGACAGATCTTCGCCCACCTGCTCGTTGGCCGTCAGCAGGCCGAGATCCTCGTAATAGCGCGCGGTGCGCGGGTGGTAGTTCCCGGTGCCGATGTGGCAGTAGCGGCGCAGCCCGTCGACTTCCTGGCGGACCACGAGCGAGAGCTTGCAGTGGGTCTTGAGGCCCACGATGCCGTAGACCACGTGCACCCCTGCCTGCTCCAGCTTCCGGGCCCAGGAGATGTTGGCCTGCTCATCGAAGCGGGCCTTGATCTCCACAAGGGCGAGCACCTGCTTGCCGGCCTCCGCGGCATCGATCAGGGCGTCGACGATGGGCGAGTCGCCGGAGGTGCGGTACAGGGTCTGTTTGATGGCCTGCACCTTGGGGTCCGCGGCGGCCTGCTCGAGGAAGGCCTGCACGGAGGTGGAGAAGGAATCGTAGGGGTGGTGCAGGAGGATGTCCCGGCGCCGCATGGCCGCGAAGACGTTCGCTGCCTTGGAGGTCTCCGACTCGTTGAGGTACCGGGACGTGTGCGGCACATGCTTGGGGTAGTGCAGGTCCGCGCGGTCGATCCCCGCGATCACGGAGAGCCCGCGCAGGTCCAGCGGGGCCGGGACGGAGTAGACCTCGGATTCCTCCACGCCGAGTTCGCGGATCAGCAGCGCCCGGATGTTGGGGTTGATGTCGTTGGTGACCTCGAGCCGGACCGGCGGGCCGAAGCGGCGGCGCAGCAGTTCCTTCTCCAGGGCCTGCAGCAGGTTCTCGGCGTCGTCCTCTTCGACCTCGACGTCCTCGTTGCGGGTAACGCGGAAGGTGTGGTGTTCCAGCACCTCCATTCCGGCGAAGAGCTGGTCCAGGTGGACGGCAATGACTTCCTCAAGCGCGATGAAGCGGGCCACCCGCCCGGGCACGGAGCCGGCGCGCGGGCCGTCAATGGAGATCAGCCGCGGCAGCTGGTCCGGGACCTTGACGCGGGCGAAGAGCTCCTTGTCGCTGACCGGGTTGCGGACCACGACGGCGAGGTTCAGCGAGAGCCCGGAGATGTACGGGAACGGGTGGGCCGGATCCACGGCCAGCGGCGTCAGGATTGGGAAGACCTTTTCCGCGAACATGGCGCTGAGCTGGTCCTTGGCCTGGCCGTCGAGTTCTTCCCAGTGCATCAGGTGGATGTGCTCGTAGGCCAGCGCGGGGCGGATCTGTTCCGCGTAGACCCTGGCGTGGCGCTGCTGGAGCCGGTGGGCGGCGTCGCCGATCTGTTCCAGGACCTGCATGGGGCTCAGTCCGGCGGGGGAGGGCACCGCCAGGCCGGTGGCGATGCGGCGCTTGAGGCCGGCGACGCGGACCATGAAGAACTCGTCCAGGTTGGAGGCAAAGATGGAGAGGAAACTGACGCGTTCCAGCAGGTAAAGGTTGGGGTCTTCGGCGAGTTCCAGGACGCGTGAGTTAAACGCGAGCCAGCTCAGCTCCCGGTCCAGGAAGCGGTCCGGGCTGATGTCGCCTTCCGGTTCCAGGTTGGGGGCGAACTCGGGGATGTCGATCCGGTCCTGGGTGGCGCGGGAGGCGGGCACTTCGGAGGAACCGAACCGCGCCCGCACGGGACGCGCAGCCTTGTCCGGCGTAGCGGCTTCAGACGTGGCTGTCCGGGCAGATTCCCGTTGCATGGTCTCTCCTAATGCTGGCGCGATTTAGCTTCAACCTTACAAGGAATCAGATCCGGATGAGCCCAGGTTTCGACCCCGGCCGGGTGCCCGGCCGCCGGCCCGGCTACTGCCCTTCCAGCGGGGCATACATGACGTCCACATCCCAGCGTGAAAAGCCCAGACGCCGGTACAGTGCGACGGCGGGAATGTTGTCGGCGTCGACGTAGAGCATCACGGCGTGCAGGCCCTGCTGCTGCAGGTGCTTGATGCCGGCCACGGTCAGGGCCTTGCCCAGGCCGGTGCCCTGCGCCTCGGGGGCGACGCCGACCACGTAGACCTCGCCGATTGCCGGGTGCTCGCCGTGACGGGGGTGCACCTTGGTCCAGTGGAAGCCGAGGATCCGGCCGTCGGCGTCGACCGCGAGCAGGAAACCGGCCGGGTCGAACCACGGCTCGGCCATACGGGCGTCCAGGTCCGCGCGGCTCATGTTTCCCTGTTCCGGGTGGTGGGCGAAGGCGGCCCGGTTGACCGCCAGCCAGGCCTCCTCATCCCGGCCGGGCACGAAACTGCGCAGCGACACGCCGTCGGGCAGGGCGACGTCGGGCAGTTCCGAGGCCGCGGTGGCGAGCCGCATCTTCCACAGCTCGCGCACCGGGGCGTAGCCGTAGCGGGCGGCCAGGTCAGCGGCGGCCTCATGGTTGCCGTGTGACCACGCCTTCAGGCCCGCGAAGCCGCGCACCTTCCGGAGTTCCCCGACCAGCCGGTCTGCGACGCCCTGGTTGCGGTAGCTCGGATGGACGGCCACCTCCAGCACCCCGGTGCCGTCCGCCTCCTCGACGACGACGGCGAAGCCCGCCAAGTCGTTGCCCCGGCCCGGGTGTGGTGATCCGGCGTGGCCGGGGGCAGCGGCATCCACGCCGGAGTCCTCGCGGGAATAGTCGGGGGAGTAGAGGGCCAAGGCCAGCACGGAATGCGGGCCCGCGCCCGCGGCGCGGAGCGTCACGAGGGTCTGCTCGGACAGCGGCGGGTTGCCGTCGGACTCCTCGGCGGCCGCCACGAGCGTCTTGACGTCCCGCAGCAGCTGTTCGTCCACAGCTCCCTGCAGGGTGAGTACGGGCCAGTTTTCCGGATGCGCAGGACTCATGATGCAAGGCTATACGTCCGCTGCCCGCCGGCGGGTGGGGGCCGCGTCGATTTGATGCATCCGTTCGGGGCACGTATAGTCGTTATCTCATCCGGCTCAACGGTTCGAAACGTTGAATGGATGCGAGGGGGATCCACCACTGGGGTGGCCTCGATACGTTCGACCCGTATGTCCTCCACTGCAGCGCCAAGCGGCGTAAGGAAGCCCCGGACTGTTGAGTCCGGGGCTTTTCTTTGTCCGAAACGGGCCAGCCCGGTGGGCGGAGCCGCTCAGGCCTCGGTGAGTTCCTCATCCGGCTGCCGGACCAGCGTCAGGCGGTATCCGACATTGCGGACGGTGCTGATCAGGTTCTCGTGGTCGGCGCCGAGCTTTGCCCGCAGCCTCCGGACGTGGACGTCCACGGTGCGGGTGCCGCCGTAGTAGTCGTAGCCCCAGACCTCGGTCAGGAGCTGCTGCCGGGTGAAGACGCGGCCGGGGTGCTGGGCGAGGTACTTGAGCAGTTCAAATTCCTTGAACGTCAGGTTGAGCGCCGCCCCGTTGACCCGGGCCGTGTAGCTGGCTTCATCGATGACGACGCCGGCCGCCCGGATCTCCGTGGGGGTGTCGTCCTGGTCCGGCAGGGCACGCGCGACGCCGAGGCGGATGCGGGCTTCGACTTCCGCGGGCCCGGCCGACTCCAGCAGGATGTCGTCCACGGCCCAGGCCGAGGAGACCGCTGCCATGCCGCCTTCGGTCAGGATCAGCATGAGGGGTGCGCTCAGCCCGGTCGCCTTGAGCAACTGGGTGAGGGAGCGGGCGCCGACCAGGTCCTTGCGGGCGTCGAGGAGCACGATGTCGCACGGGTCGGTCTCGAGCAGGGCCGTGGGCTCGGCGGGAAGAATGTGGACGCGGTGATTAAGCAGTTCCAGCGCAGGCAGGACATCCACCGATGACCCGGTGCTGTTCGTCAGTAGCAGGATGTGCGACATGGTTCCTCCAAGGGGTGTCCGCGCATCATTGGGCGTCTGAGCCGGGCTCTCACCGGCCGGTACTGAGCTTCCGGACGGTGACCTGCCTGCGGCTGCCGGAGGAAGCGTAGCTGAGCTTTGAGTATACCCAAACGGCCCCCGACAGGCACTGTTCCGCCGCTCCAGCTTGGCCCTTTTGCGACACAAAACGTTCATATAGGGCAGGATTGATCCGTCAGGGCCTCCAGCCCGGCGAGTCGAGCAGGCCCAACGGGTCCGCAGTGAGCGAAGGTACCGGTTGATCGTGGCTAAGTTGATCGTGGGGGACCGCGTTCCGGGTGCCCTGCTGGGGAGGGCTTTGAGACAGACGTTGGAGGGGGAACTGTGAAGTCCTGGAGTGTCGGCGTCATCGGCCTGGCCGGACTCGCCGCGATCATTGCCGGGGCTTACTCCGCGCCTGAGGTCCTGCTGGCCGTCGCGGTGCTCACCGCGGCCTGCGTCGGCATTGGCTGGCCGCACTTCCTCGGCATCCCGGCCAAGAAGACCCTCGCCGCCCTGATCGGCCTCCCCGGAATCGGCTCCGCTGTGGCCGCCACCTACCTGCCCGCGCCGGGGTTCCTGAACTGGACGCCAGCATTCGTGGCGGCCGGGGTGATGGCCATCTTCGTCATGCAGCTGATCCGCGGCACGGGCCAGGCCCAGCGGCTGGAGTCCACCCTGGGGTCCAGCGCCGGCGTGCTGCTGTCCTGCCTCGGCGCCGGCTGGATCGCCTGCTCGCGTTTCAACGGGGTCAGGGAAATGCTGCTCGTTGCCGCCATCAGCGCGGCGATCGCCCTGATGGCGGGCCTGATCCGCTGGCCGGACCGGATCGTCGCTCCGCTCGGCATCGTCGGGGCAGGGCTTGCCGGCCCGCTGGCCGGCCTCGTGCTCTCCGACATCGCCGTGCTGCCGGCCGCCCTCGTCGGGATCGTGGTCGGGGCCGTCCTGGTCAGCTTCCGCCGGCTGGTGATCATCCGGGGCGCTACATTGAACCTGCCGGCCGTGCTGAGCATGGGCCTGGCGCCCGTCTCCGCGGTCGGTTCGCTGGCTTACTTCATAGACAAACTACTCCTCCACTAACGCGTTAGGATGGCATCATGTCCGTACTTGCATTTGAGATCTTCTTCCTTGTCCTGCTTGCCGTCGCCGGCCTTTCCATGGCCTGGTTTGCCGGCTTCGTGGTGTACCGGCTCTTCAAGGGCCAGAAGTAAAAAGCCGCTAAGCGTCCAGAACCCGTAGTTTCCAGAGGTAGCTGCTGTGCCGATTGAAATTCCTACAGATCTGACCCCCGAACTTGTTCCGCTGTCCTGGCTCATTGGTGAGTGGGAGGGCCGCGGCCGGCTCGGCGCCGGGGAAGAGGACTCGGAGCACTTCCTCCAGCACGTCTCCTTCACCCACAACGGCCTGCCGTACCTGCAGTACCGGGCCGAATCGTGGCTGACGGACGACGAGGGAACCAAACTCCGGCCGCTGACCGTGGAGACCGGTTTCTGGGCCCTTGAGCGCAAGCAGCGCGAGGAGGACGGCGGCCCCGGGCTCATTCCGGCCGACATCGTCCCGGTGCTCAAGAGCGCCGACGAGGTCGAGGAACTGCGCAACAGCGAGGGCGGTTTCGACATTTCCGTTTCCATCTCGCATCCGGGCGGGATCTCCGAGCTCTACTACGGCCAGATCAAGGGACCGCAGATCCAGCTCAGCACCGACATGGTGATGCGCGGCAGCCACTCCAAGGAGTACACCGCGGCAACACGGATTTTCGGCCTGGTCGACGGCAAGCTGCTCTGGCGCTGGGACGTCGCCGCCGGCAAGGGCTCGACGCCGGGCGGCGGCCTGGAAGCGCACGCCTCCGCCATCCTCAGCAAGGTCGGCTGAACCGCACGTCCGGCCGAAGCCGGGGTCTCACTGGATTTCCGTTGTCCGCAGCGAACGCAGGGAGCACCACAGTGAACGACACAGCAAGTGGCACCGCAAATGAAACCGGCACTGACGCGGCGAGACCCGGCACGTACGGCGACCTCAAGGCAGTCTTCTTCAACGGCACCCTGAAGAAATCCCCGGAGACGTCCAACACGCAGGGCCTGATCGAGATCAGCCGCAGGATCATGGAGAAGCAGGGCGTCGCCACCAGCGTCATCCGGACGGTGGACCACGACATTGCCAGCGGCGTCTACCCGGACATGCGCGAGCACGGCTGGGCGAGCGACGAGTGGCCCGCGCTGTACCCGGCGGTGCAGGAAGCGGACATTGTGGTGGTGGCGGGCCCGATCTGGCTGGGGGACAACTCGTCCCAGACCAAAAAACTGATCGAGCGTCTCTACGCGCACTCCGGCGAGCTGAATTCCAAGGGCCAGTGGGCGTTCTATCCGAAGGTGGGCGGCTGCCTCATCACCGGCAACGAGGACGGCATCAAGCACTGCGCCATGAACGTGCTCTACAGCCTCCAGCACATCGGCTTCACCATCCCGCCGCAGGCTGATGCGGGCTGGATCGGTGCTGTGGGACCGGGGCCGAGCTACCTTGACGAAGGCTCCGGCGGCCCGGAAAGTGACTTCACCAACCGCAACACCACCTTCATGACGTGGAACCTGTTGCACCTGGCCCGGATGCTCAAGGATGCCGGCGGCATCCCCGCGTACGGCAACCTGCCCGAAGGCTGGAAAGCCGGCACCCGATTCGACTTCGAAAATCCGGAATACCGCTGAGCGCTGAGGACTTCTACTTCATATGACTACCAAGAGCCCCCTGCTGTCGCGCCCGGGCGCCGTCGACGCGGCCGGTGCCGACGCCGGCGTCGCCGCCCATTACGGCGAACCGCTGCGCGAGCAGCGCGCCCTGGCTGCCGGCACCGCCGTCGTCGATCTGTCCCAGCGCGGCGTGGTCACGGTGAGCGGGCCGGACCGGTTGAGCTGGCTCAACACCCTGTCCTCGCAGCAGCTCACGGCCCTGGCCCCCGGCCAGTCCACCGAACTGCTGCTGCTCAGCGTGCAGGGCCGGATCGAGTTCGACGCGCGGGTGCTGGACGACGGCGAGACCACCTGGCTGATCGTGGAGGCGGCCGAGGCCGCGCCGCTGGCCGAATGGCTGACCAGGATGAAGTTCATGCTCCGGGTCGAGGTCGCCGACGTCTCGGCGGACTGGGCTGTGCTGGGCGCCACCCGGCCGGTTCCGGAGTGGTCCGGTCTCCGTGTTTGGGAAGATCCCTGGCCGCACGTCGGCGCCGGCGGGTACTCCTACGCCGTGGTGGGCGAGGACACCCACCCTGGCCTGGAACGGCCGTGGTTCGAATACCTCGTGCCGGCTGCAGAGCTTGAGGCCACCGTGGCGGAACGCCCGCTGGCCGGTGTCCTGGCGGCCGAGGCGCTGCGCATCGCCGCGTGGCGCCCCCGCTGGGGGTCGGAGACCGACGACAAGACCATCCCGCACGAACTGGACCTGCTGCGCACGGCAGTGCACTTGGCGAAAGGCTGCTACAAGGGACAGGAAACAGTCGCCAGGGTGCACAACCTGGGTCATCCCCCGCGGCGGCTGGTGTTCCTCCAGTTGGACGGGTCCCAGCACACGCTGCCCGCCGTCGGCAGCGAAGTCCGGGCCGGCGAGCGGAAGGTCGGCACGCTGACTTCCGTGGCGCAGCACTACGAAATGGGTCCGGTGGCCCTGGCCGTCATCAAGCGCTCCGTCGCCCCGGACGAGGTGCTCACCGTGATGGACGGCGACGAAGCGTACACCGCCGCCCAGGAACTCATTGTGGCGCCCGACGCCGGTCAGGTCGTGGGACGCCAGACCGGCTTCCTCCGGGGGACCCGGTGAGCGGCGGGCCGGAAGCGGCCGCTTCCGAGCCGGCCGCCCCCGACGAGGAGACCCTCGCCCTCGCCCACGCGCTGTTCGACGCCGCCCGCGACGGCAACTCCGCCCTGCTCGGCAGCTACCTCGCCGCCGGGGCGCCCGCCACGCTGACCACCGCGGCCGGCGATACCCTGCTGATGCTTGCCGCCTACCATGGCCACGCGGACTCCGTCCGGCTGATCCTGGCGCACGGCGGCGCCGCCAACACAGCCAACGACCGCGGCCAGACACCGCTGGCCGGGGCCGTGTTCAAGGGCTACCCGGATGTGGTCCAGGTCCTCGTGGACGCGGGCGCCGACCCCGACGCCGGAAGTCCCTCCGCCCGGGCAGCCGCCCAAATGTTTGCCCGGAACGATATTCTGGCGCTCCTCGCCTGAACCGGCCACCCACGCACCCTAAGGAACCGAATGGAAAACGTAGCGAGGCCGTGGGCCGCCCTCTGGTCTTTGGTGATCGGATTCTTCATGATCCTGATCGACACCACCATCGTCTCGGTGGCCAACCCCCGGATCATGGAGGGCTTGAACGCTGACATCAATTCGGTGATCTGGGTAACCAGTGCCTACCTGCTGGCCTATGCCGTCCCGCTGCTGATCACGGGCAGGCTGGGCGACCGCTTTGGTCCGAAGAAGCTGTACCTGTCCGGACTGGTGGTCTTCACCCTTGCCTCGCTGTGGTGCGGGCTCTCCGGCGACGTGCACACCCTGATCGAGGCCCGGGTGCTGCAGGGCCTCGGGGCCGCGATGATGACACCGCAGACCATGGCCGTCATCACGCGGATCTTCCCGCCGGACCGCCGCGGCGCCGCCATGGGCATCTGGGGTGCCACGGCCGGGGTTGCCACCCTGGTGGGGCCGATCCTGGGCGGGGTCCTGGTGGACGGCCTGGGCTGGGAGTGGATCTTCTTCATCAACATTCCGGTCGGCATCACCGGCTTTATCCTGGCCCTGCGCTTCGTTCCGGCCCTGAGTACGCACCCGCACAAGTTCGACATCCCCGGCGTGCTGCTCAGCGCCGTCGGACTGTTCCTGCTGGTGTTCGGGATCCAAGAAGGCGAAACCTACAACTGGGGCACCATCACCGGCCCCATCACCGTCTGGGGCCTGATCATAGGCGGCGTCGTTGTCCTCGTCGCCTTCGTGGCCTGGCAGCGGTTCAACAAGGGCGAACCGCTGCTGCCCCTCGGCCTGTTCAAGGACCGCAACTTCTCGCTGGCCAACGTGGGCATCACCACGGTTGGCTTCACCGTGACCGCCTTCAGCCTGCCGCTGATTTTCTACTACCAGGTGGTCCGGGGCCTCACCCCGACGCAGTCCGCGCTCATGATGGTTCCGATGGCCGTGATCTCCGGCGGCCTGGCACCGGTCGTGGGCAAGATCATCGACCGGGTCAACCCGAAGTTCATCACGGCCGGCGGCCTGGTCCTGATGTCAGTGGCGCTGTTCTGGAACGCCTCGCTGATGCACCCGGACACCCCCATCTGGCTCTTCCTGCTGCCCAGCGCCGTGCTGGGATTCGCGAACGCCGGCATCTGGGCGCCGCTGAGCTCCACCGCCACCCGGAACCTGCCGCCGCGCCAGGCCGGGGCCGGCTCCGGCGTCTACAACACCACCCGCCAGATCGGTGCGGTCCTGGGCAGCGCTGCCATCGCCGTGCTGATCCAGGCCCGGCTTGCCGCGGAACTCCCGGCAGCCCCGGGTGCGTCCGGGGAGTCAAACCCGATGGCGTTCGGCGGCAGGCTGCCCGAGGCGCTGCACGAGGGATTCTCGACGGCGATGGGCCAGTCCATCCTGTTGCCCGCGGCGGTGATCCTGCTCGGCGCTGCCGTGGCGCTGTTCTTCGCCAAGCCGCAGCCGCACGAGGGTTGGGGAACCCCCGGCACGGTTCCGGCGGCAGCAACCGGCGGGGCCACCGTCACGGAGGCCACCGTCACGGAGGACGCCGACGCCCAGCGGGGCTAGGGCAACGCGGCCGGGCGCAACCGGACCCGGCCCGACTAGCCCAGCAGCACGCTGGTCTGGATGCCGCCGGCGGTGAAGCCCAGGCTCCGGGCCAGGGCCAGCGAGCCCTTGTTGCTGACATCGGAGCGCCACTGCAGCGTCAACCCCGAGGCCAGCGCCTCATGGGCCGCAATCGAGGCGGCCAGGGTGCCGACGCCGCGGCGCCGCCACTCGGGGGCCACCAGCACGCCAAGCTGTGCCAAGATGCCTTCCCATTCGGTGTAGGCGCCGCAGGCCACGGGCGTCCGCCGGCCGTCTTCGACGTGCATGATAGTGAAGCGGTGTTCGAGGTCCGCGAGGCCGACCTCGTTGACGTCGTCCGGCGGGCACAGTGCTTCGAGTTCGATCGCTTCCGGGTTCCCTTGCGAGACGGTCAGCTCCTCGGCCGGCTGCTGCAGCGGCAGGTCGTCGGCGAAGAAGAGTGCGGCGGCGCCCAGGCCGTGGCCGCCGTGCCCGCGCGTGATGGTCAGCAGCGTGACGTGCTGCGCCAGCTCCTCCTCGGAGTACCCGGCCGCGGCGTCGATGGCCCATCCCGGCCCGACCAGGGCGGAGCTGCCGAACAGGCGGACGAACTGCAGGGAACGGGCCGCGTCGTCCACCCGGGTGAGGCGGCGACCCGCGGCGGTGGCAAAAGCGCCGTCGTCGAGCCCCAGCCGGCGGGCCCACGCGAGCTGGATGATTTCAGCGGAACCGGGCGCAAGAGTCATGCCTCAACCCTACCCAGCGGCAACGCCCAGCCGGGAAAGCCCAGCCCGGGGACGCCTCAGCCGAAGAGAACGGCCGCTTCCTCGTAGCGGTGCTGCGGCACGCTCTTGAGGTTGCCCAAGGCGGCGTCGAAGCCGACATGGACGATGTCGGTGCCGTTCAGCGACACCATGGTTCCCCAGCGCTGCTCCACCACCGAATCGATCGCCGCCATGCCGAGGCGGGTCGCCAGCACCCGGTCGAAAGCCGTGGGGACACCGCCGCGCTGGATGTGCCCCAGCACCGTGGCCCGGGTCTCGATGCCGGTGCGGGCCTCCAGTTCGGGGGCCAGCAGTTCGGCGATGCCGCCGAGGCGCGGCCGGCCGAAGGTGTCCAGTCCGCGCTCGGAGTGCGGGGACTCCTGACCCTCGGGGACGAAGCCCTCCGCGACGACGACCAGCGGCGCGCGGCCACGGTCGCGGGCCGAGATGACCCATTCGGTGATCTGTTCCATGGAGGCCTTCTGCTCCGGGATCAGGATGGCGTGGGCGCCGGAGGCCATGCCGGCGTGCAGGGCGATCCAGCCGACGTGGCGGCCCATGACCTCGGCGATCATGGTCCGGTGGTGGGATTCCCCGGTGGTGCGCAGGCGGTCGATGGCCTCGGTGGCGATCTCGACGGCGGTGTCGAATCCGAAGGTGTAGTCGGTGGCGTCGAGGTCGTTGTCGACGGTCTTGGGCACGCCGACAATCTTCAGCCCGGCGTCGGTCAGGCGCTTCGCGGCGGCGAGGGTGCCTTCGCCGCCGATGGCGATGATGGCGTCGATGCCGAGGCGGTCCATGTTCGCCTTGATGACCTCGGGGCCGCCGTTGTTCTCGAACGGGTTGGTCCGGGAGGTGCCGAGGATGGTCCCGCCCTGCTTGGCGATGCCGCGGACCAGCGCGCGCGGGATGTCGATGATGTCGCCTTCGACCACGCCGCGCCAGCCGTCCAGGAACCCCACGAATTCGTGGCCGTGGACGGCGATGCCTTTCAGGACGGCACCGCGGATCACGGCGTTCAGTCCGGGGCAGTCTCCGCCGCTGGTGAGGATTCCAATTTTCATGTCTCGGCTCAAATCCTGGTTCGAAGGGGTACAGGCAGAGCGCCACGCTGAGCTCACCTAGAAGTGTAATCGCGGATGTGGGGCAGCACACAAACGGTGACCCACGCGCAGTGCCCCCGCCGGAGTCGGCGGGGGCACTGCGCGTTCGTGGTGGGGCAGGCGGCTGCCGCCGCGGCTCAGGGCCGGCTCAGGGCCGACCGGCGCGCCTCTCCAGGAAGGACTCGAGGATGATCGCGTTCCGCTGGTCCGGCAGGATCAGCCAGGCTGCCAGGTAGAACACGAAGGCGGGGCCGGGGATGAGGGCGAAAAGCAGGTATCCGATCCGGACGTACGCGACGTCGACGTTCAGCTTGGCGGCGATCCCGCCGCACACGCCGCCCAGCCAGCGCTGCGGGCCGCGTTTCAGGCCTAGGCCCCGGACGATGCTGAAGAACTTATCCATGGTTCAAGACTTCCCTGTCGTAGTGTCTTTGTCACGTCTGCGGGCGGACAGTAATCCGCCGACCACCAGCGCGGCGCCGGCCCCGATCATCAGGCCGATCAGCACATAGGTTCCGTTCAGGGCGACGAGGCCCAGCCGGGAGATGATGATCAGCGCGGCCAGCGCCAGCACGATCAGCCCCCAAACCACGGTTCCCACGCGGGCCCGCGGACCGCCGTCGGTCGAGGGCCCCGCCGGCGTGTCCGCCGGGTCGTAGCTGCTCATGTCAGTTCCCTTCCTTCACGGTGACGTTGCTCAGGGTCCCCGAGATCTTGACGATCAGGCGGCTGCCGGGCTTGTCCGTGTTGTAGTCGTTCTGCTGGGTGGTCATGCCGCCGTGGTTGCCGCGGCTGTCGCTGAGGTTTCCCATCGTCATGTCCGCTTGGACCTGGACCGGGACGCTGGTGGGGATGGCCACCGTGACATTGCTCGCCGTGGCATCCAGCCGGACCACGACGTCGGAACCCAGCGGCGGGTTCAGGTTGAGCTTGGTCAGGTCCACCGTGCCGGTCCCGCCCGTGATGTCGAAGCCGTCCCGGGCCTGCTCGATGCTCGCCGGGGCCCAGTCGATGTTCTGGAAGCGGGCCCGGTCGGCGTTGGGCACCAGGTTGAAGATCCCGCCGATGATCAGTGCCACGACGGCGAAGAACCCCAGGATGCCCGCCGTCCGGCCCCGGAGCCCGGAGACCAGGATCCCCAGACCCAGCACCGCCGCGGCGCTGGCCCATACGACGGCGTTGCCCGCGGTGCCGAGGTTGATCGCGTGGGCGGCGTCGAGGGCCTTGATGCCGCCGCCGACCAGGAGCGCGATGCCGGCGGTTACCGCCACGGCAGAAGCGCCGGGGCCCAGGTTGCGGGGCTTGGGGGCCGGCACCGGCGCGGCCGGCGGCACGGGTCCGTAACCGCCGCCGTAGGGCGGGGTGAGGCCGGCGGCGGGCGGTACCGCCCAGCCGGGGGCAGCTCCGGAATGGTCCTCCCAATTCCGCGCCGGGAGTCCTTCCAGCGGGAGGGTCTGGTTGGTGCCGGTGGGGTTCGGTCCGGTGCCGCCGTAGGTGCTCTCGTAGGTGCTCTCGTAGGTGCCGTCGAGGGCGCTGTCGCCGGGTGTGGCGGGGTTGCCCGGGCCGGTGCCGGTGCCGGTGCCGGACATGGTGCCGTAGGTGCCGGCGCCCGCCGCGCTCCAGCCGGCACCTCCCGTCCCCGGCCTTGGGGACGCGGGGGGTCCGCCGGCCCGGGCCTTGTTGCGCTGCGTCAGGTAGTAGATGACGTAGATGGCGCCGCCCACCCAGAACACGGTCCAGACAAAGGCGCCGAAGCCGTAGCGGTCCCAGCCCCAGACGCCGCTGCCCAGGCTGGGGAACCCGATGATGGTGGTGATCAGGGCGCCGGTCATGCCCGAGCTCCAGCGGCCGGCGGCCGCCTCCTGGACGTGGATCCGGCCGTCCGGCTCCGGCAGCAGCGCCCAGGCCAGGCCGTAGAACAGGACGCCGACGCCGGCGAACACGGTCAGAACGATCAGGATGCCGCGCACGATCAAGGGGTCGACGCCGAGCCGCTGGGCAATGCCGCTGGCGACGCCGCCGACCCAGCGCTGACGGCCGCGGTAGATCCCGTGGCTGCGGATCCAGTCAAAGAAGTTCTGCGGCGGCACGCCCGGGGCCGGCGGGGCGCCGGTGTACGGGGGAGGGGTGGCCCCGGGGCCGGACGGGTACGGGCCGCCCGGCGGGTAAAGCGGCGGAGCCTCCTGCGCTGGTTCGCCGGCCGCCGCAGTGGTGTCGGCGGGGCCGCCGGAAGTGGCGTCCGGAGTGCTATCCGGACGGCCCGAAGCGTTCGGGTCCTCATCTGGGTGCGGAGTGTGCGGGTTCATACCTCGATCCTCCCGCCCAGGGGGCCCGGCGCTCTACTGGGGAAGACCCTGAACGGCCCCTGAGCGGTCCCCGGTTCCGACCGAAAACGGCTCCGGGAAACCCCGGTCCGTGTTTGGATTGACCCATGACGACAGCCGTTTCCCGCCCGCCGCTGGTCCGCAGCAGCGACCGCGTGATCGCCGGCGTCTGCGCGGGCCTGGCCCATCATCTGGGCTGGCCGGTGCGGATGGTCCGGATCGGCATGGTGGTGGCGGCGCTCGCGGGCGGCGCCGGGGTCGCGTTCTATGCCTGGCTTTGGATCATGGTGCCCACCGCGGACGAGAACTCTAAGCGCAACGCCCGTCAGCCGGCGTCGCCGATCGCTCCCGCGGTGAGCGCGCCCGCGGTAGGCGGTCCCGCGGTAGGCGGGGGGAGCGGCGTCGGCGTGGATGCCGGCGCCGGCGTCCCGGCAGGGGCCTGGCGGACGCGGTTCCCGGGCATGCCGTACGGCAAGGAAATCCTGCTCGGCGCCGGGCTGCTGCTGGCGGCCGGCATCCTGATCGCCCGGCTCTTTGGCCTGGACGTGCCGCTAGGCACACTTATCCCGGTTGCCGCGATCCTGGGCGGCGCGGCCATCGCCTGGATGCAGCTGGATGAAACGCGGCGGGCCGGCCTCGTGGACAAGACCAAGGCCGACCAAGCCGGGGGCTGGGCAAGGCTCGCGGCCGGGCTCGCCCTGGTGGTGGCCGGGGTGCTGCTGATGGTGTCCGGCTCGGGCTCCTGGGAGCAGACCTGGCTCGCGCTGCTGGCCTCCGTGGCCGTCCTGGGCGGCGTGGCGCTGGTGCTGCTGCCCTGGGGCCTGAAGTTCTGGCGTGATCTGGAGGCCGAGCGCGCCGGCCGGGTGCGTGCCACCGAACGGGCCGAGATCGCCGCCCACCTGCACGACTCCGTGCTCCAAACGCTGGCGCTGATCCAGCGTCGCGCCGCCAACGAGCACGACGTCGTCCGCCTCGCCCGCGCCCAGGAACGGGAGCTGCGGGGCTGGCTCTACCGCGACCCCGGGCCGGACTCGGGCCAGCTCTCCGCCGGGCTCAAGGCTGCCGCCGCGGACGTCGAGGACTCCCTGGGGCACGCCGTGGAAGTCGTGACCGTGGGGGACTGCGCCATGACAGAACGCCGCGAGGCCCTCGTCCAGGCAGCCCGCGAGGCCATGCTCAACGCGGCCCGCCACGGCGGCGGCGCCGTCTCGGTGTACCTGGAAGTCACCGATGACGCCGCCGAGGTCTTCGTCAAGGACCGGGGGCCGGGGTTCGATCCGGGCGCGATCCCCGCCGACCGCCTGGGCGTCCGGGAATCCATCATCGGCCGGATGCGGCGCCACGGAGGCACCGCCGCCATCGCCAGCGGCCCCGACGGTACCGAGGTGCGGCTCAGGCTGCCGCTCGCTGCCACCACCAACAACACAGCCGCCGGCAACGGCACCAGAACCAACGGAGAGGACCAACCATGAGCACCCAGCCCTTGGCCAGCAGCGGGGCCGGGACCCCTCCCGTGGCCACGCGCGTGGTGATCGTCGATGACCACGCCATCTTCCGCTCCGGGTTGAAGGCCGACCTGGATCCCGGCATCCTCGTGGTCGGCGAGGCGGGCACCGTAGAAGAAGCCGTCGCCGTCATCGCCGAGGCGCGTCCCGACGTCGTGCTGCTGGACGTCCATCTTCCTGGCGGACTGGGCGGCGGCGGACGCGAGGTCCTGGCCGGCTCCGCGGCGCTGCTGGGCAGCACCAGGTTCCTTGCGCTGAGCGTTTCGGATGCCGCCGAGGACGTCGTCTCCGTAATCCGCGCCGGAGCGCGGGGCTACGTCACCAAGAGCATTTCAGGGGCGGGGATCAGCGACGCGGTGCGCCGCGTGGCGGGCGGCGACGCCGTCTTCTCACCCCGGCTGGCGGGCTTTGTCCTCGACGCCTTCGGCACCGCCCCGGCGGACATCGCCGACGATGAACTGGACCGGCTGTCGGCCCGCGAACTTGAGGTGATGCGGCTGATCGCGCGGGGCTACAGCTACAAGGAAGTGGCCAAGGAGCTGTTCATCTCGATCAAGACAGTAGAAACCCACGTCTCGGCGGTACTGCGCAAGCTCCAGCTCTCCAGCCGGCACGAGCTGACCCGCTGGGCCGCGGAGCGCCGCCTCCTCTAACCCTAAGATGCTCCGTCACATAGGGTCCCCAAGCCGGCGGCTTGGGGACCCTATGTGAGAGAGCATCAGAGGTTCGGGCCGCTACTTGGCCTTGCCGAGGAAGTCCTGGAGGCGGCCGACGCCGGTGGCGAGGTCCTCGTCGCCCAGTGCGTAGGACAAGCGCAGGTAACCGGAGGGGCCAAAGGCCTCGCCGGGCACGACAGCGACTTCCACCTCGTCGAGGATCAGCGCGGCGAGTTCGGCCGACGTCGAAGGCCGGACCGGGCCGTTCGCGGTGGGGAACTCCTTGCCCAGCAGCCCCCGGACGTCGGCGTAGACGTAGAAGGCGCCCTTGGGCGTGGGGCAGTCCACGCCCTCGATCGCGTTGAGCCCGGCCACGATGGCCTTCCGGCGGCGGTCAAAGGCCACCTTCATCTCATCGACCGCCGTGAGCGGGCCGGAAACTGCCGCGAGGGCAGCGATCTGCATGATGTTGGAAACGTTGGAGGTGGCATGCGACTGCAGGTTGGTGGCGGCCTTGATGACGTCGGCCGGGCCGATCATCCAGCCCACCCGCCAGCCGGTCATGGCGTAGGTCTTGGCGACGCCGTTGAGGATGACCACCTTGTCGCCGAGCTCGGGGACGGCCGTGGCGATCGAGGTGAAAGGCACGCCGTCGTACGTCAGGTGCTCGTAGATCTCGTCGGTGACCACCCAGAGGCCCTTGGCGGCCGCCCACTGGCCGATTTCGCGGACCTGCTCCGGGGAGTAGACAGCGCCGGTGGGGTTGGACGGGGAGACGAAGAGCAGGATCTTGGTGCGGTCCGTGACGGCCGCTTCCAGCTGCTCCACCGTGACCAGATAGCCCTGTTCCGGGCCGGCGAAGACCTCCACCGGAACGCCGCCGGCCAGCCGGATCGCCTCCGGGTAAGTGGTCCAGAACGGCGCAGGGACGATCACTTCGTCGCCCGGATCCAGCAGCGTGGCGAAGGTGTTGTAGACAGCCTGCTTGCCGCCGTTGGTGACGAGCACCTGGGATGCCTCGGCCTTGTAGCCGGAGTCCCGGAAGGTCTTGTCCGCGATGGCCTGCTTCAGCTCGGGCAGCCCGCCGGCGGGGGAGTACCGGTGGTACTTCGGCTGGCCCGCGGCCTCGATGGCTGCCTGGACGATGTAGCCGGGAGTCGGGAAATCGGGTTCGCCGGCGCCGAAGCCGATCACCGGCCGGCCGGCCGCCTTCAACGCCTTCGCCTTGGCATCGACAGCCAGTGTGGCGGATTCGGCTATGGCGGAAATGCGCTGGGAAATGCGGGCGGCAGGCATTGCGGGTCCGTTCTTCGCGTTCAGCTCGTGGCTGGATGAGGGGATTCGACGAAATCTACTCTATGCTGTTCAGCGGATCCTCCGGGGTGCCGGGTATGAATGTGACCCAGAGCGGGAAAGCGGCTTTCGGGTCCGCCGTTTCCGCAGGCAGCCAGGGGTCCGGACGGAGCCGGTTCGACGTGGACGCAGTTGTTGCGTAGACTGGTTCTCCGGTGTTGAAAACACGATGATGGCGTGCGCCTCAGGGAAGCCTGCGGAAATGCGCGGTCTGACCGGTTTTCGATCCATAGGGTAGTGGCGCAATTGGTAGCGCAGCGGTCTCCAAAACCGCAGGTTGCAGGTTCGAGTCCTGTCTGCCCTGCGCAAGCTGTTCCGGGGTTTATCGGAACCAGCGCAGCAACCATGGTTCAGTCCAGAGCCGGGTATCCGACATCGCGAGGATGAGTGAGGATCAGGTGACCGAAACAGCTGCCAGCAGCTCCAAAGGCCGCCCCGCCAAGAATGCCCCTAAGGCAGGATTCTTCGCTCGGATTGCACTCTTCGTCCGCCAGGTCATCGGTGAACTGAAGAAAGTCGTTGCACCCACCCGCAAGGAACTGATCAACTACACGCTCGTGGTGCTGGTGTTCGTGGTCATCATGATGGTGATCGTCACCCTGCTGGACCTGGCCTTCGGGACCGGAGTGAGCTGGGTATTCGGCGGAACAGGCGCCACGGACCGCTAAGGCGACCGGTCCGCAGACTGCGTGGACCTCCGGGAAACCGGAGCTTCCGCGGGGTGTGCGGAATTGAGTCATTTAAATAGGCATGTTAGGCAATGAGGAAGCAGGAGACCAAGTGTCTGAGCAGGAGCTCGAGGTAACTGAGACTGAGCTGGATAAGAGCCAGGACGCCGCGGCGGAAGCCACGGAAGAGTCCGAGGCTGTGTCTGCTGCGCCCGAATCCGACGCCGCCGATGAGACTGCTGACGAGGCCGTAGCTGCCGAGGAAACCGGAACCGGCGAGGAAGGCGACGCCCTCGCGGCTGCCGCCGCCGCGGCCGAGGTCGACCCCGCCGACGAATTCAAGGCCAAGCTGCGCCGCCAGGAGGGTGACTGGTACGTCATCCACTCGTATGCCGGCTACGAAAACCGCGTCAAGGCAAACCTTGAGACCCGCATCCAGACCCTGGACATGGAAGATTACATCTTCGAAATCCAGGTCCCGATGGAGGAAGTCGTTGAGATTAAGAACGCTCAGCGCAAGGTCATCAACCGCGTCCGCATCCCCGGCTACGTACTGGTCCGCATGGACCTGACCGACGCCTCGTGGGGCGCCGTCCGCCACACCCCCGGCGTCACCGGCTTCGTGGGCAACGCCCACAACCCCGTGCCGCTGCGCCTCGACGAGGTCTTCTCCATGCTCGCCCCGGTCTTCGAAGAAGAGCAGGCCGAGAAGGGCAAGCCGGTCAAGCACGCAGCCGCCGCGGTCGACGTCGACTTCGAGGTCGGCGAATCCGTTATCGTCAAGGAAGGTCCCTTCGAGACCCTCCCCGCCACGATCTCCGAGATCAAGGTGGATTCGCAGACCCTCGTGGTGCTGGTCTCCATCTTCGAGCGCGAGACCCCGGTCACGCTGGCGTTCAACCAGGTCAGCAAGATCTAGCAACACCGACAGAATTCGCCCCGGGCTGCCCGCTTAGCAGCCTTGGAGCGGCAGGCCGCCTCGCCATGGCGGCCAACAACCTGAGGCACGCTCCTGTGTCCCAGGACGTAATTGAGAGAAGGACCCTACATTGGCTCCCAAGAAGAAGGTCACCGGCCTCATCAAGCTGCAGATCCAGGCAGGTGCCGCTAACCCGGCCCCGCCGATCGGTCCTGCGCTTGGCCAGCACGGTGTCAACATCATGGAATTCTGCAAGGCGTACAACGCTGCGACGGAAGCCCAGCGCGGCAACGTTATTCCGGTTGAAATCACCGTCTACGAAGACCGTTCATTCACGTTCATCACCAAGACCCCGCCGGCTGCAGAGCTCATCAAGAAGGCTGCAGGCGTCGCCAAGGGTTCGGCTACCCCGCACACCGTCAAGGTTGCGAAGCTGACCCAGGCCCAGGTCAACGAGATCGCCTCCACCAAGATGGAAGACCTCAACGCCACCAGCCTGGAAGGCGCCGCGAAGATCATCGCCGGCACCGCCCGTTCCATGGGTATCACCGTCGAGGGTTAATTCCCCCACCGCTGATGCGGCGCCGGGTCCGGGAAACCGAAACCGACGACGGACAGCACCGCCGGGCGACCGGCACCACCTAAACATTGAAATGTCGGGAACCAGGAACGGATCAACCGTTCGGCATCCGACTGTGGCAGGACCCAGCGCGGTCCGCAGACCACAACTGCACAAGGAGAATAAGCAGCATGGCAAAGCGCAGCAAAGCATATGAGGCAGCCGCCGCCAAGATCGACGCGGAGAAGTTCTACGCGCCGTTCGAGGCAGTGACCCTCGCCAAGGACACCAACCCGTCCAAGTTCGACGCCACCGTTGAGGTCGCGTTCCGCCTCGGTGTCGACCCCCGTAAGGCCGACCAGATGGTCCGCGGCACCGTCAACCTGCCGCACGGCACCGGCAAGGTCGCCCGCGTCCTCGTCTTCGCCACGGGCGACAAGGCTGAGGCCGCAATCGCAGCCGGCGCCGACTTCGTCGGTTCCGACGACCTGATCGAGAAGATCTCCGGCGGCTGGACCGACTTCGACGCCGCCGTCGCCACCCCTGACCTCATGGGCAAGGTTGGCCGCCTCGGTAAGGTCCTCGGCCCGCGCAACCTGATGCCGAACCCGAAGACCGGTACCGTGACCGCTGACGTCGCCAAGGCTGTCAACGACATCAAGGGCGGCAAGATCGACTTCCGCGTCGACAAGCACTCGAACCTGCACTTCATCATCGGCAAGGTTTCCTTCGACGCCATCAAGCTGGCCGAGAACTACGCAGCCGCTCTGGAAGAGGTCCTTCGCCTCAAGCCGTCCGCTTCCAAGGGCCGCTACATCCAGAAGGCCACCGTCGCCACCACGTTCGGCCCGGGCATCTCGGTTGACCCCAACGTCACCAAGGTCCTGACCGAGGTCTAATCCCCTCCCGGATTGCCGTAGTAAGCAGCGAAAAGACCGTCCCGCGTCCGCGGGGCGGTCTTTTCTGCATTCCGGACCCCGGTTAGGCTGTCCCGGTGACTCCAGCGACGTACCTCATCGAACCCCTGACCCTCCCGGAAACCATCGACGCCCCGGACGCCGCGGACTTCCACGAATTCGGTCGCCTCTGTGACGCGCTGACCCTCGAAACCTGGGGAAGCCTGGACCGGGCGACGGCGCCCCCGGCGCGGCTGCGCTTTTGGCGCGACAACGCCTACACCCGGATGCGGATCTTCTTTGTCCGCGTTGACGGCCGGATGGCGGCGAAGTCCTGGATCCGCTTCGAGCAGCAGGAGAACCTTGGCCGGGCACTCCTGCACGTCGCCGTGCTCAGGGCGTATGCCGGCCGCGGGATCGGCCGGGCGCTGCTGCAGCACGCGGAGGAGCTGGCCGCCGCTGACGGCCGCAGCGTCCTGATGAGTTTCACGGAACACCCGGCGGACTTCGACGCCGACGGCCCGGACGTGATCGCCCCGCTGACCGGGACCGGCGCCCTGCCGGCGGCGGCCCGCGGCGTTCGTTTCGCCGCGGCGGCAGGCTACCAGCTCGAGCAGGTGGAGCGGTTCAGCAGCCTGGACCTCGCTGCCGCGGCGCCGGCGCTGGACGGCCTGGAGCGGGACGCGCGGACCAGGGCCGCCGGGTACGAGCTGCTGACCTGGACGGACCGCTGCCCGGACGAACACGTGGAGCAGCTTGCCGTGCTGATGTCACGGATGAGCACGGACGCGCCCACGGGAGGCCTCAGCTTTGACGAGGAAACCTGGGACGCCGCACGCGTCCGGCATGTGGAGGACACTTGGAAACAGGCCGGCAACGTCTCGCTCGTGGCTGCGGCCCGGCACCGGGAGAGCGGCGCACTGGCCGCCTACTCCGTCCTCGAGCTGGCGCCCAGCAAGCCGTGGCTTGCCGAGCAGGATGACACCTTGGTGGCCGCCAACCACCGCGGCCACCGCCTGGGCATGCTGGTCAAGATCGCCAACCTCCGCCGTCTGGCGGACTACCCCCGCGTCGAACGCGTCACCACCTTCAACGCCGCCGAAAACGACCACATGCTGGCCATCAACGTGGCCCTCGGCTTCCGTCCGGCCGGCTGGGACGGGGAATGGCAACGCTCCGTCACGTCCGGGACAGCAGCGGCGTCCGAGTGACCCCGCCTGCATCGAGGCTGCCCGCAAACATCCCGGTGCCGGCCATGGAATGCGGACCCAAACGGGCATATGCTGACGCTTGAAAGCCCGGCGCGGGCCGGGCAACGCATGGGGCGGTAGAGCATTGGGCGGCAGGATGGCTGGGAACATGCCCGCTAAGGCACACGAGGTACGGGTCGAGCAGCTCTGGATCCCGGATTCGCTGGACGGACCGGATGCAGCAGATTTCCTTGCCGCCGTCGAAGTAGGGCGGAAAGTCCGGATGCAGACGTGGGGGAGCGATGACCTGGCCTACGCGCCGCTGGAGAAGCTGCTGGAATTGGCGGACCCCTATGAACGCCAGGTGATCCTGGTGGCCAAGGTCGACAACCAGATCGTCGGAACCGTGGATATTGCCCTGCCGCTCGCGGACAACCTGGACCTCGCCGAATTCACCCTCGACATCCTGCCGGAGTTCCAGGGCCGCGGCGTGGGGCGGCAGTTGCTGGAAGCCGCGGAGCACCTGGCCCGGGAGGAGGGCAGGCGCATCATCCTGATCGACACGAACCACCCCGGCGCGACGCTCGCTGACAGCAAGGCAGGGCAGCTGATTCCCGGTACCGGGATGGGGTTCGTGCCACTGAACAGCCGGGAGGTGGAATTCGCGCAGCACACCGGCTACACCCTGCAGCACATCGAACAGTTCAGCTCCTGCACCCTTCCGCTGGACAGCAAGCTGGTCGCCGAGCTGCAGGCCGAGGCGGAAGAAGCCAACGCCGGACGTTACCGGCTGCACCACTGGACGGACCGCTGCCCGGAGCAGTGGCTCGAGGCTGTCGCCGCGCTGGAGAACCAGGCCGGAGAGGATGGTATCCCGGGCGCCGACGACGGGGCTCTGGTGTTCGACGGCGGCATCCTCCGTGAGGCGGAGGACGTCGCCATCGCGCAGGGACGTCGGACGGTGGTCACCGCCGTCGAGCACATCGCCAGCGGAACGCTCGTGGGGTTGACCACCATCAGCGTCCTGGCCCTGCGCCCCGACGTCGTCTTCCAGGACGACACCGTTGTGCTGCGCGAGCACCGCGGCAACAAGCTTGGCCTGCTGATTAAGGTGGCGAACATGGAAAGGCTGACCGAACAGTTCCCGGACGCGCGTGTGCTCTATACCTGGAACGCTCCGGAAAACCGCTACCTCCTCACCGTTAACCAGCAGCTCGGGTTCACCACCGCGGGCGTGACGGGCATCTGGCAAAAGGAGCTGCCGGACTTCCGGCCCAGTGTCAGCTGAGCCGATTTGGAGCACACGGTGCCCTTCCCGTAAGCTGATGGGACCAAAGACCGTCGGTTGTTGGAAATCCACTCTCCCAAGCAAGGCTCAATTCTGCAGCTGCGCCGGGAGGGCCAGTGGATCTCCAGACGAAGGACCCTGACATAGGGCGGCCGGCGCAGGTGAACGAAGCAAAGCTCCGCGACATGATCGCGTTGAGCCAAGCCCCGTGCATCTGCGCGGGGCGTTTTTAGTTTTAGCTCATCCGAGCGGGGACCCGGACAAACCGGCACTATCCCCGGAAGGAGGGTTATGGCAACGCCTAGCAAGGTTTCAGCAGTAGCTGAGATCACTAACGATTTCAAGGAATCGAACGCCGCTGTCCTGACCGAATACCGTGGGCTCACCGTTGCACAGCTCAAGCAGCTGCGTGTTTCTCTCGGCCAGGAAACCAAGTTCTCGGTCGTCAAGAACACCCTGACCGCAATTGCAGCCAAGGAAGCTGGTGTCGAAGCATTCGACGGTCAGCTCGCCGGCCCCACTGCAATCGCGTTCATCAAGGGTGACGCAGTTGCCGCTGCCAAGAGCCTGACGGATTTTGCCAAGGCCAACAAGCAGCTGGTTATCAAGACCGGTTACTTCGAAGGCAAGGCACTGAACGCCAGCGAAGTTGCTGCCCTGGCAGCACTCGAGTCCCGTGAGCTGCAGCTCGCCAAGGTTGCAGGCGTCCTCAAGGCTCCTGCTGCCGCTGCTGTACGCATCATCGACGCACTGCGCCTCAAGCTTGAAGAAGAGAACGGTGCACCGGCAGCTGCCGAAGCGCCCGCCGCTGAAGAAGCAGAAGCCCCCGCAGCCGAGGCTAACGCCGAAGCCGCAGCTCCGGCCGAAGCCGCAGCTGCCGAAGAGAACTAACTCTCTTTCAAACCAGACTCCGGTGCGAAGGCACGGCCCCGGCCGCCAAGCACCACTATAGGAAGGACGCCAACCATGGCGAAGCTCACCAACGAAGAGCTCATTGAAGCTTTCAAGGAACTGACCATCATCGAGCTCTCCGAGTTCGTCAAGCTCTTCGAAGAGACCTTCGAAGTTACCGCTGCTGCGGTTGCTGTTGCTGGCCCCGCCGGCGGCGCCGCTGAAGAGGTTGAAGAGAAGACCGACTTCGACGTCATCCTCGAAGCTGCTGGCGACAAGAAGATCGCAGTGATCAAGGAAGTTCGCGCCATCACCTCCCTCGGCCTCAAGGAAGCCAAGGACCTGGTCGACGGTGCACCGAAGGCTGTCCTCGAAGGCGCCACCAAGGAAGCTGCAGAGAAGGCCAAGGAGCAGCTCGAGGCTGCCGGCGCCACCGTTACCCTCAAGTAACACTCTCAGCTCCGGAAGGCATTCAGCTTTCCAGCTTCGGGAAACCCCGTCCACTCCGGTGGGCGGGGTTTCCTGCGTTCCGGGTCGGATACGGCCCAGGTGAACCTTTTGTAAATGATTGGGGGCTCTCCTTTTCAGGAGCGTGCGCGGCCCCTAGACTTTGGCTCTGTGCCGACCGGCCGCCAAACCCTGAGGAGTCCACCCAATGACCGATCCGAATCCTTCGTTCTCCCGCCGCGCCATGCTCACCGCGGCCTTCGTCGGCGGCAGCGCTGCCGCTGCCGCCCTCTCCGGCGCCCCGGCGGCCCAGGCCGCGCCGGCCAACGGGAAGAAGCAGTTCCAGCTGACCGTGCTCGGCACCACCGACCTGCACAACAACGTCTTCAACTGGGACTACTTCAAGGACGTGCCTTATTCGGACAACGCAGGAAACAAGATCGGCATCGCGCAGGCCGCCACCCTGATCAAGGCGGTCCGGGCAGAACGCGGCGCCGGCAACACCCTCACCATCGACTCCGGGGACACGATCCAGGGCACGCCGCTGGCCTACTACTTCGCCAAGGTCAACCCCATCTCCGACACCGTCAAGCACCCCATGGCACTGGCCATGAACGCCGTGGGCTACGACGCCGTCGCGCTCGGCAACCACGAATTCAACTACGGCATCCCGTTGCTGCGGACCTGGGAAAAGCAGCTGGATTTCCCGCTGCTCGGCGCGAACGTGCACGACGCCGTCACCGGCCAGCGCGCTTTCACCCCGTACATCCTCAAGCGCGTCAAGACCGGGAACGGCTGGCTGACCGTGGGACTCGTCGGCTTCGTGACCCCCGGCTGCGCGCTCTGGGACCGCGACAACGTCCAGGGCAAGCTCGACTTCAACGGGATCGTCGAGGAGGCCAAGACCGTCATCCCGCAGATGAAGGCGGCCGGAGCCGACGTCGTCATCGTCTCCAGCCACTCCGGTGCGACGCCGGGCTCTTCCTACGGCGATGCGCTGCCGTTCCCCGAGAACGCCTCCACCCAGCTCGCCGAGGAGGTCCCCGGGATCGATGCGATCCTAGTCGGGCACGCCCACCTGGAGATTCCGGAACGCTTCGTCACCAACAAGGCCACCGGCCGGCAGGTGCTCCTGACTGAACCCCTCAAGTGGGGGATGCGCGTCGCCGTGATCGACCTGCAGCTCGCCAAGGACCGGGGGCAGTGGAGCGTCGTCTCGGCGCACTCCCACCTCCTCGACGCCAAGACCGTCGATGCCGACGCCGCCGTCGTCAGCGCCGTGCAGGCCGGCCACCAGGCGACCGTGAAGTACGTGAACCAGGTGATCGGCACGTCCACCGCGCCGCTGAGCACGGCGACCGCCTGCTGGGGCGACTCGGCCGCGATCGACGCGATCAACTATGTCCAGGCGAGCACTATCAAGGCGGAGCTGGCCAACGGGCCGGCAGCCGGGCTCCCGGTGCTCTCCATCGCGGCGGCGTTCTCGCGGGCGGTGGACGTCAAGGCGGGCCCGCTGACCATCCGCGACGTGGCCGGGCTGTACATCTTCGACAACACGCTGTTGTCCATCAAGGTCACCGGCGCCCAGGTCAAGGCCTACCTCGAATGGTCCGCGCAGTACTTCAAGCCGGTCTCCGGCACAACGGCCAGCGCCCAGGACGTCACGAACGCGGCCACCGCGATGGCGCCGAACGGCACCCCGGACTATAACTACGACGTCGTCTACGGCCTGGACGCCCCGCTGGACTACGAGATCGACCTCGCCCGCCCGGTGGGGGACCGGATCATGAACCTGACGTACGGCGGGGCGCCCGTCCCGGCCGGCCAGGAATTCGCGATGGCGATCAACAACTACCGGCAGAGCGGCGGAGGGAACTTCCCGGCCGTGAAGACCGCGCCGGTGCTCTCCAACAGCCAGCAGGAAATCCGGCAGCGCATCATTGACTACGTCGTGGACCTCGGCACCCTGGACGCGGCCGTATTCAGCCAAAGCAACTGGCGGCTCACAGTCAACGGGGCGCCGCTGACCGTCACCGCCTGATTCCTACGGACCCTTCCGCCGGAAACAGCAACGCGGGGTCACCTCTCGCCCATCCTTTGGCCTCGGATGGGCTGGAAGTGACCCCGCGTTGGTTTTAACCCGGGTGTATTAGACGGCCGGCATCGGCTCGGTGATGTCCGCGACGACGGCGCCAAGCGCCGCGGTGAGCGCGTCGGCGTCGACGAACGCGCTGTAGCCGTGTTCGCCGGCGCCCATCGAAATCCGCCGGCCGGTGATGGTGCTGTCCGCGTAGACCGGCCACGGGGAGGTGCTGCCGAGCGGGGTGATCGTGCCGCGCTCGTAGCCGGTCGCCGCGGGGGCGACGTCGGCGCCAGGCAGCGAGAGCTTGTTGACGCCGACCAGCTGGCGGAGCTTGGGCCAGGAGATCTGGCGGTCGCCGGGAACGAGGGCGAAGAGGAAGCTGCCGTCCTTGTGTTTGACCACGAGTGACTTCACGATGTCGCCGGGGGCGATCCCGAGGATACCGGCGGCCTCCTCCAGGCTGCTGGCGGCCAGCCGCTCAACCAGCTCCACCTCAAGTCCGCGCGCGGCGGCGTCGGCGAGGAAACGCTTCCTGCCGGCACCGCCGCCGCGGTCCTGGCCCGAGACGAGCTCGCTCATCAGTCGCGGTACAGCAGCAGGGCTTCGCCCTGGCCGCCGCCGCCGCAGAGCGACACGGCGGCCTTGCCGGTGCCGCGCCGCTTCAGCTCGTGGGCCGCGTGCAGGGCCAGCCGGGCCCCCGAGGCGCCGATCGGGTGGCCCAGGGCGATGGCGCCGCCGTGGATATTGCACTGTTCCAGCGGGTAGTCCAGGTCCTTGAGCGACTGCACGGCCACGGAACCGAAGGCCTCGTTGATCTCGATGAAGTCCAGGTCCCCGGTGGACCAGCCGGCCTTGTCCAGTGCGTTCTTGATCGCATTTGAGGGCTGGGAGTGCAGCGAATTGTCCGGTCCGGCGACCTGCCCGGGCTTGCCGACGACGGCCAGGTAGTCCAGGCCGTGGTCCTCGGCGAACTTCCGCGAGGTGAGGACCAGGGCCGCGGCGCCGTCGGAGAGCGGGGAGGAGTTGCCGGCGGTGATCGTGCCGTCCGTGGCGAAGGCGGCGCGCAGGGCCGCCAAGGATGTGACGGAGGTGTCCGGGCGGATCCCCTCGTCGGTGCCGACCACGATCGGGTCGCCCTTGCGCTGCTTGACGCTGATCGGGGCGATTTCGCCGTCGAACACCCCGTCCTTCGCCGCCGTGGCGGCGCGCTGGTGCGATGCCGCCGCCACTTCGTCCTGGGAGGTGCGGTCGATGCCGAGCGTGACGTTCTTGCTCTCGGTGGACAGGCCCATCGACTGCCCGTCGAAGGCGTCGGTGAGGCCGTCGTGGGCGGCGGCGTCGAGTGCCTGGACCGAGCCGTAGGTCCAGCCCTGCCGCGAGCCGGGCAGCAGGTGCGGCGCCCGGCTCATGGATTCCTGGCCGCCGGCGACGACGACCGTGGCGTCGCCGCTGCGGATCATCCGGGCCGCGTCGATCACGGCGGTGAGGCCGGAGAGGCAGACCTTGTTGATGGTGACGGTGGGGACGTTCCAGCCGATGCCGGCGCCGATGGCGCTCTGCCGGGCCGGGTTCTGGCCCGCGCCGGCCTGCAGGACCTGGCCCATGACCACCGAGTCGACCTGGTCCGGCTTCACTCCGCTGGCGGCCAGGGCCGCCCGGATCGCGTGGGCGCCGAGTTCGACGGCGGTGAAGCTGGCCAACTGCCCGTTGAGCCGCCCCTGCGGGGTGCGGGCGGCGGCGAGGATGACAACATCATTGTTGTCCGCGGAGTTGCTCATGGTTATCTCTTCCGATCTCTAACGATGTCCTCCAAGGCTATCGTGAGCCCCATCACGGAGCCATTCCGCGGAATCGTCCCGGCTGTGGGTGGGCCCGCGGCGAGGCCGTGGGGGAGCGGGGGCCGTGCTTGCATTCACGCCGCAAGTGGGGTAGACAAGTAGGTTGCTTTGCCGTATCGTAGATATTTGCGTCTTCCCTGTTTACCTTCAGCCTTCATATAGCGGTGGGCTTAGCCTGACAGCTGCTCCATCAATGTGCCGTCTACAACGCGCACCAGCATGGGCAGCCGGGTCCCGGGTCATATAGCGGAACCGGACTGGTAGCACTGCGAAGTCACTTCGCAGGGTGCATAACGGGGGAGATCTGAAAACGCCTGAAGGTCTGTGGAAGGATCCCTCTTGGTCGCCTCGAGCACCTCTAATGTAAACAACGCTACCGCTATCAATGCCGACAGCACCGACGGTGCAACCCGCCGGCTCTCCTTCGCAAAGATTCACGAACCGCTTGACGTTCCGAATCTGCTTGCCCTGCAAACCGACAGCTTCGACTGGCTGGTCGGAAACGAACGCTGGCAGGCACGCGTCGCGAAGGCCGTCGAAGAAGGCGACCTCAGCGTCGCCACCACTTCGGGCCTGTCTGACATCTTCGAAGAGATCTCCCCGATCGAGGACTTCCAGGGCACCATGTCCCTGAGCTTCTCCGAGCCGGAGTTCGCTGATCCGAAGTACACCATGGCCGAGTGCAAGGACCGGGACGCTACCTACTCGGCTCCGCTGTACGTCAAGGCCGAATTCATGAACAACAACACGGGCGAAATCAAGCAGCAGACCGTGTTCATGGGTGACTTCCCGCTGATGACCGAGAAGGGCACCTTCGTCGTCAACGGCACCGAGCGTGTCGTCGTGTCCCAGCTGGTCCGTTCCCCGGGCGCCTACTTCGAGCGCACCGCGGACAAGACCAGCGACAAGGACATCTTCACCGCGAAGATCATCCCGTCCCGCGGCGCCTGGTTCGAACTCGAAATCGACAAGCGCGACCAGGTCGGCGTTCGCCTCGACCGCAAGCGCAAGCAGTCCGTCACGGTGCTGCTGAAGGCCCTCGGCTGGACCGAAGGCCAGATCCTCGAAGAGTTCGGCCAGTACGACTCCATGCGCGCAACGCTGGAGAAGGACGCCACCGAAACCCGCGAAGACGCCTTGCTGGACATCTACCGGAAGCTGCGACCGGGCGAGCCGCCCACCGTTGAGGCTGCCCAGTCCCTGCTGGACAACCTGTACTTCAACTCCAAGCGCTACGATCTGGCCAAGGTTGGCCGTTACAAGATCAACCGCAAGCTCGGCATCGACCGCTCCCTTGGCGACAAGGAAGCATCCGTGCTGCACGTTGAAGACATCGTTGCCATGATCAAGTTCCTGGTAGCCCTGCACGCCGGTGAGAAGACCCTCATGGGCAAGCGCGACGGCCAGGACCACGAGCTGCGCGTCGAGATCGACGACATCGACCACTTCGGCAACCGCCGCATCCGCGCCGTCGGCGAGCTCATCGAGAACCAGGTCCGCACCGGCCTGTCCCGCATGGAGCGCGTTGTCCGCGAGCGTATGACGACCCAGGACGTCGAGGCCATCACGCCGCAGACCCTGATCAACATCCGCCCCGTCGTGGCAGCCATCAAGGAGTTCTTCGGAACTTCCCAGCTGTCACAGTTCATGGACCAGAACAACCCGCTCTCGGGCCTCACCCACAAGCGCCGCCTGTCCGCGCTTGGTCCGGGTGGTCTGTCCCGTGACCGTGCCGGCATGGAAGTTCGTGACGTGCACCCGTCCCACTACGGACGTATGTGCCCCATCGAAACTCCTGAAGGCCCGAACATCGGTCTGATCGGTTCGCTGGCTTCCTACGGACGCATCAACCCGTTCGGTTTCATCGAGACCCCGTACCGTCTGGTCTCCGAGGGTGTCGTGTCCGATGAGGTCCAGTACCTCACCGCCGACGACGAGGCCGAGGTGCTGATCGCACAGGCCAACGCCCCGCTGGACGAGAACAAGCGTTTCGCCGAAGAGACCGTGCTGGTCCGTGCCCGCGGTGGTGGAGGCGAGCCCGTGCTGGTTCCCGCCGCCGACGTCGAGTTCATGGACGTTTCCCCGCGCCAGATGGTGTCCGTGGCTACCGCCCTGATCCCGTTCCTCGAGCATGACGATGCCAACCGTGCACTCATGGGTGCCAACATGCAGCGCCAGGCTGTCCCGCTGGTCCGCTCCGAGGCGCCGTTCGTCGGCACCGGCATGGAGCGCGCCGCCGCCGTCGACGCCGGTGACGTAGTCATCGCGAAGAAGGCCGGTGTGGTCACCGAGGTTTCCGCCGAGCTCGTCATCATGCTCAACGACGACGGCACGGAGACCAACTACCGGATCAACAAGTTCGCCCGCTCCAACCAGGGCAACTGCTACAACCACCGTGTCCTGGTGAACGAAGGCCAGCGCCTGGAGGTCGGCGGCATCATCGCTGACGGCCCGGCAACGGACCAGGGCGAGCTCGCCCTCGGTAAGAACCTGCTCGTGGCATTCATGTCATGGGAAGGCCACAACTTCGAGGATGCCATCATCCTGTCCCAGCGGATCGTGGCCGAGGACGTCCTGTCCTCGATCCACATCGAGGAGCACGAGATCGACGCCCGCGACACCAAGCTTGGTGCCGAGGAAATCACCCGTGACATCCCGAACGTGTCCGAGGAAGTCCTGGCAGGCCTGGACGAGCGCGGCATCATCCACATCGGTGCCGAGGTCGAAGCCGGCGACATCCTGGTAGGTAAGGTCACCCCCAAGGGCGAGACCGAGCTGACCCCGGAAGAGCGCCTGCTGCGCGCCATCTTCGGTGAGAAGTCCCGCGAAGTGCGCGACACCTCGCTGAAGGTTCCGCACGGCGAGTCCGGCACCGTGATCGGTGTCCGCGTCTTCGACCGCGACAACGACGACGAGCTGCCCCCGGGCGTCAACCAGCTGGTGCGCGTCTACGTGGCCGCCAAGCGCAAAATCACCGACGGCGACAAGCTCGCCGGCCGTCACGGCAACAAGGGTGTTATCTCCAAGATCCTTCCGATCGAGGACATGCCCTTCCTTGCCGACGGCACCCCCGTTGATATTGTCCTGAACCCGCTGGGTGTTCCGGGCCGTATGAACGTCGGCCAGGTGCTCGAAACGCACCTCGGCTGGGTTGCCAAGACCGGTTGGAAGATCGAGGGCGAGCCCGAGTGGGTCAAGCAGCTGCCGAACCTGCCGCGTGAGAGTGGCCAGACCACTGTCGCAACGCCGGTCTTCGACGGTGCTCGTGAAGAGGAAATCACGGGCCTGCTCGACTCCACCAACGTCACCCGCGACGGCGACCGCCTGATCAACTCTTCGGGCAAGACCCGCCTGTTTGACGGCCGCTCCGGCGAGCCGTTCCCGGATCCGATCTCGGTCGGCTACATGTACATCCTGAAGCTCCACCACCTGGTGGACGACAAGATCCACGCGCGCTCCACCGGCCCGTACTCCATGATCACGCAGCAGCCGCTGGGTGGTAAGGCACAGTTCGGTGGCCAGCGCTTCGGTGAAATGGAAGTGTGGGCGCTCGAAGCCTATGGCGCCGCCTACACGCTCCAGGAGCTCCTCACGATCAAGTCGGATGATATCCACGGTCGTGTGAAGGTCTACGAAGCCATCGTCAAGGGCGAGAACATCCCGGAGCCGGGCGTTCCTGAGTCCTTCAAGGTCTTGATCAAGGAAATGCAGTCGCTGTGCCTGAACGTGGAAGTTCTTTCCACGGACGGAACCACAATTGAAATGCGTGACTCTGATGACGCAGTCTTCACGGCTGCGGAAGAACTGGGCATCGATCTGTCTCGTGCAGAGCCCAGTTCCGTAGAAGAGGTTTAGCAGGCGGGGTCCGACGGCGGGTCACCACCCGCCGTCGGACGCCACCTCCCTCTTCCCGTAACCCAAGACTTCAGAATTTAGAGAACAAGAGAGAACAGGGACCATATGTCCAGCGAATCCTCCTTCGGCCTCATGCAGATCGGCCTCGCCACCGCGGAAGACATCCGTGGCTGGTCTTACGGCGAGGTTAAGAAGCCGGAAACCATCAACTACCGCACGCTCAAGCCCGAGAAGGACGGCCTCTTCTGCGAGAAGATCTTCGGCCCGTCCCGCGACTGGGAATGCTACTGCGGTAAGTACAAGCGCGTGCGCTTCAAGGGCATCATCTGCGAGCGGTGTGGCGTTGAGGTCACCCGTGCCAAGGTGCGCCGTGAGCGCATGGGCCACATCGAGCTGGCCGCCCCGGTCACGCACATCTGGTACTTCAAGGGTGTCCCGTCCCGCCTGGGCTACCTCCTTGACCTGGCGCCGAAGGACCTCGAAAAGGTCATCTACTTCGCCGCCTACATGATCACCAGCGTCGACGCTGATGCCCGTCACGAGGAACTGCCCAACCTCCAGGTTGAGCACGACATCGAGAAGAAGCAGCTGATCGACAACCGCGACTCCGACATCGCCACGATCGCCCGCGACCTCGAAAACGAGATCGCGCGGCTCGAGGGTGAAGGTGCCAAGGCCGCCGACAAGAAGAAGGCCCGCGACTCCGCCGACCGCCAGATGGCCAACGTCCGCAAGCGCGCGGATGCTGAGATCGAGCGCCTCGAGCAGGTCTGGGACCGCTTCAAGAACCTCAAGGTCGCCGACCTCGAAGGTGACGAGGGCCTGTACCGCGAACTGCGTGACCGCTACGGCATGTTCTTCGAAGGCTCCATGGGTGCCGAGGCCATCAAGAAGCGTCTTGAGAGCTTCGACATGCAGGCCGAGTCGGACCTGCTGCGCGACATCATCGCCAACGGCAAGGGCCAGCGCAAGACCCGCGCCCTGAAGCGGCTCAAGGTGGTCAACGCGTTCCTGACCACCAACAACAGCCCGCTCGGCATGGTGCTGGACGCCGTCCCGGTGATCCCGCCGGAACTGCGTCCGATGGTCCAGCTGGACGGTGGCCGCTTCGCGACCTCCGACCTCAACGACCTGTACCGCCGCGTGATCAACCGCAACAACCGCCTCAAGCGCCTGCTTGACCTCGGTGCCCCGGAGATCATCGTCAACAACGAGAAGCGCATGCTTCAGGAAGCTGTTGACAGCCTCTTCGACAACGGTCGCCGCGGCCGTCCGGTCACCGGACCGGGCAACCGCCCGCTGAAGTCCCTGAGCGACATGCTCAAGGGCAAGCAGGGTCGTTTCCGCCAGAACCTCCTGGGTAAGCGCGTCGACTACTCGGGCCGTTCCGTGATCGTCGTCGGCCCGCAGCTTAAGCTGCACCAGTGTGGCCTGCCGAAGCAGATGGCACTGGAGCTCTTCAAGCCGTTCGTGATGAAGCGCCTGGTTGACCTCAACCACGCACAGAACATCAAGTCGGCCAAGCGCATGGTCGAGCGCTACCGCCCGCAGGTCTGGGACGTGCTCGAAGAGATCATCACCGAGCACCCCGTGCTGCTGAACCGTGCACCTACCCTGCACCGTCTCGGCATCCAGGCGTTCGAGCCGCAGCTTGTTGAAGGCAAGGCAATCCAGCTCCACCCGCTGGTTTGTGGCGCCTTCAACGCCGACTTCGACGGCGACCAGATGGCAGTCCACCTGCCGCTGAGCCCCGAAGCCCAGGCCGAAGCCCGGATCCTGATGCTGTCCTCGAACAACATCCTGAAGCCGTCCGACGGCCGCCCGGTGACCCTGCCCTCGCAGGATATGATCATCGGTCTCTACCACCTGACCACCAAGCGTGTCGGTTCAGCTGGCGAAGGCCGGATCTTCTCCTCCGTTTCGGAAGCCATCATGGCGTTCGACCTGCACGAGCTGCACCTGAACTCCAAGGTCAAGATCCGGCTCGAGGACTTCGTTCCTTACGCCGGCTGGGAAGCTCCCGAAGGCTGGGAGCCGGGTCAGACCGCACTGGTCGAAACCTCCCTCGGCCAGGTCATCTTCAACCAGACGCTGCCCGCGGACTACCCGTGGGTTGAGGCTGTTGCCGACAAGGGCGAGCTGTCCCGGATCGTCAACGACCTCGCCGAGCGCTACCCGAAGGTCGTCACGGCGGCAACGCTGGACAACCTGAAGGACGCCGGTTTCTACTGGGCAACCCGCTCGGGCGTCACGGTCGCCATCTCGGACATCGAGGTGCCCACGGACAAGCCGCAGATCCTCGCCGGTTACGAGACCATGGCCGCCAAGATCCAGGGCCAGTACGACAAGGGCCTGATCGACGACGACGAGCGTCGCCAGGAACTGATCGAGATCTGGAACAAGGCAACGAACGAGATCGCCCAGGCGATGCGTGACAGCCTGTCCCCGATGAACACCATCAACCGCATGGTGTCCTCCGGTGCCCGTGGTAACTGGATGCAGGTCCGTCAGATCGCGGGTATCCGTGGCCTGGTGGCCAACCCGAAGGGCGAGATCATCCCGCGTCCGATCAAGTCCTCCTACCGCGAGGGCCTGTCGGTGCTGGAATACTTCATCGCCACGCACGGTGCCCGTAAGGGTCTGGCCGATACCGCACTGCGTACCGCCAACTCGGGTTACCTGACCCGTCGTCTGGTGGATGTTTCGCAGGACGTCATCGTCCGTGAAGAGGACTGCGGCACCGAACGCGGCCTCGTTACCCCGATCGCGGTGGCTGACGCCAACGGCGAGCTGGTCCTGGACGAAAACGTCGAGAACAGCGCGTACGCCCGCACCCTGGCCGTGGACGTCGTTGACGCCAAGGGCAAGGTCCTGGCGGCGGCCGGCACTGACTGCGGCGACGTCGTCATTGCCGAACTGTTCGCAGCCGGCATTACCGAGGTCAAGGTCCGCTCCGTACTCACCTGTGAGTCCAGCGTCGGCACCTGCGCCCTGTGCTACGGCCGTTCGCTGGCCACCGGCAAGACCGTGGACATCGGCGAGGCCGTGGGCATCATCGCCGCACAGTCCATCGGTGAGCCGGGTACCCAGCTGACCATGCGTACCTTCCACACCGGTGGTGCTGTCTCCGCCGGCGGTGGCGACGACATCACCCAGGGTCTGCCCCGTATCCAGGAGCTCTTCGAAGCCCGTACTCCGAAGGGTGTCGCACCGATTGCTGAAGCAGCCGGCCGCATCACCATCGAAGAGTCCGAGCGCCAGATGCGCCTGGTCATCACCCCGGATGACGGGTCCGAAGAGATCGCCTACCCGGTGCTGCGCCGTTCACGTCTTCTCATCGAAGACGGCGAGCACGTCAGTGTCGGACAGAAGCTCATCAACGGTCCGGTCGACCCCAAGCAGGTTCTGCGCATCATGGGCCCCCGTGCCGCGCAGAAGTTCCTGGTTGACGAAGTCCAGGGCGTGTACCGCAGCCAGGGCATCGGTATCCACGACAAGCACGTCGAGGTTATCGTCCGCCAGATGCTGCGCCGCGTCACGGTCATCGAGTCCGGTGAATCGGATCTGCTGCCCGGCGAGCTCGCCGAGCGCAGCCGCTTCGAGGATGCCAACCGCCGCGTGGTCTCCGAGGGCAAGACGCCGGCCTCCGGCCGTCCCGAGCTCATGGGTATCACCAAGGCGTCCCTGGCGACCGAGTCCTGGCTGTCCGCAGCTTCCTTCCAGGAGACCACCCGCGTCCTGACGCAGGCGGCCATGGAAGGCAAGAGCGATCCGCTGCTCGGCCTCAAGGAAAATGTCATCATCGGTAAGCTCATCCCGGCCGGCACGGGTCTCCCGCGCTACACCGAGGTCACGGTGGAGCCGACTGAAGAAGCGAAGGCCAATCTGTTCACCGGCCCGAGCGCGTTCAGCGACTTCTCCTACGACTCCCTGGGCGGCGACGGAGCTCCTGAGTTCCACGCCATCCCGCTGGATGACTACGATCTGGGCAGCGACTTCCGCTAACCGCCACGGCGGCCCCTCCGGGCCGTCGTAGCTCTGCCAGGGATGGTCCCGCACCGCAAGGTGCGGGACCATCCCCGTTTAACCCGCAGCCTGCCGCGTCCCCGGTGCCAGCGCCTCCGGCCCTTGGTCAGTCGGTTGCTCCGATGCCGCCCTTTTCGGGCTCCGGAACGGCCGTATCTCAGCACTCGACGGCGGGAGGCGGCCGGCGGCGGATGGGCCCGAAAGCCCGCCGATTAAGGGCTGGGGGCCGTCCGTGTTAGACTTGAGACTAATTGTTATTGTGGCAGTGGATGAGTGCGCCGGTTGCAGCCGAAAGGTTCAATCAGGACGACGTTTCCGGTTTGCAGGGTTCTTGTGCAACGTATGCCACATTTTCGCATGCCTAGGGGCAGTCCAGGATGAGAGTCCGGAGGCCCGGTATGCGGTCCGACTATTAAGGCTTCGCCTCAGCTGCTCTGGAGAGAACTTCAAAGCTCGAGCGGCGAGGCGAAGCGACAAGAGAGCGGCCGTCAACGACCGCTCCGGATAAAACGGAGAACACGAGAGTGCCTACGATTAACCAGCTGGTCCGCAAGGGCCGCACGCCTAAGGTCAAGAAGACCAAGGCTCCCGCGCTTAACGGCAGCCCCATGCGCCGCGGTGTCTGCACCCGCGTTTACACGACGACCCCGAAGAAGCCGAACTCGGCTCTCCGTAAGGTTGCCCGCGTGCGCCTCAACGGCGGCGTTGAAGTCACCGCCTACATTCCCGGTGTTGGCCACAACCTGCAGGAGCACTCCATTGTGCTCGTCCGTGGCGGCCGTGTTAAGGACCTTCCGGGTGTCCGTTACAAGATCGTCCGTGGCGCCCTCGATACCCAGGGTGTGAAGAACCGTAAGCAGGCCCGCAGCCGCTACGGCGCAAAGATGGAGAAGAAGTAATATGCCTCGCAAGGGTCCGGCCCCCAAGCGGCCGCTAGTACTAGATCCCGTTTACGGCTCCCCGCTGGTCACTCAGCTGATCAACAAGGTGCTGGTTGACGGCAAGAAGTCCACCGCAGAGCGCATCGTCTACGGTGCACTCGAAGGCGCGCGCGCCAAGTCCGGCGGCGACCCGGTTGCAGCCCTCAAGAAGGCCATGGACAACGTCAAGCCTTCCCTCGAGGTCCGCTCCCGCCGCGTCGGTGGCGCCACCTACCAGGTTCCCGTCGAGGTCAAGCCGGGCCGTTCCACGGCCCTCGCCCTCCGCTGGCTGGTTGGCTACTCCAAGGCCCGCCGCGAAAAGACGATGACCGAGCGCCTCCAGAACGAAATCCTGGATGCCTCGAACGGTCTCGGAGCCGCTGTGAAGCGTCGCGAAGACACCCACAAGATGGCCGAGTCCAACAAGGCCTTCGCACACTACCGCTGGTAATACTTCCCGGACGCCGCCGGCTCAACCGAGTCGGCGGCGAACGTGCAGTCCATCCGAAAGGGAGACACCGTGGCACAGGACGTGCTTACCGACCTTAGCAAGGTCCGCAATATCGGCATCATGGCCCACATTGATGCCGGCAAGACCACTACTACCGAGCGCATCCTGTTCTACACGGGTGTGAACCACAAGATCGGCGAAACGCACGACGGCGCGTCGACCACCGACTGGATGGAACAGGAGAAGGAACGCGGCATCACCATCACGTCTGCCGCCGTGACCTGCTTCTGGGAAAACAACCAGATCAACATCATTGACACCCCCGGCCACGTTGACTTCACGGTTGAGGTTGAGCGCTCCCTGCGCGTCCTCGACGGTGCAGTCGCCGTGTTCGACGGCAAGGAAGGTGTGGAGCCGCAGTCCGAGACTGTTTGGCGCCAGGCCGACAAGTACAACGTCCCGCGCATCTGCTTCGTCAACAAGATGGACAAGCTCGGCGCTGACTTCTACTTCACCGTCGACACCATCGTCAGCCGCCTCGGTGCCAAGCCGCTCGTCATGCAGCTGCCGATCGGCGCCGAGAACGACTTCATCGGCGTCGTCGACCTGCTGTACATGCGTGCACTGGTCTGGCCCGGCGACTCCAAGGGTGACGTCACCATGGGTGCCAAGTACGAGATCCAGGAGATCCCGGCTGACCTCAAGGAAAAGGCCGAAGAGTACCGCGCAACGCTCGTTGAGACCGTTGCAGAGTCCTCCGAAGAGCTCATGGAGAAGTACCTCGAGGGCGAAGAGATTTCGATCGACGAGCTCAAGGCCGGCATCCGCAAGATGACGATCAACTCCGAGCTCTACCCGGTCTTCTGTGGTTCCGCGTTCAAGAACCGCGGCGTCCAGCCGATGCTCGACGCCGTCGTGGACTACCTGCCGAACCCGCTCGACGTCCCCCCGATGATCGGTCACGATCCTCGCGACGAAGAGAAGGAACTGACCCGTAAGCCTTCCGCTGACGAGCCGTTCTCCGCACTGGCGTTCAAGATCGCCGCGCACCCCTTCTTCGGCCAGCTCACCTTCATCCGCGTGTACTCCGGTCACGTGGAAGCAGGCGCACAGGTGGTCAACTCCACCAAGGGCAAGAAGGAGCGCATCGGCAAGCTGTTCCAGATGCACGCCAACAAGGAAATGCCGGTTGACGGCGCTACCGCTGGCCACATCTACGCAGCGATCGGCCTGAAGGACACCACCACGGGCGACACCCTGTGCGATTCTTCGAACCAGATCGTCCTCGAGTCCATGAGCTTCCCGGAGCCCGTGATCTCGGTCGCGATCGAGCCGAACACCAAGGGCGACCAGGAGAAGCTCTCCACGGCCATCCAGAAGCTCTCCGCTGAGGACCCGACCTTCCAGGTCTCCCTCAACGAAGACACCGGCCAGACCATCATCGCCGGCATGGGCGAGCTCCACCTGGACATCCTGGTGGACCGCATGCGCCGCGAATTCAAGGTCGAGGCAAACGTGGGCAAGCCCCAGGTTGCCTACCGCGAAACCATCAAGCGTGCTGTAGAGCGTCACGACTACACGCACAAGAAGCAGACCGGTGGTTCGGGCCAGTTCGCAAAGATCCAGATCGCCATCGAGCCGCTGGACACGTCCGAAGGCGAGATGTACCAGTTCGAGAACAAGGTCACCGGTGGCCGCGTTCCGCGCGAATACATCCCGTCCGTTGACGCTGGTATCCAGGATGCGCTGAACGACGGCGTCCTGGCCGGATACCCGGTTGTCGGCATCAAGGCGACGCTGATTGACGGCGCTTACCACGATGTTGACTCCTCGGAAATGGCGTTCAAGATCGCCGGCCGTATGGCTTTCAAGGAAGCCGCACGCAAGGCGAACCCCGTCCTGCTTGAACCGCTGATGGATGTCGAGGTCCGCACCCCTGAGGAATACATGGGTGAAGTTATCGGTGACCTCAACTCCCGCCGTGGCCAGATGCAGTCCATGGAAGATGCCCAGGGCGTCAAGGTCATTCGCGCGCACGTCCCGCTGTCCGGCATGTTCGGCTACATCGGTGACCTGCGTTCGAAGACCCAGGGCCGCGCTGTGTACTCCATGACGTTCAACAGCTACGCCGAGGTCCCGAAGGCAGTTGCCGACGAGATCATCCAGAAGAGCCGCGGCGAGTAGTCCGCAAGGACTTCCCGCAGCAGCGAAAACACTCGGGTGCGTTTCCTCAATAGGAGATTCACCTGGTGCTGGCGGCCGGCCCCGGTCGGACGCAGTCCAGCCGGGCACCGGCCGCCAGCACGAACAGGCTCGAGGGACTAGTATTAGTTCCTGAATCTGCAATTTCACCAATCCAAAGCCCCCCAAGTAGACTTACTGGAGTTTCAGCCGCGACAAGCGCGGTCGAAGGGTAAGTCATTTGAAAACGTTCTAGGAGGAACCTGTGGCAAAGGCAAAGTTCGAGCGGACTAAGCCGCACGTTAACATCGGTACCATTGGTCACGTTGACCACGGTAAGACGACGCTGACGGCCGCCATTTCCAAGGTGCTGTACGACAAGTACCCGACTCTCAACGAGAAGCGTGACTTCGCGTCGATTGACTCTGCACCCGAAGAGCGTCAGCGCGGCATTACCATCAACATCTCCCACGTTGAGTACCAGACCGAGAAGCGCCACTACGCACACGTAGACGCTCCGGGTCACGCTGACTACATCAAGAACATGATCACCGGCGCTGCTCAGATGGACGGTGCAATCCTCGTGGTTGCCGCCACTGACGGCCCGATGGCCCAGACCCGCGAGCACGTTCTGCTCGCTCGCCAGGTTGGTGTTCCCTACCTGCTGGTGGCACTGAACAAGGCTGACATGGTCGATGACGAGGAACTCCTCGACCTCGTCGAAATGGAAGTTCGTGAGCTCCTGAGCTCGCAGGGCTTCGATGGCGACGAAGCACCGGTTGTCCGCGTTTCGGGCCTGAAGGCTCTGGAAGGCGACCCGGAGTGGGTCAAGTCCGTTGAGGACCTGATGGCTGCTGTCGACGAGTCCGTTCCGGACCCGGTACGTGACCGTGACAAGCCGTTCCTGATGCCGATCGAAGACGTCTTCACGATCACCGGCCGTGGCACCGTTGTTACGGGCCGCGCCGAGCGTGGAACCCTCGCGATCAACTCTGAGGTCGAGATCGTCGGCATCCGCCCGGTCCAGAAGACCACGGTTACCGGTATCGAGATGTTCCACAAGCAGCTCGACGAAGCATGGGCCGGCGAGAACTGTGGCCTCCTGCTCCGCGGTCTGAAGCGCGACGATGTCGAGCGTGGCCAGGTTGTCGTCAAGCCGGGTTCCATCACCCCGCACACCGACTTCGAGGCTAACGTCTACATCCTCTCCAAGGACGAAGGCGGACGTCACAACCCGTTCTACTCCAACTACCGCCCGCAGTTCTACTTCCGCACCACGGACGTAACCGGCGTTATCACCCTGCCGGAAGGCACGGAAATGGTTATGCCCGGCGACAACACTGAGATGACCGTTGCGCTCATCCAGCCGATCGCAATGGAAGAGGGCCTCGGCTTCGCAATCCGCGAAGGCGGCCGCACCGTTGGTTCGGGACGCGTCACCAAGATCATCAAGTAGTCCTTGCTGATCCGAGCTTGAACTCCTGATCGGCGGCCGCCTGGCGGCCTCCGTGACGAAAAGGAACAGCCCCGCTGCACTGCAGCGGGGCTGTTCCTTTTAAGTTCCTGCTACGGTTGCAGGTGAAGAGAGGAGACCGGCATGGAATGGATCATTTTCCTGGTGGTAATTGCCGCCGGCGTCGGTGGCGGGCTGTGGGCCAAGAAATACTTCCGGCACGAGATCGAGCGTGCAAAACGCATCGACCGCGCCAACAAGAACAAGTAGCGGGGCAGTGATCTAGCGCGCGGACTGGTCCTGCCTGGCCCTGCTGAGGGCCTGGTACCAATAGAAGGACTCCTTGGGGGTCCGCGCCTGGGTGTCGAAGTCGACGTGGACCAGGCCGAAGCGCTGGGAGTAGCCGGCCGCCCATTCGAAGTTGTCCATCAGCGTCCACACGTAGTAGCCCAGGAGTTCGACGTCGTCGGCGATGCCGCCGGGGGCCGTCGCGGCGAGTGCGTGGCCCAGATGGTCGGCGAGGTAGCTGATCCGGCCCGCGTCAGCGATCGGCCCGTCCACATGGTCCGGTTCCGGGAAGCTCGCTCCGCTCTCGGTGATGTAGAGCGGGGGGAGGGCCTCGCCGTACCGGTCCTTCATTTCCCGAAGCAGCGGACCCAGGTGGTCCGGCGCCACCGGCCAGCCGAAGCCGGTGGTTTCATACTCCGGGAATGCGGCAAAGTGGAACGGCAGTTTCACCATCGCCTCCGCTGAGCCGACCGGGCTGTCCGCGGGGCCGCGGCCGGTGGCCACCTTCACCGGGTAGTAGTAGTTCACCCCGTAGAAATCCAGCGGCTGGTGGATATTGCGCAGGTCCGCGTCGGAGATCCTGGCGAGGGCACGGAACCAGGGCCTGGCCAGCAGCGGCGGTTTCGGATAGCTCCCCAACAGGATCGGATCGGCGTAGATCCGGTTCAGTGCCAGATCGAAGACCTTCGCCAGCAGCTTGTCCGTGACGGACCCGGTGGCCGGCCGGACGGGGGAGTGCAGGTTGGTGACGCCGACCGCCCCGGTAACGCCCTCGGCCCGCAGGGCCTGGACCGCGAGTCCGTGGGCCAGGAGCTGGTGGTGCACCGACGGCAGGGCGTCGAAGAGCAGGTCGTGGCCGGGCGCATGCACGCCGAGGGCATAGCCGTTGAGGGTGACGGAGGCCGGTTCGTTCAACGTCACCCACTGGGTCACCCGGTCCCCGAACCGGGCGCCGGCGGCGGCGCTGTAGTCGGCGAAGCGTTCCGCCGTCGTCCGGTTCATCCAGCCTCCGCGGTGCTCCAACGGAAGCGGGGTGTCCCAGTGGTACAGCGTGGCCATCGGCGAGATTCCGGCCTCGAGGAGCCGGTCGATCAGCCGGTCGTAGAAGTCGAGGCCCTCGGCGTTGAACGGGCCCGTGCCGTCCGGCTGGATCCGCGGCCAGGAAATCGAGAACCGGTAGGAATCGATGCCCAGCTCGCGCATCAACCGGACGTCCTCGTCCGTACGGTTGTAGTGATCGCAGGCGACGGCGGGGGAGTGCCCGTCCTGGATGCTGCCGGGCTTCTCGGCAAAGGCGTCCCAGCCTGAGGGTCCTCGCCCCCCGGCTGCGAGGGCACCTTCGATTTGGAAGGCGGCGGAGGCCACCCCCAGCATGAAGCCCGGCCGCAGCTTGGCAGCGAGGGCCTGGACGGCGGGGGAATCCTGCACGGTCATGCCCCTATCTTCGTATCGACCGTTGCTGAAGGCAATGACCGGGCGCCGGCAGGACCAAGAGTCGAGAGGAGCGGGGAGCCAGGGGCAGGTCCTGTCGGCGCTGATTCGCTTCTGCCGATTAATTCCGGCATACTAGATGAGTTGTTCAAGCGCTCTTTCGCGTCCCGATCCGGATAATGCCGGGTGCCAGGGTCCAAGTAAGAGCCCAAACATAACCCACTTCCCAAGGAACTGCGGACGAGTACGCGTGCAAAGCGCGACACGCCCGACCGCGGGGGTCGGTTGCGCCGGCAGGTTGAGGAACCCGGATTCATCCGGATTCAGCTTGTGCGGCGGGTGGTAGTTACGACTTCAAATGCTTCGGCAGCCACACAACGAGTAAGTAAACAGGGCAGCCCTAAACAGGGGAAGCACAGACTGAAAGAGAGTCAGGCGACATGGCGGGACAAAAAATCCGCATCCGGCTGAAGTCATATGACCACGAGGTCATTGACGTTTCAGCACGGAAGATCGTTGAGACGGTCACGCGCGCAGGCGCAACTGTAGTTGGCCCCGTGCCGCTGCCGACGGAGAAGAACATCTACTGCGTAATCCGCTCTCCGCACAAGTACAAGGACAGCCGCGAGCACTTTGAAATGCGCACGCACAAGCGTCTTATCGACATCATCGATCCCACGCCCAAGGCTGTTGATTCGCTCATGCGTCTCGACCTGCCGGCCGACGTGAACATCGAAATCAAGCTGTAGGGAGGTGCTGAGAGACTATGACCGCAACCCGTAACGTAAAGGGCCTGCTGGGCACGAAGCTCGGCATGACCCAGGTCTGGGACGAGAACAACAAGCTCATCCCCGTCACTGTGGTCCAGGCTGACTCGAACGTCATCACGCAGCTGCGCAATGCAGAGACTGATGGCTACGTCGCCGTTCAGATCGGCTACGGCCAGATCGACCCCCGCAAGGTCACCAAGCCGCTGGCTGGTCACTTTGAAAAGGCAGGCGTCACGCCTCGCCGCCACGTCGTAGAACTGCGCACTGCAGATGCTGACTCTTACGAGCTGGGCCAGGAGCTCTCCGTAGAGCTCTTCGAAGCCGGCCAGAAGATCGACGTCGTTGGCACCACCAAGGGTAAGGGCTTCGCCGGTGTTATGAAGCGTCACGGCTTCCACGGCGTTGGAGCTTCCCACGGTGCCCACAAGAACCACCGTAAGCCCGGTTCTATCGGTGGCGCATCCACCCCGAGCCGCGTCTTCAAGGGCATGAAAATGGCCGGCCGCATGGGCGCCGTTCGTCACACCACGCTGAACCTCACGGTCCACGCGGTTGACGTCGAGAAGTCGCTGCTCCTGATCAAGGGTGCCGTCCCCGGCGCCCGCGGCCAGGTCGTACTCGTACGCACCGCCGTGAAGGGAGCCTAGTTCAATGACTAGCACTGTCAAGGTTGACCTGCCTGCAGAGATCTTCGACGTACAGACCAACGTGCCGCTGCTGCACCAGGTCGTCGTTGCACAGCTCGCTGCTGCTCGCCAGGGTACCCACAAGACCAAGACCCGCGCCGAAGTTTCCGGCGCCGGTCGCAAGCCGTTCAAGCAGAAGGGCACCGGCCGCGCCCGTCAGGGTTCAATCCGTGCTCCTCACATGACCGGTGGTGGCATCGTCCACGGCCCCACGCCGCGTGACTACAGCCAGCGCACCCCCAAGAAGATGATTGCTGCTGCACTGCGCGGCGCTCTCTCTGACCGCGCCCGTAACGGCCGCATCCACGTCGTTGCTGATCTGGTCGAAGGCACCAAGCCGTCTTCCCGTGACGCACTGGCAACGCTGCGTGGCGTCTCCGAGCGCAAGAACCTGCTCGTTGTCATCGACCGCGCCAACGATGTTGCTGCACTCTCCGTGCGCAACCTCCAGGATGTTCACGTTCTGTACGCAGACCAGCTGAACACCTACGACGTGCTCGTTTCTGACGACGTAGTCTTCACCAAGGCTGCCTACGAAGCATTCGTTGCTGACAAGGCTGCAAAGAACGAGGAGGATGCCAAGTGAGCGCAGCCACCATCAAAGACCCGCGCGACGTCGTGCTTGCACCCGTCGTTTCGGAAAAGAGCTACGGCCTGATCGACGAGGGCAAGTACACCTTCCTGGTGGACCCCCGCTCGAACAAGACCGAGATCAAGCTGGCCGTGGAGAAGATTTTCTCCGTCAAGGTCGAATCGATCAACACCATCAACCGTGCCGGTAAGCGCAAGCGCACCAAATTCGGATGGGGTACCCGCAAGAACACCAAGCGTGCCATTGTGAGCCTCAAAGAAGGCACTATCGACATCTTCGGCGGTCCGCTCTCGTAGCGGAGACCACTTTAACGAGGAAATAAATTATGGGAATCCGTAAGTACAAGCCGACTACCCCGGGCCGTCGTGGCTCGAGCGTAGCGGACTTCACCGAAATCACGCGGTCGACGCCGGAAAAGTCGTTGGTACGTCCCCTCCCGAAAAAGGGTGGCCGTAACAACACCGGTAAGATCACGACCCGTCACAAGGGTGGTGGCCACAAGCGCCAGTACCGTCTGATCGACTTCCGTCGTCACGACAAGGACGGCGTCAACGCCCGCGTTGCCGAAATCGAGTACGATCCGAACCGCACGGCTCGCATCGCCCTCCTGCACTACGTTGATGGCACCAAGCGTTACATCATCGCCCCGAACAAGCTGGCCCAGGGTGACACCGTGGAAGCAGGTGCCGACGCTGACATCAAGCCCGGCAACAACCTGCCGCTGCGCAACATCCCGGTCGGTACCGTAATCCACGCAGTTGAACTGCGCCCGGGTGGCGGCGCCAAGATGGGCCGCTCCGCCGGCGCATCGATCCAGCTCGTTGCAAAGGAAGGCCGTTTCGCCCAGCTGCGTCTGCCTTCCGGCGAAATCCGCAACGTTGACGTGCGCTGCCGCGCAACCGTCGGCGAGGTCGGCAACGCCGAGCAGTCGAACATCAACTGGGGTAAGGCCGGCCGTATGCGCTGGAAGGGCGTCCGCCCGACCGTCCGTGGTGTCGCCATGAACCCGGTCGACCACCCGCACGGTGGTGGCGAGGGTAAGACGTCCGGTGGACGTCACCCCGTCAACCCGAACGGTAAGCGCGAAGGCCGCACCCGCCGTCCCAACAAAGAGAGCGACAAGCTTATTGTTCGTCGCCGTCGTACTGGCAAGAACAAGCGATAGGAGCCTGGACACATGCCACGCAGCCTGAAAAAAGGTCCTTTCGTTGACCAGCACCTCTTTGTGAAGGTAGCCAGGGAAAACGAAAAGGGCACCAAGAACGTCATCAAGACCTGGTCCCGCCGTTCGATGATCGTCCCCGACATGCTCGGCCACACGATCGCCGTGCACGACGGACGCAAGCACATCCCGGTGTTTGTCACTGAGTCGATGGTCGGGCACAAGCTCGGCGAATTCGCTCCCACGCGGACATTCCGCGGCCATGTCAAGGACGACCGTAAGGGCAAGCGCCGCTAGGCGCCTGCACTTACGTCAAAGACGAGAGAAGGAAAGCAATGGAAGCCAAGGCAATTGCGCGTCACATCCGCGTAACGCCTATGAAGGCCCGGCGCGTCGTCAACCTTGTTCGTGGTAAGCAAGCGAACGAGGCTCTGGCAATTCTGAAGTTTGCCCCGCAGGCAGCTTCTGAGCCGGTATTCAAGGTAGTTCAGTCGGCAATCTCCAACGCCCGGGTCCTCGCGGACCGCGACGGCGTGGCGTTTGACGAAGGTGACCTCATCATCAGCGAAGCGTTTGTTGATGAAGGCCCGACCATGAAGCGGTTCCAGCCGCGTGCCCAGGGTCGTGCATTTCAGATCAAGAAGCGCACGAGCCACATCACCGTGGTAGTCGCTACCCCGGAGAAAGAGGAGGCTCGCTAAGTGGGACAGAAAGTTAACCCGCACGGGTTCCGACTCGGTATCACCACCGATCACGTATCGCACTGGTTCGCCGACAGCACCAAGGCCGGCCAGCGGTACAAGGACTTCGTTCGCGAAGACATCCGTATCCGCCAGCTCATGTCCACGGGCATGGAGCGCGCCGGCATCGCCAAGGTTGAGATCGAGCGCACCCGCGACCGTGTCCGCGTGGATATCCACACGGCACGTCCGGGCATCGTGATCGGCCGCCGCGGCGCCGAGGCAGACCGCATCCGCGGCGAGCTCGAAAAGCTCACCGGCAAGCAGGTCCAGCTGAACATCCTCGAGGTCAAGAACCCCGAGATGGAAGCCCAGCTTGTTGCCCAGGGCGTTGCAGAGCAGCTGACTTCCCGCGTGGCCTTCCGCCGTGCAATGAAGAAGGCAATGCAGTCCGCGCAGCGCGCTGGTGCCAAGGGCATCCGTATCGCTTGCTCGGGTCGACTGGGTGGCGCAGAAATGTCCCGCTCGGAGTTCTACCGCGAAGGCCGTGTGCCCCTGCACACCCTCCGCGCGAACATCGACTACGGCTTCTACGAGGCCAAGACCACCTTCGGCCGCATCGGCGTGAAGGTCTGGATCTACAAGGGTGACGTCACCGCCAAGGAACTGGCTCAGCAGGCAGCTGCTGCTCCGTCCCGCGGCCGTGGTGCCAGCGATCGTCCGGGCCGCCCGGGTGGCGCTGACCGTGGTGACCGCCGTCGTCGTAACGACCGCCCGGCCGAGGCTGCACCCGCTGCTGCCGACGCTCCGGCTGTCGAAGCAGCTGCACCGGCAGTAGAAGGAGGACAGGCTTAAATGCTTATCCCGCGTCGAGTAAAGCACCGTAAGCAGCACCACCCGGGTCGTTCCGGCGCTGCCACGGGCGGCACCGAGGTCTCGTTCGGTGAGTGGGGTATCCAGGCTCTGAGCCCGGCCTACGTCACGAACCGTCAGATCGAATCTGCCCGTATCGCGATGACCCGCCACATCAAGCGTGGCGGAAAGGTCTGGATCAACATCTACCCGGACCGTCCGCTGACGAAGAAGCCGGCCGAAACCCGCATGGGTTCCGGTAAGGGTTCTCCGGAATGGTGGGTCTCAAACGTCAAGCCGGGCCGGGTTCTCTTCGAACTCTCCGGTGTCAGTGAAGAGGTAGCTCGCGAGGCCCTGCGCCTGGCAATCCACAAGCTGCCGTTGAAGGCACGCATTGTGCGTCGCGAAGGTGGTGAGTAGAAATGGCAGTAGGATCCAAGGAACTTGCATCCGCACAGCTGGACGGTTTCGACAACGAGCGTCTCGTTGAAGAACTCCGCAAGGCCAAGGAAGAGCTGTTCAACCTGCGTTTCCAGTCCGCCACCGGACAGCTGGAGAACCACGGTCGTCTGCGCGCGGTAAAGAAGGACATCGCACGCATCTACACCGTTCTCCGTGAGCGCGAGCTGGGCATTCGTGCCGAGGTTGCCGCACCGGTTGTGGAAGCCAAGGAAGAAAAGAAGTCCAAGAAGGCTGCAACCAAGAAGGCTGACAAGGCTGAAACGGTTGAGACCGAGGAGGACGCCAAGTGAGTGAAAAGGACGAGAACGTGACGGAAACTGTTTCCGACGCAGCCAAGGCTGACGAGCGCGGTTACCGTAAGACGAAGCGCGGCTATGTCGTCTCGGACAAGATGGAAAAGACCATCGTTGTCCAGGTCGAAGACCGCGTGAAGCACGCCCTCTACGGCAAGGTTATGCGCCGCAACACGAAGATCAAGGCTCACGACGAAGAGAACTCCGCCGGCATCGGCGACCTCGTTCTCCTCGCCGAGACCCGCCCGCTGTCCGCTACCAAGCGGTGGCGCCTGGTGGAGATCCTCGAGAAGGCCAAGTAACACCTGCAGCTTCCCCGCCCGGGAATCTGCGCCGAAACCCCCGTTCCCTTCTGGGAGCGGGGGTTTCCTCGTTCCCGGCGGGGGCCTGTGGCGTCGCCGGCACGTCACGCCGCGCAGAGTTTCAGCGGGTGTCCGACGCCGGCGGGCTCAGTTCGCGGGGGAGGGGGCGGAAGGCGGGCCAAGAGACTGCCGTGAGCGACGACGTCGGCCGCTGAGGGCCGGCCGCACCCCGCCCGCGCCCACTAAGTGTCCCTTCGCGCGCCGTGGGCAGGGGGCCGGCAGCTGTGATATGGGGATGCGCCGGAAACGTGCTAAGATTTTGAGTTTGTATGGCGCCTTTCGTGCGTCATCATCAACCTCGTAAACAATCGTGCCACGGCATAGTGCCCCCTCGCGCCTCGCGCTCCCGGGAAGCAACTGTTTTTGGCACGGGCGTTTAGGCCTGGTCTGGCAAAATCCAGGCAGGTCAAGAGACACCCCGATCAACCGTTCCGCAAGGCTCATTCCGTAGGAAGATTTTCGGTCTGAGAACCGGCGCGACGCAAGGAGTAAATAGTGATTCAGCAGGAGTCGCGACTCAAGGTCGCCGACAACACGGGTGCTAAGGAAATCCTTACCATTCGCGTTCTCGGTGGATCTGGCCGTCGCTACGCAGGCATTGGCGACGTGATCGTCGCTACCGTCAAGGACGCAATTCCGGGCGGCAACGTAAAGAAGGGCGACGTCGTCAAGGCTGTCATCGTCCGTACCAAGAAGGAACGCCGCCGTGCGGATGGTTCCTACATCAAGTTTGACGAGAACGCAGCTGTGATCCTGAAGAACGACGGTGACCCCCGCGGTACCCGTATCTTCGGACCGGTTGGTCGTGAACTTCGCGACAAGAAGTTCATGAAGATCGTTTCTCTGGCTCCGGAGGTGCTCTAGTCCATGGCTAAGATCAAAAAGGGTGACCTGGTTCAGGTCATCACTGGCGCCAAGGCTGAGCGCGGCGGCGACCGTGGCAAGCAGGGCAAGGTTCTGCGCGTATTCCCGGAGACCAACCGCGTGTTGGTTGAAGGCATTAACCGCGTAACCAAGCACACCAAGGTCGGTCAGTCGCAGCGCGGCACCAAGACCGGTGGCATCGAGGTCGTTGAGGCTTCAATCCACATCTCCAACGTGGCTCTGGTTGACCCCTCCACCAAGAAGCCCACCCGCGTCGGTTTCCGCACCGAGACCGTTGAGCGCGATGGCGTGAAGCGTGAAGTGCGTGTCCGCGTGGCCAAGAGCTCAGGGAAGGACATCTAATGACTGAGACTCTCGAGACTCCGGCAAGCAAGATCGTTCCTCGTCTGAAGACCAAGTACGCGGATTCCATCAAGAGCTCGCTCGTTGAGGAATTCAAGTACGAGAACGTCAACCAGGTTCCCCGTCTGGTGAAGGTCGTTGTGAACATGGGTGTTGGAGATGCCGCCAAGGACTCCAAGCTGATCGACGGCGCTGTCCGCGATCTGACCCTGATCACCGGCCAGAAGCCGCAGGTAACCAAGGCCCGCAAGTCGATCGCACAGTTCAAGCTGCGCGAAGGCATGCCGATCGGTGCGCACGCAACTCTGCGTGGCGACCGCATGTGGGAATTCCTGGACCGTCTGGTCACGCTGGCACTGCCGCGTATCCGCGACTTCCGGGGCCTCAGCGGCAAGCAGTTCGACGGCAACGGCAACTACACCTTCGGTCTGACCGAGCAGGTTATGTTCCACGAGATCGACCAGGATTCCATTGACCGCGTTCGCGGCATGGACATCACCGTCGTGACCACTGCCAAGACCGACGACGAAGGCCGCGCGCTGCTCAAGGCGCTTGGCTTCCCGTTCAAGACCGAAGATTAATCTAGCTACGTAAAAGGTCCGGCTGCCTGGCTTTGTTTCCAGGACAGCGGAAACCGTTATGAGGAAGGGCAAGAGCCCACATGACTATGACAGATCCTGTCGCAGATATGCTTACGCGTCTGCGCAATGCAAACTCGGCATACCACGATTCCGTGTCTATGCCTTACAGCAAGCTCAAGGCACGCGTTGCTGACATCCTGAAGGCAGAAGGCTTCATCGCCTCCTGGAAGGAAGAAGACGCGGAGGTTGGCAAGAAGCTGACCCTCGAGCTCAAGTTCGGTCCGAACCGCGAGCGTTCCATCGCTGGCGTTCGTCGTATTTCCAAGCCGGGACTGCGCGTTTACGCAAAGTCCACCAACCTGCCGCACGTGCTGGGTGGCCTGGGTATCGCAATCCTGTCCACCTCTTCCGGCCTCCTGACTGACAAGCAGGCCGGCAAGAAGGGCGTGGGCGGCGAAGTCCTCGCTTACGTCTGGTAACGGGAAAGGAAGAGAATAATGTCACGTATTGGACGTCTCCCCATCACCGTTCCTGCCGGCGTTGAGGTCAAGGTTGACGGCTCTGTCGTCAGCGTCAAGGGTTCCAAGGGCGAGCTGAGCCACACTGTGGCCAGCCCGATCGAGGTCACCCTGGAAGATGGCACCCTGACTGTCGCCCGCCCGAACGACGAGCGCGCCTCCCGTTCGCTGCACGGCCTGACCCGCACCCTGATCGCCAACATGATCCAGGGCGTTACCGCAGGCTACGAGAAGAAGCTTGAGATTGTCGGTACCGGTTACCGCGTCCAGGCCAAGGGTTCTGACCTTGAGTTCGCTCTGGGCTACAGCCACCCGGTCAACGTCTCGGCTCCGAACGGCATCACCTTTGCAGTTGAGACCCCGACCAAGCTCTCTGTTTCAGGTATCTCCAAGCAGCAGGTCGGCGAGGTTGCTGCCAACATTCGCAAGCTGCGGAAGCCGGACCCCTATAAGGGCAAGGGCATCCGCTACGCCGGCGAAGTCATCCGCCGCAAGGTCGGAAAGGCTGGTAAGTAACCATGGCCATCGCAATTAACAAGAAGCGTACGAACAAGAGCAAGTCTGCCCAGCGCAGCCGCCGCCAGCTTCGTATCCGCAAGCGCATCTCCGGTACGGCTGTACGTCCGCGTCTGGTCGTCAACCGTTCCGCACGCCACGTATTCGTCCAGGTTGTCGATGACACCAAGGGCCTGACCGTAGCGAGCGCGTCCACTCTGGAAGCCGACCTTCGTGCATTCGACGGTGACAAGACCGCCAAGGCCAAGCGCGTTGGCGAGCTCGTCGCCGAGCGCGCCAAGGCTGCCGGTATCGAAGCTGTTGTCTTCGACCGCGGTGGTAACAAGTACCACGGCCGGATCGCCGCCGTCGCTGACGGCGCACGTGAAGGTGGGCTGGCACTGTGACCGAAAATAACGAAAAGGACATTCAGGTGACTGAAGCTGTAGCTGCTCCGGCAACTGAGACCGCTGCGCCTGCTACCACTGACGACCGCCGTGGTGGCGCCCGTCGTGGCGAGCGTGGCGACCGCGGCCAGGGCCGTGGCGACCGTGGTGGCCGTGGTGGCCGCGACGGCGGCCGCGAAGCCGAGAAGAGCCAGTTCGTAGAGCGCGTCGTAACCATCAACCGCGTTTCCAAGGTCGTCAAGGGTGGTCGTCGCTTCAGCTTCACCGCCCTCGTCGTCGTCGGTGACGGCAACGGTATGGTCGGCGTCGGCTACGGCAAGGCTAAGGAAGTTCCCGCCGCCATCGCGAAGGGCGTTGAAGAGGCCAAGAAGTCCTTCTTCCGCGTTCCCCGCATCGGCAGCACCATCCCGCACCGCGTGCAGGGCGAAGCCGCTGCAGGCGTTGTCATGCTGCGTCCGGCTTCCGCCGGTACCGGTGTTATCGCCGGCGGTCCGGTCCGTGCAGTACTGGAGTGCGTGGGCATCCACGACATCCTCTCCAAGTCGCTCGGTTCCTCCAACGCCATCAACATCGTTCACGCGACCGTTGATGCGCTGAAGCGCCTCGAAGAGCCGGCAGCAGTGGCAGCACGCCGCGGCCTCCCGCTCGACGAGGTCGCTCCGCCGGCAATGGTGAAGGCGCTCCTGAACCAGAAGGCAGGTGTCTGAGTCATGGCTAAGAACCTGATTCCCTCCGACGCTCAGTTGGAGATCACTCAGATCAAGTCCGCCATTGGCGGCAAGCAGAACCAGCGCGACACCCTTCGCTCCCTCGGCCTGAAGCGGATCGGACACACCGTTGTCCGCACCGCCGACGCCGTGACCGTCGGGATGCTCAACACGGTTCCGCACCTGGTAAAGGTAGAGGAGGCGAAGTAAATGGCAGAGAAGAACACCGCCGAGAAGGCACAGGGCGCCGCTGCTGAGAAGCAGAACGCACTGAAGGTTCACCACCTGCGTCCCGCCCCGGGTGCCAAGACCGCCAAGACCCGCGTTGGTCGTGGTGAAGGTTCCAAGGGTAAGACCGCTGGTCGCGGTACCAAGGGTACGAAGGCCCGCTATCAGATCAAGGCTGGCTTTGCCGGCGGCCAGCTGCCGCTGCACATGCGCCTGCCGAAGCTGCGCGGCTTCAAGAACCCGTTCCGGGTTGAGTACCAGGTTGTAAACCTGGACAAGCTCAACGAGCTGTTCCCGGAAGGTGGCGCAGTCACCGTGGAGAACCTGGTCGAAAAGGGTGCCGTTCGCAAGAACCAGCCCGTCAAGGTGCTGGGCACCGGCGACATCACCGTCAAGGTTGACGTCACCGTCCACGCATTCTCGGCCAGCGCCGCAGAAAAGATTGCCGCAGCAGGCGGAAGCACCACCGCCCTCTAAAGAGGCGGCGGGGCAGTTGCCCGTTGTTCAAACTCCCGGCACCGTGGGGCTCAGGCCCCCGGTGCCGGGAGTTTTTTCTGTTTCCCGGCCATGCCGATTGTTCGCCGGGCGCATCCACCCGTTAGACTCGGTTGTTGGGTTTATTTGACCTATCTCACACGAATTTACTTATTACTCAGGAGGACGCTTGCTTAGCGCATTTGGCCGGGCCTTTCGCACGCCTGATCTGCGACGCAAGTTGTTGTTCACGCTGGGAATCATCACAATCTTCCGCTTGGGTGCCTTCATCCCCTCGCCTGGTGTGAACTACCAGAATGTCCAGCAATGCTTGCAGAACGGTCAGACCTCGGGCGGGATCTACCAGCTCGTCAACCTGTTCAGCGGCGGTGCATTGCTGCAGGTCTCAATTTTCGCGCTCGGGATCATGCCGTACATCACGGCAAGCATCATCGTCCAGCTGCTCCGCGTGGTCATTCCCCGGTTCCAGCAGCTCTACGAAGAGGGCGCCTCGGGCCAGTCCAAGCTGACCCAGTACACCCGGTACCTGACGATCGCCCTGGGCCTCCTGAACGCCACGACGCTGGTGTCGCTGGCGCGCTCCGGCCAGCTGCTGCCGAACTGCCAGCTGCCGATCATTCCGGACGCGAGCATCATCACCACGATCCTGATTATCATCACGCTGACGGCCGGCACCGGCCTGATCATGTGGATGGGCGAGCTCGTCACCGAGAAGGGTGTGGGCAACGGCATGTCGCTGCTCATCTTCACCTCGATCGCTGCCGGCTTCCCGACGTCCCTCGGCGCCATCTGGAAGGCGCAGGGCCCGGGCACCTTCTTTATGGTCCTCGTCATCGGCCTGCTGACCGTGGCCCTGGTCGTCTTCGTTGAGCAGTCCCAGCGCCGGATCCCGGTGCAGTACGCCAAGCGCATGATCGGCCGCCGCACCGTGGGCGGAACCAGCACCTACATCCCCATCAAGGTGAACATGGCCGGCGTCGTGCCCGTCATCTTCGCGTCCTCGATGCTGTACCTGCCGGGCCTGATCTCCCAGTTCAACCGGCCTGCGCCGGGCGAGCCCGTCGCGCCGTGGGTTGAGTGGATCAACAACAACCTCACCCGCGGTGACCACCCCATCTACATGGCCCTGTACTTCGCCATGATTGTGTTCTTCACTTACTTCTATGTTGCGATCACTTTCAACCCTGAGGAAGTTTCTGACAACATGAAGAAGTACGGCGGCTTCATTCCGGGTATCCGTGCCGGCAAGCCGACCGCGGATTACCTGCAGTATGTGCTTTCCAGGATCACCCTGCCCGGCGCGATCTACCTGGGCTTTGTGGCCCTGATCCCGCTGATTGCCTTGGTCCTGATCAACGCCAACCAGAACTTCCCGTTCGGCGGCACCTCGATCCTGATCATGGTGGGCGTAGGTTTGGAGACCGTCAAGCAGATTGATGCTCAGCTACAGCAGCGTCACTACGAAGGGCTTTTGCGATGACGAGAATGTTGATTATCGGACCTCCCGGTTCCGGCAAGGGAACGCAGGCGGAACGCATTTCGGAGCGACTCGGCGTCGTTGCGATCTCCACCGGCGACATCTTCCGTGCCAACGTCAAGGGTGAGACGCCGCTCGGCATCGAAGCCAAGAAGTACATGGACGCGGGCGACTTCGTCCCGGACAGCGTGACCAACAAGATGGTCCGGGACCGCCTCACGGAGGACGACGTCGAAGCCGGCTTCCTGCTGGACGGCTACCCGCGCACCACCGCGCAGGTGGACTACCTCGACGCGATCCTCGCCGACGCCGACCAGAAGCTCGACGTCGTCCTGCAGCTCACGGCCGACGACGAGGAACTCGTCAAGCGCCTCCTGGGCCGCGCCAAGGACACCGGCCGCAGCGACGACAACGAAGCCGTGATCCGCCACCGCCTGGACCTCTACCACGGCCAGACGGAAGCCGTGGTGGCCAAGTATGCCGACCGCGGCATCCTCACCCAGGTCGACGGCATCGGCGGCATCGACGAGGTCACCGACCGCGTCATGCAGGCCATCAAAGCGGCGCAGTCCGCCTGATCCGGCCCGTGACTATTGAGGCTCCTCCCGCAGTGCCGGGAGGAGCCTCAGCCATTTGTCCGCACACCCCCTGCAGGGCGGCTGCGGCACCACCGAAAGGACGCTGAGCATGGCATTCGGCCAGACCCGCATTGAATACAAGACCAACGCCCAGATGCGGACCATGCACGAGGCCGGGCTGGTGCTGAGCCGCGCGCTCGACGCCGCCGTGGCGGCAGCCGTCCCCGGAGTGACCACCCGCGACCTCGACGCCGTCTTTGCCGGCGTGCTCCAGGACGCCGGAGCGAAGTCCAACTTCCTCGGCTACCACGGCTTCCCGGCCACCATCTGCACCTCGGTCAACGAGGAAGTGGTGCACGGCATCCCCGGCGACCGTGTCCTGCAGGACGGGGACATCATCTCGATCGACGGCGGCGCCATCGTGGACGGCTGGCACTCCGACTCGGCCCGTACCGTGATCGTCGGGACGGCGGACCCCGAGGACCAGCGGCTCTCCGACGTCACCGAGGCGGCCATGTGGCACGGCATCGCGGCGCTGGCCACCGGCAAGTTCGTCGGCGACATCGGCAACGCTGTGGACGACTATGTTTCCTCCGTGCCCGGGAAGCCGCTGGGCATCCTGGAGGACTACGTGGGCCACGGGATCGGCTCCGAGATGCACATGGCCCCGGACGTGCTGAACTACCGTACGGGCCACCGCGGCCCCAAGATCCGGCCCGGACTGTGCCTGGCAATCGAACCCATGCTGGTCCGCGGCAGCATCGAAACCGCCACCCTCGACGACGACTGGACCGTGGTCACCACCGACGGGAAGCGCTCCTGCCAGTGGGAGCACTCCGTGGCGGTGCACGAGAAGGGCATCTGGGTGCTTTCGGCGCCCGACGGCGGAGCCGCGAAACTGGCGCCGCTCGGCGTCGTCCCCGTCCCGATTCCCTAAGCGTTTCTTTCGCGGCTCCCTAGCGATGCGCTTGGCGGCTTGTGATACGACGAATCCCTGGCGACGCTGGTATTCCAGCGTCGCCAGGGATTCGTCGTATCCTCAGGCAGTGAGCGCAGCGTCAGCTCTTGAGCTTCGGCTTCACGTCCTTGGTGTAGATGCCCTCGAGGGTGGTCTTGAGCTCGGTCATGGTGGCCTTGACGTCGCCCTGCTGGGTGAGGATCTTCGCGGCGGCTTTGGCCATTTCCTGGTCCGCGCCCGGCAGGAACACCCGGGCGTTGTCCTGGACGTGGGTAACCGCGAGCTGGTCGATGGCCGTCTTGATCTGAGGCGTCTTGGCGAGCACCGCGGTCATGTCGGCGGACGTCCGGGTCGGCATGTAGCCGGTCGCGGCGGAGAACGCGGCGGTGTTCTCCGGCTCGGTCATGAACTTCAGGAATGTCGCGGCAGCGAGCTGGACTTCCTTGCTGACACCGCTGGGGATGCCGAGCCCGGCGCCGCCGGTGGGGCAGACACCGCTTTCCTTCTTCGGGCCGCCCGGGAGGAAGCCGACGCCCACGTTGAACTTGGCGGAGCTCAGCACGCCCAGCAGGGAGCCGGTGGAGGCGATCGTGGCGGAGGTGATGCCGGCCGCGAAGTCGTCCGCGGCCTCCTTGGAGGAGACACCCGCCCACTTGTCCTTGTAGATCGAATCCTGGGCCCACTGGAGCGCCTCCACCGACTCGGCGGAATCACAGTTGATGGTCCATTCGTTGGACCAGCTGCCGCCCCAGCCCCAGAGGTTGTTCTGCAGGGTCCAGCCGGCGTATCCGGCCAGTGCGGGATAGATGTAGGCGTACTGGGCGCCGGAGCTGGCCTTCAGTTTCGGGGCCCACTCGGCGAACTCCTGCCAAGTCTTGGGCGCCCGGTCCGGCAAGCCGGCGGCCTTGAAGTGGTCCTTGTTGTAGTAGAACAGCGGGGTGGAGCGGCCGTAGGGGAGGGCCCACTGCTTGTCGGCGTACTGGTAGTCGGCGACGAGTGACTTCTGGAAGTCGTCAACCTTGATGTCCAACTGCTTTATCAGGTTGTCGAGCGGGATGATGTTGCCGTTGGTGTAGTACCGGAACCACCAGACGTCCGAGAGCACCACAAGGCCGGGCAGGGCCGACTTCGCTGCCTGGGAGGTCTGGAACTTCTGCGCGATTTCCTCGTAATTGGCGCCGGCGGTGATCAGGTTGACCTTGATGTCCGGGAACTTGGCCTGGAACTTCTCGATGATCGCCTTTTCCACGTCCTGGGACTTGCCCGGGTGGTTGGTCCAGAAATCGATCGACGAGGCCGGCTTCACGCCGCTGAAGTCGATGTCCGCCGCGCCGGAGGTCCCGGTGCCGCCTCCCGTGGACGGGCCGCCGCAGGCCGCCAGGGCCGCGGCCCCTGCGCCCGCGCCGGCCAGGCCAAGGAAGTGTCTGCGGCCAAGATTCGTTGCCATGGTGGATCCTCTCAAAAGTGTTGACTTGTTGTGATGGTGGGGTGCGTTCGGAGGCGGCGTCACCCGGTGACGCTGCCCTGGGTGAGGCCGGCCACGATGTAGCGTTGCAGCGCCGCAAAGACCAGCAGGATCGGAACAATCACCAGGACCGCGCCGGCCATCAGGATGCCCCAGCCGGAGCCGTTGCCTTCAGAGTTCTGCAACAGGGTCAGGCCCACGGGCAGCGTCATGGTTTCCGGCCGGTCGGTGATGATGAGCGGCCAGATGTAGTCGTTCCATTCGCTCACGACGGTGACCAGGGCGACGGTGGCGATTGACGGGCCGGAGACCGGGACGACGACCTGCCACAGCCGGCGCCAGTGCCCCGCGCCGTCGATCTCGGCAGCTTCCAGGATGGAGCCGGGCAGCGTCATGAAGTGCTGGCGGAGCAGGAAGGTGCCGAAGGCGGTGCCCAGCCCGGGCAGGATGATGCCCCAGAGAGTGTTCTTGCCACCCAGGCCCGCGATCAGGATGTAGTTGGGCAGGATGGACACCTGCGGCGGCACCATCAGCGCGACCAGGATGAGGATGAAGATGACGTTCTTGAACGGAAAGCGGACAAAGACCAGGGCGTAGGCCGTCAGGATGGCCAGGATCACCTTCACGGTGGCGCCCACCGTGGTGACGATCAGGCTGTTCAGGAAGAACCTGGCGAAGGGCACCGTCGTCATCGCTACGTGGTAGTTGTCCAGGTTCACGCTTTCCGGCAGGATCTTCAGGTCCGTCGTGACGATCTCGCCGGGCTGCTTGAAGGAGCTCAGCACCATCCAGAGCAGCGGCAGCACCACCACGAGGGTGGCGAGGATGAGCGGGACGTAGCCGGCGGCGATTGTCTGGACCAGGTTTGCGCGGGAAAACGGCCGCTGCCGTTGCGGTGGAACCTCGGGGCCGGCGGCGGGTCCGGCGTTGGCAGCGGGATCGGGGTTCACGGGGGAGAGTGTGCTCACGAGTAGTGCACCTTCCGTTCTACGAACCGCACCTGCAGCACGGTGATGATCAGGAGGATGGCGAAGAGCACCACGGAAATGGACGCCGAGTAGCCGGCCCGGTTGAAGGCCCCGAAGGCCTGCAGGTACGCCTCGTAGATCAGGGTGGACGTCCCGTTGCCGAGCGGGGTCATGATCCGGATCAGGTCGAAAGCTTGCAGCGAACTGAGCATCGTGGTGATCAGCAGGAAGAACGTGGTGGGGGAGAGCAGCGGGACCGACATGCTGACGAAGCGGCGGAACCCGTTGGCGCCGTCCAGCGACGCCGCTTCCATGACGTCCTGGGGCAGCGACTGGAGGCCGGCGAGGTAGACGACGGCGCAGTAGCCGAGGTTCTTCCAGATGTAGACCGTGATCACCATGACCAGGGAGAGCTGCGGATCGTTGATCCATTGCGGGCTCTGCTGGCCGATCCCGCGGAGCAGCCAGGACAGCACCCCGTAGCCGGGGTCGAAGATGAACAGCCAGACCAGTCCGACGCCGACCCCGCTTAGCACGTAGGGGGCGAAAACGGCGGACCGGGCGAAGGTGGTGCCGCGGACCTTGGAGTTCAAGGCGAGGGCCACCAGCAGTCCGAGGACCATGGACCCGCCGACCGTGATGACGGTGAAGATGGCCGTGGTGCCCAGCACCTTGGGGGCGTCGGCGCTGGTGAAGAAGTTGATGTAGTTGTCGAAGCCGACGACCGTGGCGGAGGCGGAGCCCAGCGTCCAGTCCAGCGTGGAGTAGTAGATGTTGTTGATGAGCGGGAGGTAGGTGAACACCGCTATCAGTGCCAGGTTCGGCAGGGCCAGCGCAAGGAACACGATGAAGTCCCTGCGCGTCCGGGCAGACCAGCGTCCCCGGCGCTGGTCCCGCGTGACGGTCCCGGCGGTAGCCACGGGACTGTCCGTCAATTGTCTAGTCATAGGGCGTCTCTAACGGATCCGGGCCTGCCGAGGGCAGGCAGTTGGGCGGGGGATCAAGAACACTTCACCACACGCTGGGTGGGCGGAACCCCGCACAAGGCCTTGTCAGAGCTTTGTTATGTCAGGCTTCCTTGCCCGTTTACCTATTGTTGGTTGCAGTATTCCACAACGTTCGTTTGCGGGCGGGGAGATCGCGGCGCCTGGTTTCCCGGCGGCGGGGCGCACAATGGAGCCATGACGGCGATTACGGATGTGCCCGGAATCCGCGTGGGCCATGCCGCCCGGACCGGGGAGGGCTGGCAGAGCGGTGTCACGGTGGTCCTGCCGCCCCCGGGGACGGCAGGCTCGGTGGACGTCAGGGGCGGCGGTCCCGGTACGCACGAGACCGACGCGCTCGACCCCACCACGCTGAGCACCGCCGTCGACGCCGTGGTCCTGACCGGGGGCAGCGCCTTCGGGCTGGCGGCTGCCCACGGCGCCCAGCGCTGGTGTGAGGAGCAGGGGAGGGGCTTCCCCGTGCCCGGCGGCGTGGTGCCGATTGTCCCCGCGGCGGCCATCTTCGACCTAGGCCGCGGCGGCGACTTCGCCGCCCGCCCGGACGAGGCCATGGGCTATGCCGCCGCCGCCGATGCCGCCGCACACCAGGAGGGGCACGACGTCGAACGAGGCAACGTGGGAGCCGGCACCGGCGCAGCTATCGGCCGGGGCCAATTCAAGGGCGGAGTAGGCACGGCCTCGATCACCCTGGAAAACGGCGTCGTCGTCGGGGCGCTTGCTGTAGTCAACGCGCTGGGACTCCCATTTGTGGTGCCTACGGGAAATCCCGAACCCTCCGCGCGCTCGGTCGTTCCTCCCTTAGACGCGCGCTTCCGGGTTCCCGATTCCACGTCGGCGAATGCCGCGCCGCCCCTCAACACAACCCTCGTCGTCGTCGCGACCAACGCCGTATTGGACAAGGCCGAGTGCAAGCGGACAGCATCGGCAGCCCACGCCGGCCTCGCCCGGGCGCTGAATCCAAGCCATACGCTGGCCGACGGCGACACGGTGTTCGCGCTCTCCACTGGCGCCGTCGCGCTGGACCGCAGTACCGACGCCGCACGGCAGTTGAGCCTGATAAACCTGCAGAGCGCGGCAGCCGACGTCGTCCGGCTGGCCATCCTGGACGGGATCGCCGCGGCGGCGGAGGTGGAGACCCCGGCGGGGCGCTTTCGTGCATACGGGGACGGAGTGCGCTAGCATGGCTGGATTTAACATTCGGCCCGCAATGCCGTAGTGTTGACTGTTGGTTGTCTGCCCTGTTGTGCCCTTTTGTGGCCTGGTGGCAGCAGGCAAGCTAGCAAAACAAGCAATTAAAATCGTCCGCAGTGATCGTCGGTGCAAGCCGGAGGGGCTGTGGCAACAACAGTTAGCGGAGGGTATGGCCAAGAAGGACGGGGTCATTGAGATCGAGGGCGTTGTGACCGAGGCGCTGCCTAACGCGATGTTTCGCGTTGAGCTCACCAACAAGCACATCGTTCTGGCACACATCTCTGGAAAGATGCGCCAGCACTACATCAGGATTCTCCCTGAGGACCGGGTAGTGGTGGAGCTGAGCCCGTACGACCTGACACGTGGTCGTATCGTCTACCGCTACAAGTAAACACTGGCCGGCCAGGGCATTAGCCAAAGGCCGGTCCAGCTGACCAACTGCAACACGCAAAGGAACGCCATGAAGGTCAAGCCGAGCGTCAAGCAGATCTGCGAAAAGTGCAAAGTGATCCGCCGTAATGGCCGGGTCATGGTGATCTGCGAGAACCCGCGCCACAAGCAGCGCCAGGGCTAATTTCCTTCACCGGAAACCCTGGGTTGCTAACCCACGCAAGTAAATAAAAAGGCAGCACAAGCTGATCTGGGACACTGAGCAATAACGAGTCCGGACAGCTAACCCCCGGTCGGAGGCTGGGGCCGTACGGACTGTACGGGTGTACTGCCTACGACCTCCGGTTTATTCAAGGAGCACTGCCACTATGGCTCGTCTCGCTGGCGTAGACATTCCCCGCGAAAAGCGGTTGGAAATTGCGCTTACTTACATCTACGGCGTGGGCAAGACCCGTGCACACGAAACCCTGGCTGCCACCGGCATCAGCGCGGACGTTCGGGTCAAGGACCTGTCCGACGCCGAGCTCGTCCAGCTGCGTGATTACATTGAAGGCAACTACAAGGTTGAGGGTGACCTTCGCCGCGAAGTAGCAGCAGATATCCGCCGCAAGGTTGAAATCGGCAGCTACGAAGGTATTCGCCACCGTAAGGGCCTGCCAGTGCGCGGACAGCGTACGAAGACGAACGCGCGCACCCGCAAGGGCCCGAAGCGCACCGTCGCAGGCAAGAAGAAGACCCGCTAAATCCCTCGGGATTAGCTCGTCTTCCCCCCGATAACTTTCTGTAGGAGAAATAATGCCCCCGAAGACTCGTGGCGCGGTTCGCAAGCCGCGTAAGAAGGACAAGAAGAATATCGCGCTGGGCCAGGCGCACATCAAGAGCACCTTTAACAACACCATCGTTTCCATCACGGATCCGAACGGTGCTGTCATCTCCTGGGCTTCGTCCGGTGAGGTTGGCTTCAAGGGCTCACGTAAGTCCACCCCGTTCGCAGCCCAGATGGCCGCCGAAGCCGCCGCAAAGCGCGCTCAGGAGCACGGCATGCGCAAGGTTGACGTATTCGTCAAGGGACCGGGATCCGGACGCGAGACCGCAATCCGTTCACTGCAGGCCGCTGGCCTCGAGGTTGGATCCATCCAGGATGTAACCCCCAGCGCGCACAACGGCTGCCGCCCGCCGAAGCGCCGCCGCGTCTAAGTCTTAGCCGGAGCTTGCCCGGACCCTCGCCGGTCCGGGCAAGCCCAGCCGCGTTAAGTCTTCAGACCGATCTTTCCACCACCTGTGTTGCGTCATATAGCGGATGCTCGCCGAAAGGAAACCTAAGTGCTCATTGCACAGCGCCCCACCCTCTCCGAAGAGGTCGTCTCCGATAACCGCTCCCGTTTCATCATTGAACCGCTGGAGCCGGGCTTCGGTTACACCCTCGGAAACTCCCTCCGCCGTACCCTGCTCTCCTCCATCCCCGGTGCCTCTGTAACGAGCATCCGGATCGATGGCGTGCTGCACGAGTTCACCACGGTTCCGGGTGTCAAGGAAGATGTCACCGAGATCATCCTGAACATCAAGAACCTGTCGGTCTCCTCCGAGCACGACGAGCCGGTTGTTGCTTACCTGCGCAAGCAGGGCCCGGGAGTCGTCACCGCCGCGGACATCGCTCCTCCGGCCGGCGTCGAATTCCACAACCCGGATCTGCACATTGCCACGCTGAACTCGAAGGGCAAGTTCGAACTCGAACTGACCATCGAGCGCGGCCGCGGCTACGTTTCGGCAGCTCAGAACAAGTCCGGCGACTCCGAGATCGGCCGCATCCCGGTCGACTCGATCTACTCGCCGGTCCTGAAGGTTACTTTCCGCGTGGAAGCTACCCGTGTTGAGCAGCGCACTGACTTCGACAAGCTGATTGTCGACGTTGAGACCAAGCAGGCCATCGCCCCGCGCGATGCGGTTGCTTCGGCCGGTACCACCCTGGTGGAACTGTTCGGTCTGGCCCGCGAGCTGAACACCGCAGCTGAAGGTATCGAGATTGGCCCGTCGCCGACGGATGCTGCCCTGGCAGCAGACATGGCTCTGCCGATCGAGGATCTGGACCTCACCGTCCGTTCCTACAACTGCCTCAAGCGTGAGGGCATCCACACCGTGGGTGAACTCGTTGCCCGCTCCGAGGCTGACCTGATGGACATCCGTAACTTCGGTGCGAAGTCCATTGATGAGGTCAAGGCGAAGCTCGTTGAACTGGGTCTGTCCCTCAAGGACTCCCCTCCCGGTTTCGACCTCGCAGCCCGCGCCGCAGCCATCGAAGAGGACGACGCCGCTTTCAGCGACGACGAGCTCTAAAACAGATCTTGGCCAGCAGGCTGGACGCACCGCAGCGTGCGCAGCCCGCCGGCTTCCATATGAGGAGAAACTATAATGCCTACCCCCGCTAAGGGTCCGCGCCTCGGAGGCGGAGCGGCTCACGAGCGTCTTATGCTCGCGAACCTGTCCGCCGCACTGTTCGAGCACAAGCGGATCACCACCACGGTGACCAAGGCCAAGCGCCTGAAGCCGTACGCCGAGCGCCTGGTGACTTTCGCCAAGCGCGGTGACCTCGCTTCCCGCCGTCGTGTACTCGGCCTGATCAGCAACAAGGGCATCGTCCACGAGCTGTTCACCGACATTGCACAGGCAGTGGAGAACCGCGACGGCGGCTACACCCGTATCACCAAGATCGGCAACCGCAAGGGCGACAACGCTCCCATGGCTGTCATCGAACTGGTTCTCGAGCCGGTTTCCGCCAAGCAGGCCGTGGTAGCCGAGGCTACTTCCGCTGCGAAGCGCGATGCCGACAAGAAGGACGCTGACAAGGCTGAAGCCGCTCCGGTCGCCGAGACTGAAGCTGCCGAGACCGAAGAGGCTCCCGAAGCTGAGGTCGCCGAGACCGAAGAGGCTCCGGCCGCCGAGGAAGCTGCTGCAGAGTCCGAGAAGGACGCGAAGTAATTCGCTAGAACCTTCTTATAGACTTAAGTCTATGAACGAGCTCAAACCCGCTGCCCCCGTTATGGGGGGCGGCGGGTTTTTGCGTATCCGGCTGGATCTTTCGTACGACGGCGGCCCGTTCAGCGGCTGGGCCCTGCAGCCCGGCCGCCGTACCGTGCAGGGCGTCCTGGAAGAGGCCCTCGCCCTGCTGATCCGCCGGCCGGTCCGCGTCACCGTCGCCGGTCGCACCGACGCCGGCGTGCACGCGCGCGGACAGGTGGTGCACGTGGACCTGAGTGAAGCGGAATGGCAGGGGCTGAACCGCGGGGCCGAACTCGACCCTGCTGCGGCCCTGCTCCGGCGGCTGCGCGGCGCGCTGAGCCGCGGGCTGGGCGAGCTCAGCGGCGCGATCGAAGTGCACCGGGTTGCCCTGGCGCCGGAAGGCTTCGATGCCCGGTTCTCCGCGCTGTGGCGGCGCTACAGCTACCGGATCGCGGACGGGGCGGCCCTGTGGGATCCGCTCGGCCGGTACTCGACGCTCTGGCACAAGGAGCAGCTGGACACCGCGTTGCTGAACGAAGGCGCCTCCCAGCTGCTGGGGCTGCAGGACTTCCGTTCCTACTGCAAGCCCCGCGAAGGCGCCACGACCATCCGGGAACTGCAGCGTTTCGAGTTCACCCGGGGCGCTGACGGCGTCATCGTCGCCACGGTCCAGGCTGACGCCTTCTGCCACAACATGGTCCGTTCGCTCGTGGGATCGGCGCTCTACGTCGGAGCCGGCGTCGAGCAGCCCGGGTGGCTCTACGAGCGGCTGATCGCCCGCCAGCGGGATGCCCGGTCCGTCCTTGCCGCCCCGCACCCGCTGGTCCTTGAAGAGGTGGCGTACCCCTCCGCTAGCGGGCTGCTGGCACGGGCCGAGCTGACGCGCGCCCTTCGCAAATAGCCCGCGGCCGAGTTTCCCCGTCTTTGACGGCACCAAAGCCGGCAAGGACGGCGGGTCGGCGCAACACGCCGGGCCACGGCGCCGAAGTTGGGGAGTTCCGACCGGCGACTGACCCGAGGCACTAGAAAGCGGCAGGGTGGCCGTCTGCCGGCAGGTCCACGGTAAAGGTGCTCCCGCAGCCGGGGAGGGTGCTGCAGGTGATGGAGCCACCGTGGCCCTCCACGATCGCCTTGGTGATGGGCAAGCCCAGCCCGGCCCCGGGGATTGCGCCGTCCCGTACGGCCGGACTCCGGAAGAAGCGGGTGAAGACCCTTTCGGCGTCGGCAGCGGTCATGCCGATGCCGCTGTCCTCCACCTGCAGCAGCACACGGCCGTCGTCGGCCCAGGCCGAGACAGTCACCGCGCCGCCATCCGGCGAGTATTTGATGGCATTGGAGACCAGGTTGTCCAGCGCCTGGCTGATCCGCAGCGGGTCCACATTCGCCCACAGCGGCGCCGGCACGTGCATCGCCAGGGACACCCGCGAGGACTGGGCATGCGCCTGGGCCGAGCCGAGGCTCGCCTCCACCAGGCCGGCCAGGTCGGTTTTCCTTGGGTGGACCTGAACCGCTGAGCTGGCGGACATCAGCAGGTCGGAGACGAGCGCCAGCAGCCGCTCGGCGTTGCGCTGCGCCACCTCGATCCGGCGCAGCACCGGCAGGGGCAGTTCATCGCCCAGGACCAGGTCCAGGTTGCCGATGATCGACGTCAGCGGTGTCCGGAACTCGTGCGAGACGGTCGCGACCACGTCTTCCTTGGCAGCGAGGGCATTGACCAGCCCGGTGACCTCGTTGTACACGACGACGGCGCCGCCGAAGCCGCCGTCGTCGTTTTTCAGCGGCCTCGCCCCGGTGGACACAACCCGGCTGCCCGGCGCTTCCCCGAAACAGACAAGGTGGTCCGCGAAGGACTCGCCCTCCAGCGCCCGGCGGAGCGGGCGCCGGGCAGGCGGGAGCAGCGTGGTCTGGTCCCGCCCGGTTAGCAGCAGTTGGTCTTCCCAGCCCGGATCCGCGGGCCCGGCAGGCCCGGGAATCGCCGCGGCCGCCTCGAGCCGTGCCTGCCAGCTGTTGGTGAGCAGTCGGCGGCCGTTCGCGCCGATCGCGACGATGCCGACGTCGACCGTGTCCAGGATGGTATTCAGCAGCCGTTCACGCTCCCGGCTTTCCGCGAGGAGGGCCTGCAACTCCGCCTCCTTGGCTTCGACCTTGCGCTGCTGGCGCCACAGCTGCGCCCTGGCGAACTGCATGGCCAGGGCGACTGCCAGGGTCATCAGTGCCAGGAGCACGACGGTGGCGCCGCGCCCCGGGCTGTCCCCGGCGCCGGCGGCAAAATACCAGGGCAGACCTGCCAGCAGCGGCCCCAGGAAGCTGACGGCCGCGATGACGGCGGGGGAGAGCTGCGAGGCGGCGATCCAGACGACGGGAAGCACTGACAGCACTCCGAGGCCCGGTAGTTCCTCGGCGGCCGCCACCCGGCTGAGTCCGATCGCGGCGAGGTCCAGGACCGGAATCGCCAGGGGCGCCAGCGGCCCGAACCGTTGCCACGGCACGAGGAGGCAGGCCAGGAGAAGTGCGGCATGAAGGGCGAGGGAGATCTGGCCCCAGCCGTTGGCCAAGTGGAGGCTCCAAGCGGCCGGCGCGGCCGTCAGGCCGGCGCCGAACAACAGGGTGAGTGGTAGCTGGCTGAGCAGCACACGGGCGCGCGGGTGCAGGGCGCCCAGGCGGCGGTCCACGCCCGCGCCACGAAACAGCCGCTGTTCACCCAATGACAAGCGCCCCTTCCTCGCAACTGGAGTTTACATTGCTGTCACACCTACTTGACACTAAACATATTATTGTTGCCCGTGTTACTGCGCCGGAGACCGAAATTGGGGCCCTTGGTAGGTATGGTGGCAGGACATGTGTAGGCCGTGTCCCTTGGGCACGGCGTGGGCATCGGGGCATGAGGCCCGGATTTACAGCGGCGGCGTATGCACGGTCATCGCCGGCCGGCAGAGCAGCATCGGATGTGAGGGTGGCATGACTGACCTTGGGGTGGCCGTCGTTGTTGAGGACGATGCGGATGTGCGCAACCTCGTGGAGGCAGTGCTCCGGCAGGCCGGCTATGAGGTGCATTCAGCGGCCGGGGGCCGGGAGGGCGTCGAGGTTGTCCGGCGCCGGGAGGCCAGCGTCGTAACACTGGACGTGGGTCTTCCCGACATTGACGGCTATGAGGTGCTGCGCCGGATCCGCCAGTTCAGTGACGCCTACATCGTCATGCTGACCGCACGGACGGACGAGCTCGACACGCTGACTGCGCTCCACACCGGCGCCGACGATTTCCTGACCAAACCGTTCCGGCCCCGAGAGCTACGGGCCCGGGTGGCCGCGATGATGCGCCGGCCCCGGCATGACGGCCAGGGCGCGTTGACTGCGGCGTCGGCACGGCCGGCCGGCGACGCTGCCGTGCCGGACAATGTTTTGCGCCACAACGGGCTGGCACTGAATCCCGACATGCGCTCGGTGACGGTCGAGGGCGAACCGCTCGCCCTGACCCGCAGTGAGTTCGACCTCCTGCATGCGCTCCTCCGCGGCGCCGGCGCGGTGAAGTCCAAGACCGAGCTGGTCCGTGTGGTGCGGGGAGAGTATTACCGCGCCGACGCCTACATCAGCGAGTCCGATGAACGGGCCGTTGAGGTCCACATCGGCAACCTGCGCCGGAAGCTCCGGGAGGATTCGGTGCAACCGCGCTGGCTTCAGACGGTGCGCGGAGTGGGCTACCGGCTGGCGCCTGAGCGCTCCCAGTACGCTGAACGTTCCTAGCGCTCCCAGAGGATGTAGCTGAACTGCAGCTCGTCCACGGTTTCGCTGCCGCGGGCGGCGACATCGTCCAGCAGGGAAGCGGCCCTTCCGAGGTCCCCGCCCCGGATCGATTCCTCGAGTTCGCCGGCGAGTTCGGCCAGGCGCAGGCCGCCGACCATCGACGAGGACGTCTTGAGGCTCAGCACGGCGTCCAGCGCGGCTGCCTGGTCTCGGCGTTCCAGGGCCCCGGCCAGCGAGTCATAGCGCTGGTCCCACATCTCTGCGTAGTCCCGGGCGAAGCCCTTGGCGACGGCGGCGCTGTTCAGCTGCTCGCCCAGGTCCTGGAGGGCCGCGGGGTCCACGAGCGGGGCCGCGCCGGAGGACGGCGCCGTCAGTCCGGCCCCGCCTGCGGGGGCATCGGCGGCGAGCAAGGACCCCGCGTTTGCGTCGTCGGGGCAGGCAGCTAAGAGAGACATGGCTCTACGGTACTAGCTGTCCGGACCGGCGCCGGAGGCGGCGGAGTATCCTGCGGAAACCTTGCGGCTATCCTTGTCCGGCACTTTTATGGGCCAACTAGCGGCGTCCGTGCAGGCCGTTCGCCGCAAACTTATGGGCCGATTAGTGTCCACTGAAGGTCTCTATGGCATTGATCACGGCGGGCCCCAGGATGGCGATAAAGAGCACCGGAAAGATGAAGAACAGCAGGGGGAACAGGATGGTGACCGGCAGCTTCATGGCCTTCTCCTCGGCTCGCTGGCGCCGCTTGACGCGCATCACCTTGGCCTGGATTCGGAGCACGCGGCTGATGGCAATGCCGTAGGTGTCGGCCTGCACCACGGCCTGGACAAAGCTGCGCAGCTCGGGGATGTTGGTTCGTGCCGCCAGCGCCTGGTACGACTCGCGCCGGCTGCGTCCCACCTGCATATCCTGCAGGGTTCGGACCAGTTCCTCGGCGAGCGGTCCCTTGCCGTTTTCACCGGCCCGCGCCATGGCCCCCTCGAATCCCAATCCGGCCTCGACCGAGATCAGCATCTGGTCCAGCGTGTTGGCCAGTTCCAGCTGCATGATCTTCTGGCGTTCCTGGCCCTTGCTGTAGAGCAGCAGGTCCGGGATGAAGTAGCCCAGGAGCATCACGAACAAGCCCACCAGCTTCAGGAGCGGGGCCGGCGTGCCGGCGAGCCAGAGACCCAGGAGGGCGCCCAGCAGTCCCAGCAGCGGTTTGGCGGCCAGAACCCGACCCAGCGGGAGCGAGGCGGGACGTCCGGCCAAGGACAGCAGCCGGTCGAGTTTCCGGACATAGGCGGGAGGCGTCAGGCGGTGGCCGATCCGCTCGAGCAGGGCCGTCTCCTTGGGCCCGGCGGACTCGGCGGGTCCGGTGCCCAGGGAAAGCATCTCCCGGATGGCGCGTTGGGATTTCCGGTCGACGGAGAGGACGGACCACGTCAGGTACGCCGAGGGGAGGCTGACCAGCAGGAGGGAGCACAGGATCAGGGGGTTCATCCGGGCCTCAGAACTTCAGGTCGATGATCTTGCGCATCCACAGACCACCGATCGTCATCAGGATCACGGAGGCCGCCATCATGGCCCAGCCCAGCGGGTTGGTGAACATCACGTTCATGTAGCCGGGGTTGACCAGCATCAGCATGACCACGATGCCGATGGGCATGGCCATCAGGATGTAGGCGGAGAACTTGCCTTCGGCCGCGAGGGACTTGATGTGGCCCTTGATCTCGCTGCGCTCGCGGATGGTCTCGTTCACCTGGTCCAGCACTTCGGCGAGGTTGCCGCCCACCTCGCGGTTGATCTGGATGGCCTGGGCGATCCAGACGAAGTCCTCGTTGCGCATCCGTTCGGCGGTGTCGCTGAGCGAGGCCAGCAGGTCGCGGCCGAGGGACGTTTCGGTGATGACGCGGCGCATTTCCTCCGCGGTGGGGCTCTGCGATTCGCTCCCGGCGGCGTCGATGGCGCGCAGGATGCTGTGCCCGGCCCGCAGGCCGCCGGAAAGCAGTTGCAGGGTGTCGCCCAGCTGGTCGTCGAACTTGGCACGACGCTTTCCGGCCAGGACCGTGAGGGCCAGGTGACCGGCCACCGGGGCGAGCAGGACCAGCAGAAGGGCAAGCAGGACGCCGCCGACGACGAAGCCGGCCAGGGCCCCCACAAAGGCGCCGACCGCCAGCAGCACGTAGAAGTCGCCCTGGCCCATGCGCAGTCCCGCTTGTTCCAAAGCCTCCCGGTTGAAGAGCCGGACCTTCCGTTGTGCGAAGAAGCCGTCCGCCAGGTTGACCGCGGATCCCGCGAACCGGCTGAGCGAGGAGTCCGGTGCGGCCTGGACCGGCCGCCGTCGGTCAAGTGGAACGCGGGCGGTCCCCGGCAAGAGGACCGCGACGGCGAGCAGGAGGAGGGCGGTGGCCAGGAAGGCGGCGCCGATAGTCAGTGTCATGGCCGGCTCACGCCTTGCCGGCCGGTGCCAGCGGCGCCGCGAAGACGTTGGGGGAAACGTAGATGCCCATGTCCTCGAAGCGGTCGATGAATCGGGGCCGGATCCCGGTGGCCACCGGTTTGCCGAGGAACCTCCCGTGGGCGTCCACCCCGGCCGAGTAGTCGAAGATGAAGGCATCCTGGAGGGTGACAATGTCCCCCTCCATGCCCTGCACCTCGGTCACGTGGGTGATCCGGCGGGTTCCGTCCCGCAGACGGGAGATCTGCACGATCAAGTTCACCGCCGAAGCAATCTGTTCCCGGATGGCGCGCAGCGGAAGATCCATTCCGGCCATCAGCACCAGGGTCTCGAGCCGGGCAACGGCGTCGCGCGGCGAGTTCGAGTGGACGGTCGAGAGGGAGCCGTCGTGGCCGGTGTTCATGGCCTGGAGCATGTCGAGGGACTCGCCGCCGCGGACCTCGCCCACCACGATCCGGTCCGGCCGCATGCGCAGGGAGTTGCGCAGCAGGTCGCGGATGGTGACCTCGCCCTTGCCTTCGGTGTTCGGCGGCCGGCTTTCAAGCCGCACCACGTGCTCCTGCTGGATCTGGAGTTCCACCGCGTCTTCGATGGTGACAATGCGCTCGTCGTGCGGCAGGAAGGAGGAGAGGACGTTCAGCAGGGTGGTTTTGCCGGTGCCGGTGCCGCCGGAGACGATGATGTTTAGCTTGGCCCGGACACAGGCGTTCAGCAGTTCGGCCATTTCCGGTGTCAGCGTGCCGAAATCGATCAGGTTGCGCACGGTGAGCGGGACCTTGCTGAACTTTCGGATGGTCAGCGAGGAGCCGCCGACTGCCAGCGGGGGGATGACGGCGTTGACGCGGGAGCCGTCCTCGAGCCGGGCGTCCACGAGCGGGGATGACTCGTCGATCCGGCGGCCCACCTTGGAGACGATGCGTTCGATCACCTTGCGCAGGTGGTCCTCCGAGCTGAAGCGCGACTCGGTCAGGGTGAGCTGGCCTTTTCGTTCCACGTAGATCTGGTCCATCCGGTTGACCATGATCTCGGTAACCGCGGGGTCATCCAGCAGCCGCTGGAGCGGACCGTACCCCAGCACGTCGTCCGCGACGTCGCGGACCAGCCGGGTGCGCTCCTCGGTGGACAGCGGCACCTGTTCGGCGTCGATGATGCGGGTCAATTCGTCGCGCGCGGTGGCACGCAGCTCTTCTTCCTTGACCGCCGAATCGTTGAAGCGGGTGCCCATCCGCTCAAACAGGGCGGTGGCTGCCCGCTCTTTGAGCGCGGCAAAGGCATCCACCGGTTGCTGCCCCTTGGCGCGGGCCGTGTCGGGGTGTTCTGCGAACGACGGCGCGGCCGCCGCGGCGAGGCGCGACGGCTCGGAGCGCGCTGCTTCGAGGTGGGGGGAGAGCCGGGGTGGCCGGGCCGACGGGGCGGTCGCCGTCGTTAGCGGGGCCGACGACGGCGGTGCCGGCTGCGTTTGGGGGCCGGCTTCCGCTGCGGAGAGACGTTCGGAGAGTTTCACTTAGACCACCACCCGTCGGTGCAGTTTCTTCTGCGCTGTGGCCCGCCAGGCCGGATCAAAGCGCGTCACCAGCTGCCGCAGGCCCTTCACTGCGGGATCCTTGCGGCCGTCCTGCAGGACCGGGATCCCGCGGTTGGTGGAGTACGCCACCGCCTGGGAGCGCGGAATGCTCACGTCCACTGGCGCGCCGATAGTGGCCTCGACGTCCTGGACGCTGAGCCCGGATTTGGAGTCCGCCATGTTCAGGACCACATGGCGGGTTTCCGGAAGCAGGTCGAGCCGGCGGAGGATTTCCAGCCCCGAACGGAGGCCGCGGATGCTGGGCACGTCCATGGCGCTGACCCAGACGACGTCGGTGCACTGTTCCATGGCGGCCAGGCCCACCTCGGGCAGGCCGGGGGCGGTGTCCACGACGACGTACTGGAACTGCTCCGCGAGTTGTTCGATCAGCCGGCTGACCTGCTGGGGCGTGATGTCGTCCGCTTCCACCGGGGTCCGGGGCGCGCAGAGGGCGTAGATGCTGCTGGGGTGCACGGTGAGGAACGCCTTGAGGACCAGCGAGTCCTGGCTGGCCGACGCCGAGACGGCGTCGGTGACGGTGTGTTCCGGATTCAGGTACAGGCCGGAGGCCACGTCGCCGAACTGCAGGTCCAGGTCCACGATGACGACGCCCATCGGTGCAACCTGGCCCAGACCGATGGCGATGTTCGTGGCAATGGTCGTCTTGCCGACTCCTCCCTTTGGGGAGAAGACTCCGATCACCAGGCCTTTGGGATTGTTATCCGGCTGCTGGACGGCCGTGGCCCGGGTCCGGCTGGCGTAGGACTGGCAGGCCCGCTCCAGGAGCACCCGGATCTGGGCCGGGTCAGATGCGGGGCTGAGGATGTCGCGGATCCCGGCACGCATCGCCAGCAGCACAAACTCCGGTTCGGGCTCGCCCACCAGGATCACGCTTAACTCTGGCAGCTGCACGTCGAACACCGTGGCGAGCCGCAGGGCGTCCTCAATCGGAACGTCGGGTCCGAGGATCAGCACCTCGGGACGCTCCTGGTTGAGGTTGGCGAAAAGTTCACCGGGATTGGCGGGATTGATGAAGGCAAAGGTCTGGACGCCGCCGGGCAACCCGCCCGCGACCGCCTGGCGGACGCGCGCATCGAAGTCGGCGTTGGGAGTGATGAGGACGAAGCGGCTCACTTGTAGACCTCCGGTCGGGTAATAATTCCGGGGCGGCCGCTGTCCTTTGCGTCGAGCGGTTCCCGGCTCAGCCAGATGCTCGCCACGTCCGTAAAGTTCGAGGCGTAGACAATCTTCGTGGCGGCCACGTCGTTGACGGCAACGGTCACAATCATCGAGCCGACGGGGAGCGAGGTGTCCTCGGCGGGAGCGGCGGAGCCGCTCGCCGAGGGCTGCGGAGTGGGGGTGGTAACGGGTGCGCGCTGCACCGCCGTCACGAGGGCCTTGTGGACGGTCAGTTGCGTGGTTTGCTGGTCAGGCTTTCCCTCGATGCCGCCCTCCTTGAGGTTGATGAAGATGCCCACATGGTCCCCGGCCGTGATGCGACCGCCGACGACGCGCTGGGGTTCAAGCTGGAAAGACACCTCCTGCAGCCCCTTTGGAACTTCCACGGATCCGCTCGTCTTCAGCTCCTCCGGCTCGACCAGCCGCTCGGCGACGAGCTGCTCACCCGGCAACAGGTCGACGGCGGTGACCTTGCCGGCCAAGCCGTCAAGATTCTTCAGCGCAGTCTTGGACACGGCTTTGCCGGGGAGTTCCTGGGCGGTGACGAAGGCTGTTAGCTGCGCTACCGGGGTGCCGGCGGGGATGGCCGTTTGCACCACCATGACGCTGACGGGGTTGAGGTTCTGGACTGCACGGGTATCGGCGCCCTGTGCATAGCTGACGACGAGGACGGCGCCGACGATGGCCAGCACGACTGCGGCCAGTCCTGCCAATAGGCGTGACTTCATTACTAGGGGGCTCCAATGGTGAGGCGGACGACTGACGCGCCGTAATCGGCTGTACTTCCGAGTTCGAGGGCTTGTGACAGGGACACGAACTTCACGAAGTATCCGCGGATGGACTTGTTGGCCAGCCCGCTGGAATTCCAGGTGTCACTCGAAAAGCGGTAGCCGGTGACGTGAAAGGCTGCGAAACCCTTGATGTAGTACTTGCCGCCTGACCCGGTGCCCGTGGCCACGGCGTAGAGCGGTAGGAGAACGGTCTGATCGTTCAAAGCGCTGATGTCCCCGGGCGTACAGACCGAGGGTCTGGAGGCGCCGGTGTCGCTGCTGAACCAGATGCCCGGATCATTCGAGGCGCCGGCGCTGATCACAACGCTGCACGCAGAATCGGCCGCATTGGGGTCCGTGATCCATCCAAAACCTCCGGGGATCCCTGCGCATCCGCCCGCACTCATATTGAGGACCTGCACGAAGGAGGGGTCGGGGGAGAATTTGCACTCGGCGATGGCCAAAGGGACGATGACGGTGCCCTTGGACGGCGTCCCCCACTGAACATTCGAAGTTGTCGCGACCTCAGAGTTCGAAAAGCCCAGTGCGCGGGCAAAAAGGTCGGGTACGGAGTTGAGGGCGCCCCCACTGTCCTTGGCGCTCGTGGTGACCGTGGCTTTGCGGTTCGCCTTATCCAAGACGATGGTCTTGACATTGCTCTGACCGTCAACGGCGTTCGCATTGGCAAGCGTCCTGGCGAGAATCACTGGCGAAGTCATGGTGTCCGAGCAGTCCACATCATTCGGATTCTTGGCACATTTCTGGCCCAGCATGAGGGCCACCGCATCGGCCCCGTTCTGCAATTGGCCACGCTCGGAATAGAGTCGAGCAACGTCGATGGAGATGGCCGCGAACCCAAGTAGAACCAGCATAAGGAGGGCGACCATGACAGCGATCCCGCCACGTTCCGTGTCGCCCGAAACTGCTATCCGCCGCATTGCATCGTACCTACGCCCTTCATCGCAAATGGTCCGGCAATTCCGGTCATAGTGGACAGGGTGTAGTTGATTGTCACGGTAACTTGGACATTCGCGGCGCAGGCCGTTGGCGCGGGCGTCGAGGCGGGTGTCGTCTGATATGTCAAGACAATCTTGTCGTTTGTCAGACTCGGCTGTAGGACGCTCGCGGCGCTCACAGCAGCGGCTTTGGCGGTCGTCGCGGCTGCTGGCGCCGCGTAGTTGACGGCCATCACTCTTGCGCCTTCACGGGCAGCGTTGGAGAGCGAAATCTGCACGTTGTAGGCGCGGCCGAACTCCATGATCCCCAGCAGCATCATGACCAGGACCGGGGCCAGCAGGGCGAACTCCACCGCGACGGCGCCCCGTTCGCTTGTCTTGGACATGGGGGACCGCCTTCCTGGCTGGGTACATCCGGAGATGGCAGTGTGGCGGCGGCTAAAGCCGCCGCCACACGTATCGCGCTATGCGCGGTGAATGCGTTCTATTTCGGCGTGCACTTGGCGGCGGTTCCTGCAGCCCCGTCGACGCCGGCCACGGCGGGAGAGAAGCTGCCGTTGCTGACCGAGCACTGCACCTGGGTGAAGGTGTCCTTCAAGGTGCCTCCGAGCAGCGTAACGGCGACGATGATGACAACGGCGATGAGGGAGACCATGATGCCGTATTCGACGGCGGTCGCGCCGCGCTGGTCGCGGCGAAGGCGGGTTGCGATGTTGGAGAGGTAGGAACGCATTGGTGACTCCTGAGCGAGTTGGGCGGCTGGCCCTGCACCAGCACTGAGAGGAACTTAGCAAGCGCCGACACGCCGTCAATCGGAGTTTGGAACATCCTGTGCCAAGACTTCCCAAACTGCCCTATTCCTGTACTTTCCCTGCGCGGATCCTGCGCTGGGGGCTGCGGAACTGGCCGTAGGCCCTGGGAGTGGGCCCCGGGCACAAAGGAGGACCCCCTTGGCTCTGGGTACCAAGGGGGTCCGGTCTATGGGCGGCCCTGACGCGGGCCGCGTGGCTATTTGTTGGCAAAAACCTCCATGATGCTCATAACCGTGGGGCCCAGCACCACGATGAACAACGTGGGGAGGATCGAGAAGATCAACGGAAAGAGCATCTTGACGGGCATCTTCATGGCGTGTTCCTCCGCCCGCTGGCGGCGCTTCACGCGCATGTCCTTCGCCTGGGCGTTCAATACCTGCGCGATGGCGATGCCGTAAGCGTCCGCTTGGACCACGGCCCGGACAAAGGACCGCAGGTCCGGCACATCCACGCGCTGGGACATGGCCAGGTACGCGTCCTTTCGGGACCGGCCGACCTGGATATCCTGCAGGGTCCTGATCAGTTCCTCGGCGAGCGGCCCTTTGCCGTTTTGGCCAGCCCGGGCCATGGCGGTTTCGAAGCCGAGCCCGGCCTGGACCGAGATGAGCATCTGGTCCAGCGCGTCAGGCAGCTCCAGTTTGATTGCTTCGCGGCGCTTCTGGGCGTGGTTCCGGAGCAGAATGTCCGGGACGAAGTAAGCCAGCGCGGTCATGCCCACCATCAGGAGGACCGTGGTCGCCGCGGGGCTCCCGGCAACCATGAAGATTCCCGTCATGGCTCCCGCGAGGGCCAGCAGGGGCTTGACCATAAGGACGCGTCCCAGGGGCCAGTCCTTGGGCCGGCCGGCACCGGCGAGCTGCTTGTCCAGCCACGCCGTGTAGCCCTTCGGCGTGACCTTCCGGCTTAGTGCCGCGAATTGGCCGGTGGCCGAGAGCGCGGATCCGTTGCTCTGCGGACCCCGCCCGAGGTTGGCTTGCACGTTGCGAAGGCCGGCCCGGTCTCCGGTGAAGGCAAGCCAGGTCATGATCGAGAGCGGTGCGACGACCCCCAGGATCGCTGCGTAGGCAATTGTTTGCACGGTTCTCTCCCTTCTCAGAACTTCGGCTTGACGAGTCGGCTGAGCCAGAAGCCGCCCACAGTCAGCAGGACTATGGCAGCGACGATCATCAGGAACCCCGGAAAAGTGGTCAGGAAGACCTTGGAGTACAGAGGGTTGAAGAGTGTCAGCCCGATGAACATCACCACCGGGAGTGACATCAGGACTATGGCGGACATCCGGCCCTCCGCGCTGAGGGCCCTGACCTGGCCCCGGATCTGGTTGCGGTCCCGGATGGTCTCGCCCACGTGGTCCAGGACCTGGGCGAGGTCGCCGCCGACTTCGCGGTGGATATCGATGGCCCTGGTGATCGAGGCAAAGTCCTCGTTGTCGGTCCGCCTGGCGACCTCCGCGAGGGATTCGCCAAGGTCCCTTCCGATGCGTGTCTCGTTCACCACCCGATTGAGCTCCTCCTTCATTGGCGCCTCGTTCTCCTCCGCGGCGGCGTCCACCGAGCGGAGCAGGCTGTGGCCGGCCCGGAGGCCGCCCGCGAGCATCTGCAGTGCGTCCGGCACCTGCTCGTCGAACTTCTTGCGCCGCCGCGAGACCAGGACGTTGAGAAACAAGAGCAGGACCACTGGTGTCAGCAGCGTCAACAAAACGGCCAGGACCGGTCCGCCGAGGAGGAAGCCAAGGACCGCGGCCACGAAAGTGAAGGCACAGCCCATCAGCACGTAGTCGCCGGGTTGTTTCTTCAGACCGGCGTTCTCGAGTTTCGTGCGGCTGAGCAGTCCCGAGTCACGGCTCCGCAGGCCCCTGTTGAGGGTGTGCACGGCTTGATCGGTGAGCCTGCTGAGGTTTGACGAGTGGACGGCCGCCTCGTCGGGCCGGCGCCGGGACAGCGGCACCGCGTTTGACTTGAAGAGGACGGCAACAATCGTCGCCAAGGCTGCGTACGCCAGGACGAGGCCGGCTACAAAGACAAGGGGAGACATATCCTGCACTGTTACCGCCCCCTAGCAGGCGCTGCGCCAAAGACCGCCGGCGAAATCGGGATTCCCAATTCGGCGAAGCGATCAGTGAAGCGCGGACGAACACCGGTAGGCATGGGCTTGCCGAGGAACCGGCCGCCGGCGTCGATACCGGCGGAGTAGTCGAACACGAAGGCATCCTGGAGCGTGACGACGTCGCCTTCCATGCCCTGGACCTCCGTAATGTGCGTGACCCGCCGCGAACCGTCACGGAGCCGGGAAATATGCACGATCAGGTTCACCGCCGAAGCCACTTGCTCGCGGACGGCCCGCAGCGGCAGATCCATGCCGGCCATCAGCACCAAGGTTTCCAGCCGGGCGATCGCGTCCCGGGGGGAGTTCGCATGCACGGTGGAAATGGAGCCGTCGTGGCCGGTGTTCATGGCCTGCAGCATGTCGAGGCACTCGCCGCCGCGGACTTCACCGACCACAATCCGGTCCGGCCGCATACGCAGCGAGTTGCGGACCAGGTCGCGGATGGAAATTTCGCCCTTTCCCTCGATGTTCCGCGGGCGGCTCTCCAACCGGACCACATGGTCCTGCTGCAACTGGAGTTCCACCGCGTCCTCGATCGTGACGATCCTGTCCGAGCTCGGAATGAACGAGGAGAGCACGTTCAGCAGGGTCGTCTTGCCGGTGCCGGTGCCGCCCGAAACAATGATGTTCAATCTGGCCAGCACGCAGGCCTGCAACAGCTCCGCCATTTCCGGTGAAAGACTGCCCATCGAAATGAGGTCATGCACGGTCAGTGGATCCCGGCCGAACTTCCGGATGGTCAGGGCCGGTCCATTGACGGCCAGCGGCGGGATGATGGCGTTGACGCGGGAACCGTCCGACAACCGGGCATCCACGAGCGGCGATGACTCGTCAATCCGGCGTCCCACGTTGGAGACAATCCTTTCGATGACCCGCCGCAGGGCGTCGTCGGAGGTGAACTTCGAGTCCGTCAGCTGGAGTTGCCCCTGGCGTTCCACGTAGATCTGGTCGAAACGGTTGACCATGACCTCTGTCACCGTGGGATCATCCAGGTACCGCTGGATGGGGCCATGGCCGAGAACGTCGTCGATGATCTCCCGGATCAGGCGCTGGCGTTCGACCGCGGTGAGGGGGATCTGCTCCTCGTCTACGACGGCCTTCAACTCGTCCTTGACCGACTGGTGAAGTTCCGTCTCATCGATAGAGGAATCGGTGATGCGGGATCCGAGCCGTTCGAAGAGCGCCTGGCTGGCGCGTTCCTTGAGCGCGTTCAGCGCCTCGCTGGCCACGGACGCGGTCTGCTGCAGCTCGGTGAATCCGGGGTGCGATTCTGCTGCCGTCTTCGCTTCCAGGATCCGCCCCAGCGTCGCCGGTGGCGTATGAGAGGCGAAGACGTCGACGGCGGCCGGCTTTTCCTCGGGCGCGGCGGGCGGAAGTCCGCCGCGTAGTTGCTGGAATCGGTCGGTGAGGCTCACTGGACTACCGCCCTTCTGTGCAGTTGCTTGTGCGGTCTGGCTTCCCAATCCGGCTTAAAACGGTCAGCCAGCTGGCGGAGCCCCTTGAGGGCAGCGTCCCGGCCGCCGTCCTGAAGGACGGGAACGCCTTTGTTGGTGGAGAAGGGAAGGGTCCGGGAACGCGGCAGCACGACGTCCACGGGGGCCCCGATGGTGGCTTCGACGTCCTTGAGCGATAGTCCCGCCCGGCGGTCGGCCATGTTGAGGACGATGTGGCGTTGGGCCGGTACCAGGTTCAGTTCTTCGAGGATCTGGAACCCGGTCCGCATACCGCGGATGCTCGGAACGTCCATGCCGCAGATCCACACGGCGTCGGTCGCCTGTTCGAGCGTGGCCAGGACGTGTTCGCCCAGTCCCGGGGCCGTGTCCACCACGATGTAGCGGAACTCCTGCCGCAACTGTTCCAACAGGTGGGAGACATGGGCCGCACTGATACGGTCCATCTCCACGGGCGTCCTGGGGGCGCAGAGCGCGTAGATGCCTGCAGGATGGACTGTGAGATACGTCTTGAGCACCATTGAGTCCTGGCTTGCGGCCCCCATTACGGCGTCCGTGATCGTGAACTCCGGTTCAAGGAGGAGTCCGCTGGCCACGTCGCCGAACTGCAGGTCAAGATCCACGATCACAACCCCCATCGGCGCGGTCTTTCCCAGCCCGACCGCGAGGTTGGTGGCGACCGTTGTCTTGCCAACGCCGCCCTTGGGGGACATCACGGCGATGACACGTCCTGAGCCGTGGTCGGCATGCTCGGTCGTCTGCGGACCGAGACCCCGACGCCGGCCCGCTGCGGCCAGGCTGGCACGCTCCAGCATGACCCGGATGGTGTCGGGGTCGGCTCCGGGATCGAGCAGGTCCCGGACGCCGGCGCGCATTGCCTGGACCACGGTTTCCGGGCTGGCATTAACGGCCAGGACCACGCTGATCTCCGGATACTGGAGGTCGACCACTGCGGCCAGCTTCAGTGAGTCGGCCACAGGCACGCCGGGACCAAGGATGAGGACCTCGGGCGGGTCGCCGACCATTTGGCGCAGGATGTCGGCGGGGCCCTCTGGCAGGTAGTCGGCTTTGAAGACGTGGAGGTCCCCATGCATTCCGCCGACAGCCAGCCGGACCAGCCGTTCGAAATCGGCGTTGGGCGTGATCAGGACGAAGCGGCTCATCGGAACAGTCCTGCCGCATCGACTGTGCCCTTGCCCGATTCGACAGCATTGCCCGGTTCCTTCGACAGGTAGACCTTGCCGAACTCCGTGGCAAACACGATCCGCTCCGCATCAGCGGAATTCCTGGCCAGGGTAATGAGGTAGCTGCCGTCACCCTGTGCCTTGGTGGAGGAGGTTGACGAGACCTGGCTGGCCCCGGACGCGGTGTCGGAGGTCCCAGTCTGCGTGGCCGCCCCATCGCTGAACTGCGCCGCGGTCACCAGGACCTTGTGGAAAGTTTGCTGCGTCCTGCTGACCTTGGCACCGGCCTTGCCGCCGGCGTCTTCCAGCGAGAGGAAAACCCCCACCGTGTCGCCGGCCTTCAAAATGCCGCCGGCGACGCGCTCGATCGGAAGCTTGAGCGTGATCTCCTGGAAGCCCGCAGGTACCTGGACCCGGGACGGGCCGAGGAAAGCACTCTCTTCCACCAGCCGGGTGGACAGCAGCTGCTCACCCGGCATGAGGGTAACGGCGGTGACCTTGGTGCCCAGTGAGGCGAGATCCGTGACGCTGCTGTCAGCCAGCGCCAGCTTGGGAACTTCCTTCTTTGTCACCATTGCCGCAATCTTGTCCGCGGCGGTTCCGGCCGGAATGGCCTTTTGCACAATGTAGATTGATTCTGTTTCCGTGCCGGCTAACGCTCGTTTATCAGCGTTCTGAACATATGAGACCAGCAATACGGTTCCGATAATTGCCACAAGTAATGCGGCGATGCCTCCCAGTAGGCGTGTTTTCATCGTAACTCCTTAGAAATTACCTATTTGATGAGTTTGATATCGACGGTTCCCAAGTCGGCGCCGCCACCAGGTCCGGTCGAGTTAATAGTTTCGAATTTCACGAATTGGCCGATGATGCACCGGTTGTTGCCGCCGCTGCAGGCCAGGGCGCTCGTCATGTTCGGGTCGCCGGCTGTGTTCCGGAATTCGTAGTTGTGGTTGTTGCCGAATTTCCAGCCCCACATCTTGAAGGTGGCGTAACCGATCACGTGGAAGTAGCCGTTCTGCCCCTGGTTGCTCGCGTCGTCGAAGACGGGAAAAGCGACTTTCACCTCTCCGCCGGCGAGGATGGTGGCGATCCAGCCGCCCAGCACGGTGTCGCAGTCGGTCGGCGGGTTGTTGCCTGGGTCGGACCCCACCCGGTTGTTTCCGGTGGCCGTCACGGCAACGCATGGTGAGTTCCGGTCGAGCCATCCCCAGCCGCCCGGGATTTGCGTTCCGGAAGGACCGGTGCAGGTTCCGCCCGGCTTGTAGGAGATCTTTTGTACCTCTCCGGTGGCCACGGCAGTGGAAAGGTTGAAGCAGCTGTTGGAGATCGCAAGCGGAAATCCGGAGCCGCTGCTCAACGGTGCCCAGGCCGCGGTGGCGCCGGCGCGGACTGTTGCGGGTGGGGCGTTCAGCGCATTGGCAAAGATTTTGGTCAGGAAGCCCGCCTCGTTGCTGCCCAGGGTGGACGTGACCACCTTGACCTGGCCGCGGGAAAGGTCCACGTTTACTGAATCGACGGCAGAGGCTCCGTCGTTGGAGTTGGGACCGGCAAGTTCGCGGGCCCAGCCCAGAGCCTGGGGAACTGTGCAGGTTCCGGCCGCGTGGCACCTCTGTGCTGCCGCCAATGCGCCTGCGTCCGCTGCATTCTGCAGTTGGGCCCGTTCGGCGTAGATTTGGCCGGCATCAACGGCCAGGGCGCCGGCTCCTATGAGCACCAGCATCATCACTGCTACAAGCACGCCGGTCGCGCCCCGCTCCCGCCCTAGGCCGCACTGGTCTTGGATCGAAGTCCTCAACCGTGGCATCGCATGGCTCCGGTTCCGTGGACGGTGACGGAACCACCGAAAATCCCGGTCAGTGAATTTGCGGTGTAACCAACGGCCACTTTGGCGTTGCCCGTGCCGCCGGCGGGGCATGCGCCCGTGAAGGTGTAGGTGAAGCCTGCCGCATTCAACCCGGGCGCACCTGAGACAGCGGCAGCCTGGGCGCGGGCCGGATCGTTGAAGATGGCCATAGTCCGGGCAGCCTCGCGGGCGGCCTGGGTCACCGAGATCTGCAAATTGTAGATGTAAGAGAATTCGATGATCCCGCCCACCAAGGCGAGGAGTATAGGTGCAACGAGGGCGAACTCGACTGCGGCCGCCCCCTGCTCGCGTCCCTCAGCCCCAAACCAGGGCGAAAAATTGCTGCGCTTCATTGGATCCCCCCAGGGATAGATGCAGTCGACGAAATAAGAACTGTGCCGCGCCCGCGATACACGGACGCGGCACAATCGGTGTTACTGAGACCTGTGGCGGAACTAGTTGCCTAGTTGGACCAAGCGCGGACGTTGTTGCCCAGCTCGGTGAACCAGGCGCTCAACTGGTTGCCGAAGACGGTTGCGCCGCCAATAACAGCGAAGGCGATGAACGCCACCAGCAGCGAGTATTCCGTCGCGGTTGCTCCCTTTTCGGATTCGAGCTTGTTCTTGACGCCGGCAACAAAAGCGAGCATTGAGACCATGAGACCAGTCATTTTGAAAGTCCTTCTCCAGAGATTTGAATAGTTTGACGGAATTCCAGCAAGTCCCCTTTGCTACCTGCTGGAGCTCCGTTGGGACAACATTTGCACGCCGATTAACGGCCCGGCAATGCATGCGACTACCCGACTTTTTGGGTGGAAAAGGAGCGTTTACTTGCCGCTCTGAGGGACGTGTACTCAGTACTTTCGGGCGCTACGGAGCCGACTACTTGTTTTGATAAGTCGGCTTACTGGTTCACCCAACAAGCGGCGCAGGGCGCTACGCGGAGAGCAGGACGGTGAGCAGGGCGGCGGCCAGCATCGAGGGCCCGAAGGCCACTTCCTTCGGCTTGTTTCCGCGGTTCTTTAGGAGGAGGACCAAGGAAACCAGGCCGCCGGCGACAAACCCCAGGGCGCCGCCATAGAACAGTTGGGTCCAGCCCAAGTGGCCTAAGTACAGGCCGAGTGGCGCAGCGAGCTTAACGTCGCCCATTCCGAGGCCTGTGGGGCTGATGAGGGCCAAGATGAAGTAGAAAAAGAAGAGAATTACCGCCCCGGCCAGGGCCCGGGCCAGCTGCCCCCAGCCTCCGAGGGCTATCGAAGGCACTGCGAGCAGCACAACGCCGGCTCCCAGGAGTGGCAGGACCAGCCGGTTAGGCAGCAAATGATGAATAACGTCAATTCGGGCCAGTTGGACGCCAATAACCGCCAAAACCATAAATGCCGGCAATTCCGGAGAGGCGCCGAACCGCCAGGCCAGGAGGGCGCAAAGCACCGCGGCGGCAACCGCCGTCGCCGTCCGCTGCGCAGGCGTGGGGCCGGGTCCCAGCTCCGGCAGGGCGCGCCTGACGAAGACGTCTGCCAGCAGCCCGAGGCACAGTCCGGCGGCGGCGACTCCCGCGAGGAACAGCAGCGATGCGGAACCTGCAACGGCGGGATCGGGCACGGGACCTCCAGGAACACGGCGTACCGGAACTGAACGGCACGCAGGGCTGCGTGCCACCGGACACCCCATTTTGACCCACGACCCCGGCTTCCGCTATTCTTGGTAGTCGTTGTGCGTGTCCTATCTCGATGATGCGTGCCCGCTTGAGAATCCGGTTGCAGGATAGCTACTCAACGTGCACATTCGAGACCACAGGATGACTGGTTACATGGAGCCCTCACCTCTGTTCCGGTAGCGCATAGATAGTAGGTGCACCTTTTGCGTGACGCCTAAAACAAGAACGCCAGAACAAGAACGAGGCAAACACCGTGCGTACGTACACCCCGAAGCCCGGCGATATCAACCGCCAGTGGCACGTCATTGACGCCACCGACGTTGTCCTTGGTCGTCTCGCCAGCCAGACCGCAATCCTGCTGCGCGGCAAGCACAAGGCCACCTTTGCGTCCCACATGGACATGGGCGACTTCGTCATCATCATCAACGCTGAAAAGGTCGCCCTCACCGGTGCCAAGCTGGAGCAGAAGCGCGCATACCGCCACTCCGGTTACCCGGGCGGCCTGACCTCCGTCAACTACGCGGAGCTGCTGGAGTCCAACCCGGTCCGCGCCGTGGAGAAGGCCATCAAGGGCATGCTCCCGAAGAACTCCCTCGCTGCACAGCAGCTGGGCAAGCTGAAGGTTTACCGCGGTGCCGAGCACCCGCACGCCGCCCAGCAGCCCAAGACTTTCGAAATCACCCAGGTCGCCCAGTAGTCCTGGCCACCAACCAACTTTTTATCAAGGAGAATCGTGGCTCAGAACGAAGAACTGACCACCGAAGCCGTTGAGGCTGAGGAAAACCTGACCAGCTACACCTCGGAGAGCGGTGCTGCTGACGCAGCGGCGCCGAAGAAGGAACGTCCGGCACTGACCGTCGCCGGCGCTGCAGTTGGCCGTCGCAAGGAAGCCGTCGCACGCGTTCGCGTCGTGCCCGGTTCGGGCAAGTGGACCATCAATGGTCGCGAGCTGGCGAACTACTTCCCGAACAAGCTGCACCAGCAGGACGTCAACGAGCCCTTCAAGATCCTTGACCTTGAAGGCGCCTACGATGTTATTGCCCGCATCCACGGTGGCGGCATCTCCGGCCAGGCCGGTGCCCTGCGCCTCGGCATCGCCCGTTCACTGAACGAGATCGACACCGAGAACAACCGCGCCACCCTGAAGAAGGCCGGCTACCTGCGCCGCGACGCTCGCATCATCGAGCGTAAGAAGGCTGGTCTCAAGAAGGCACGCAAGGCTCAGCAGTACTCCAAGCGCTAAACAGCGCCTCCCCAATCTGTGGCCGCTGGCGCGACCACAGATTGGGGCCCGCGGCGCTTTTCAGCGCTCGGATCCACAAGCGCTAAACACGCTCAACTGGAAGCCCGTCCCGCATTCTGCGGGGCGGGTTTCCGGCGTTTAACGGGTCTCCGATGGTCGGAAACCGGACCCGGGCCCGCGATCGACTAAACTTGGGCTCGATGTCTAGATTATTTGGAACAGATGGTGTCCGGGGCCTGGCGAACGGCCTACTGACCGCAGAGTTGGCGTTGCAGCTGGCGCAGGCCGCCGCCGTCGTGCTCGGCCACGACCGCAACACCAACGGCAACAGGCCGCGCGCCGTCGTCGCCCGCGATCCGCGGGCCAGCGGCGAGTTCCTCGCGGCCGCCGTGGAGGCCGGGCTCTCCAGCTCCGGCATCGACGTCTACGACGCCGGCGTGCTGCCAACGCCGGCCGCCGCGTACCTCGTCGCCGACCTCGACGCCGACTTCGGCGTGATGATCTCCGCCTCCCACAACCCGGCCCCGGACAACGGCATCAAGTTCTTTGCCCGCGGCGGCCAGAAGCTCCCCGACGACGTCGAGGACGCGATCGAGGAACAGCTGAGCAAGGAGCCGTACCGCCCGGTCGGTGGCGAAGTTGGCCGCATCCAGCGGTTCTCCGACGCGGAAGACCGCTACATCGTGCACCTCCTGGGCACCCTCCCGCACCGCCTGGACGGCCTAAAGGTGGTCCTGGACTGCGCGCACGGCGCCGCCAGCGGTTGCTCACCGCAGGTCTTCAAGACGGCCGGCGCCGAGGTGATACTGATCGGCGCCGATCCGGACGGCCTCAACATCAACGACGGGGTGGGTTCAACACACCTCGGCCCATTGAGGCAGGCGGTCCTGGACAACGGGGCTGACCTGGGCATCGCCCACGACGGCGACGCCGACCGTTGCCTGGCCGTGGACCACGAGGGCAACGAGGTGGACGGCGACGAGATCATGGCCATCCTTGCCGTGGCCCTCAAGGAATCCGGCAAGCTCAAGGACGACGTCCTGGTTGCCACCGTGATGAGCAACCTCGGACTCAAGATCGCCCTGCGCGAGGCAGGCATCAGCCTCCGTGAGACCGGCGTAGGCGACCGCTACGTGCTGGAAGGCATGCGCGAAGGTGGCTTCAACCTCGGCGGCGAGCAGTCCGGCCACGTTATTTTTGCCGACTACGCCACCACCGGCGACGGCGTCCTGACGGGCCTGCAGCTTGCCGCCCAGGTCGCGCTGACCGGCCGTCCGCTCAAGGAACTGGCCACGGTCATGACCAAGCTCCCGCAGGTGCTGATCAACGTCAAGGGCGTCGACCGCAGCCGGGTCAAGGGTGACGAGGCCGTGGCTGAAGCCGTGGCCCGGGCCGAGGCACGGCTGGGTGACACCGGACGCGTGCTGTTGCGTCCTTCCGGGACCGAACCCGTTGTCCGGGTGATGGTGGAAGCCGCGGACCAGGACACCGCCCAGGAAGTCGCCGAAGGCCTGGCCCAGGTGGTCCGGACCGAGCTTGCCCTGGCGCTCATCGCCGACTGACTCCAAGAACGCAAGAAGGTGGCCCGTTTCCGTGAGGAAGCGGGCCACCTTTTGTTGGTCCGGAAGCTAGCGGGTGGTGCGGGTCAGGGCGTCGCGGATCTCGGTGAGCAGGGCGATCTGAGGGTCCTCGGCCGATTCCTCCTTGACGTCCGGGTTGATGCCCAGCCGGCGGTTGCGGCGTTCAATCATGTGGTTCATCGGCAGGATCACCACGAAGTAGATGGCAGCTGCAATCAGCACGAACGAGATGATGCTGGAGATGACGGTGCCGTACTTGAACCCCTCCCAGGCCATTTCCTCGATGCCTTTGGCGTTGAAAAGCAAGCCGATGAGTGGCGTGAGGAGTCCTTCCACGATGGAGGTCACGACGGCGCCGAAGGCGGCCCCCATGACGACGGCGACGGCAAGGTCAACGACGTTGCCTTTCATGATGAAATTCTTGAATCCAGTCAGCATGAACCCACGGTAGCCCGGGCCCGGCAGGCTCAGCGGTAGGCTGGCGCGGCTTCCAGGCCGAAATACTCTTCGAGGGTGGCGACGCCGCGCTTGTGCATGTCGCCCGCGGCCTCGGTACCGATGTAGCGCAGGTGCCACGGCTCGTAGAAGTAGCCGGTGACCGGGTGGGCCATCCAGGGGTAGCGGACCACGAAGCCGAAGCGGTGCGCATTGGCCTTGGCCCACACGGCGGCCGGCTGTTCCGCGAAGCAGGGCTGGAAGCTGCAGGCCCCTCCGCCGTCGCCGATGTCAAAGGACCAGCCCGTCTGGTGCTCGGAGTAACCGGGCCTCGCGGAAGCCGTGTCCGCCTCGGCGCGCCCCCGGGCGTTCGCGTAGCCGTTGTAGGTGGCCGTCTGGGTCGCGAAGGAACGGTAGCCGCTCGCCAGGGTCAGGACCACGCCGTCCGCCGCGGCGGCTGCAAACATCCGCTCGGCGGCCGCCGCCGTCGTGCTGTTCAGCTGCGCGGCCTCGCCGGAAACCGCCAGCCTGACGGCCGGCTGCACGAGGTCGGGCGGAACGAACGTGGCGGGGGAGAGCGGCCGGTGCTTGTTCACCACCACCCACGGGCTCGCAGGATCGGTCAGGGAATGCTTCCGGGCCGGTCCGGACGTCGCAGGCCAGGAAGCCGCAGGCGCGGAGGCTGACGGCGCTGCGTCGGCCGTGGGTGTGGGGGCGGTGGCCACGCCCGCGGAGGTGGTCGTCGCCGTAGGCGAGCCGGAGGCGGAAACCGCGGCGGAGGAACGCTCAGTTGGCACAGCCGTGCTGGAGGATGGCTCCGGGCTGCTGCCCGGGCTACAGCCGGCCACGGCTGCAAGGACAGCCAGTGCCGTTCCCGCCGCGAGCAGGCGCCCGAGCGTCCGCCGGCTCGGGGTTGCCGGGCCCGGGGAAGTGCCGGCGCTGTCGTGGCACACCTGTGCTAAACCTTGCGCAGCAACATGCGTCGGATGGAGTGGTCGGCGTCCTTGGTCAGCACCAGCTGGGCCCGGCCGCGGGTGGGGAGGACATTTTCTTCCAGGTTCGGCTCGTTGATGCGCTTCCAGATGTCCCGGGCGGTCTGCTCGGCCTCCGAATCGGAGAGCGTCGCATAGCGGTGGAAGTAGGACTCGGGCTGTGCGAAGGCGGTAGTACGCAGCTTGCGGAACCGGTCCACATACCACTCCTCGATATACGAGGTCTTCGCGTCCACGTAGATGGAAAAGTCGAAGAAGTCGCTCAACGCCAGGCCCTGCCGGCCGTCATGCCGCGGGCGTGCCGGCGCCAGGACGTTCAGGCCCTCGACAATCAGCACGTCCGGCCGGCGGACCACAACTTCCTTGCCCGGAACGATGTCGTAGGTGACGTGCGAGTACCAGGGGGCCCGCACTTCCTCGGCCCCGCTTTTGACCTCGCTCACGAAGCGCAGCAGTGCGCGGCGGTCGTAGGACTCCGGAAACCCCTTGCGCTCCAGGAGTTGACGGCGCTTGAGTTCGGCGAGGGGGTAGAGGAACCCGTCGGTGGTGATCAGCTCGACGTTCGGGGTGCCGGGCCAGCGCCGCAGCATTTCACGCAGTACGCGGGCGATGGTCGATTTGCCCACCGCCACGGAGCCGGCCACGCCGATCACGAAGGGGGTGCGCTGGGTCTTCTCGCCCAGGAAGGTCGTGGTGGCCGCGTGGAGCTGGTTGGCGGCCTCGACGTAGAGGTGCAGCAGCCGGGACAGCGGGAGGTAGACCTCGCGGACCTCCTTCATGTCCAGGGGGTCGCCCAGGCCGCGGAGGCGGAGCACATCCTCTTCGTTGAGGGGCTGCTCCATCTGGGCAGCGAGCCGGGACCAGGTCTGCCGGTCCAGCTCAACGAACGGGGAGACGCCCTCGCCGTTCGCTTCGTTGCGTTGCAAAGTCACCTTAGAGATTCTGCCCTTGACAACGCCCAGAGCGAAATGGACACCCCGCCAGCCGCCAGCGGCGGGCCCGGACCGGCACATCCTACGTCGGACGACCGGGAAACCGGTTAGGCTTATGTCCATGTGCGGAATCGTTGGATATGTAGGCCGCTCGGCTGGCCGGGTAAATACTGAACACAAAGCCCTGGACGTTGTCCTGGAGGGATTGCGGCGCCTTGAGTACCGCGGCTATGACTCCGCCGGGATCGCGGTCGTGGCGGACGGTGCCATTTCTTCCCGCAAGAAGTCGGGGAAACTGAGCAACCTGATCACCGAACTGGAGGCCCACCCGCTGCCGGACGCCCTCACCGGCATCGGGCATACCCGCTGGGCAACCCACGGCGGCCCCACGGACCTGAACGCGCACCCGCACCTGTCCGACGGCGGCAAGCTGGCGCTCATCCACAACGGCATCATCGAAAACTTCGCGGAGCTGAAGCAGGAACTCGTGGGCGAAGGCGTGACCTTCCTCTCCGAGACCGACACCGAGGTGGCCGCAGCGCTGATCGGTGACATCTACCGCAACCAGCTGGGCGGCGACAACGCCAACGGCGGCCTGACCAAGGCCATGGAACTTGCCTGCCAGCGCCTCGAGGGCGCCTTCACGCTGCTCGCCGTGCACGCCGACCAGCCCGACGTCGTCGTGGCCGCCCGCCGCAACTCCCCGCTCGTGGTGGGCCTGGGCGAGGGCGAGAACTTCCTCGGTTCCGACGTCTCCGGCTTCATCGACTACACCCGCCGCGCCGTGGAACTGGGCCAGGACCAGATCGTCACCATCACCGCCGATACCGTCGCGATCACCGACTTCTACGGTGCCCCGGCCGAGGGCAAGGAATACTACGTCAACTGGGATCCCGCTTCCGCGGAGAAGGGCGGCTTCCCGTCCTTCATGGAAAAGGAAATCCACGACCAGCCGGACGCCGTGCTGCAGACCCTGCTGGGCCGGTCGGACGTCGACGGCAAGCTGACCCTCGACGAACTCCGGATCGACACGGAACTGCTGAAGAGCGTGGACAAAATCATCGTCCTGGCCTGCGGCACGTCCGCCTACGCCGGCCAGGTCGCGAAGTACGCGATCGAACGCTGGTGCCGGATCCCCACCGAGGTCGAGCTCTCGCACGAGTTCCGCTACCGCGATCCGATCGTGGACGCCAACACCCTGATCGTTTCCATCTCGCAGTCCGGCGAGACCATGGACACGCTGATGGCTGTCCGGTACGCCAAGGAACAGGGCGCCAAGACGGTGTCCATTTGCAACACCAACGGCTCCACCATCCCGCGCGAGTCCGACGCCGTGCTGTACACGCACGCCGGTCCGGAAATCGCGGTGGCCTCCACCAAAGCGTTCCTCGCCCAGATTGCGGCCGCCTACCTGCTGGGCCTGTACCTGGCACAGCTGCGCGGCAACAAGTTCCAGGGCGAGATCAAGGACATCCTCGCCGACCTGGGCAAGATCCCGGCCAAGATCCAGCAGATCCTGGACAATGCCGACGCGATCAAGAAACTCGGCCACGACATGGTGGACGCCAAGTCCGTGCTGTTCCTGGGCCGCCACGTCGGCTTCCCGGTTGCCATGGAGGGTGCGCTCAAGCTCAAGGAGCTCGCCTACATCCACGCCGAAGGCTTCGCCGCCGGCGAGCTCAAGCACGGCCCGATCGCCCTGATCGAGGAAGGCCAGCCGGTCTTCGTCGTCGTCCCGTCGCCCCGGGGCCGCGACTCGCTGCACGCCAAGGTCGTCTCGAACATCCAGGAAGTCCGTGCCCGCGGCGCCAAGACGATCGTGATCGCCGAGGAGGGTGACGAAGCGGTGAAGGCCTACGCCGAACACGTCATCTACATCCCGGAGACCCCGACCCTCCTGGCCCCGCTGCTGTCCACCGTGCCCCTGCAGATCTTTGCGCTGGCACTCGCCAGCGCCAAGGGCTACGACGTGGACCAGCCGCGGAACCTGGCCAAGAGCGTGACCGTAGAATAGCCGCATGATTGTTGGCATTGGCGTAGACGTCGTAGACATTGAGCGGTTCGGCCGGCAGCTTGAGCGCACCCCCGGGTTGCGCGACAGGTTGTTTGTCCCGGCCGAGCGGGAACTGAACACCCGGTCCCTGGCCGCGCGGTTCGCGGCCAAGGAGGCCGTGGCCAAGGTGCTCGGCGCGCCCGCCGGAATGAACTGGCAGGACTGCTGGATCGGCCTGGACCAGAACGGACCCACCGTCCAGGTCAAGGACACGGTACTGGCCGTGGCCGAGTCGAAAGGCGTCAAGCGCTGGCACCTCTCGATCAGCCACGACGGCGGCATCGCCACCGCCACGGTGATCGCCGAAGGCTAAGCACATGATCAGCGCCTATACAGGTACCCACATTCGAGGCCTCGAGAAGCAACTCCTTGAGGCGAGTGCGGACCCTGGTATGGGCGCTGTTCTCATGCAGCGGGCCGCCTACGGGCTCGCCAACGCGGTCATCCGGGAACTCCAACGCCGCGGACTGCGGCCCTACGGCTCCAGCGTCACCGTGCTTGCCGGCAAGGGCAACAACGGAGGCGACGGCCTCTACGCCGCGGCGCTGCTGGCCCGCCGGGGCCTGCGGACGACGGCGGTGCTCACCGCCGGCGACGCCCATCCAAGCGGGCTGGCGGCCTTCCGCGCCGCCGGCGGCCGGGACACCGCCCTCACCGACGGCAACGCCAGGGACCTGGCTGCTGACGCCGCCCGCGCCGACGTCGTCATTGACGCGGTCCTGGGAACCGGCGCGCAGGGTGGGCTGCGCGGCGCGGCCGGCACGCTGATCGAAGAGCTGCAGCGCAGCCGCCACGGGCTGGTTGTTGCCTGCGACATCCCCAGCGGCGTCGACGCCGACACCGGCGAAGCGCACGCCCCTGTCCTGGCCGCGGACGTCACCGTGAGCTTCGGGGCCGCGAAGGCCGGCCTGCTCGCCGACCCGGGCGCGGACTTCACCGGCCGGCTCCGGACCATCCCGATCGGCATCGAGGACGCGCTGGTGCATCCGGAGCTGCGGCGCCTCCAGGCCGCGGACCTGGCCGCGCTGCTCCCGCAGCCCGGCCGCCGCTCGCACAAATACTCCCGGGGCGTGCTCGGCGTCGTGGCCGGATCCGCCCGCTACCCGGGGGCGGCCGTCCTCGCCTGCCGCGGCGCCCTGGCCGCGGGTGCCGGCATGGTCCGCTACGTGGGCCCGCCGGAGGTCGCGGACCTGGTCCGCCAGGCCTGCCCCGAAGTGGTGTGCGGCACGTCCGTCGCCGACGCGCACGTCCAGGCCTGGCTGCTCGGATCCGGACTCGACGCCGGCGCCCACGAGCAGCTGGAGCGGGTCCGCGAGGCGGCAGCCGCCGGACTTCCCACCGTGGCCGACGCCGGTGCGCTGCCGGCCCTGCCCCGCGAACTGTCCCCGCACACCGTGCTGACCCCGCATGCCGGCGAGCTGGCCGCCCTGCTGGAACGTTACGGCGCCGGCCCGGCCCGGACCTCCGTCGAGGACGCAACGCTCGCCGCCGTCCGGCAGGCCAGCGGGCTCACCGGAGCGACCGTGCTGCTCAAGGGCGCCACCACCCTGGTGGCTGCCCCCTCGGGGGCGGTCTTCAGCCAGGCCGAAGCCAGCCCGTGGATGGCCACCGCCGGCAGCGGCGACGTCCTGGCCGGGGTGCTCGGCGCCCTGCTGGCACAACTCCCGGAGGGCTCCGGTGCCTTCAGCGCCTTGGGGCTCGAGGGGCCGGACCGGTGGGCCGCCGTCGCCGCGATGGCGGCCAGCCTGCACGGCCGTGCCGGAACAGCTGCCTCGAACGGCGGGCCGCTGACGGCGTCGGACATTGCCGAAGCCCTGCCGGAGGTTATCGCGAAGCTGTAACAAAAGCGCGCGCCTCGCGCCTCCGGTAAATTAGTAACCTTACTTACAAGTAGTCTGTCTAGAGATTGTCCGCATCGCACGAGGAGTACACATGGAAGTCTGGCCCGGAACGGCTTACCCGCTGGGAGCCACTTTTGACGGCACCGGCACCAATTTTGCCCTGTTCAGCGAGCAAGCGGAGCGGGTTGAGCTCTGCCTCCTGGCCGACGACCTGAGCGAGACGCGGATCGAACTGACCGAGGTGGACGGCTACGTCTGGCACTGCTACCTGCCGCAGATCCAGCCCGGACAGAAGTACGGCTACCGGGTGCACGGCCCGTACGACCCGGCGAGCGGAAACCGCTTCAACGCCAACAAGCTGCTGATGGACCCGTACGCCAAGGCAATCCAGGGCCAGATCGACTGGGACCCGGCGCTCTTCTCCTACGAATTCGGCGACCCCGATTCGCGCAACGACGCCGATTCGGCACCGCACACCATGCACGGCGTCGTCATCAACCCGTACTTCGAGTGGGACGGTGACCGCCAGCTGCGCGTCCCCTACCACGAGTCGGTCATTTACGAGGCCCACGTTAAAGGCCTGACCGAGCTGCACCCGGAAATCCCCGAAGAGCAGCGCGGCACTTACGCCGGTGTGGCCCACCCGGCCGTCATTGAGCACCTGAAGAAGCTCGGCGTCACGGCGATCGAGCTCATGCCGGTCCACCAGTTCGTCAACGACGGCACCCTGGTGGAGAAGGGCCTCAACAACTACTGGGGCTACAACACCATCGGCTTCTTCGCCCCGCAGAACACCTACAGCTCCTCCGGCGACGTCGGACACCAGGTCCAGGAATTCAAAGCCATGGTCCGCGAGCTGCACCGGGCCGGCATCGAGGTCATCCTCGACGTCGTCTACAACCACACCGCCGAAGGCAACCACCTCGGCCCCACCCTTTCCTTCAAGGGCATCGACAACCAGGCGTACTACCGCCTGGTCGACGGCGACCTGAAGCACTACATGGACTACACCGGCACCGGTAACTCGCTCAATGTCCGGCACCCGCACTCGCTGCAGCTGCTGATGGACTCGCTGCGCTACTGGGTGACGGAAATGCACGTCGACGGCTTCCGCTTCGACCTCGCCTCCACGCTGGCCCGCGAGTTCTACGACGTCGACAAGCTCTCCACCTTCTTCGAACTGATCCAGCAGGATCCGATCGTCTCCCAGGTCAAGCTGATCGCCGAGCCGTGGGACGTCGGCCCCGGCGGTTACCAGGTGGGCAACTTCCCGCCGCAGTGGACCGAATGGAACGGCAAGTACCGCGACACCGTCCGGGACTTCTGGCGCGGCGAACCGTCCACCCTGGGCGAATTCGCCTCCCGCCTGACCGGCTCCGCGGACCTGTACGAGAGTTCGGCACGGCGCCCGGTGGCCTCGATCAACTTCGTCACCGCGCACGACGGCTTCACCATGCGCGACCTGGTCTCCTACAACGAGAAGCACAATGAGGCCAACGGCGAGGGCAACAACGACGGCGAATCGCACAACCGCTCCTGGAACTGCGGCGAAGAGGGCGACTCCGACAACGACACGGTGTTGACCCTCCGCGCCCGCCAGCAGCGGAACTTCATTGCGACGCTGCTGCTCTCCCAGGGCGTGCCGATGCTGTTGCACGGCGACGAACTGGGCCGCACCCAGCAGGGCAACAACAACACCTACTGCCAGGACTCCGAACTGAGCTGGGTGCACTGGGAAGCCATGGACCAGCCCCTCGTGGAGTTCACCGCGTTCGTCAACAAGATCCGCCACGACCACCCGACGTTCCGCCGCAGCCGCTTCTTCGACGGCCGCCCGGTCGTCCGTGGTGAGGGCGAGAAACTGCCGGACATCGTTTGGCTGAAGACCGACGGCACCGGAATGCTGCCGGAGGACTGGGACAGCGGCTTCGGCCGGACCATCGGCGTGTTCTACAACGGCCACGGCATCCAGGAACAGGACTCCCGGGGCCGCCGGATCACCGACGACAGCTTCCTGATGGCCTTCAACGCCCACGACGACAGCGTGGACTTCGTGCTGCCCAACGACGAGTACTCGCCCTTCTGGGAGATCCTCGTGGACACCGCGGACCAGGCCGATACGGACGAGCCGCTCAAGGCAGGGTCGACCCTGACGCTGGCGGCCAAGTCGATGGCCGTGCTGCGCGCCTACTCGGGCCCCGAGATCGAGGTCGACCACTCCGCAGCCGCCTCCCTGGCCTCCATGGCCGAGCACGAGGACGCCCAGGAGGAGATGGCGGAAGCCCAGACGAAGGCCGCCGAAGCCAGCGAAGCGAAGGCCACTGCTTCATGAGGACCCCCGTCTCGACTTACCGGCTCCAGATCCGGCCGGGCTTCACCCTGCAGGATGCCGCCGACACCGTGCCCTACCTGAAGTCCCTTGGGGTCGACTGGATCTACCTGTCTCCGATCCTGACGGCCGAGCAGGGCTCGGACCACGGCTACGACGTCACCGACCCCGCCGCGATCGACCCGGACCGCGGCGGGCCGGAGGGGCTGGCAGCGGTGTCGCGCGCGGCGCGGGAAGCCGGCATGGGTGTGTTGGTGGACATCGTGCCCAACCACGTCGGCGTCGCCACCCCGGTCCAGAACCCGTGGTGGTGGTCGCTGCTCAAGGAAGGCCAACAGTCGCGCTACGCCCAGGCGTTCGACGTCGACTGGGACTTCGGCGGCGGCCGGATCCGGATCCCGGTGCTGGGCGAGGACGCGGACGTGGACGCGCTCGAAATCCGTGACGGCGAACTGCGCTACTACGACCACCGTTTCCCGCTGGCCGAGGGCAGTTATACCGCAGGTGACTCCACTGCCGACGACCCGCGCGCGGTCCATGACCGGCAGCACTACGAGCTGGTGGGCTGGCGCCGTGCGGACACCGATCTGAACTACCGCCGGTTCTTCGCGGTCAACACCCTCGCCGGGATCAAGGTTGAGGTCCCGGAGGTCTTCGATGAGGCGCACGAGGAGGTTGTCCGCTGGTTCCGGGAGGGCCTCGTTGACGGCTTGCGCATCGACCACCCGGACGGCCTCGCGGATCCGGCAGGCTACCTCCGCCGGTTGCGCGAAGTGACCGGCGGGGCCTACCTGCTGATCGAGAAAATCCTGGAGCCCGGTGAAGAGCTTCCGGCCGGCTTCGAGTGCGAGGGGACCACCGGGTACGACGCCCTCGCGGACGTGGACCGGCTCTTCGTCGACCCCGCCGGCCAGGCGGGCCTCGACGCCCTGGACACCTCGCTGCGCGGCGGCACCCCCGCCGACTATGAGGACATGATCCGCGGCACCAAGCGCCGGATCACCGACGGCATCCTGCACTCGGAGATGCGGCGGCTCGCCCGGCTGGTACCGGCGTCCGCCGGCCTCAGCCCGGAGGCCGCCGTCGATGCGCTGTCCGAGATCACCGCGGCCTTCCCGGTCTACCGCAGCTACCTGCCCGAGGGCGAGGGCGTGCTGCGCGAGGCATGCGAACTCGCCGCCCGGCGGCGTCCCGAGCTCGAACCCGTGGTGCAGGCGCTGCTCCCGCTGCTGCTGCATGCCGGCCCCGGGCCCGACGCCGAGCTGGGCCGCCGCTTCCAACAGACCTCCGGCATGGTGATGGCCAAGGGTGTGGAGGACACCGCGTTCTTCCGCTACACCCGGCTCGGCACCCTCACCGAGGTCGGCGCGGACCCCACCGAGTTCGCGCTGTCCGCCGACGAGTTCCACGCCCGGATGGCACGCCGCCAGGCGGGCCAGCCGCTGTCCATGACCACGCTCAGCACCCACGACACAAAGCGCAGCGAGGACACCCGGGCCCGGATCTCCGTGCTTGCGGAGCTGGCCCCGGAATGGACGGCCTCGCTGCGCCGGCTGCAGGAGCTGGCGCCCCTGCCGGACGGCCCGCTGGCCAACCTGCTGTGGCAGGCCGTGGCCGGGGTGTGGCCCGCGGACCGGGAACGCCTCCAGTCCTACGCCCAGAAGGCGGCCCGAGAGGCCGGCAATTCGACGAACTGGCTGGACCCGGACCCGGACTTCGAAGCGAAACTTGCAGCCGCCGTCGACGCGGCGTTCGACAACGCCCAGGTGCGCGCCGAACTCGATTCGCTGGTGGGCCTGCTGGAACCCTACGGCTCCGCCAACGCGCTCTCCGCCAAACTGGTCCAGCTCACCATGCCGGGCGTGCCGGACGTCTACCAGGGCACCGAGTTCTGGGACCGGTCGCTGACCGACCCTGATAACCGGCGGCCGTTCGACTTCGGGGCGCGGCGCGCCGCCCTCAAAGCGATCGACGCCGGTGAGCGGCCGGCGTCGTACCGGGAGGACGCGGCGAAGCTGCTCGTGACCTCGCGGGCGCTGCGGCTGCGCCGGGACCGGCCGGAGCTGTTCGCCGGCTACGCCCCGGTTGCTGCCACCGGAGCCGCCGCCGAACACCTGGTCGCCTTCGACCGCGGCGCCGGCACGCCCGGGGCCCTCACCCTGGCCACCAGGCTGCCCCGCGGCCTCGAACAACGCGGAGGCTGGCAGGACACCGCCATCGGCCTCACCGTCGCCATGACGGACCAGCTCAGCGGCAGGTCCTTCGGGCCGGGCACGACGGACGTGGCGGAGATCCTCCGCGACTACCCGGTGGCCCTGCTGGTGCCGGGCGCCTGAACGCACGAACTGACGAACCAACTTAGGGGAACGGCAATGACTCTGCCCGCACACGGAACCGCACGCTTCGACCTCTGGGCACCGGAAGCGCAGGACGTCACGCTGCTCGCCGACGGCCGGCACTACCCGATGGTCCGGTCCGGGTCCGCCGGCTGGTGGAGCGCGCCGGAGGCACCGGCCTCCGGCGACGTCGACTACGGCTACCTGCTCGACGGGGATTCCACCCCGCTGCCGGATCCGCGCTCACGCCGCCAGCCCGGGGGAGTGCATGCACTCTCGCGGACCTTCGACGCCGGCAGCCACGAATGGGCCGACGGGCAGTGGAAGGGCCGCGGCCTGCAGGGCGGCGTGATCTACGAGCTGCACCTGGGCACGTTCACGCCCGAGGGGACGCTGGACGCCGCGATCGGCAAGCTCGGCTATCTCGCCGACCTCGGCATCGACTTCGTCGAACTGCTGCCGGTCAACGGGTTCAACGGCACCCACAATTGGGGCTACGACGGGGTCCTCTGGTACGCCGTGCACGAGGGCTACGGCGGCCCGGCCGCCTACCAGCGCTTCGTCGACGCCGCCCACGCCGCCGGCCTGGGCGTCATCCAGGACGTCGTCTACAACCACCTCGGCCCCAGCGGCAACTACCTGCCCCGGTTCGGGCCGTACCTCAAGTCCGGCGAGGGCAACACCTGGGGCGACTCGGTCAACCTGGACGGCCCCGGCTCCGACGTCGTCCGCCGCTACATCCTCGACAACGCAGCCATGTGGCTGCGCGACTACCACGTGGACGGCTTGCGGCTCGATGCCGTGCACGCCTTCAAGGACGAGCGGGCGGTCCACCTGCTGGAGGAATTCGGGGCGCTCGCCGATGAGGTCTCCGCCGAAACCGGACGCCCTGCGACGATGATCGCCGAGTCGGACCTGAACAACCCGCGGCTGCTCTACCCGCGGGAGGTAAACGGCTACGGCCTGGCTGGGCAGTGGAGCGATGACTTCCACCACGCGGTCCACGTCAACGTCAGCGGCGAGACCACCGGCTACTACAGCGACTTCGATTCGCTCGCGGCCCTCGCCAAGGTCCTGGTGGACGGGTTCTTCCACGACGGCAGCTACTCCAGCTTCCGGGAGCGGCACCACGGCCGGCCCATCAACACCGCCCTCGTGCACCCGGCCGCCCTCGTGGTCTGCAGCCAGAACCACGACCAGATCGGCAACCGGGCTACCGGCGACCGGCTCTCCCAGAGCCTCGGCTACGGGCAGCTGGCGCTCGCAGCGGTCGCGACCCTGGCCTCGCCCTTCACCCCGATGCTGTTCATGGGTGAGGAATACGGCGCCACGACGCCCTGGCAGTTCTTCACCTCGCACCCGGAGCCCGAGCTGGGCAAGGCCACGGCGGAGGGCCGGATCAAGGAGTTCGAACGGATGGGCTGGGACCCCGCCGTCGTGCCCGACCCGCAGGACCCGGCCACGTTCACCCGCTCCAAGCTGGACTGGTCCGAAGCCGAGTCCGGGGAGCACGCGCGGCTGCTGGAGCTGTACCGGAAACTTATCGCGCTGCGCCGTGCGACCCCGGAGCTGGCCGGGCTCGGGTTCGAGGACACCGCAGTGGCGTTCAGCGAGGAGGAGGGCTGGCTGCGCCTGCGCCGCGGCAGCGTGGAGGTCGCGATGAACTTCTCTACCGAACCCCGCCAGGTAGCCGTGGACGGCGGCGCGCTGCTGCTGGCCACCGAGGACGGCGTCGCGCTGTCCGCCGGCCGCGTGGAACTGCCCGGCCACAGTGCCGCCGTCGTCTCAAACTAGGACAGGATAATAGCCATGACTTATGTTGCAGCAGCGAACCGATACGAGACGATGCCCTACCGCCGGGTGGGACGCAGCGGACTGAAACTGCCGGCCATTTCCCTGGGCCTCTGGCACAACTTCGGCGATGACAAGCCCTTCGAAGTGCAGCGGGCCATCCTGCGCCGCGCCTTCGACCTGGGTGTCACCCACTTCGACCTCGCCAACAACTACGGCCCGCCCTACGGCAGCGCCGAGACCAACTTCGGCCGCCACTTCAAGGACGACTTCAAGCCGTACCGCGACGAACTCATCATCTCCAGCAAGGCCGGCTACGACATGTGGCCGGGGCCCTACGGCAACTGGGGCTCCCGGAAGTACCTGCTGGCCAGCCTGGACCAGTCGCTGGGCCGGATGGGCCTGGATTACGTGGATATCTTCTACAGCCACCGCCCGGACCCCGAGACGCCGCTGGAAGAGACCATGGGCGCCCTGGACCAGGCCGTGCGCTCCGGCAAGGCGCTCTACGCCGGCATTTCGTCCTACACTCCGGAGCAGACGCTCGAGGCGGCCCGGATCCTGAAGGAACTCGGCACCCCGCTGCTGATCCACCAGCCCAGCTACTCGATGCTCAACCGCTGGACCGAGAATGGCAGCCCCAGCCTCTACGAGGCGCTGGAGCAGGTGGGTGCAGGGGCCATCGCTTTCTCGCCGCTGGCGCAGGGCATGCTTACCGACCGCTACCTCAACGGTGTCCCCAAGGATTCCCGTGCGGCGCAGGACAAGTCCCTGGACGAGGCGATGATCACCGGGGAGAAGCTGGACCGCGTGCGCGGGCTCAACCGGATTGCCGAGGGCCGGGGCCAGACCCTCGCGCAGCTGGCGATCGCCTGGATCCTGCGCGAGCAGGGCAAAGGCACCTCGGTGACGTCCGCCCTGGTCGGCGCGTCCAGCGTCCGACAGCTGGAGGACACCCTGGCCGCGATCAACAACCTGGACTTCACGGCCGACGAGCTGGACGCGATCGACGAGTTCGCCGTCGAGTCCGACATCAACCTCTGGGCCCAGAAATAAGCCCCGGGGGCGCCGTTCCGCGGCGCCGCCGGCTGACGTAACAGATTCGGTGCCGTGGCCGGGAACAACTTGAGTCCCGGCGCCGTTGACTAGAATGCAAGAGTGCCGCATGGCGTTGTGCCCGTTTGCCGCCGTCGTACATCAGAGTATGGCCGCGCCGGGCACGTGAAGTTTGTTCTCAAAGGGAGTTTCGTGTCTTCAAATCCGATTCGTGTTGCAATCGTCGGCGTGGGTAACTGTGCCACTTCGCTGGTCCAGGGTGTCCAGTACTACAAGGATGCCGACCCCCAGGCCACGATTCCGGGTCTGATGCACGTGCAGTTCGGCAAGTACCACGTCAACGACGTGCAGTTCGTCGCAGCATTCGATGTCGACGGCAAGAAGGTGGGCCAGGACCTCTCCGCCGCCATCCTCGCCAGCGAAAACAACACCATCAAGATCGCCGACGTCCCGCCGACCGGCGTCACCGTCCAGCGCGGCCCGACCCTCGACGGCCTCGGCAAGTACTACCTCGAGACCATTGAGCAGTCCCCGGAGGAGCCGGTCGACGTCGTCCAGGCCCTCAAGGACGCCAAGGTCGACGTGATGGTCTGCTACCTGCCGGTCGGATCCCAGGAAGCCGCCGAGTACTACGCCCAGTGCGCGATCGACGCCGGCGTGGCCTTCGTCAACGCGCTGCCGGTGTTCATCGCCGGGACCAAGGAGTGGGCGGACAAGTTCACCGCCGCCGGCGTGCCGATCGTGGGCGACGACATCAAGAGCCAGATCGGTGCCACCATCACGCACCGCGTTATGGCCAAGCTCTTCGAAGACCGCGGCGTCACCCTGGACCGCACGTACCAGCTGAACGTCGGCGGCAACATGGACTTCAAGAACATGCTGGAGCGCGACCGCCTCGAGTCCAAGAAGATCTCCAAGACCCAGGCCGTCACGTCCAACGTGGAAGCCGAACTCGCCGCCAAGGACGTGCACATCGGCCCGTCGGACTACGTCCAGTGGCTCGATGACCGCAAGTGGGCCTTCGTACGCCTCGAGGGACGCAACTTCGGTGACGCCCCGGTCTCGCTCGAATACAAGCTGGAGGTCTGGGACTCGCCCAACTCCGCCGGCGTGATCATCGACGCCGTCCGAGCCGCCAAGATCGGCCTGGACCGCGGCATCGGCGGCCCGCTGCTCTCGGCGTCGAGCTACTTCATGAAGTCCCCGCCGGAGCAGTTCAACGACGACCTCGCCCGCGAAAAGGTCGAGGCCTTCATCCGCGGCGACCTGGAGCGCTAAGCCCCGCACCGTACACCGCAACGCGGGGTCACTTACAGCCCATCATCCCCCTTGGGATGGGCCGTAAGTGACCCCGCGTTGCTGTTTAAAACAGGCCGACGGGGTTGCCGTTGGCGTCCACGTCCATCCGCATGGCCGCCGGGACCTTGGGCAGTCCGGGCATGGTCATCACCGCACCCGTGAGCGCCACGATGAAGCCCGCGCCGGTCTTGGGGATCAGGTCCCGGACGTGGACGGTGAAGCCCTTCGGGGCGCCGAGCTTGGTGGCGTCGTCGCTGAAGGAGTACTGCGTCTTCGCCATGCAGACCGGCATCCCGGACCAGCCGTTCTTGTCGATCTCCGCGAGCCGCTTGAGCGCCGGGACGGAGAAGTCGACGCCGTCGGCCCCGTAGATTTCCTGCACGATGGTGCGGATCTTGTCCTCCACCGACATCGCCAGCGGGTACAGGTGGCGGAAGCCGTGCGGGGCGTCGATGGCGGCGGCAACCTTCGCGGCAAGCTCGTCGCCGCCGTCGCCCCCTCCGCCGCGGCCCCAGACGTCGGCCACGGCCGCCTGAACACCCTCCGCGGCGCACCAGTCCAGCAGCCAGTCGAGCTCCTCCCGGCTGTCGGTGCCGAACTTGTTGATCGCCACCACCGGGGTGATGCCGAACTTCTCCACGTTGCGCACGTGCCGCTGCAGGTTGGCGACGCCGGCGGCCAGCGCCTCGACGTTGGGCTCCTTGAGCTGGTCCTTGGCGACGCCGCCGTGCATCTTGAGCGCGCGGATGGTGGCCACCAGCACGACGGCGGACGGGGCGACGTCGGCCATCCTCGCCTTGATGTCCATGTACTTCTCGGCACCCAGGTCGGCGCCGAAGCCGGCCTCGGTGATGACGACGTCGGCCAGGGAACGCGCCGTCTGGGTGGCGATCAGCGAGTTGCAGCCGTGCGCGATGTTGGCGAAGGGCCCGCCGTGCACCAGGGCCGGGGTGCCCGCGATGGTCTGCACCAGGTTCGGTTTGATCGCGTCCTTGAGCAGCATGGTCAGGGCACCCTGGACGCCGAGGTCCGCGACCGTGACCGGCTCGCGGTCGTAGGTGTAGCCGAAGGTGATCCGGCCCAGCCGGGCGCGCAGGTCGTCCAGGTCCGTGGCCAGGCAGAACACGGCCATGATCTCCGAGGCGACCGTGATGTCGAAGCCGTCCTGTCGCGGCACGCCCTGGGTGGGACCGCCCAGGCCGATCACGACCTCGCGCAGCGCCCGGTCGTTCATGTCCAGCACCCGCTTGAACGTCATCCGGCGCGGATCGATGTTCAGCGCGTTGCCCTGGTAGATGTGGTTGTCCACCAGAGCCATCAGGGCGTTGTTCGCCGAGGTGATCGCGTGGAAGTCGCCGGTGAAGTGCAGGTTGATCTCGTCCATCGGCAGGACCTGGGAGTAGCCGCCGCCGGTCGCGCCGCCCTTCATGCCCAGGATCGGACCCAGCGAAGGCTCGCGCAGGGCGATCATCACCCGGTGCCCGGCGCGGGCCAGGGAGTCGGCGAGGCCCACGGTGGTGGTGGATTTCCCCTCGCCGGCCGGCGTGGGGGACATCGCCGAGACCAGCACCACCTTGCCCGGCGCGTGCGCACCGTCCCGGGCCAGCTTGGCCGGATCGATCTTCGCCTTGTAGCGGCCGTAGAATTCCAGCGCCTCCGGGTTGATCCCGGCCGCGGCAGCCACGTCCTCGATCGGCCGCATGGTGGCCCGCTGCGCAATCTCCAAGTCGCTCAGGACCGGCGCTGCGGCCGGCGTACCCGGTGCCGCCGTCCCGGCCGGCGCTTCGGTAGCTGCTGCGGTTTCCGTGGTGTTCTCAGACATCGTTGCCCTTCAGCTCGTGGCTTCGGGTCGCTCCGGCCGGCGGTTCCGGCCAGGCGCCCGGTGTGGTTCCCTCAGGGCGTGTGGCCCACCGGGATGCTCCGTGTTCCAAAATACTGGAGCAATGCGGACTGGTAGCTCTCCAGCGTAATCGCGGCGGTGCGCTGCCAGCCGAAGCCCTGGGCATGCACCGACGCCGCGCGGCCCATGTCCTCCCGGGTGGCCGGGTCGTCGTGCAGTGCCTCCAGGGCATCGGCCCAGTCCGCGGCCTTGTGCCCTTCCACCAGCAGCCCGGTCCGGCCGTCGAAGATCGCCCGCGACAGCCCGCCCACCTTCGTGGCGACCACGGGCGTTCCGCAGGCCTGGGCCTCCAGCGCGACGAGGCCGAACGACTCGCTGTAAGAAGGCATCACCACGACGTCGGCCGAACGGTACCAGCCTGCCAGCTTGGGCGCGCTGACCGGCGGATGGTGCGTGACGACGTCGTCCATCCCGGCGGCGGTGATCAGGGCCTTGAGGTCGAAGTCCTTCGCACCGCTCACCGCACCGAGGATGGTCAGCTGCAGGTCGATGTCCGGGCGGCGCGCACGCAGCAGCGCGGCCGCCTTGATCAGGATCTGCGGGCCCTTGAGCCGCTGGATCCGCCCGGCGAAGAGCAGGTGGAAGCGGCCCGGCGGGACCCCGTGCTGGCTGCGGGCGCGGCTCCGGAAGGCGGGCGTGAAGACGGAAAGGTCCACGCCCGGGGGCGCCACGTCGATCCGGTCGGGGTCGGCGTCGTAGTGCGAGACCAGCTCGGCGGCCTCGGCGCCGGTGTTGGCGATCAGCCGGGTGGCGCCGTCGACGATCCGGTGTTCACCATCCTCGCGCCGGCGCGGCTCGGGCTGCTCGCCGGATTCCAGCAGCAGGTTCTTGACCTTGGCCATGGTGTGCATGGTGTGCACCAGCGGCACCCCCCACAGCTCCGAGAGTTCGAGGCCCGCGACGCCGGAAACCCAGTAGTGCGAATGGATGACGTCGTAGCGGCCATGCGGCTGCAGCTGCTTGATCCGGTCGATTTCGGCCACCATGCTGTGCAGCAGCGCCGGCAGTTCCTCCTTGGGAAGTTTCCGCGGCGGCCCGGCGAGCACGTTGTGCACGCAGACTCCCGGGGTGGGGTGTTCGACGGCGGCCTGGCCGGCCGCGTTGGACCGCGTGAAAATCTCCACCTCGACGCCGGTCTCCGCGAGGGCGGCGGCGAGGGCCCGGATGTACACGTTCATGCCGCCGGCGTCCCCGGACCCGGGCTGCTCCATCGGCGAGGTGTGCAGGGAGAGGAAGGCGACACGGCGGACCAGCGGCATCCTCTTCCTTCCCTTCGCGTGACGTGGATTCGGTAAAACATTACTCCTGAACGCCGGGCCGGTTCGCGGGCGGCTGCCTGCTGCTAGCGTGGCGGCTGTGAGCGCAAACGCAAAAGACCGGCCGGCCACGGCGTCGTGGGAGATCCGCGAGGCCACCGCGCAGGACTGGGCCGCCATCTGGGAGATCCTGGAGCCTGTGATCCGTGCCGGGGAGACGTTTACCTGGGACCGCGACACCACGGAGGACCAGGCCCGCGCCAAGTGGTTCAAAACCGTCCCGGGCAGGACTTTCGTCGCCGTCGGAACTGGCCGGTTCGACGGCGTCGTACTGGGCACCGGCGAGCTGCACGCGAACCAGGGCGGCGGCGGCAGCCACGTCGCCAACGCCGGCTACATGGTCCGCGCCGGTTACGGCGGCCAGGGAGTGGCCCGGGCGTTGTGCGCCTACTCGCTGGACGCCGCCCGCGCCGCGGGCTTCCGCGCCATGCAGTTCAACGCCGTGGTGGAAAGCAACGTCCGGGCCGTCGCCGCCTGGCAAGCCATGGGCTTCGAGATCCTCGCCACCATCCCGGAAGCCTTCCGGCACCCGCAGCTGGGCTACGTGGGACTCCACGTGATGTACCGCAAGCTATAGCTGCCTTCGCCGGATTCAACCCAAGACATTTTCTGCCGGCCCGAATAGGCTGGCCCTCTGGGGGCCGAGCGAGGGAGGCCTGAATGCCCGGAAGTGGCGATCCGCAACTGCCGCATCAGGAACGGCGCAGCCCTGAACGGGGTGCACGACGGCGCCGCTTGCCTGGGTGGGTTCCGGCCGTCCTGCTGCTGGTGGTTCCGTTGCTGGTCATGGCCGGGTGCACGCTGGCCCGGAACAACGACAGAAGCTCCTCGGCGGAGAATTCGCCGGGCTTCGTCACCGCCTCGGGCCGCGGACTCGTCCTCAACGGCGAGCCCACCCGGCTGAAAGCGGTGAATTTCTCCAACTTCTACCATCGAAACCTGAACGGGGCCGAGCTTCCTAATTCGCAGCACCATGCGGGGGACGACTTCGCCCGGGCGAAAGAAATTGGCTTCAACAGCATCCGCTTCGCCTTCGACGGGGACTGGTATGTCGACTCCCCGCAGGTCTTCTGGCAGTGGCTGGACCAAAACGTGGCCTGGGCGCGGGAACACGGGATGCGCCTGATCCTGGATCTGCACACCCCGATCGGCGGATTCTGGCTGGACCCCACCAGCGACGCCGTCAGTTTCGACATCTGGTCCAACCCCCGGCTGCAGCAGCAGAACGCGGACCTGTGGCGCGATATCGCAGCCCGCTACAAGGATGAACCAGCCATCGCAGCCTACGACCTGCTCAATGAGCCGGTGACGACTGACGCAACCGGGGAACAATGGAAAGTGCTGGCCGGGCAGTTGGTCGCCGCAGTCCGGTCCGAGGACCAGAACCACCTTCTGGTTGTGGGCGGGATCTATGGGGTCAACGGCAGCTACGGCATCTCCGGGGTCGACCAGCATTTCCTTGTTGATGACGACAACGTGGTTTACGACTTCCACTTCTACGAGCCCATCAAATACACCCACCAGTATGCGTCCTGGGTCGAGGGCCCGGTTCAGGACGGCGGCCGCTATCCCGACCCCGACACCATTCTCCCGACCGGTCAGCGGGTCCTGCTGCCGGAAAGCCGCATCGCAACCAAGTCCTTGCCGCCCGGCACCTCAGGCTGGGCGGCGTATGACAGCGGCATCGTAACTATCGAGGACAGCAGCGCGGTGGCGGCTGCACCCATGGTCACTGCGCAGGGCGGCATGCGCGGAACGGCCGGCTTCGATGCAATCAGGGTGACCGAATACGGCCCCGACGGGACGGAACTCCGGCAAGTCATCAACGATCCCCTGGACCGCGACTCGACGTTGGACTGGCATCAATGGCAGTACGGGGACACGGCGGCGCCGCCGAAGTTCGCGCGGGAGAAGACCGGGCACCAGGACAGCGGCAGCCTCTCCATCAGCAATGCCGTCGACGCCACGGCAATCGCAGGGTGGAGCAACGACGCCCACCTGTTCAAGGTCGTGCCGGGTAACAAGTACCGCATCCAGGGCCACATGCGGGGGCAGAGCATTGCGGCCTCGGCCGGTTCGGCACCCCGGATCGGGCTCCAGCTCGACGTCTACGCACAGTCGCCCGGAACACCCGGAAACGGCTTCTTGGCACGCGACAAAGGCTATTTGGCACATGAGTTGGGGAAGCGACTCAAGTTCGGCATCGATAACAACGTGCCGATGTCGGTCATGGAGTTCGGACTGGTCCGGCAAGCATTTGAGATGGAGGGCAAGGGCGGCAGCCAGTGGGTCACCGACATGCTTGATCTCCTGGCGGAGAACGAGCTCAGCTTCGCGTACTGGGAATACCACGGGACCCAGATGGGGCTCTACCTCAGCGGCACCGGCCAGCCGGGCGAACCCAACAAGGCGCTACAGGAGACCCTCGCCCGCGGACTGCGTTGAGCGGACTGCGCTGAGTGGCCCGCGTTGAGTGGCCCGCGTTGAGCGGCGGACTCGGCTAGGAGTCACCGGAACTGCGGACGTCGCTGCGCCAGAGCTGCAACAGGCCCGGGAACGCGGCCTCGTAACCGGCGAGCAGCTTCGCCACGAGCTCGTCCGAGTCGACCAGCGGATGCCGGGCGAACGCGGCGAGGGCGGCCCCACGCCGCAGGCTGCCGGGTCCCGGCCCGGTGGCCTGGACCACGAGCCGTTCCACCTCCTTGATCCGCAGCATCAGCGCGAGCTGCGCTTCCGACGGGCGGTCCTGTGGGAGCGGCACCACTCCGTCGGCGTCCACCCGGCAGGGGACCTCCACGACGGCGTCCGCCGGCAGCCCCGGGATCGCGGCAGTCCGTGCACCGTCCGGGCCGGGTAGCGCGTTGGGGGTATTCAGCACCAGTTCGGCCCCGCCGCCGCCGGAGAGGGCGCGCATCACCGCCAGCGCGACGCGCTCATAGCCGCCGCCGGCCAGGTCCTCCTCGTCCCGGTGCTCGCCAGCGGTTCGGGCCTCGGCCAGGTAGCCCTCCTCGCGGGACCGGCGGGCGGCATCCCAGAGCCCGTAGGCCTCCGCACCGGCGGACGCGAGCCGCGGATACAGCTCGGACTGCTGCCGGTGGATGGACTCGCCGCGGGTCTGGGCAGCGGCCCGCATGGCGGCCAGGGCGCGGGCGGTCTCGTAGTAGTAGAACAGGTACTCGTTCGGCAGGCAGCCGAGGCCGGCCAGAAAGGGTTGGGGGAAGAGCCGGCCCTCCTCGAAACCTGCCAGGGTCCCGGCGTCGGCGAGCAGGGCGGGGAGGACATCCCTGCCGCCGGACTCCAGCCGGTACAGCCAGCCCAGGTGGTTGAGCCCGTAGTAGCCGACGCCGTCGAGCCTGCCCTCGGGCAGCACGACGCCGGCGGCCCGCGCCGCGCGGTGAACCAGTCCGCCGGCCGAATCGCAGATACCCACCACCCGGCGGCCCAGCACCGGGACCAGGGCCTCGGTCACCATGCCAGCCGGATTCGTGAAGTTGACCAGCCACGCCCCGGGGCAGAGGCGTTTCATCGCCTGCGCCAGGGCCAACATCGGCGGGATGGTGCGCAGGGCGTAGGAGATGCCGCCGGCGCCGGTGGTCTCCTGGCCTAACACGCCCAGCTCCTGCGCCACGCGCTCGTCGGCCGTGCGGCCGGCCGTGCCGCCGGGCCGGATGGCGGCGAAAACCATGTCCGTGCCGGACAGGGCCTCGGCCAGCGACGTGGTGGTGCGGACCGGCGGCCCGCCGCCTCGTTCCCTGCCCGGCTCGCTGCCCGGTTCCCGGCCCGGCAGGGAGGCCAGCACCGCTTCGATGGCGGCCAGCCGGCCGGCGTCGACGTCGTACAGCACCAGCTCCCGGACCAGCCCGGCAAAGGGGCCGGCGGAGAGCGCCCGGTAGACCAGCGGCACCCGGAATCCGCCGCCGCCAGCAATCATGAGCCGCATGGCTGCAGTCTATTCCGCGCCGCGCTGATGGGCCCGGAACGTCGTCTTTCGCCGGCTACCTGGACGGCGTAGTGTGCCGTGTATGGACGCGATTCCAGCGCCGCGCTTCGACCCGCTCGCCGCCGTCCGTACCCCGGCGGCGGGAAGCTTCGACGTGCTCCTGACCGGCACCGTGTTCCAGGACATCATCTTCACCGGGCTGCCGCACGCACCCCGGCCCGGCACGGAAATCTGGAGCGACGGGATGGGCAGCTGTCCCGGCGGGGTGGCGAACCAGGCCATCGCCGCGGCACGGCTGGGGCTGAGGACCGGGCTGGCCGCAGCGTTTGGCGACGACGGCTACGGCGACTACAACTGGAAGATCCTCGACCGGCAGGAACACGTGGACCTGTCGCTGTCGCGGCGCGTTCCCGGCTGGCACTCGCCGGTCACCGTGTCGCTGAGTGTCGAGAAGGACCGGTCCATGGTGACCCACGGCCACCCGGCGCCGGTAACCTCAAGCGAACTGATCGGCTGCCCGCCGCCCGCGCTCGCCGCCGTCGCCGAGCTAGGCGAGGAGCTGGAACCGTGGGCCGTCGACGCTCACCGGGCCGGTGTGCGTCTCTTCGGCGACGTCGGCTGGGATCCCACCGGGACGTGGGCGCAGGCGCGACTGGACAACCTGAAATACTTCCACGCCTTCATGCCGAACCAGCAGGAGGCCATGGCGTTCACCGGCAAGGACAACCCGTGGGCCGCGCTCTACGCGCTCGCGGACAGGGTCCCAGTGGCCGTGGTGACCCTGGGGCCGCAGGGATCCATGGCGGTGGACTCCGAGACCGGTGAGGAGGAGTGGGTGCCGTCGCTGCCCGTGGCGGCCTTCGACCCCACCGGGGCCGGGGACTGCTTCGGGGCCGCGTTCATCGTCGGCTGCCTGGCCGGCTGGCCGCTGGGGGACCGGCTCCGGTTCGCCAACCTGTGCGCGGCCCTGGCCGTGCAGCAGGTGGGCGGCTCGCTGGCCGCTCCCGGCTGGGGCGACCTCGCCGACTGGTGGCAGCGGGCCAATGCCCGCAAGGAGCGGCAGGGCAGTCAATGGCTGCGCCGCTACCGTTTCCTGGAAGAAATCGTCCGCGACGTGCCGCCGGAGGCGCAGCGGCGGGCGACGGCGACGATCGCGCACCTCTCCGACGCGTAGCCCTTGGGGTGGCGGGCGGCTGGGGAGCGGGTGCAGGCCCGCAGGCCGAGGGACGCAGGCCGAGGGACATGCCCTGCGCACGGGCTGTGCACTGGACATATTCCGCATATGCCCACTCGTGGCTGCGAGGAGTGGGCATGTCCCAAAGCCAGGAATGGATCCGTGAATGGTTCGGGGGCGCCGCGCGGTGCGGGACATGGGACATGCCCCGCGCCCGGGCCGTGGACTGGACATATTCCGCATATGCCCGCCCTTGGCTGCGGGGAGTGGGCATGTCCCGACGCCAGGAATGGATCCGTGAATGGTTCGGGGGCGCCGCGCGGTGCGGGACATGGGACATGCCCCGCGCCCGGGCCGTGGACTGGACATATTCCGCATATGCCCACTCGTAGCTGCGAGGAGTGGGCATGTCCCGACGCCAGGAATGGATCCGTGAATGGTTTGGGATGCCGCGGGGTGCGGGCCGAGGGACATGCCCTGCGCCCGGGCCGTGGACTGGACATAGTCCGCATATGCCCAGTCGCGGCTGCGAGGAGTGGGCATGTCCCGAAGCCAAGGATGGGCATGTCCCAAAGTGCGGGGCGCCAGCGGAATTCAGCAGGATCTGCGGCCACCCGTAGAATCGTAAAGTGATATACCCAGCAGCAACAGGTGATTTCCGGCCGGTGGCGGAAGCAGGTCCGGACCACGTCGAGGAGCGCTCGGCCGTCATCGACCTCAAGGCGATACGGCACAACGTCCGGCGGCTGGCCAAGGTGGCTTCGCCGGCGAAGGTGATGGCCGTCGTCAAGGCCGACGCCTACGGCCACGGGGCCATCCCGGTGGCCCGCGCCGCGCTCAGCGCCGGGGCCAGTTGGCTAGGCGTCGCGCATATCTCCGAGGCGCTTGCCCTGCGCGCCGCCGGGATCGAGGCCCCCCTGCTGGCCTGGCTGCACACCCCCGAGAGCAACTTTGCCGCCGCCGTCGCTGCCGGGATCGACATCGGCTGCTCCGGCTGGGAACTGGGCCGGATCGTGACCGCAGCCCGCGAGCAGGAACGCCCAGCCAGGATTCACCTGAAGGTGGACACCGGGCTCGGCCGCAACGGCGCCACCCTGGAGTCCTGGGACACCCTGCTCGGCGAAGCGATGGACTACCAGGACCAGGGCCTGCTGCGGGTGGTGGGCATCTTCTCCCACCTTGCCGTGGCCGACGAACCCGAGCGCCCCGAAACCGACGAGCAACTTGCCGCCTTCCGCGATGTCCTGGCGATGGCCCAGGACGCCGGCGTCGATCCCGAGGTGCGCCACCTCGCGAACACCCCGGCGACGCTGTCCCGCCCGGACACGCACTTCGACCTCGTCCGGGTGGGCCTCGGCATCTACGGGCTCTCACCGTTCGAGGGCCAGAGTTCCGCGGAGGTCGGGCTGCGCCCGGCAATGACGGTGCGCACCGTCGTCTCGCACTGCAAGGACGTGCCCGCCGGCCAGGGTGTCTCCTACGGACTGAACTACCGCACCGGGGGCGCCAGCACGCTGGGCCTCGTCCCGCTGGGATACGCCGACGGCGTTCCGCGCGTCGCCACCGGAGGTCCGATCAGGGTGGCCGGAATCAGCTACCCCGTGGTGGGCCGCATCGCGATGGACCAGATGGTGATCGACCTCGGCCCGCTCCACGTCTCCGCCGGCGGTCCCAGCCTGCTGGGTGCCGAAGCCGTGATGTTCGGAGACGGTGCCGACGGCGGTCCCACCGCCGAGGACTGGGCCAGGGCAGCCGGCACCAACAACTACGAGATCGTCACCCGCATCAGCCCGCGGGTGCCGCGCCGCTACATCAACGAAGAGCCCGCACCCGGCGACGGGGCCGCGCAGTGAGCCACCCGGCCTGGCAGCGGACCCTGGAAGTGGGGACCGCGGAGCAGACACATGCCCTCGCGGCCGGCCTTGGCGCCGAGTTGCAGGCGGGCGACCTGCTAGTGCTCAGCGGCGAGCTTGGCGCCGGGAAGACCACCTTCACGCAGGGGCTCGGCGAGGGCCTTGGCGTCCGCGCCGGAATCATCTCTCCCACGTTCGTGCTGGTGCGGATCCACCCCAACCTTCCGGACGGACCCCGTCCCGGCGGCCCGGACCTGGTCCACGTCGACGCGTACCGGCTCGCCTCTGCTTCCGAAATCGACGACATCGACCTGGAAAACACCATGGACAGTGCAGTGACCGTCGTGGAGTGGGGCCGCGGCCGGGTGGAGCACCTAAGCGAGAGCCGGCTGGAGGTTGAGCTGCAACGCCGGCTGGGTGGCGCCCAGCCCAGCGGCACAGCCCCGTCCGGCCCCGCACAGCTCGGCACCGACGTGCTGGATTTCGACACCGACGACGCCGACGAGCCCAGGACCGTGGTCTTCCGCGGCTTTGGGCCGCGCTGGGCCGAACCGCCCGCCGCCCTTGCCGGAATCCCTGACCTGCCCGCGACCACGGAAACGGACTGAAGATGCTGATCCTCGCCATCGATACCTCGGCCGTTGCCAGCGCGGCGCTCGTTTCCGATGATTCCCTGGAATCTGTCGTCGGCAGCTTCGCCACCGCGGACACCCGCAGCCATGCCGAGGTGTTGGCCCCGGGCATCAAGCAGCTGCTCGCCGCCGCGGGTCTCAGCGGCGCCGACGTCGACGTCATTGTCACCGGGGTGGGACCGGGTCCGTTCACGGGCCTCCGCTCCGGCATCGTCACCGCCCGCAGCCTGGCTTTCGTCTGGCAAAAGCCCCTCTACGGGCTCATGAGCCTGGATGCCATTGCCCTGGAGGTAGCGGAGTCCACGGAAGCGGCCCCGGAGTTCATTGTGGCCACCGACGCGCGGCGCAAGGAGGTCTACTGGGCCCGCTACGCGCTGGCCGGGAGCCAGCTGCCGCAGCTGCTGGACGGGCCGCATGTGGGCTTCGCCGCCGATCTGCCGGACCTTCCGGTCTACGGCGCGGGCGCGGGCCTGTACCCGGACGTCCTCAATGCCGTCCCCGAGTTCGCCGCGCGGCAGCCCGAGGCGCTTTCGCTGGGCCAGTTCGCGCTGGCGCGGCTCGCCGCCGGCGAGCAGCTCCTGGACACCACCCCGTTGTACCTGCGGGAATCGGACGCGCAGGTCCCGGGCCCGCGGAAGCGCGCCCTGTGAACGCCCCGGATACGCCGCGCGGACCGTCCCCGGCAGGTGTGAGCCTCAGGGACATGGCCTCCGCGGACATCCCCGCGGTGCACGAGCTGGAGCGCCGGCTGTTCCCGGTGGACGCCTGGCCCCTGCAGATGTTTGTCGACGAGCTCGCCCAGACCGAGACCCGACGCTACATCGTTGCCGAGTCCGGCGGCTCAATCGTCGGGTACGCGGGGCTGATGTGCATCGAACCCATCGCGGACGTGCAGACCATCGCGGTTGTGCCCGAACAGGAGGGCCGTGGCATCGGTTCGGCGCTGCTGACCGAGCTCATCCGGGAAAGCCGGCGGCGGCATGCGGCCGATGTGCTGCTGGAGGTGCGCGCGGACAACCCCCGCGCCCAGCAGCTCTACCGGCGCTTCGGCTTCGAGCAGATCCATGTCCGGCCGCGCTACTACCGCGACGGCGTCGACGCGCTCATCATGCGCCTCGAGCTGCACGCGACGGAACAGCCAGCGCCCGGCAACACCACGGACCACACACAGCCAAGGGGAACAGGCCAAGAATGAACCACCACCCACGCAGCTCCGCCCCGCTGGTGCTTGGGATCGAGTCCTCCTGCGACGAGACCGGCGTCGGCATCGTCCGCGGCACCCGCCTGCTCGCCAACACCGTCTCGTCCTCCATGGAGGAGCACGTGCGCTTCGGCGGGGTCATCCCCGAGATCGCCTCCCGCGCGCACCTCGACGCCTTCGTCCCCACCCTCCGGGAAGCGCTCGCCGCAGCGGAAGTGACGCTGGACGATATCGACGCCATCGCTGTCACCTCCGGCCCGGGACTGGCCGGAGCCCTGATGGTGGGCGTCTGCGCAGCCAAGGCCCTCGCCGTCGCCACCGGCAAGCCGCTGTACGCGATCAACCACCTCGTGGCGCATGTGGGCGTCGGACTGCTCGAGCCCGGCGGCGGCGCGCCGGAGGACGGCGGCTCGGACGACAGCGGGCAGGCGGCCGGCTCCGGGACCGCCCTGCCGGAGAACCTCGGCGCGCTCCTGGTCTCCGGCGGCCACACCGAGATCCTCCGGATCCGCAGCATCACGGACGACGTCGAGCTGCTGGGCTCCACGATCGACGACGCCGCCGGCGAGGCGTACGACAAGGTGGCCCGGCTGCTGGGGCTCGGCTACCCGGGCGGGCCGGCCATCGACAAGCTGGCACGCACCGGCAATGCGAAGGCGATCCGTTTCCCCCGCGGTCTTACCCAGCCCAAGTACATGGGGACCGCCGAAGAACCCGGCCCGCACCGCTACGACTGGTCCTTCAGCGGACTCAAGACCGCCGTCGCCCGCTGCGTGGAGCAGTTTGAGTCGCGCGGCGAAGCGGTGCCGGTGGCGGACATCGCGGCCGCCTTCCAGGAGGCCGTGGTGGACGTGATCACCTCCAAGGCGGTGCTCGCCTGCCGCGAAAACGGCATCACCGAACTGCTGCTGGGCGGGGGAGTGGCGGCGAACTCGCGGTTGCGCCAGCTCACGGAGCAGCGGTGCACGGCGGCCGGAATCCGGCTGACCGTCCCGCCGCTCTCGCTGTGCACGGACAACGGGGCCATGGTGGCCGCGCTCGGGGCGCAGCTGGTGATGTCCGGAATAGTGCCGAGCGGGCTCGGCTTCGCGCCGGACTCGTCGATGCCGGTGACGAGCGTATCCGCCTAGGAGACGGCCCAGGAATCTAGGCTTCGGGCCCCTTGCGCATCTGCTCGACCAGATCCAGGACGACGGCGCGCAGGTCCCCGCCGTGCTCCGCGGCGACGCGGCGCTGCCGCTGGTAGCCGGCCCCGCGCTCGATAATCTTCTCGACGTCGGCCAGCTCCGCGCTGCAGCCGAGCTTTGCAGCCACGGGCTCGAGCCGGGCCAGCGTCTCCCGCAGGTGCTCGGTGACGAGCTGCTCGTTGCCGTCGGCGTCGAGGATGATAATTGCGTCCAGACCGTAGCGGGCCGCGCGCCACTTGTTTTCCTGGACATGCCAGGGCGGCATGGTCGGGATGGTGCCGCCGTTGTCCAGGATGGTGGAGAACTCGTCCACGAGGCACTGGGTCAGGGCGGCGATGGCCCCCACCTCCTCAAGCGTGGCCAGGCCGTCGCAGATGCGCATCTCGATGGTGCCGAGGTTGGGTACCGGCCGGATGTCCCAGCGGATCTCGGAGAGGGTGTCGATCACCCCGGTGGTGAACATGTCCTGGACGTAGGACTCGTATTCTTCCCAGCTGGAGAACTGGAACGGCAGTCCCGCCGTCGGCAACTGCTGGAACATCAGCGCGCGTTGCGAGGCGTAGCCGGTGTCCTCGCCGCCCCAGAACGGGCTGGAGGCGGAAAGCGCCTGGAAGTGCGGGAAGTAATTGACGAGCCCGTCGAGTACAGGAAGTACCTTGTCGCGGCTGTCGAGGCCCACGTGCACGTGGACGCCGTAGATGACCATCTGGCGGCCCCACCACTGGGTGCGGTCGATCAGCTTGGCGTACCGCGCCTTGTCGGTGACGGGCTGGAGCTGCGGCGGGCTGAAGGGGTGGCTGCCGGCGCAGAAGACTTCGACGCCCATCGGGTCGGTGACCTCGCGCACCGCGGCGAGGGAACTGTTCAGGTCCGCCTTCGCTTCCGCCACGGTGGTGCAGATGCCCGTGACGAGCTCCACCGTGTTGAGCAGCAGCTCCTGTTTGATGTGCGGGTGTTCGTCATCCTCGTTCAGCTCGGGATGCCGGGCGGACACGCCGCGGAGCACCTCGCTGGCCACCGAGGCCAGCTCACCGGTTTCGGCGTTGACGAGCGCGAGCTCCCATTCCACACCAAGAGTTGATTGCCTGGATGAAGCGAAATCAATCTTCATGTGGTCCCTTCGCTGTTTTGTTGCCCGCCGGAGTTTGTCACCCGCCAGTGTGTGTTCGCCGCCGGTGTTCATTGGCCGCTGGTGTTCATTGGCCGCTGGTGCAGCCCGGTTGCGGCATGCAGTGGCCAGGCAGCGGTGTTCAAAGTCTAGTGCAGGGGTAGCATCCAACTGGTGGTCAAGTTACAGCTGATGCGTGAGAGTTTTCACAGAAGAAGCCTGTTCCCGGCAGCCGCGGCGGTTCTGCCAGGGCTCTCCCTGGTATCCACAGGCTGCACCGGCCCCGTCGGGCGGCAAGGGCCTGGTTCCGGCTGCCGCTGAGCCGTTGCCGTGGCGTTTCGTGGCGTTTAATGGTGCTGTGCCCATCCTGAATAAAGACATGACCCTGTGCATCTCGCTCTCGGCCCGGCCGAGCAACAACGGGACCCGCTTCCACAACCACCTGTACGAACAGCTGGGCCTGAACTGGATCTACAAGGCCTTCGCCCCCACCGACCTGGCCCAGGCCATCGCCGGCGTGCGGGGCCTGGGCATCCGCGGCTGCGCCGTGTCCATGCCATTCAAGGAAGACGTCATCGCCCTCGTGGATGTCATGGACCCGTCCGCGAAAGCCATCGACTCGGTCAACACGATCGTCAACGACGGCGGTAAGCTCACGGCCTACAACACCGACTACACGGCGATCGAGCAGCTGCTGGAACGCAACGCCGTCCCCACGGACTACACGGTGTGGCTGCTGGGCGCCGGTGGAATGGCGAAGGCCACTGCGGCGGCACTGCGCGACGCCGGATTCCGGCACGTCACGATCATCGCCCGCAACGAGGCGGCCGGCCGGACGCTCGCCGGGCTCTACGGATTCGAATGGCGTGCAGTACTCCCGGCCCCGGATTCCGCAGAGGGCACAGCCGACCTGCTGATCAACGTGACGCCCGTCGGCATGGCTGGCGGCCCCGAGTCCGGCGCCCTGTCCTTCCCGCCGGAAGCCGTGGCGGCCGCGAAGGTGGTGTTCGATGTTGTGGCGCTGCCCGCCGAAACGCCGCTGATCAAAGCCGCGCGGGCGGCCGGCAAGCAGGTGATCACCGGCGCCGAGGTCGCCACCATCCAGGCCCTCGAACAGTTCGTGCTCTACACGGGCATCCGGCCCAGCGACGAACAGGTCCGTGCCGCCGAGGAGTTCATGCGGGCCCAGTAGCCCCGCCCCGCAAGGCCGGCCCTAGGCCGGTTCCACCGAGATGGCCACCCGCTCCTCCCCGATCCTGGTGAGGACCAGGGTGGCCGTCTTCTTGGCCGCATTCTTGGCGCTCCTGCCGCCGCCGGGGAGCAGTTGCTTGCGCAGTTCCTCCGGCGTGACCGAGGTGCCGCGCTTCTTGATGTCAAGGACGCCCACGCCGTTGTCCTTGACCCAGGACTTGAGCGCCTTGACGTTGAACGGCATCACCTCAAGGACCTTGTACGCGCGGGCATACGGGGTATCGTGCAGTTCCGGCGCGCAGATATAGGCGATGTGTTCGTCCAGCAGATGACCGCCCAGCTGGAGCGCGACGTCGGCGACCAGGCCGGCGCGGATCACGGCGCCGTCGGGCTCGTAGAGGTAGCCATCCACCGGGCCCAGCGGGGCCTCCGGCCCGGCGCCGAAGTCCTCCGAGCTGGTGAGCTCCGCGGCGCCTTGCGGGCCGAGTACCAGCGCGGCACGCCGGATTCCGGGTCGGCGGACCGCGTTGAACCACAGCGCAACTTCGGTGACGTCGCCGCCCACCGAGACCCACTGCGCCTCGCAGTCCTCCGGGACGGAGGCATGCGGCATGCCCGGGCCCATCTTCACGCCGACGGCACGGCCGGACGAGGCCAGGGATTCCACGAAGGACAGCGGGGGGGAGAAGTCCTCCGGATCCCAGAGTCGCTTGGTCCCGGAACTTGAGGTGGTGCGGCGGGCCGGGTCCAGCCAGACGCCGTCAATCCCGTCGAGCGGGACGGCGGCGGCATCGGCATGGACGACGGTGGCGTTCCGGAACGGGATCAGGTTCATCGTGGCGCAGGCGGCGGTGGTTTCGTCCAGTTCCACGGCGGTCACCTTGATGTCCAGCGAGGCCAGGGCCATTGCGTCGGCTCCCAGTCCGCAGCCCAGATCCGCCACATGGGCAATCCCGGCCTCGGCGAAGCGCTGCGCGTGCCGCGCCGCTACGGTCAGCCGGGTGGCCTGTTCCAGGCCGGCCCGGGTGAAAATCATCTGCCGGGCGAATTCACCGAACTTCGCTTCCGCCTTTGTCCGCAGGCGGGACTGGGTGAGTGCCGCGGACACCAGTTCGGGGGAATGGCCGGCCTTCCGGAGCGAGGCGTTGAGGCGGAAGGCCTCCTCCTCGCGGTACGGTCCCAGCGAGGCCAGCAGCTCCCAGCCCTCCGGATTGAGGAGCGGGGCGATCTGGTCCTGCGTAGTCTCAGCCATGCCATCAAGCGTAGTTCAGGCGGGGAACGCCCGGCGCGCCCGATAGGCTGGACGGCATGGATGGCAGGGACACAGACGACTTCGGCACGGCAGGCACCCGGGAGAACGCCGTCGGGGAGGCCCGGGACAGCCGGGGACTGGCCCGCTTCGCCCGGCCGGCGCTGATCGCCGGCGTCGTGATCGCCGTCGTGTGCGTGGCGTTGCTCGTCATTATCTTCTTACTGGACTCCTTCAATGCGACCGTCTACTCGGTCGGCGGCAAAGACGTGAAGGATGCGACCGATGAGGCGCGCGCGATCCGTGACACCTATGCCGCAGCCCGGGTGGGCGGCATCATCGCCCTCGTCCTCGGCGCGGTCGCTGCCCTCGCCGGCGGCTTTGTGCTGTACCGCGAACGCAACGCCTCCGCCCGGATCGAGGAAGACGACGACGGCCAGGACTGGGACTACGAGGACCTGGCGGGGGAGTAGGCCGCCCCAGCCTGGGCGCGGACCGAGGGACATGCCCATCCTTCGGCACCAGCACCGGACATATTGCCGATATGTCCGGTGCCGGCCGGTTGCGATGGGCATGTCCGTCACTCCGGACGGTCCCGCCGGACGTTCACCAGTGACGAACTTCTGGCACTCACCTTGACCGAGTGCTAACTACTTACATAGAGTCGTCATTAGCACTCTCCCTAGGCGGGTGCTAACACGTGAAGCATGTTCCGCCGGGCTACTGCCGGCACCGCGACGACGGTTTGTACGCCACGGATCACCGCTTCATAGTCCACAAATTTGCTGACGAAAAGGAGAGGTCCGAGTGTCGGTCTCTATTAAGCCTCTTGAGGATCGTATTGTTGTCCGCCCGCTCGAAGCCGAGCAGACCACGGCTTCCGGCCTGGTTATCCCGGACTCCGCACAGGAGAAGCCGCAGGAAGGCGAAGTTGTTGCAGTAGGCCCCGGCCGCTTTGATGACAATGGCAACCGCGTTCCCGTTGACGTTGCCGTTGGCGACGTTGTCATCTACTCCAAGTACGGCGGAACCGAAGTTAAGACCGGCGGCACCGAGTACCTCGTGCTCTCCGCCCGCGACGTTCTGGCGATCGTCGTAAAGTAACTCTCTTGGACCCCCGCGCCGCCGATCCTTCGCTTTGAACGAACGGCTGCGCGGGGTTCTGTCTTGAAAGGACAAAACCATGGCAAAGCAGCTTGCGTTTAACGACGCTGCCCGCCGGTCGCTCGAAGCCGGCATCGATAAGCTCGCCAACACGGTCAAGGTGACGCTCGGCCCGCGCGGCCGCAACGTCGTGCTGGACAAGAAGTGGGGCGCCCCCACGATCACCAACGACGGTGTGACCATCGCCCGCGAAGTAGAGCTGGACGACCCGTACGAAAACCTTGGCGCACAGCTCGCCAAGGAGGTCGCCACCAAGACCAACGACGTCGCCGGCGACGGTACCACCACCGCCACCGTCCTCGCCCAGGCCCTGGTCAAGGAAGGCCTGCGCAACGTTGCCGCCGGCGCCGCCCCGGGCCAGATCAAGCGCGGCATCGAGGTCTCCGTCGAGGCCGTGGCCGCCCGCCTGCTCGAAAACGCCCGCCCGGTCGAGGGCACCCAGGTGGCCAACGTGGCCGCGATCTCCGCACAGAGCGACGAGGTCGGCGAGCTCCTGGCCGAGGCCTTCGGCAAGGTCGGCAAGGACGGTGTGATCACCATCGAGGAGTCCTCCACCACGCAGACCGAACTGGTCCTCACCGAGGGCATGCAGTTCGACAAGGGCTACCTGTCCCCGTACTTCGTCACCGACGCGGAACGCCAGGAAGCAGTCCTCGAAGACGCCCTTATCCTGATCAACCAGGGCAAGATCTCCTCGGTCCAGGAATTCCTGCCGCTGCTGGAAAAGGCGCTGCAGAGCTCCAAGCCGCTCTTCATCATCGCCGAAGACGTCGACGGCGAGGCACTCTCCACGCTGATCGTCAACCGTATCCGCGGCACCCTGAACGTCGTGGCCGTCAAGGCTCCCGGTTTCGGAGACCGCCGCAAGGCCATGCTGCAGGACATCGCGACCCTCACCGGCGCGCAGGTTGTCTCCCCGGAACTGGGCCTCAGCCTGGACACCGTGGGCCTTGAGGTCCTGGGTACCGCCCGCCGCATCACCGTCACGAAGGACAACACCACCATCGTTGACGGCGCCGGTTCGGCCGAGGACGTCGCGGCCCGGGTTGCCCAGCTGCGCGCCGAGCTGACCCGCACCGATTCGGACTGGGACAAGGAAAAGCTGCAGGAACGCCTGGCCAAGCTGGCCGGCGGCATCGGCGTGATCAAGGTTGGCGCTGCCACCGAGGTCGAGCTGAAGGAAAAGAAGCATCGCATCGAGGACGCCGTGTCCTCCACACGCGCGGCCCTCGAAGAAGGCATCGTGGCCGGGGGCGGCTCCGCCCTCATCCACGCCCTCAAGGCGCTTGATGAGGATCCGGCTGTCCAGGCGCTCGACGGCGACGCGGCAGCTGCCGTGGGCATCGTCCGCCGGGCCCTGACCCAGCCGCTGCGCTGGATCGCCCAGAACGCCGGCTTTGACGGCTACGTCGTCGTCGCCAAGGTGGCCGAATCCGCCGTCAACCAGGGCTTCAACGCCAAGACCGGCGAATACGAGGACCTGATCGCGGCCGGTGTCATCGACCCCGTCAAGGTCACCCGCGCGGCCCTCCGCAACGCGGCCTCCATCGCGGCGCTGGTTCTCACCACCGAAACCCTCGTGGTGGAAAAGCCGGCCGACGAGGACGAGCACGCCGGACACCAGCACTAAGGTTTCCGCGCACTAGTTCCTGTGCAAAGAAGGGACCGGACCAGCGTCAGCTGGTCCGGTCCTTTTTGTTCCCCGGAGCCATGCCGTCGGGGTCCGGGCATCGTGGCCGGCGTCATCCGAAAGGGACCGACGCCGAACCGGGTTGTATAGTTGCTCTGGCTGTCTTGCGTTGTTTCTACGGGGGTTCATATGTCTGGAGCGGTAACGCTCGTCTCGCCGCGCGAAACGAGCGCCGAGCCACGTCCTGCCCGGGGGACGAAATTCAGGCCGGAAATTCAAGGACTGCGTTCGCTCGCGGTGCTCATGGTGGTCACCTACCACATCTGGTTTGGCCGGGTGTCCGGCGGCGTCGATATCTTCCTGCTGATCTCGGCGTTCCTGATGACGCTGCAGTTCGTGGGGCGCTTCGAACGGGTCTCGCGGATGGACCTAGTCAAGCATTGGCTCCACCTGTTCCGTCGACTCCTGGCCGGGGCGGCAGTCGTCATCTTAAGCGTGCTGGCGGCCAGCTACTTCTTGTTGCCCCGCACCCGTTTTCCGGACGTGGTCGAGCAAAGCTGGGCATCGCTGTTCTACGTTGAAAACCGGTTGCTGCAGTCCGAGGCTGTTGACTACTACGCGGCGGACCACGCCATGGCCAGCCCGCTCCAGCACTTCTGGTCACTCTCCATTCAAGGCCAGATTTTCATTCTGTGGCCGCTTATCTTTGCTGGCGCAGCGTTCCTCGCACGACGGTACAACCTCCGCTACCGGGCGCTGCTCAGCTACATCTTCGCCGCGATCTTCCTGGCTTCGCTGACCTTCTCGATCTACTACACGGCCACCAACCAGTCCCAGGCCTACTTCGACACCGGCGCTCGGCTCTGGGAGTTTGCGCTGGGCACGCTGCTGGCACTCTTCCTGCCCGGACTGAGCCTGCTGTCCCGGCCGGTCCGCGTCGTCCTCGGCTGGATCGGCGTCGTGGCCATGATCAGCTGCGGCTTCATCCTGGACGTGGAGGGGGCCTTCCCCGGCTTCGTGGCGCTCTGGCCGACCCTGGCCGCCGGCTGCATCATCCTGGCCGGGCAGACGAACAGCCGCTGGGGAGTTGACCGTATCCTCAGCTCCGGCCCGCTCGTGAAACTCGGTGACAACTCCTACGCGCTCTACCTCTGGCACTGGCCGGTGCTGGTGCTGGCCCTGGCCTGGAGCGGCAAGGAGCACGCGGGGTGGCTTTCGGGCAGCGTAATCATCGCCGTCTCACTGGGCCTCGCGTTCCTTACCACTCGCTTCGTCGAGAAGCCGTGGCGGTCCTGGGCGTGGCCGGAAGTGCGACGTCGGCGCGCTGCCGTCGCCGTCGCGCTTGCCCTCGCGGTGGTCGCCCTGCCCCTGACGGCGTTGCAGCTCCAGCAGCACCTCCAGGCGGAGGCCGCGATGTCGCAATCGCAAAGAAACAATCCCGGCGCCCTGGCGCTGCTGCCCGGATTCGTCAGCGCTGCCGACGGCGACGCCGCGATCCTGCCTCTGCCCGAACAGCTCAACAAGGACTGGGCCAGCCTCGGCAACCGGTGTTCCGGCGACCTCGAGCCTTCGAGCCCGGCGCTGAGAAGCACGTGCTCACAGAACAACGCGCCGGACAAACCCGCCAAAACACTCCTCGTGCTGGGTGATTCCCACGCGCAGCAATGGCTGGCCGCCATCGACGCCGTCGGCAAGCAAAAGGGCTGGCGGGTCTACTCGATGCTCAGGGCCGGCTGCCGGTACAGCGTCTCCGCCCAGAGGCGCTCCATTCCTTGCGACAGCTACAACGCAGCCGTGACGGAGGAGGTCACCGACAATCCGCCGGACGCCATCATCACCGTCGGTACCGTCGCCGCGGTATCTTCCCCCGCTGAAAAGCTCTCCCCGGACCTCGAAGCAACCGCAAGGTTCTGGACCGAGAAGCACGTCGAGATGGTGGCGATCCGGGACAACCCACGCTTCAATTTCAATATCGCCGAATGCGCGGCCAACAAGGGAGAGGACAGCCCGGACTGCCAACGCGCCGAACGCGACGTGCTGGCCGCCAAGAGTCCCCTCGCTGCGCTCCAGGGCCGGGTGCCGGGCCTGTCCATGGTCGACATGACGGACCTGATCTGCGACGGAAAAATCTGTCCCGGGGTGGTGGGGAACACCTTCGTCTACAAGGACAACAATCACCTAACCCGAACCTACGTGGCTTCGATGGCTTCGGTCTTCGGCCAGCGGCTCCTGGAATCGACCGGCTGGAAATAGCCCGGCGACCGGCTGGATGTAGCGCGCAGGCCCCGCAGGGGACGCCCCGGGGCCGCCCCGGTGCAGCTCAGTGGTGCAGGCGCTGGGCGTTCCTCCGCAGCTTCCGCGCGGCGTCGCGCGGCAGCCGCTTCGTGACTAGCCGGTAAAACAGCAGCACCGCCACCGCCGAGACAATAATCCCGACCAAGTTCACAAGGAGCTGGAGGGCGGAACCTGCGGCCTTCTGGTACTCGCCCAGCACGAGGGAAACCGCTACGAAACCGGCGGCCGGGACGGTGGTCACGGAGATGAACACCCCGATGAGGGCCGCCGAGCGCCGGCTGATCACGGACAGCATGCCGGCGGTCCCTGCCAGCAGGGCGACAATCAGGGAATAGGGCCCCGGGTGATAGATGAACTCCACAGCCGAACCGCGGTCCAGGGCGTCAGCTGGAAAGAGCCCGAGTGGTACGGAGAGCCAGGCCGTGAAGGCCGCCGCCAGCATCGCGACCGGGAACCCGACGCCGAGTGCCAGTGCCGCGCTGCGCCCCAGCCGCCACTGGCGCCGCACCAGGGCCACGGCCAGGGCGGCGAGCGGGCCGAACTCGGGCCCCACCGCCATGGCACCGACGATCGCGATGGTCGAGTCGGTGACGATGCCGATCGCGGCCAGCTGCGTCGCGAGGACCAGAAACGCCAGGTAGCTCCACGTCAGCCGGGAATCCTCCCCGGTCTGCCGCGACACCTCATCCCAGATCATCGCGTCCGCGCCTTCGCCGGGCGCCTCAGCGACCGCCTGATCCGCGCGATCGGAAAGCACCAGCTCCGGCGTGGTGACCGAGATGGAGCCAACGTCCTGGACGTTCAGGGCGTGGAGTTTTTCGATCAGCGACTCGACGGACTCCCGTGCCATGAACACGAGGATGACGTTGCCCGGCGGCACCACCGAGGCGCCGGGGTGCAACGCAACCTCCGCGACGCCAAGCTCACCGGAGCAGCACTCCACCACGGCTCCGGAGAGCTCCTCCGGGACACATATCCGCACCTGCACGATCACTCGCGGCCTCCTTCGACTCGTAACAGCCTAGCCTCGCCGGTACGCCCTGCCCCGGGAATCCCGGGCGGAAGGCGCCCCGGAAATTGGCAATGAAAATTACGGTTCGGTAACATTGATGTTTTGGAAGCCAGCCTGAGGGATCCCGCGTGACGAACGAGCGAACCATAGCCAGCCCGCAGCACGCGGCCGCGGGTTCTCCCGCGAGCCGAAAATCGGGGTACCGCCCGGAGGTGCAGGGCCTGCGTGCCCTCGCCGTTCTTATGGTGGTGACCTACCACGTGTGGCTTGGCCGGGTCTCCGGTGGCGTCGACATCTTCCTGCTCATCTCGGCCTTCCTGATGACCCTGAGCTTTGCCCGCAAGGTGGAAAGCGGTAAGCCGCTCCGCCTGGTGAGCCACTGGCTGCATCTGCTCAAGCGGCTGCTGCCCGCCGTCGTCGTGGTGGTCCTGGGCGTGCTGGCAGGCACCTGGGCCATCCTGCCGGCAAGCCGCTGGCCGGACATCCTCGACCAGGCCTGGGCGTCACTGTTGTACCGGCAGAACTGGCTGCTCGCGGACTCTGCCGTGGACTACTACGCCCAGGACCACTCGGGAGCCAGCCCGCTGCAGCACTTCTGGTCGCTGTCCATCCAGGGGCAGGTCTTCCTGCTGTGGCCGCTCGTGTTCGCGGGCGCCGCCCTGCTGCGCAAGGGACTGCGCTACGCGCTGCGCCGCTGGACCGGGGTGGACGAACGACTGCTGAATTACCGCCTGTTCCTGGCCCTCGCGTTCGGCGCCATCTTCGCCGCGTCGCTGGTTTACTCGATCGAGCAGACCGCCAGCAACCAGGCCTACGCCTACTTCGACACCCGTGCGCGGCTCTGGGAATTCGCTTTGGGCTCGCTGCTGGCGCTGGCCCTGCCGTACCTGAAACCGGGAAGGATCCTGCGCCTGGTGCTGGGCTGGGCGGGACTGGTGGCGATGCTCTCCTGCGGGCTGCTGCTGACGGTCGACCGCTCCTTCCCCGGATTCATCGCGCTGTGGCCGACGCTGGCTGCCGCCGCCATCATTGTGGCGGGGCAGAGCGGCAGCCGGTTCGGCGTGGACCGTTTCCTGACCTGGCGGCCGCTCGTCGCCCTCGGCGACAACTCCTACGCCCTCTACCTTTGGCACTGGCCGTTGCTGGTGCTGGCCTTGGCCGGGATGGGAGTCAGCGCGCCGGACCTGTGGCAGGGGCTCGCGATAGTCGCCATCTCCGTGGTGCTGGCCGTGCTCACCACCCGCTTCGTGGAGAAGCCGCTGCGCGAGTGGCACTGGCCGCAGCGCCGCGCCTGGCGCACCGCCGTCGTCATCGCCGCCTGCGGGGCCCTGCTGGCCGGCCCGGTGACTTTGTGGCAGAGCCACATTGTGGCCGACGAAGCCGCGGCCGCGTCCCAGCCGAAGGAACTGACGCCCGGCGCCGCAGCCTTGGCCCCGGAGAACGCCGGGAAGCCGACGCCGGAGGCCAAGATCATCCCGGCACCGGCCGCCATGAAGAACGAATGGGCCGACATCGACGGGCTCTGCACCGACGGCAACGTGCCCAGCGACCCCCTCCTGCAGGGCTGCCTGCAGAACAGCCGGCCGGACAAGGTCACCAAGAAAATCGTGGTGCTCGGCGACTCGCATGCGCAGCAGTACATGGCCGCGCTGGGCCCCATCGCCAAGAGCCACGGCTGGGAGGTCGTCACCCTGCTCAAGGGAAACTGCCGCTTCGGGGGAGAGTCACCCGAGCGGGATGCCGACTGCAACGCCTTCAACAAAGCCAGCTCCGACTACGTCCTGTCGCACAAGCCCGACGCCGTCTTCACGGTCGCGTCGCTGACGCACAAGGAGGCGCCGTTCGAAACCGAGGTGCCGCAGTACCTGGAGGGGATCAAGCCCTTCACCGACGCCGGCATCGAGGTTGTCGGCATCCGCGACAACCCGCGGTTCACCACCAACATGCCCGAATGCGTCCAGAAAAAGGGCCCCGACGCCGCCGAGTGCAACGTCCCGCTGCAGGAATCCCTGGCGGCGTCCTCACCGCTGGACGACTACCGCGGCAAGGTTGCCCGCCTGCACCTGATGGACATGAGCGACTTCATCTGCGCCGACGGGACCTGCCCCGCCGTCGTCGGGAACGTGTACGTCTACAAGGACGACAACCACCTGACCAAGACCTACGTCCAGAGCATGATCCCAATGTTCGAAAAGCGGCTGCTCGCCGCCACCGGCTGGAAGTGACGCCCCCGGCGCCGCCAGTCGGATGCCGTTGCTCACATTCGCGTCCCGGAATATGGGGATCGCCGCCAAGGTTCTAGTATTTACACAACACTTCTGCACAGGCCATGCCCGTAATGACGGGCTGGTCATCTGCTGCAACCCCTACCCGTGACCCCAGAAACCCAAGGTAAGAGGCGCACTCATGACCCAGCCCGAACACGACCCTTTCGGCTTTGTTGGCCTGACCTACGACGACGTCCTGCTCCTGCCGGGACACACCAACGTCATCCCCTCCGAAGCTGATACCTCCTCGCGGATCTCGAAGCGCATCACGGTGAACACGCCGCTGCTGTCCGCCGCGATGGACACCGTCACCGAGTCGCGGATGGCCATCGCCATGGCCCGCCAGGGCGGCCTTGGCGTCGTGCACCGGAACCTCTCGATCGCCGACCAGGCCGACCAGGTGGACCGGGTCAAGCGCAGCGAGTCCGGCATGATCACCAACCCCCTCACCATCGGCCCCGAGGCCACGCTGGCCGAGTTGGACGAGATCTGCTCGCACTACCGGGTCTCCGGCCTGCCGGTCGTGGACGAGGGCATGCGGCTGCTGGGCATTGTCACCAACCGCGACACCCGCTTCGTGCCGGAGACGGATTTCCCGATCCGGCTGGTCAGCGATGTCATGACCAAGATGCCGCTGGTCACCGGTCACGTCGGCATCAGCCGCGAGGAAGCCTCGCACAAGCTTGCCACCAACAAGATCGAGAAGCTCCCGCTCGTCGACGAGCAGGGCCGGCTCACGGGCCTCATCACCACCAAGGACTTCACCAAGGCCGAGCAGTACCCGCTGGCCACCAAGGACGACGAGGGCCGGCTGCGCGTCGGTGCCGCCATCGGGTTCTTCGGTGACGGCTGGGAGCGGGCCATGGCCCTGATCGACGCCGGCGTGGACGCCCTCTTCGTGGACACCGCCAACGGCCACTCGCAGGGCGTGCTGGACATGATCCGCCGGCTGAAGTCCGACCCGGTGGCAGCGCACGTGGACATCATCGGCGGCCAGGCGGCCACCCGCGAAGGCGCCCAGGCCCTGATCGACGCCGGCGCCGACGGCATCAAGGTCGGCGTCGGCCCCGGATCCATCTGCACCACCCGCGTCGTCGCCGGCGTCGGCGTCCCGCAGATCACCGCCATCTACGAGTCCGCCAAGGCGGCCATCCCGGCCGGCGTGCCGCTGATCGCCGACGGCGGCCTGCAGTACTCCGGCGACATCGGCAAGGCCCTGGTCGCCGGTGCGGACACCGTCATGCTCGGTTCCCTGCTGGCCGGCTGCGACGAGTCCCCGGGCGACCTGATCTTCGTCAACGGCAAGCAGTTCAAGAGCTACCGGGGGATGGGTTCGCTGGGGGCCATGCAGACCCGCGGCAAGAACACCTCCTACTCCAAGGACCGCTACTTCCAGGCCGACGTTTCCGGTGACGACAAGCTCATCCCGGAGGGCATCGAAGGCCGCGTGGCGTACCGCGGCCCGCTCTCCTCCGTGGCCTACCAGCTGGTCGGCGGCCTCCGCCAGACCATGTTCTACACCGGAGCACCCACCGTCCCCGAGCTCAAGGCCCGTGGCAAGTTCGTCCGGATCACCCCGGCCGGGCTGAAGGAATCCCACCCGCATGACATCCAGATGACGGTGGAGGCGCCGAACTACGGTTCGCGCTAGTCCCCGGCGCCGTGGGCCCACCCGGCCCCTGCCACCACGCCAACTTGAAGGGCCACGGGATTCGTCCCGTGGCCCTTCCGCGTTCCGCCGCCGCGGCCCGCAACTAGGCTGGAGGCATGTCCGAACTCCTGCCCGCACGCGAGCCGAAGCGGAAACTGGCGCTGCGGCCTTACGCCCGGGCCGTTGCGCAGGTTCTGCGGGTCAGCTTCCGCGCCTCGCCCGCCGCCGTCGTCATGAAAGTCGTGGGCTCGCTGGTCTCGGCGCTGCTGCCCCTCGTCACCACCTACTACGCCGCGCTGACCACGACGGCGCTGGCAGCCGCCTATTCGGGAAACGCCGCCGCCGGGCAGCAGGCCATCGTCTACGTCATCATCACCGCGGCGCTTGGCCTGTTCTGGGGAGCCTTCAGCAGCGTGGACCGCTACATCCAGCAGCTGATGAGCTTCCGGGTCGGCGCGATCGTCGGGGACCTGATGTACGAGCGGTTCCTCGCCCTCGACTTCTGGCGCTATGACGACAAGGAAACGGTGGACCTGTACGACCGGGCGAAGCGCTTCTCCGATTCCTACGCCCGGGTCCTGGACCGGATCGCCGCCATCTTCACCCAACTGGTTTCGGTGGTCCTGGCGATCGGCGCGCTGCTGCTGGTCAGCTGGTGGATCGCGGTGATCGTTTTGGTCGCGATCGTGCCCAGCGTCTACCTGCAGTTCAAACTGTCGCGGGAACAGATCGCGCACTGGAACACGCAGGTCGATTCACGCCGGCAGCGCCGGATGATCGAAACCAACCTGTTGCGCCCGCAGCACATCGCCGAGATGCGGCTCTACGGGATCGTCGGCTACCTGATGGGGCTCCGCTCCCGGCTCCGGGACGCGGATGAGAAGCGCCGGCTCGACTTCCAGAAGCGCTACATCCCCAAACAGCTCGCCGCCGACGCCCTGCAATACGGCGCGGAGGTGGTCTCGCTGATCTGGGTGGTGGGCCAGATCATCGCCCGGGCCCAGCCGGTGGGGCAGTTCCTCTACGTCCAGCAGATCGTCAGCCGCGCCCTGTCCACCGCCAACAGCCTCGTCTCCTCGCTCAGTTCCATCGACGAGGACCTCGCCAACCTCAAGGACTACGAGCTGTTCATGGCGCTGCCCGTCCACTCCGACCATGCCCCGCCCCTGCTCCAGGCGCCCCGGACCGTGGAACTGCGGGATATCCGGTTCACCTACACCGGCAGCGAGCTGGAGGTCATCAAAGGGATCTCGCTGACCATCCGGCAGGGCCAGCACATCGCGGTAGTGGGCGAGAACGGCGCCGGCAAGTCCACCCTGATCCGGATCCTCGCCGGGCTCTACCGCCCGGATTCGGGCCAGGTGCTGCTCGACGGCGTGGACCTCGCCGCCGTCGACGTGAAGTCGTGGCACCGCCACCTCGCGGTGCTCAGCCAGGAGTTCCTGAAGTACGAGTTCGCCACCGCGGCGGAGAACATTTTCTTCGGCGACGTCGATGCGCCGCGCGACGACGACCGGATCCGCCGGGCCGCGTCGGACGCGGAGGCCCTCGAGTTCATCAACAAGCTGCCCAACGGGCTGGATAACCACGTCAGCAACTGGATGGAGGACCCGCGCGGCCGGAAGGGCAGCGGCCTGTCCGGCGGGCAGTGGCAGCGCCTGGCCATGGCCCGGAACTTCTACCGGGACGCGTCCTTCATGGTGATGGACGAACCGACGTCGGCAATCGACGCCCTGGCCGAGCACCGGATCTTCACCCGGCTCTTCGCCGACCGCAGCAGCACGATCATCGCCATCAGCCACCGGCTCGCCACGATCGAGAAGGCGGACATCGTCTACATGCTCGAGGACGGCCGGATCGTGGAGCAGGGCACGCACAAGGAACTCGTGGCACTGCGCGGCCGCTATTTCCGGATGTTCGAATCGCAGCTCGCCGTCGACGAGGCCGAGGGGGTCTGAGCCGCCGGACATGCCCTCTGCCGGCGACGTCCCGTGGACGTAGCGGTGTTATGTCCACTCCGGGGCACAAAGAATGGGCATGTCCTCCCGGGGAGGGAGGGCATGCCCATTCTTAGCAGCGGCCGGTGGTGCTACGAGGTAGTCACCGAGGTGTCGTCAAGGTAGAAGTACGTTGCCAGGGAGGAATCCTCCACGCCGACGAACCGCAGCGTGACGGTCTTGCCCTTGAACGAGGACAGGTCCAGCGTCTTCAGGACATAGCCGGTGGACTTGTTCAGGTTGGAGTAGGTGGCCAGCGTCGTGGTCACGCCGCCGCTGATGGCCTGGACCTTCAGGGTGTCGTACGCGGTGCTGGTGGTGGTCTCATCCGAGAGCGTCTTCAGGTAGAAGGACAGCGAGGAGCCGCTGACGGAGGACGGGATGGAAAAGGCCTGGTCCAGCGTGTACGACGTCGACTTGCCCCAGCCGTTCAGCCCCGCGAAGCCGCTGCCGCTGCGGGCGGCCGTGCCGGTCTCGAAGGTGTCCGACTGGTTGGAGGTCCAGGACGCCGAGCCGCTTTCAAAGCCGGGGTTCAGGAGCAGGTTGCCCGACGGCGGCGGCGGGTTGCTTCCGCCGAGGAGCCCCATCGTAGCCGTGGCGTCAGAGAGGCCGGCGCCGCAGCCCTTGGTGCAACCGCCGGGCATGGCCCGGGTGCCCTGCCGGAGCGTGGACTCGACCTGGGCCGGGGTGAGGGCCGGTGACTTGGACTTCATCAGGGCGACGAGCCCGGCGACGTGCGGGGTCGCCATCGACGTGCCCTGGTAGCTGGCGTAGCCCGCCGCACCCGGCGTCGTGGTTCCGGTGTTGAGCGTGGAGAGGATGCCTCCGCCGCTGACGCTGGTGTCGCCGCCCGGAGCGGTGAGATCCACGGTGGCGCCGTAGTTGGAGTAATAGGAGAGGGCGCCGCTCGGGTTGCTGGCGGCGACGGTCACCACCGAGTTGCAGTTGGCCGGACGGAAGCCGGAGGCATCCTGGTTGCTGTTGCCGGCAGCCACCACCACGGTCGTGCCCCGCGACACGGCGGAGTCGATGGCGGCCTGGTAGGTGGTGCCGCAGGCGCCGGAGCCGCCCAGGCTCATGTTGATGACCCTGGCCGGATTGGCGTTGGCGGGGATCCCGGAGACAGTCCCGCCGGAGGCCCAGATGATGGCGTCCGCGATGTCGGAGAGGGAGCCGCCGCACTTGGCGAGGACCCGGACCGGCAGGACCTTGGCGTTGGGCGCGACACCGGCCACGCCGGTGGAGTTACCCGTCACCGCGGCGATGGTGCCGGAGACGTGCGTGCCGTGCCAGGAGGAGTTGCCGGCGGTGGTCTGCCCGCACTCGCCGGCGGCGTACCAGTCACCCTGGTCCTGGGCGTTGGAGTCGCGGCCGTTGCCGTCGCGCGCAGCGTTGGCATCGGAGACGAAGTCGTAGCCCGGCAGCACGTTGGCGTCCAGGTCCGGGTGTGCGGTGATGCCGGTGTCGATCACGGCAACGGTGGACCCCGACCCGGTGGAGACATCCCAGGCGCCGGGGATCCGCATGCCATTGGCGCCGGTGAAGTCCCACTGCTCCCCGTAGCGGGTGTCGTTCGGCGTCAGGACGGCCGTCATGCGGGCGTCGGGTTCGACGGCATTGACGGCGCCGGAAGCGACGATCGAGTCCATGAAGTCCGTGGCGGCCTGGTCGGACAGGGGTTTGTCGGAGGCGATCAGGGTCGCTCCGGTAGCCAGGGCGCGCAGCTCCCGTACGCTCACCCCCTGCTGTTTGGCGGCCTTGCCCCAGGCGTTCGCGCGGCCGTTGGGGGTGGCGTTGCCCGGGGTCTTCTTGAAACTGACGATGAACTGCGTGTACGCCTCGCCGGCGTTGACGTCCGGCGCGGGGACATTTTCGGTGGCGACCGGCCCGGTGCCGGGGGCGGCGAGCACCGGGGTGACGGCGAGGGTCATGGTTCCGACGACGGCGGCCAGCGACAGGGCCAGGACGCGGGACTTCCTGAGTGATGCACTTCCCATGGGTTCTGCTTTCTTTAACCGGGCATTGCGGAATGCCCGGAACTGGGTGTGGAGGCCCCCGGCGAAATCCCCGGCCGGCCGAAAGTAAACGTAAGGGCATTTTCAGGTTTTGTAAACTATTGACAGATCGTGTCAAGTAAGTGTGAGCTATCGATTAATTCGGGTGCATACTTCGCTATCGGCCGGCCCGGCAACGCCGCCGCGGCGGCCGCCGCCGTGCCCCCGCGGGCCGGCCCGCAGCCCGGCAGGCGCGGCCAATGCCGGGTCCCCGGCCCGGTCAAGTAAAGTGGGGACGTGACTTACGAGATTGAGATTGGCCGTGGCAAGCGTGGGCGTCGTGCCTACTCCCTGGACGACATTGCGATCGTCCCCAACCGACGTACCCGCGATCCCAAGGACGTCTCCGTCTCCTGGCAGATCGATGCCTACAAGTTCGATATGCCCGTCATTGCCGCGCCGATGGATTCCGCGATGTCCCCGGAAACCGTCATCGCACTGGGCCGCCTCGGCGGCCTCGGCGTCCTCGACCTGGAAGGCCTCTGGACCCGTTACGAGGACCCGCAGCCGGTCCTGGACCAGATTGCCGCCCTCGAAAACGAGACCAACAGCCCGGCCGTCACCCGCCGGATGCAGGAGCTCTACCAGGCCCCGATCCAGCCCGAACTGATCACCTCGCGGCTCGCCGAAATCCGCGCCGCAGGCGTGACCGTGGCCGGCTCCCTGACGCCGCAGCGCACCCAGGAGCACTACAAAACCGTCGTGGCCGCCGGCGTTGACATCTTCGTCATCCGTGGCACCACGGTCTCAGCCGAGCACGTCTCCAAGGACCACGAGCCGCTGAACCTCAAGCAGTTCATCTACGAACTCGACGTCCCGGTGATCGTCGGCGGGGCGGCCGGCTACACCCCGGCCCTGCACCTGATGCGCACCGGCGCCGCCGGCGTGCTGGTCGGCTTCGGCGGGGGAGCGACGAGCACCACCCGCCGCGCCCTGGGCATCCACTCGCCGATGGCCTCCGCCATCTCCGACGTCGCGGCCGCCCGCCGGGACTACATGGATGAATCCGGCGGCCGCTACGTGCATGTGATCGCCGACGGCGGCATGGGCACCTCGGGCGACATCGTCAAGGCCATCGCCATGGGAGCCGACGCGGTCATGCTCGGCAGCGCCCTGGCCCGCGCCGAAGAGGCTCCAGGCAAGGGCTGGCACTGGGGCCAGGAAGCCCACCACCTCGAACTGCCCCGCGGCGACCGGGCCAACGTCGGCACCGTCGGACCGCTCGAGGAGGTCCTGTTCGGCCCGGGCCACCACACCAACGGGACCTCGAACCTGATCGGCGCGCTGCGCCGATCAATGGCGACCACCGGCTACTCGGACCTGAAGGAATTCCAGCGCGTCGACGTCGTCGTCTCCCCGTACGCCGGAAACTGAGCCCGGCGCCGGCGGGGCCAAGACCCTGCCCATCCGAAGAACTTGGAAGTAGTGTGGTGCACTACGAGGTTTGATCCGGATGGAGGCGTGAGATGAACAGTTTTCCCGGTGGTGCTCCCTTGGCCGGTGGCGCGCTAGGGCCCGCGGAACGCGAAGCGTCCCTCGCGGTTCTCAAAGCCAGCACCCAGCCCGGCAAGGAACTCGACATCCTGATCGTCGGTGGCGGCATTGTCGGCGCCGGCGCCGCCCTCGATGCCGTGACCCGCGGCCTCAGCGTGGGCATCGTCGAGGCCAACGACTGGGCTGCGGGCACCTCGTCGCGGTCCTCGAAGCTCATCCACGGCGGCCTGCGGTACTTGGAGATGCTGGACTTCGCGCTGGTCAAGGAGGCCCTGCACGAGCGCGGGCTGATCCTCTCCGTGCTCGCCCCGCACCTTGCCCGGCCCGTCCCATTCCTCTACCCGCTCACCAAGCGGTTCGTGGAACGGCCCTATGTAGGCTCCGGCATCGCGCTCTACGACGCCATGTCCATCACCGGCGGCCACAGCCGCGGCGTCCCGTTCCACAAGCACCTGAGCAGGCGCGGCACCCTGCGGGCGGCGCCCAGCCTTAAAGACGACGCCTTCGTCGGGTCCATCCGCTACTACGACGGCCAGGTCGACGACGCGAAGTACGTCGCGAACCTCGTCCGCACCGCCGCCTACTACGGCGCGCACGCGGTGAACCAGATGGCCGTTGTCGACTTCCTCCGCGAGGGCGAACGGGTGGTCGGGGCCAAGGTCGTCAACCACGAGGACGGCTCCAGCTTCAACATCCGGGCCAAGCAGGTCATCAATGCCACCGGCGTCTGGACCGATGAAACCCAGGCCATGGTCACCGACCGCGGCCAGCTCAAGGTCCGCGCCTCCAAGGGCATCCACCTGGTGGTGCCGCGCGACCGCTTCCAGTCCACGGTGGGCCTGATCCTGCGGACCGAGAAGTCCGTGCTGTTCGTTATTCCCTGGGGCCGGCACTGGATCATCGGCACCACCGACACGGACTGGCACCTGGACAAGGCGCACCCGGCGGCGTCCAGCAAGGACATCGACTACATCCTCGAGCACGTCAACAAGGTCCTCAAGCGGCCGCTGACCCGCGAGGACGTCGAAGGCGTCTATGCGGGACTGCGCCCGCTGCTGGCCGGGGAGAACGACTCAACGGCCAAGCTCTCCCGCGAACACGTGGTGGCGCACCCGGTGCCCGGCCTCGTCGTCGTGGCCGGCGGCAAGTGGACCACCTACCGGGTCATGGCCAAGGACGCCGTCGACGAAGCCACCCGCAGCATGGACGAACGCGTCCCGCCGTCCTGCACCGAGTCCATCCCGCTGCTCGGTGCGAGCGGCTTCAAGGCTGCCTGGAACAAGCGCAACCGGATGGCGGAAGAAACCGGAGTGCACGTCGCGCGGATCGAACACCTGCTCAACCGCTACGGTTCGATGGCCCCGGAAGTGCTGGCGCTGATCGGGGAGAACCCCGAGCTGGCCGAGCCGCTGCCGGGCGCGGACGACTACCTCGCAGCCGAGGCCGTCTACGCGGCCAGGTACGAGGGGGCCCGCCACGTCCAGGATGTGCTGACCCGCCGGACCCGCATTTCCATCGAGGCGTGGGACCGCGGTGTGTCCGCGGCGCCGGTAGTCGCTAAACTGATCGGTGAGGTTCTCGGCTGGAGCGACGCGCAGCGCGAGAGCGAGATCAAGCACTACCTGGCCCGGGTCGACGCGGAACGGCTGAGCCAGGAGCAGCCGGACGACGAATCCGCCGACGCAGCACGCCTGGGCGTCGAGGACATCGTTCCGCTGCGCTGACCGGGGACGCCGTACGGCGCCGCCAGCCGGCGTGCACCGACGCCACTTCGAAGGGACACCTCTTGGCGGAACCACTGGACCGGTACGATGCCGACCTCACCACGCCGCAGATGGTGATCCTGGAGCTGGACGCGGAGGACAAGTTCGACGCCGCCGCCCAGCTCGCGCAGCGGATGTACGACGCCGGCCGGATCTCCGATCTGGAGGGGTTCCTCAGCCACGTCAACGCCCGCGAACACCAGCTGGCCACCGGGCTTCCCGGCGGCGTCGGCCTGCCGCACGCCCGCAGCGAATTTGTTTCCCGCACCTCGATCGCGGTCGGCATCACCAAGTACGGCAAGGCGCTGGACTTTGGGGCGGCCGACGGACCGGCCACCGTTATCCTGCTGATCGCGACGCCCGCGAGTTCCTTCTCGGACCACCTGGAGGTGCTGGCCACCCTGGCGCGTTCGCTGTCCAAGGAGTCCTTCCGGGAGTCGCTCCGCCGAGCCTATGATCCCGAAGTGATCTCCGAACTGATCAATTCCAGCCTGGTGTTCTTCGACCACTAGCACCTGCTGCCGACGCTATGGCTGGTCTCCAGAGCCGTTTCGTTGTTCTACACGCCGACGAAGTACGGTTAAGGGGTGCTGAAAACCGCCCTCAAACCCCGCTGGATCGCAGGCCTGGTGCTGGCGATCGTGATTTCGGGAGTCTTTGTGCTGTTGAGCCAGTGGCAGTTCGGCCGCTCCACACGGTCCGAGGCGCCGGTTTCCACAGGAACCGAGGACGCCCGCCCGCTGACCACGGTCCTGAAGCCGGGACAGTTCTTCCCGGGCTCGGTGGCCGACCAGGTCGTCACCGCCACCGGCAGCTACGACCCGCGGAAGCAGGTCCTGGTGCCGGGCCGGATTCACGAGGGCGCCAAGGGATTCTGGATCGTCTCCGCCTTCGCCGTGCAGGGCGCTCCCGCCTTGACCGGCGCCGGCGCATCGCCGCAGACCTGGATCCCGGTGGCCCGGGGCTGGGTGGCCGATGCGGCTGACGCCGCGGCGCCGCCGTCGGGCACTATTGAACTCACCGGTCGGCTGATCCCCTCCGAAGCGCCGCTGCCCAACACCGACGCCGGCGCCGGGCGGGCAAGCGCCGTCTCCGTCGCGGAACTCATTAATCTCTGGGACGTCAGCAGCTATCCCGGGTTCGTGGCCGCCAGCGCCGAGCGCTCCGGCGGTGCGGACGTTGCCGCCGCCGGCTCCGTCAAACCGCTCAATATCGGCCCGCAGCCGCCCGCCCAGACCGTGAACTGGCTCAACCTCTTCTACGCCGCGGAGTGGGTGGTCTTTGCCGGCTTCGCACTGTTTATTTGGTGGCGCCTGGTCAAGGACGACTACCGCCGCGGCCTCGAAGACGCCCAGGACGAGGCGGCCGCCCGGCTGGCCGCCGCCGGCGGACCCCACGACACCGATCCGCCCACTGATTCCCCCGCAACCGAACCAACCAATCCGAGAGTGCAATCATGATCGAGCCCCAGCCGGCCATCCAGCCGCAGCAGTCCAACGGAACGGGAAGCGCCAACGGCAAGAAGCGCCGCTTCGGCGGGACCGAGGCGCAGATCCGCTCCGCCCTGAAGTTCTACAAGGTCCTCGCCTACCTGACGGGCTCCATGCTGCTCCTGCTCTGCGCGGAGCTGATCGCCCGCTACGTCTTCGGCCACTACCTTTTCGCCGGCGGCACCAACGCCGTGACCGGGCAGCCGTTCGGCTTCGGGTTCGCCGACGCCGAGCCGCCGGGAGTGATCGGGGGAGTGAACCTCTCCGTGGCGGTGCTGATCGTGCACGGCTGGATGTACGTCGTCTACCTGATGTCCAACTTCCGACTCTGGTCGCTGATGCGCTGGCCTTTTGCCAAGCTCGTCATCCTGGCGCTGGGCGGCGTCGTGCCGTTCCTGTCCTTCTTTGTGGAAAAGAGGTTCCACGCAGAGGTGGAGGCGGAACTGGCGGCCAACCCGCAGGCGCCGCAGCGCTACTGACCTGCTCTCCTCCGGACGCTCCGGCGGCCTGTGAGTTCGCTTACCCGGGGCTTCTCAATGTGCGGGGGACCGGCGGTGCAAAGTAGGCTAGTGGGGTGACCACTCCCACTGCATCCCAGACGTCCCAAAGGCCTGTGCTGGTTGTTGACTACGGTGCCCAGTACGCGCAGCTGATTGCCCGCCGCGTCCGGGAAGCGAATGTGTATTCGGAAGTCGTTCCGCATACCTACAGCACCGAGCAGCTGCTGGCCAAGAACCCGGCCGCCATCATCCTCTCCGGCGGCCCCGCGAGCGTCTACGCCGAAGGTGCCCCGAGCGTCGGCGCAGACCTGTTCGAGGCCGGCGTCCCGGTGTTCGGCATTTGCTACGGCTTCCAGGCCATGGCCAACGCCCTGGGCGGCAAGGTCGCCCAGACCGGACTGCGCGAATACGGCGCCACCGAGACCACCACCATCGGCGAAGGCCGCTCCATCCTTGAGGGCATGCCGCAGCACCAGAGCACCTGGATGAGCCACGGCGACTCCGTCCACGAGGCCCCGGAGGGCTTTGAGGTCCTCGCGACGACGGCGGGCGCCGACGTCGCCGCCTTCGCCAACGAGGAGAAGTGCCTCTACGGCGTGCAGTGGCACCCCGAAGTGAAGCACTCCGCCTACGGCCAGCAGGTCCTGGAGAACTTCCTCTTCAAGGGCGCCAAGCTGGAACCGAACTGGACCACCGGCAACATCCTCGAAGAGCAGGTGGCGCGGATCCGCGAACAGATCGGCGACTCCCGCGTGATCTGCGGGCTCTCCGGCGGCGTGGACTCCGCCGTGGCCGCAGCCCTCGTCCAGCGCGCCGTCGGGGACCAGCTCACCTGTGTCTTCGTCGACCACGGCCTGCTGCGCGAAGGCGAAGCGGAGCAGGTGGAACGCGATTTTGTGGCCGCCACGGGCGTCAAGCTCTACGTCGCCAACGAGCAGGAGCGTTTCCAGGCCGCACTGGCCGGCGTCAGCGACCCGGAAACCAAGCGCAAGATCATCGGCCGCGAATTCATCCGCGCGTTCGAAGAGGCCGAACTGGCCATCATCGCCGAGGCTGCGGCGCACGGCGAAAAGATCAAGTTCCTGGTCCAGGGCACCCTGTACCCCGACGTCGTCGAATCCGGCGGCGGCGAGGGCGCGGCAAACATCAAGAGCCACCACAACGTGGGCGGCCTGCCGGAAGACCTGCAGTTCGAGCTCGTGGAACCGCTGCGTGCACTGTTCAAGGACGAGGTCCGCGCCGTCGGCGCCCAGCTCGGCCTGCCGCAGGAAATCGTGGGCCGTCAGCCCTTCCCGGGCCCCGGGCTCGGCATCCGGATCGTCGGCGAAGTGACCAAAGAGCGGCTGGACCTGCTGCGCAAGGCCGACGCCATCGCGCGCGCCGAGCTGACCGCGGCCGGCCTCGACAACGAGGTCTGGCAGATGCCGGTCGTGCTGCTGGCGGACGTCCGCAGCGTCGGGGTGCAGGGCGACGGCCGCACCTACGGCCACCCGATCGTGCTGCGTCCGGTGTCCTCCGAGGACGCCATGACAGCGGACTGGTCGCGGCTGCCCTACGAGCTGCTCGCCCGGATCTCCAACCGGATCACCAACGAGGTGGACGGCGTGAACCGCGTGGTACTGGATGTCACCAGCAAGCCGCCGGGAACCATCGAGTGGGAATAGCGTTGTGAATGGCCGGCCTCTTCGGAGGCCGGCCATTTTCTTTTGGCCAGCCCTTTCGCCGAAGCAATTTGCCCACGAATTTGGTGTACGCCAGTGTTGCGGCCCCGCACTGACGCCCGATTCGGGCTAACCTCGAAGGCATGCCGGTATGGTCCAGGGCGTCCCGCGCGAACTCAGAAACCGCGAGCACAGAAACCGTGAGCACAGAAAAGAAGGCAGCAGTGTCAGTTGGTCAAGGCCACCCCGAGGGCTCCGAGGAGTTCAGGAAATGGCTGTCGGGTCTCAAACCCGTTACCGGAGCAGACACCATGCTGCGCTTTACGAAAACGCCCGAGGGCTCCATTGACCTGACTCACGCGCATCCCTCGGGCCTGGCGCAGCTGATGGCCGGCCGCAGGACCCGCCTGTCGACCCTGATCCGTGACCGTCAGCAGTACGTCGTCGCCGCGCGGGCCTCGCGCAACCTTCGCTCCAAGATCTTCGAGCTCGCCAACGACCGCGGCATCGACGCCGGCTACTTCTCGGCCGGCACCGTTGTCTGGACCTCCGCCGTCGGGGGCAAGCCGCAGCGCGTGTCCGCGCCGGTCATGCTCACCGCCATTTCCCTCACCGTGCGCCCCGGCGAGGACGATTACGAACTGCAGCTCACGGAACAGGCCCGGATCAACCCCGCCCTGGTCCGGCACTTGAAGACCATCCACGGGATTGTCTTCGACGTCAACGCCGTGACTCGGATGGCCTACAGCACGGCCCGGTACGATCCGCAGCCGGTGCTGGACCGCCTCGGCACCCTGATCCAGCCGATCCACGGCGCCGAAATCGAGCACAACCTGCTCGTCTCGACGTTCGCCGACCTCTCCGGCAACCTGGATGACCCCTGGATCAACCCGAACAACGCGCTCGTGGCGGCGCTGGGCCGTGCCGCGGCCGGCGACCCGGTGGATGTTCCCCACCTCGAAGAGGGGCGCTTTCCCAGCACGGACCAGCGCAGCCCCGCCGACGAACTCCTGCTGCTTGACGCCGATACGGACCAGCAGTACGTCGTGGACGCCGTCCGCGCCGGCGACTCACTGGTGGTCAGCAGCCCGCCGGGCACCGGACAGACCCAGACCGCGATCAACACCATCGGCGCCTTGGTCGATGAAGGCAAAAGCGTCCTGGTCGTGGGCGACCGCCGGGCCAGCCTGGGCGAAGTTTCCGCACAGCTGGAGACGTTGGGGCTCGAATCGCTGCTCGTGCAGCTCGCCGGCAACTCCACGCCCCTGATGCTCAAGGGGCAGCTGGTCCGCGCGATTGTCCGCAACGAAAAGTCGCTCGAACCGCAGCTGAAGAACCTGCACTCCACCCTGACCGAGCACCGGCACGCCCTGATGGACCATGTCGCATCCCTGCACAACGTTCGCCAGCGCTGGGGCTGCTCGCCGTACGAGGCCATGCAGTCGCTCGCGGCCCTGACCGCCATCCACCCGGCACCGGCCACCACCGTCCGGCTCAAGCGCAGCGTGCTGGACAGCATCCGGGACCGTGAGGAACTGGCCGGACGGCTCAAACGGGCGGCCGAGCTGGGCAGCTTCAGCCGCGCCTCGACCATGAGCCCCTGGCATGGCGCCCGGCTGCTGACGCGCAAGGAGACCCAGGAGGCGCAGCAGGTGGCCCGCTCTGTCGCGGACAAGCTCCCGCAGCTGCGCGAACGAATGAACGGCGTCGCCGAACACGCAGAGATCCGCCTCGGCGAGACATTCGCCGAATGGGGGGACCAGATCGACCTGCTGGTCGCGGTCCGGGAAAGCCTGGACAAGTTCACCCCCGACATCTTCGACCGGCCCGTCCATGATTTGATTTCGGCCACCGCCCCGTCCTCGTGGCGCCGCGAGCGGAACATCGAAATGGCGTCGATGCAACGCTCACGCCTGCGCCGCGTTGCCAAGGAGTACGTCCGTCCGGGCGTGCACATCGCGGACCTTCACAGTTCGCTGGTGCTGGTCCAGGAGCAGCGGGCCACCTGGTCGGGGTACGCCACCACTCAGCGCCACCCTGCCGTTCCCTCCGGGCTGGCCGAGATCACCGCCCTGTACCGGGAGCTGGATTCCGAGCTGGCCGAGCTGAGTGAGGCCGTGCGGCATACGGCTGCCGGCGGAGCGGTCCGGGACACCCCGTACGAGGAACTGGTGGAGCGCCTGGAACGCCTCGTCGCGGACACCGGCACGCTGGAGACCCTGCCCGAGCGCACCTTGCTGGTGGAGAACATGCGCGAGCACGGCCTGGGCGAGCTGCTCGCGGACCTCGCCGAGCGCGAGGTGCCGGCCGAGTCGGTGGCCGCGGAGCTTGAGCTGGCCTGGTGGCAGTCGGCCCTCGAAGCCATGATCAGCGGTGACGACTATCTCGCCATGTCCGACGGCGACGCACTCCGCCAGCTCGAGGCGGAGTACCGCCTCGCGGACAACGCGCACATCGCCAGCGGCGCCGCCCGGTTGCGCTGGAAACTGGCCGAGCGGTGGCGCGCCGCCCTCAGCGAGCACCCCCGCCAGGCCGACCTGCTGCGCAGCCTGCTCAAGGACGGGCGGGTCACTCCGGCGGCACTGACCGCGCAGTCACCGGAGCTCGTGCCCATGCTCGTGCCGGTTTGGTCTGTCAGCCCCTACCTTATGACCAGCCTGCTGCCGGCCGAACAGCGCTTCGACGCGGTCGTGATCCTCGACGCCGAGGCGACCTCCCTGCAGGCCGTGCTGCCCGCCGTGGCGCGCTCCCGGCAGGTCATTGCTTTTGGCGACGACAAAATCGCCAGCCCGCGCGGCTTCACCGTGGGGGTCGAGCGGCTCGCCGCGGGTGAGAACTCGCACCAGCCGGTGGACAGCGCTTACCAGGCCCTGGCCGCCGTGCTGCCGGTCTGGAAACTGCGGACCGTCTACCGCGCCGTCGACGAGGACCTGGTCCGGCAGTTGAGCAAGGGATTCTACGAGGGCGGACTCCGCCGGCTCCCGGAGGGGCAGTCGGCCACGGGCCTGGACCGGGCCCTGACAGTGGAATACCTGCCGGACGGGACCGGCCTGCCGAGCGCCGACCACGACGGCGTCGAATCCGTCGTGGCCGAAGTGAACCGTGTGGTGGAGCTGGTCTTCGAACACGCACGGCTGCGCCCCCGCACCTCCCTGGCGGTTGTCACGGGCAGCCTGCGTCACGCCGCCCGGATCGGCGAGGCCATCCGGCGGCAGCTGCCCAACTACCCGGTGCTGGGCAGTTTCTTCACCGCCGGCGACGAATCTTTCCGGGTCGTGGACCTCGAACGGGCCCAGGGGCTGGTCCGCGACCATGTGATCTTCTCGCCCGGTTACGGCCGCACCCCGCACGGGCGTGCGCTGCATAGCCTCGGGCCGCTTTCAGCCGAGGGCGGCCGTGCTAAATTCGCCCTGGCGATGACCCGGGCGCGGCGTTCACTGCACGTGCTGAGCTGCTTCCGGCCCGAGGACCTGGACGTCACCCGCCTGAGCCACGGCGCGGTGGACTTCTACGAGCTCCTGGACCGCGAGATCGCCGGCAACTCCGACCTGGGGAGCCCGGCATCCCGTGCCGCGGCCAGCGAGCAGGCCCTTGGCGCCGACCCGCTTGTGGCCGATCTCGGGGACCGGCTCCGTGCCCGCGGCGCCCGCGTCTGGCACCAGTACGACGGCGTCCTGGACATGGTTGCCGCGGCCGACCCGATGCACACTATCGGCCAGGACGACGCCGAGATTCCCCGCCCGGTTGCCATCGAGTCTGACGGCACCGAACGGTACCGGCGGATGACAGTGCGTGAGCGCAGCCGGCTCCGCCCGCAGTTGCTGGAGCGCATGGGCTGGCGGTACATGCCACTATGGACAATAGAAGTCTTCACCGATCCGTCCGCCTGCGCGGACCGGATCGGCGGCTACCTCGGACTGGAGAAGCCTGCGGCGCCGAGCCGGGTGCGCCCCTCGCCCGGTTTCTCCGACGACATCGAAAACCTGAGCGTCGAAGACGGGCAAGATGCCTACGCTCCGGCCGCAGCTGACCGGGGCTGACCGGCAGGCCCGGAGGCACTGAACAGTTATTTGCAGCAAGGAGGCCGGCGGCATGAGCGCAGACGGCGAGAACGAAAACAACAACCACGGTGACGGCAGTGACAGCGGTGACGCAAAGCAGGCAGGCGACCCGAACGTGACTGCCCCGGACACCGCTGAACGGAATCAGGAAGCGCCCGCCCAGAAACCACAGGGGCAGCCGGGGGCCGGCGCCGCGGCTTCCGGCGGACTGCTGCCGAACAAGGCGGCCGAAGACGATCCGCGCCGCTGGGGCGACCAGCCCGGGAGCTACGACCACGATGCCTGGCTCAAGGAGCAGCGGCCGCCGCACTGGGGCTGACCCGCACGCCGGCGAAGCAGCCGGCGGCCTTCGCTATCCGCGCGTGGCCCTGACCAGGACGAAGAACAGCTTGCCCTGCGTGGACGCTCCGGCGAGTTGGCGGGCCTGGTCAGGGTCCGCGGCCACCACGATCAGGCCGTCCGGCGCCCCGGCGTCGAGCCATGGGCCGGCCCGGCCGCCCTGCGCTGAGGTCCACAGGACCGGAACAGCCGAAGCGAGGAGCCGGGAAGCGGCTGCCTTTTCATAACCGTCGCCGCTCGTCATCACGACATTGACCAGCTGGCCTGGGGAGACCAGCTGGATCGAGGCAGGGTCTGCCATGCGAAGTGGCACGGCCACCGAACCCGGCGGACTGCCGGCAAGCAGCCCGGGGCCGACGAACTGTGAGTCGGAGAGTAGCTGGCCCTTGCGCAGGGCCACGGCGAGCTGTTTCCCGTCCAGTCCGGCAGGGTCAAGCGGGCCGGCGGGCAGAACGCCGGGCGGGATCTGGATGGCGACGACGTCGGCCGCGTCCAGCACCCGGCCGGCCGGGAGATCCTTGGCCGCGGCCCACGCGGTGACGGTGGCTTCGGGCGCAGGCGTCAGCTGCTGCACGGCCATGCCGGCGGCGAGGCACAGCAGCAGGGCTATGACCAGCCGGCGGTGTCTGCCCAGCCAGCCGCGGAAGCGCCGCCTCGGCGGAAATTTGCGGCGGGCGCCAGGGCGGATGGCAGCGCGCGGAAGCGGTGACGGAGCCGATCTGAAACGCGGCGTCGACCCGTAAGACGGTGCTGATCGGGAAAAGAGTGTGCGGCGGCTGCGGTGGGCCATGTCGCCACGTTATGGTGGGGAAGCCAGCGGGCGTCAGGCCCGGGCGGCGCTATGTGGACAACCGCGAGGGTGCCGGCCTGCCGGGTACTAGTTGGCGGCGGCGGAAGCCGGTGCGGAGCTCGCAGCCGGGCTGGCAGCGGGGGCGACGGCGCTGCCCTTGCTGTCGCGTGAGTCGGTCCGGTAGAAGCCGGAGCCCTTGAACACGACGCCGACGCTGTTGAACTTCTTGCGCAACGTCCCGTGGCACTCCGGGCAGGTCGTCAGGGAGCTGTCCGTAAACGACTGCACGGTCTCGAAGGCGTGGCTGCAGTCCTTGCAGGCATATGCATACGTGGGCACTGGGGTTCCTCCTCTTGGACAAACGAGCAGGTCCCGTGCTGCCGGAGCGGCATTTCCGCCACCGGAATCGGTGGACGAGGAAACCGCGTTAGCAGTCGCAGGGCCTGAGTGCCAATTCTATCACCCGCCGACTGCGGCTAGGAAAGCCCGGCAAGCCGGACCAAGCCGCCAGGAGTCAGGGCGGCGGCGACCTTCTGATCGAAGGACTCCGCCGGGATGCTGCCAGCGGGGAGTACCTCGGCGTCGTAGACGACGGCCGCCGTCGGCAGCGGGCCATCGCCAGCCCGGGAAGGGCCCGCCGGCAGGGCGGCGAGGGCCGCAAGGAACTTGTCGTAATAGCCGCCGCCCTGCCCGATCCTGTTGCCCGAACGGTCCAGGGCCGTGGCCGGGAGGAAGATTCCGGCCACGTCCCGCATCACGGACGTGCCGAGCCGTTCACCGGTCGGCTCCTGGATGGGTGCATAGCGGCTGCGGACAAACTCCGAGGCCGGAGTCCAGTACACCCAGCTCAGCGCCAGTCCAGGTTCGCAAACCGGGAGCAGCACCCGGTGGCCGGCATCATGCAGGGCGGCCAAGAGGGGCAGGGTGGGCGGCTCGGAACCGACGCCGAGGTAGGCAGCGAAGGTGCGTGGTCCGCCGTCGGCCAGCCCGGAGGCCCACGCCAGCCCGTGCCGGGCGATTGCCGAACCGGCGGCATCCAGCTCCGCCGGCGACATCGCTGTCCGGCGCAGCCGGTGCCGCGAACGGATCTCTTCCTTGGTGCTCATGCGGTGGCGTCCTCTCGCCCGGGCGGCGCCTGATGATGTCGGCTGCCGCGGCTGCCGTGCCGGTGGGGACAATTACCTGATGTTTTGCCCCCTCAGTTAGATTAGTCGAGTGATTACACCCAACGCCTCCGTCCGTAAGGCCGTCATCCCTGCTGCGGGCCTCGGCACCCGTTTCCTTCCGGCCACCAAAGCGATGCCGAAGGAAATGCTGCCGGTCGTCGACAAGCCGGCCATCCAGTACGTGGTCGAGGAAGCCGTGAACGTGGGCCTCAACGACGTCCTGATGATCACCGGACGCAACAAGCGCGCCCTCGAGGACCACTTCGACCGCGTGCCCACCTTGGAAGCGACGCTGGAGGCCAAGGGCGACACCGCCAAGCTGGAGTCCATCCAGGCCGCGAGCAACCTGGGCGATATCCACTACGTCCGCCAGGGCGACCCCATGGGCCTCGGGCACGCCGTGTTGCGCGCCAAGCAGCACGTCGGTTACGAACCTTTTGCCGTGCTGCTGGGCGACGACCTCATCGATGCCCGCGACGAGCTGCTCAGCACCATGATCGAGGTCCAGGCAAAGACCGGCGGCTCGGTCGTGGCTTTGATCGAGGTCGACCCCTCGCAGATCAGCGCCTATGGCTGCGCCGACGTCGAGCCGGTTGAGGGCGAGGAGTACGTCCGGATCAAGCAGCTGGTGGAGAAGCCCGACGTCGACGAGGCCCCTTCGAACCTGGCCATCATCGGCCGCTATGTGCTGCACCCCGCGGTCTTCGAGGTCCTCGAGCGGACCGAGCCCGGCCGCGGCGGGGAAATCCAGCTCACCGACGCCCTGCAGGAACTTTCCGCCGGCGAAGGTGAAGGCTACGGCGTGTACGGCGTCATTTTCCGCGGCCGCCGCTATGACACGGGCGACAAGCTGAGCTACCTCAAGGCCTGCGTCCAGCTCGCCTGCGACAGCGATGACCTCGGCCCCGGTCTGCGCGAATGGCTGCCCGGCTTCGCCTCCAGCCTGACGAAATAGTCCCATGGGGGGCAGCTTCACCTGGCCGGTGACCCTGGAGTGCGGCGATCTTGTGCTGCGTCCGATCCGGTACCGGGACCGCAAAGAGTGGAGCGAGCTTAGGGCCCGCAACGACGCGTGGCTGGCCCCCTGGGAAGCGTCCAACCCGGTACCCGGCGGCGGCTTGCCTGACTACCGGCAGATGGTGCGGTCGCTCAAGGCCCAGGCGGCGCAGGCCACCGCGCTTCCCTTTGTCATTGCTGCCTGGACTCCCGGGTTCAAGGAACCGGTGATCGTGGGGCAGCTGACGGTCTCCTCGATTGTCTGGGGCTCGGCCATGATGGCCACCCTCGGCTACTGGGTCGACCAGGACCGCGCCGGCCAGGGCATAGCCCCCACCGCCGTCGCGATGGCGACTGACTACTGCTTCCGGACCCTGGGGCTGCACCGGATGGAAATCAACATCCGGCCGGAGAACCGTCCGAGCCTGCGGGTGGTGGAAAAACTCGGATTCCGCGACGAGGGCTACCGGCCGCGTTTCCTGCACATAAACGGCGCATGGGCGGACCACCGCACCTTCGCCCTGACCTCCGAGGAAGTCCCCGGGGGCCTGCTGGCCCGGTGGCTGGAAACACGCCCCGCACAGGCACCGGAAACCCCCGCCTGACCAGCAGTTTCGTCATATATCCAGTGATTTGGCAGTTGCCTCGCGACACACCGCTGCCAATGCCGCCCGCTCCGCCGTCTTGCTCATACGGTTTTGATTGTGGACTTCCCTCTTAGCAGCTCAGTGATCCTTGTCATTGCTGTTGCGCTCTGGATCGTATGGGTGGCTCCTTACATGCTCCGGAACGGCCGCCCCCAGCTGCAGCCGGCGGGGGAGCTCCTGATGAATGCCGTGGATGTAGAAAAAGCAGACCCCCAAGCCGGAAACCTCATGAAGATGGCTGCCCCGCAGGAGACACCGATGACGAGTACGCAGCGCCCCGAGTCAGCCCCGGGTTCCACTAACCCCGGCGATCGGAAACCGGCGGCTCCGGCGTTCCGGATCCGCTACGGCCGGCTGGCACTTGCCGTGCTGGGGCTGCTCTCGCTGCTCACCGGCGTCGTGTCCGCCGCCCTTCGGCTCTTCGGCGTCGGCTCGGGCTGGCTGCCCGCCGCCACCCTGCTCGGGGCCGTTGCCGCCGTCGTGTTGCTCCGCAGGCTTGCGGTGCGGGACCGCCGGCGCAAGGTGAACGCCGCGTTCCGCTCGGCCATGGGCGCCCCGGCGCGGAGAGCTTCCGAGGAGACCCCGGCGCAGTCCGACGTCGTCCGGGAAGCTGCGGTGCCCGCCAAGGAGAGTCCGCTCTTCGATGCAGAAGCAGGCGCCGCGCAGCCCCAGGCCGCCCCCGCACCCCTGACAGCCGACGAACTGCGGCAGGCGGCACTGGCCGAGGCCGCCGCCTCGGGCGATACGTCCGTGCGCCGCGTCGGCGACCCGTCCTCTGCAGAAGGCTCCAGCTGGGAACCCGTGGAGGTCCCCAAGCCGACGTATGTGGAGGCGCCCAAGGCGGAACGCCCCGCCCCGGAGCCTCTGGACCTGCCGGAAGCCCCGAAAGCCGTCGGCAAGCCCTCGCTCAAGCAGGCCACCGTCCGGCAGCCGGAGGCGGCTGCTGCCGAGTCGAAGGTGATGGGCAAGGGGCAGAGCGCCCTGAGCAACCTCGACGACGTCCTGCAGCGCCGACGCGCCTGACTCAAACTTCCCGCCCCGGGCAGCCGACGCATCGGCCGCCCGGGGCTTTTTGTTGCCCGCGGGAGTTATCCTGACGAGCATGACGAGAATCTGCGTTGCGGGGGGAACCGGCCAGGTGGGCCGTGAAGTGGTGCGGCAGGCCGTCGAGGGCGGACACCGCGTCGCCGTGCTTAGCCGTCGTCCGCCCGCGCCGGGGGAGGCCGGCCGGGACGACGGCGCAGAGTATTTCCGTGGGGATGTCACCACGGGGGAGGGGCTGGCCGCCGCGCTGGCCGGAGCCGATGTCGTCATCGATTGCCTTGAGGGACAATCCGGCAGGGCGTTGAAGAACTTCGCCGACGGCGGAGCGCGGCTGCTCGCTGCCGCCCAGGACGCCGGCGTCAGGAAGGCTGTCATGCTCTCGATCGTCAACTGCGACCGGAGCAGCTTTGGCTACTACAAGTCGAAGGCGGCCAAAGAGCAGGTCTACGAGCGTTCCGGGCTTGAAACCCTGGTGCTTCGGGCCACGCAGTTCCATTCCCTGCTCGCCGGCGTGTTTGCCGCCGGAGCAAGGATCCGGCTGATCCCAGTGGTGAAGGGCGCCCGGTTCCAGCCGATTGCGCCCGCAGAGGTGGCCACGGAACTACTGGAGTCGGCGCTGGAGGCGCCGTCCGGCGTGCAGCACCGGGTCCGGACCGTCGGAGGTCCGGAGATCGTCGGGATGCGCGAGCTGGCCCACAGCTGGCGGCAGGCTACCGGGGCGCGCGGCCGGCTAGTGGAACTGCCGCTGCCCGGCGGCATGGGCAACTACCTGCGCGCCGGCCTCAACCTGGCCCCCGGCGAGCGACACGGCACGCAGACATTCGAGGGCTGGCTGGCAATGCACGCCGATAGTTTGTAGCCTAGGAACGTTGACAACGCCGTTCCTCCGGGAGCGGCGTTGCTGCGGGGCTATAGCTCAGTTGGTAGAGCGCTTCGTTCGCATCGAAGAGGTCAGGAGTTCGAATCTCCTTAGCTCCACAATTCGCAGGGGTTTTTGAATCCCTGCGCCGTTGGAAGAACGTTCGTTTAGGCCCTAGCTGTACACGCGAATCCGACGGCGCCCGCCTGGCCAGCCGGCGAGGACGCGTGGCGGCCAAGCGGCCAGGGAGGGCCCAGAGACCCCCAGTCCGGCAACCGACTCTCAGCCCCGGCAGTCTGTGGTCGTCCTTGAGCTTCCGCCCGGGCCGTAGTGGATGATGATCACTTGGTTGGGTGCAGACCCCTGGCTGACCATCATGACGCGAATGTCCTGCGAGAAATCGCTGCTCGACGAGGTGAGCTTATTTGTTGTCGTCATCACGTATCGATTGCCCTGGTCACCAAGGCCAATGCCCTGATAGACGTAGCGGTGAAAATAGGTGCCGTCCTTCTGCAGCTTGGTTACGATGTGGAAGCTCCCCTTCACTTCGACATATTCACCGTTGCAGGTGTTGATCCCACTGTTGTAGGACTGATGCCGTTCGGATTCGGCGGGGTCCGCTGTCGCGGCGGCAGCGGGAGCCAGCAAAGCCAGGGACAGAGCAATCGGGGCAAGGGTTCGGGTTACTAAGCGCATGACAACCTCTTCGTTGGGGGCGGAAGCCCCGGGCGGGGCCTGGAGTAGTGGATGGGCGCAGCGCACTGACGAAAATGCGGCTGCCATCACCCCCCAGCATGCGACAGGGCATCAAGCTACCCGACCCGGGGAGAAAGCGGTAGAGCTAACCAGACTTCGCCCGCGGCCCGGCGCCGGCGCATCGTGCCGCTCCGGGCGGCCAAGGTCGGCCTGGACCCTGCGGCGCCGCCCGAGAGTCATGCCCCCATCCTGCGCCTTTCTGCCCGTTCAGCGGGCCAACGGAGCCCCTGACGTAGTGCGGCGCCTCGAATTCCCTTACGCTGACACCGGAGCCGACGACGACGGGGGTAGGGGCGCCGATGAGTGATCCGGGGGAGCCGAGGCGGATTCCGCTTTGGAAACTTGAAGAAACGGCCGGCAGCCAGGCCCCGCCGGAAGGCTGGCGCGGCAACCCGGCCCCGCTGCTGCCCGGCTGGGACCCCAGCCAGGTCCACACCTCCTCGACCGTCCGGGACGTCTGGGCGCGCCGCGCCCCGTGGCCGGTCCGCCTCCTCCGGGCCCTCGGCAGGATGTTGGGACGGTTGTTCAAGGCTGTCGCCGTCCTGACGGCCATTGCGCTCGTGTGCGGTTTCCTGCTGTACCTCAAAGGTGACCTGAAGCCGTCGTCGTTCCTGGGCGGACCCGCGGGCGATCCTGCCGCCGGCGCATCCGACCCCCTGGTGTACCGCACCGCTCCGTCCGCCGGTGCAAGGCCCCGGACTCCGGCGGCGGCTCCTGCGGCGGTTACTCCGGCGCCCACCCCGCGCGCGGCTGCGGACCACCCCACACCCGGGCGCGAAGAGGCCGTCGCCCCGCTGGGTCGACCCGCGCCGGTCACCGTCAAATCCCGCTCCTACGCGTTTACGGCCACCGGCAAGGACAAGCGGCCGGCCGCCTACGACCCCTGCCGGCCTATCCATTACGTCACGCGCGCCGCCAACCAGCCGGCGGAAGGGCCCCGACTGATCAAGGAGGCCATCGCAGCCGTCTCCCGGGCGACCGGGCTGGTGTTTATCAACGACGGAGCCACCACGGAGGCCCCGGCGGCGAAGCACAAGTCCTACCAGCCGGCGCGGTACGGGGACCGCTGGGCGCCGGTGCTTATCGCCTGGGAGACCACAGCCGAGGAGCCCCGCTTCACCAACTACGCCGTGGGAACCAACGTCATGGGTCTGGGCGGCAGCGCCGCGCTCAGCCGGGACGGCACCGAGGTCACCTACGTCAGCGGCCAGCTGGAACTGAACGGGCCCGCAATGCAGTCCCTGATCCTCCGGGACGGCTTGGCGCCCGCCCGCGGGGTCATCGAACACGAGCTCGGCCACGTCGTGGGCCTGGGCCACGTCCAGGACCCGGCCCAGCTGATGAACCCCACGGCCGTCCCCGGGGTAACCACGTACCAGGCCGGGGACCTCACAGGCCTGTCCGTTCTCGGCCAGGGGGCGTGCAGGCCCGAAGTCTGAGCGGGGAGCGGTGGAAACAACGGCCTGTACCTGTGGACGGCAGGCCGTAGGCGGCCCGGCATCGTCATTCGCACGCTCCTGGGGGAAACTGGCCTGTAGGGCACCCCGCTAACGATCTAGGAAAGAGGACACCATGACGCTCAAAGAGCGCCTGAAAGAAGACGTTGTCACCCACATGAAGGCCGGCAACAAGACCGCGCTGACTACCGTCCGCAACGTCCTGGGCGAGATCAGCACCCGGGAGAAGTCAGGCAAGACGCCGGTTGAGCTAGACGACGCCCAGGTGACGTCGCTGCTGCAGAAGGAAGCCGCCAAGCGTCGCGACACCGCCCGCATCTTCACCGAAGCCGGCGAAACCGACCGCGCCGCCGCCGAGGTCGCTGAAGCCGAAATCATCGAGGCATACCTGCCTAAGGCGCTCACCCGCGACGAGGTGGAAACGATCGTCGACGAGGCCATCGCTGCGCTTAAGGCCGACGGTCAGGAGCTCTCCATGCGCTCCATCGGCGCGGTGATGAAGCCGGTCACCGCCAAGGTGGCCGGTCGCTTCGACGGCAAGTCCGTCAGCGAGATCGTCCGCAGCCGCCTGGCCTGAAACGGGACACGGTTATGCACAGCCTCCGCTGCCAAGCCCCGGGGGTGCCAGGCCCCCGGGCGCCCGGCAGGCGCCGGACCAGTGCCTTTGAGCCGCGGCTGACAGTGTTTTTCCCAAGGAATTCCGCAGGAATTCCTTTCCCGCCCCGGACCTTGCTTTCTGTTCGGTAACGTTGCGCGCGGCTGGCGGTGTGGAACCGCGAGCCGCCCTCAACGTACGAACTCTGGAAGGATCACCCCTTGGCAGGAATCTTCACCTGGCTCAGCGCCCTCGGTACTGCAGGCAAGGCCACCGTCGTTGCCGCCGTCGTCGTCACGGGTGGTGCCGGCGCCGCCATGGCTGCCACCGTAACGGAACTCAGCTCGGACCCGACCGCCACCGTCTCTCCCGAACCGACCGCCACCGAGACCCCGACGGCGGATCCGACGGTTGAGCCGACGGAGGCCGCTCCCGCCCCGGAGCCGACCGAGACCGCTCCGGCCCCGGAGCCGACGGAGACTGAGACCGCTCCCGCCCCGGAACCGACGGAGACTACTCCTGCCCCCGAGCCGACCGAGACTACTCCGGCCCCCGAGCCGACCGAGACTGAGACCGCTCCCGCCCCGGAGCCGACCGACGGCGATGATGCCGACGAGGCCGGGGAAGACCAGTCAAACGAGCACGAGAAGTCCTCGGAGCACGGCAACAGCGCCTGGGCCCACCAGAACGCCGCTGCGCACCGCGCAGCCGGGCTCGCGAAGGCCGCCGAGCACCGCAATGAGCACGCCGCCACCCCCGCGGTTCCGAGCTACGGATCCGGGTCGGTCACCGCAGCCGTTCGCGCGCCGGGCCACGCCGAAGCACCCAAGGCCGCGCACGCCAAGCCCAGCGGGTCGGGCAAGCACCACAAGTAAGCATTGGTCCAAAGACCCCGTACCGCATCGCGGTGCGGGGTCTTTGCTGTCTCCGTGTCCGACCGCTCCGCCCGTTCGGGATAGTCTGAAACCCCGGCCCGCTTACGGACGCCCGCCCACAGTTTCGGCGTCGGCGGCGGATATCGTCGGCCAGCCCCCTCCCGGACAGCCCCCGGGAATCGCCGGGGCCAACCCCCTTGAGAGGACAGCAGCAATGAGCCTGATCCGGCTGCACGACGTCAGCGTCCGCTTCGACAACACCCAGATCCTCCGCGAGGCGTTCTTCCGCCTCGAAGCCGGCGACAGGGTCGGCCTGATCGGCAAGAACGGATCCGGCAAGACCACCATCCTGAAGCTGATCCTGGACCAGGTGTCCCCGGACACCGGCACGGTCAGCGTGGACCTCGGAACCAGGGTGGGGTACTTCTCCCAGTTCTCCGAGCTCAACGGCGACGCGACCATCACCGAAGTCCTCGACGGGTTGTTCGGCGAGATCAAGGCGGTGGAAGCCGAGCTTGCCGCCATTGATGCGGCCATCGCCAAAGATCCCGCGGCAGATGAGCTGGACCGGCTGATCGGGCGGCAGGCCGGACTGTTCGAGGAAATGGACCGGCTCGACGGCTGGGACTACCCGCGCCGCATCGATACGGTGCTGACCACTCTAGGGTTCGACGACGCGCACCGCCATTGTGCGATCGACGCGCTCTCCGGCGGCTGGCGCAACCGTGCCGCGCTGGCGAAGATCCTGCTCGAAGGGCCGGACGTCCTGCTGCTCGACGAGCCCACCAACTTCCTGGACGTCGCCGGTGTCGAATGGCTGGAAAGCTGGTTCCGCGATTTCAAGGGTGCTGCGGTCATCGTCTCGCACGACCGGACGTTCCTGGACGCCGTCGTGACCCGCATCATCGAGGTGGAGAACTTCCACCTGCACGAATACCCCGGCAACTTCGGCGAATACGTGGTCCAGAAGCAATTCCGGCTCAAGACCCTCGAGCAGCAGTTCGTGCACGAGTCCGAGCTGCTCGCGTTCGAGGCCGAAGGGATCGCCGACCGCCGTGAAGCCGCCAAGGCCGCCGGCCGCGGCCTGGGAAACCAGCTCGCCAAGATCAAGAAATCCCGGACGCCCCGGCCGGTCGACCAGATTGTCACCGAGATCTACGGCGGGCTGCACGTGAAGGACGTGCTGTGCCGGGTGGAGGGGCTGGGCAAGTCCTACGGCGAGAAGGTGCTGTTCGACGATTTGAGCTTTGAAATCCGCAGGGGCAACCGGATCGCGGTGCTGGGGGCCAACGGCAGCGGGAAGTCCACCCTGCTGAAGGTCCTGACCGGCGAAGAGGCCGCCGACGCCGGTGCGGTGGCGTGGGCGAAGGGCCCCGGCTTCGTTTCGTACAACCGGATGCTGGAAGACCTCGACGACGGGGACACCGTCTCACACGCCGTCAACGCGCTGCCGGACAGCCTGGCTTTCAGCGCCACGAAGAAGTCCGTGAACCGCTTCCTGGCGATGTTCCAGTTCTCCGAAGCAGACCTCAAGCAGAAGATCGGCAACCTCTCCGGGGGCCAGAAGGCACGTGTGGCCATGGCGCAGTGCCTTCTCTCCGGCGCCTCGGTGCTGTTGCTCGACGAACCCACCAACCACCTGGACCTCTCCAGCACCCAGGTCATGGAGCGGGCGCTGCTGCACTTCCCCGGCGCCGTCGTGGTAGTAAGCCATGACCGGTTCTTCACCGAGAAGATCGCCACCCGCCAGCTCATCTTCGGCGCAGCCGGAGCCGCGCCCGGCGAAGTCGGCCAGCGGGCCGCCTAAGCGGTCAAGCCGCCCGGGGCAGCCGCCCGGGGCAGCCGGCGCGCCGTCGTCGCGGGATAATGGGGCTATGGCCGAGCAGCGACGGGAACAGGACCGTGACCCGTGGGAGGAGTTCGACCGGCTCGAGCCGGCCGCGGAGGACCGCGTGGGCGGCTACCCGGGCGGTGAGCCCCACGGCTTCGGCTTCCGCACCGGGGTGCGCAGCGCACGCGTGGCCTTCGGCTTCGCCGTCTATGCCCTTGTCCTCGGCAGCGTGCTGGTCCTTCTCGGGACGATCTACTTCATCGGCCACGGGCAGTGGCTGTGGCTCGGGCTGATGGCCGTGATCGAGAGCTGCTTCGTCCTCGCGTTCATCCGCCTTGTGGCCCAGGCACGCCAGCGCCGCTCAGGAGGCCGGCCCGACGCGTAAATGATTCCATGACGCGCAAAAAGGCTGGCGCGGCGGGTATGCCCCTCGCGTCAGCCCGTATACGCGTCGACAGGACATTGGCGCCGCGCCGGCTAGAGCCAGCCCTTGCGTTTGAAAATGGCGTACATGAGCGTTGCCGTGCCCGCCATCATGACGAGCGCCATCGGGTAGCCGAAGGTCCAATGCAGCTCCGGCATCCGTTCGAAGTTCATGCCGTACACACCGGCGACAAAGGACGGTGCGAAGAAGATGGCGGCCCAGGAAGAGATCTTTTTGACCTGCTCGTTTTGTTCCGCACTGGCTTCGTTCTGGCGGTTCGCCGTCAGCGTGCCGTCCAGGGTGAGCGCGTTCTGCAGCAGGTCGCGGAAGGAATCGGCGCGGGAAATCAGCCGCTCCACGTGGTCCTCGACGTCGCGGAGGCTGTGCTGCAGTTCCGTGTCCACCTGGTACTTCTCGAAGCCCCGCCGGAGCTGCTGCATCATGGCCGGCAACGGGTGGATGGCCCGCTGGAAATGGATGACCTCCCGGGCGAGCTCGTAGATGCGCCGGGAAACCAGCGGATCCCCGCTGAAGAGCTGGTCCTCGATCTCGTCGATGTCGTTCTCCAGCCCGGCCACCACTGGGACGTAATCATCCACCACCTGGTCCATCAGGGCGTAGAGAACCGCCTCGGGGCCGTGGCAGAGCAGGTCCGGGCGCCGCTCCAGCCGGCGCCGGACCTGGCCCACGACCGCCGTCTCGGCGTGCCGGACGGTCACCACGAAGTTCCGGCCGGTGAATACGTGCAGCTCACCGAACTCCACGGTCTCGGTCTCGTCGAGGTACCGGGCCGGCCGGAGTACGGTGAAGAGGTTGTCATCGTAGCGTTCCAGCTTGGGGCGCTGGTGCGCGGAGATCGCGTCTTCCACCGCCAGACCATGCAGGCCGAACTCCTCGGCGACGGCGGCCATTTCCTCTTCCGTCGGCCGGTACAGGCCGATCCAGGCCATGCCGCCGTGTTCGGTCAGGGTCTCAAAAGTCTGTTCCAGGTTGCGCGGCTCGGCACGCCGGACGCCGTCAACGTAGACGGCGTTGTCAATGATAGTCACGGGGACATTATCCAGTCTTTAGCTGTGGATCCGCGGCACCGGCCCGGCGCGAGGCCGACCGGCCGGGGGCAAGGGCGCTGCCCTGGGCAAGCCGGCTGATGAGCGGCTCGGTCCGGTACGGGATGTGGGTGTGCAGGGCCAGCACGGTCTCGGTCCGGATGACGCCCTTGATCCTCAGGATGGACCGCAGCGCCGCCTGGAGGTTGTGCGTGTCGGTCGCCACCACCCGGCACCAGACATCGCCGCGGCCGGAAATCTCGTGGACCTCCAGGACCTGGGGGATCAGGCGCAGGGCGCCCACCACGCCGTCGAGTTCGCGGTGGTTGACCTCGATCGTGACGAAGGCGACGACGTCGTACCCCACCGCCTCCAGGTCGATTTCCCGGCCGCCGTCGTGCAGCAGACCGGAGCGCAGCATCCGCCGGACCCGGGACTGCGCGGTGTTCCGCGCGATCCCGAGGGCGTCGCTGAGTTCGCCGATCTGGATCCGCGGGTCCTTGATAAGTTCGAGCAGAATCTTCAGATCGGTGGGGTCCAGACTGTTCAAATCATCACTCCGGTTCATACTTGTGGTCCGTGATTGACGGTTTTGATCAATTTTGGCACAGAACTTGGCTGGAACAGTCATTCGTGCCGCATTCTGTAGATATCAATCTTCACCGGGCCGGCGCCTCCCCACAGGGAACGCGTGCGGCCCGCTTCGATGCAGCAGGGGCACCGCTATGACCGTCTTCAGCGAACTTCGCATGCGCCCGGCCACGGCAGAACGCTGGGGCTGGGACGCTTCCGTCACCGCACGGCTGGTGATGGCCGGCGTCGTGATTTTCACGCTGCTGGTCGGCGCCAACCTGGCGACACCGCTGTACCCCCTGCTGCAGGCCAAACTTGGCATCACGGCCCTGGATGTCACGGTTGCCTTCTCCGCCTACGTCCTGGCGCTCGTGGCCACCCTCATCCTCGCCGGACACTGGTCGGATCACATCGGCCGGCGCGCTGCCCTGGTCCTGGCCGTGCTGGTAGGCCTCGCGGGGGGCTTCGTCTTCGCCACCGCCAACAGCCTGCTGGCGCTGTCCGCCGGCCGGGCGCTGCAGGGCGCCGCGGTTGCCCTGGCCACCGGTGCCAGTTCCGCGGCCCTGCGCGAGCTGCTGCCCAGCCGGCCCGAGTGGGCCTCGCGGTTTACGCTGCTGGCCTCCGCCGGCGGGGTGGCGGCGGGGCCGGCCATTGGCGGGGTGCTTTCCGTGCTTCCCGGGCCGACGTCCACGCCCTATTACCTGCACTCCGTAGTCCTGGCCGCCCTGCTGGTGCCGCTCTATCTGCTCAAGGCCAGGCCCGCCATCACCTCGGTCGCGGGTCCCCAGCCGCTGAAGGTCCTCGCACCCCGGCGCCCCTCCGTGTCGAGGGAGGCGCGGGGCGCGTTCTGGCTGGCCTCGGCGGTAGGGTTCCTCAGTTTTGCCGTCTTCGGATTCTGCCTCTCGCTGGCTCCCGGCTATTTCGCGCAGATTGTCCATGCGGACTCACGGCCGCTGATCGGTCTGCTCGCGGGACTGACCCTGGCGGCGTCGGCGCTGAGCCAGCTGCTGGCCGTACGCGGGCGCTTCGTGGTGCCCGTAGGTCTGTCCCTGCTCGCCGGTTCCGTGCTGCTGATCGCGGCAGCCGCGGCGTGGAGCAGCCCGTGGCTGCTGATTGCCGCCAGCATCACCGCGGGCCTGGGCCAGGGCGTCTCGTTCCGGACGGTCTTCAACGATGTGGCCGGCAAGGTGGAGGCGTCGCGCCACGCCCAGATCATCAGCACCGTCTACGTGATCACCTACCTCGGCAGCGCCTTCCCGGTGATCGGGCTGGGGCTGGCGGCCGGATACTTCGGCCTGCAGGCTGCCGTGGCGGGTTTTGTGGTGCTGTGCGCGCTCGTTGCCCTCGGCCTGGCGGCCGTCACGCTGCGCAGCGCCCTCCGGCAGCGGGCCTGAGCCCGCAGCCGGGCGGAAACCCCTAGTCCGGCAGCGGCCCGTGGTTGCCCTGGATGTGGTCGAACACCAGGGTGGTCTCGGTGTGGCCCACGACGGGGTCGGTGGCCAGGTTGTCCAGCACCCAGTCGCGCAGGTCCTCCGTTGTGGCGACGGCGATATGCAGCAGGTAGTCCACCGAACCCGAGGTGTGGAACGTGGACAGCACGGCGGGCAGCTTGGGGACCCGGGCCGTGAAACGGTCGATCTGTTCGCGGTCGTGGGCGCGCAGCCGGACGGCAATCAGCGCCTGCACCGAGCGGCCCACCGCGGCAAGGCTGAGCTTGGCCTCAAAACCCTGGATGATCCCGCGCTCGGACAGGGCCCTGGTGCGCATCAGTGCCGTGGACGGTGCGATCCCCACCAGTTCGGCCAGCTGCTTGTTGGAAATCCGGGCATCCGCGACCAGGGCCGCGAGCAGGCGCTCGTCAATGGCGTCCAGGGGTTCGCCGGCTCCGGCTCCCGGCCGAACATTCTTCGTGGTGCTGCTCACGGATCCTCCTTGATGTGTTGTGAGTTCATCATAAACGCCACTATCTGACAGTTCCATTCAGAACCCTTGTAAAACGCCGAATTATTGCCAGATACTTACCGCATTCAATGGTGAATATTCATAAGGAGTAACGGTGCTTTCTCAAGACTCGCTGGCGGTCCACGCCGGCCGGAACGGCCTCACGGAACTCGGCGTCCACGCCGTCCCGATCGACCTGTCCACCACGGCGCCGCTGCCCTCCGTCCACGACGGCGGCCTCGCCTACGAACAGATGGCCACCGGCGGCCCGCACCTGGACGGGCAGAGCACGGTCTACCAGCGGCTCTGGAACCCGACCGTCGCCCGCTTCGAAGACGGCGTCGCCCTGCTTGAGGCCACTGAAGAAGCCGTCGCCTTCGCCACCGGCATGGCCGCCCTGAGCGCGGTGCTGCTCGCCGTCGTCGCCACCGGGAAGAAGCATGTGGTGGCGGTCCGGCCGCTCTACGGAGGCAGCGACCACCTGCTGGCCTCCGGGGTGCTGGGCACCGAGGTCACTTTCACCACGCCCGACGGCATCGGCGCGGCACTGCGCCCCGACACCGGGCTCGTCATCCTGGAGACGCCGGCGAACCCGAGCCTGGAGCTCGTCGACATCGCCGCCGCGGCGGCTGCGGCGGACGGCGTGCCGCTTTTGGTGGACAACACCTTCGCCACTCCCGTCCTCCAGCAGCCGTACCGGCACGGTGCGGCCATGGTGCTGCACAGCGCCACTAAGTTCTTCGGCGGCCACGGCGACGCCATGGGCGGCGTCGTCGCCGTTTCCCCGGAATGGGCCGTCCGGCTCCGGCAGATCCGGGCCATCACCGGCGGCATCCTCACGCCATGGCCGGCGTACCTGCTGCACCGGGGCCTGGCGACCCTGCCGGTCCGGGTGCGGGCGCAGCAGGCCAGCGCCGAGAAGGTCGCGGCCGCCCTGGCGGAGCACGGGCTGATCCGGCGGGTGTTCTATCCGGGCCTGCCGGAGTGCGATCCGCGCGGCCTGGTCGGCACCCAGATGGCGGGCCCGGGCTCGCTGCTGGCGTTCGAGCTGGCCAGTGCCGAACATGCCGAGCGCATTCCGGCAGCCGTCAGCATGATCACGCACGCCGTCTCGCTGGGCGGCATTGACACCCTGATCCAGCACCCCGCGGGCCTGACCCACCGGCCGGTCGCCGCGGAGGCCAAGCCGCACGCCAGCCTGCTCCGGGTTTCCGTGGGGCTGGAGGACCCGGCGGACATTGTCGCCGATCTTGTGCAGGCCCTCGAGGCGACCCGCTAGCGCGCCGCGCTCCGCCCTGGGGATGCGCTCGGGGCGACGGCGCCGCCCGCGCCGGCGGGATGCACGACGGCGGTGATCACCGCCGTCGTGCAGGCCAGGCCCATCACGGCGAGGGCGAGGGCGGTCCAGCCCAAGGACTGGAACAGCGGGCCGCCGGCCCAGCCGATGACGCTGGATCCCAGGTAGTAGGCGAGGTTGTAGAGCGAGGCTGCCTGCGCGCGGCCCGTGCTCGCGATCACCCCGGTCCAGCCGGAGCCGATGCTGTGGGCCGCGAAGAAACCGCCGGTGAACAGCAACAGCCCGGCCAGGATCAGGACCAGGAGCTCGGTCAGGGTCAGCGCGAGCCCGGCGACCATAAGGACCGTGCCCGCCACCAGCACGCTGCGCCGGCCGAAGCGCAGCGTCAGCCCGGCGGCCCAGCGGGCGGAGACGGTGCCGGAGAGATAGGCCAGGAAGATCAGGCTGATCAGGGTGGCCGGCAGGCTGAAAGGTTCGCCGGACAGCCGGAAACCGAGGTAGTTGTAGACCGCCACGAAGCCGCCCATCAGCAGGAACGCCTGGACGTAGATGGCCAGCAGCCGCGGGTTCCGGCCGTGGCCGGCGAGGGTTGCGAGGGCGCCGCGGAAGCCGCTGGCGGCCGCGGCGGTGAAATTCCGTGCCGGCGGCACCAGCACCAGGAACAGGACGGCGGCGGACGTCGCCATCACGGACACGGCCAGTGCTGCGGCCCGCCAGCCCCACAGCTCGCCCACCGGACCGGCCACGAGCCTGCCCGCCAGCCCGCCGAGGGTGGTGCCTGCGACGTAGGTACCGGCCGCCAGGGCGGCGTGGGCCTTGTTCACTTCCTCGTTCAGGTAGGCGATGGCGATGGCCGGGATGCCGCCCAGTGCCATGCCCTCGAGCATCCGCAGGCCCAGCAGGACCGGGAAGCTGGGTGCCAGCGGGGCCAGCAGCCCCAGGACGGTGGCCGCGGAGATGCCCCAGGCCATGGCACGCACCCGGCCGATCCGGTCGGCCAAAAAGGACCACGGCAGGACCGTCGCGGCCAGGCCAACGGTGGCCAGGGAGATGGTCAGGGCCGCCTCGGCGGCCGTCACCTGCAAATCGGCGGCGATGATCGGCAGCACGGCCTGGGTTGAATAGAGCTGGGCGAAGGTCGCGACGCCGGCGAAGGCCAGGCCGGCGAGGATCCGGCGGTAAGCCGCCGAGCCTTTGGGATGGCCCGCCCACGCGGTAACCCGGCCGCCGGCTGCGGGGCTGCCGTCCGCCGCGGTGCCCGCATCAGCTGCGGTACCCGCATCAGCTGGGGTACCGGGCTCGGTTGCGGGATTGCGGAGGGGGAGGCGGGGCATGTCCCCAGAATAGGTCCCGGAAAGACATGCTTCCAATGCATGTTTCTCATAGAATGCATGGCAAATGCGGAACGATTGAGAGGGTTGGCCATGGACGTTGAGCACAAGCAGCTCGTCCAGCTGTTGCCGCTGCTGCCCCTGCTGGCCGAGCTGGGGCGGACCCAGCACATCACCGCCACGGCCGAGGTGCTGGGACTGCCCCAGTCGACGGTGAGCCGTGGGATTGCGCGGGCCAGCGGCATCATCGGGACGGAACTGCTGATCCGGGACGGACGCGGCGTGCGGCTGACCCCCGCGGCCAAGGCGCTCCTCCCGCACATTGAGGCCGCACTGGGCGAATTCCAGACCGGGCTGGACCTGGTCCGCCACGAGTCGGAGGTGGTGCGCGGCCGGATCGCGGTGTCGTTCCAGCACACCTTCGGCGAGGCGATGCTGCCGCTGCTGATCAGTGCCTTCCGCAGCCGGCATCCGCAGCCGGCTTTCGACCTCAGCCAGGGTGCGCGGGACGGCTGCCTGGCCGAACTGGCCGCCGGGGACGCGGACCTGGCACTCACCGCCCCGATCGCGGCGCCGAGCCGGCTGATCTCCTCGGCTGCCCTGTACCGGGAACCGCTGCGGCTGGTGGTCCACCACCGGCACCCGCTCGCCCGGCGTCGTCGTGCCCGCCTCGCGGAGATCCGTCAGGACCCGTTCGTGGCGATGGGCCCCGGCTACGGCATGCGCTCGCTGACGGACGCACTGTTCCGGGAAGCCGGATTCAGGCCCCGCATCGCCTTCGAAAGCCAGGACTCCCACACGGCCAGGGGGCTCGTCTCGGCGGGGCTGGGTGTAAGCATCCTGCCGCCCGGCGGACTGGCCCCCGGACGCCACACCCCGGGGCAGTCCGGCGACCTGGGCTGGGTGGAACTGGCGCTCGACTCCGGCCTTGCGTTCCGGGAGATCGGCCTGGCCTGGCGGGAACGGCGCGGGGGAGCGGACGCCGAGCCGGACCCGGTGCGGCTGTTCCGCGAGCTGGTGCTTAGCGAGGGCCCGGCGCTCCTGGCCGGCTTTGTCCGCGGACGCTCGGGCACCTGAGCCGGACGGAACCCGCGCACGCACCGTCGTCGCCGTTCTTCGCTCGCGGGTTCCGTCCGGGCTCGACGTCTCCACACGGCGAGTCCGCAGCGACGCCGCGAGCGGGCAGGCCCGCCCGCGCCGCTCAGCCCAACAGGCCCGGCAAGACCTCCGCGACGGAGGCGGCGCGCGCCTGCTGCCAGCCGGTTCCGGCCCAGAGGTTCAGCCGCTCCGCATCCCCGACGGCGGCGGCGGCCGCGCGCAGCGGGGCAGTGAGGTGGTGCACCGCCGGGTAGGCCTCCGGCGCGTCCGGGTGGTCCCGGACGAACTCGTTGACCAGCGCCCGGGCCGGCCGTCCGGTGAAAGCCCTGGTCAGGGCCGTCCGGGTGAAGTGCGGGCTGGCCAGGGCGTCCTTGTGCAACTGCCGGGCGCCGCTCTCCTCCGTGCGCAGCAAGGCCGTGCCCAGCTGGGCTGCCTGTGCGCCCGCGGCCAGCACCCGGTCCACGCCGGCGGCGTCCATGATCCCGCCGGCCGCGACGAGGGGGAGCGCGACGGCGGAGCGCACCGCCGCAATCAGCTCCGCCGTCGTGGCCGGCGCGGCGGAACCCGGATCGCCTGACACGGGCAGGAACGCCGCGCTGTGGCCCCCGGCGCACGCATGCTGCACCACCAGGGCATCCACGCCCTGTTCGGCCGCCTGCCGGGCCTCGGCCGCGGTGGTGACCGTGGCCAGTACCGCCGACCCCGCCCGCTGCAGGGCGTGGACTACGTCCGCGCCGGGGAGGCCGAAGGTGAAACTGACCAGCTCCACCGGATCCGCCAGCAGGGCCTCGACTTTGGCCTGCCACGCGTCGTCGTCATCGAGCCGCAAAGTCGGGAGCTCCACACCGTAGCGCAGGGCGTCTGCGCGCAGCTGCAGCCGGTATGCCTCGAGCTCGGCCACGGTGGGCGCGGAGGGCGCCAGCTGGGCCGGGTCCGGGACGAAGACATTCATGCCGAACCGCGCACCGGACTCGCGGACGGCGCGGATGTCCGCCAGCATGGCAGCAACGCTCTTATAGCCCGCGGCCAGGAAGCCCAGACCGCCGGCCTCGTGCACGGCCGTGACGAAGGCCGGAGTTGAAGTCCCGCCGGCCATCGGCGCGGCGATAATGCGGGTACCGAAGATATCGCGGGACATTGCTCGCTCCTGTCGGTGATTCAGTAGGCTGTTCCGGTGACTCATTCTGACATCCCCACCCCGCCGGACGCCGTTTCCGCCGCCGCGCATGCCACTACATCCGGCGCCGTGATCGGACTCGACATCGGCGGCACCAAGACCCGCGGGGTCCGGTTCGAGGCCGGCACGCCCGTGGCCGACGAGTCCGTGGGCAGCGCGAACGTCCAGAACGTCACTCCCGGGGAAGCCGCCCGGAACCTTGCGGAGCTCTTCGCCCGCATTGGCGGCGGTGACGTCGCCCAGGTCTACGCCGGAGCCGGCGGCATCGACACCGACGACGACGCCGCGGCCCTCGCCGCGCTGATCGCCCCGCACGTGCCCGGCGCCAAGATCACCGTCGTGCACGACTCACGGCTCCTGCTGGCAGCCGGGGGGGCCAGCACCGGCGTCGCCGTGATCGCCGGAACCGGCTCGGCCGCGTGGGGCAAGAACAGCCGCGGACAGGAAGCCCGGGCCGGCGGCTGGGGCTATCTGCTCGGCGACGAAGGCAGCGGCTACTGGCTGGGTCGCGAGGCCGTGCGGCACAGCCTGCGCCGGATGAACCAGGGGCTGGAACCGGATGAACTTACCAGGGCCCTGCTGGATTCCTGCGGGGTGGGCCACCCGAACAAGCTCATTGCGTTGTTCCACTCACCCGAGACCGGACGCCGCTTCTGGGCCCAGCGCGCCCGGCTCGTCGTGGAGGCGGCGGACGCCGGCCATGAGCCGAGCCGGGAGCTGATAGACCAGGCCGGCCGCGACCTCGCCGCCATGGCCGAGCAGACCGTGAGGCAGCTCGGCATCGAGGGCCCGGTCATCCTGGGCAGCGGGCTCGGCATGAACGTGCCGCGGCTGCAGGAATCGTTCCGCGCTGCCCTGGCCGCGGCCGGGATCACCGACGTCCGGGTGCTGCAGCAGGAACCCGTGTTTGGGGTGCTCCAGCTCGTCGCCGAGCAGGGCTAGCGGCAGCCGCAGCGGCGGGAACCTAGGACGGAGTCACTGCCGGCGTCGCGGCCGCAGCGGCACCCCCGGCAACGGCGGCGCCGGGATGCGGCCGGCTTCGGATCCGGCGTCGGGACCATGTCCGCGCACCAGCCCGAACCGTGCCCGCGACGCGTCGTCGTCGGAGAGCCCGGCCTGGGCTTCCCAGTCCAGCCGTGACTGCTCCACCTCTTCGTGGCTGCGGCCGACGAAGTTCCACCACATCAGCAGCTCCTCCTCGAACGGCTCGCCGCCCAGCAACAGGAAACGGGTACCCGGAGCAGCGTCCAGGTCCAGGCGGCTGCGCCCGGAGCCGAGGTAGCCCAGCGGGCCCGGCCGCACCTCCTGGCCGTCCAGGGCCAGGGCGCCGTCGAGCACCAGCACGGCGTGCTCGAACTCCGGCCGCAGCGGCAGGCTGATGCTTCCGGTGCAGCTGATGTCGGCGCCAACGATCGGGGAGTACACAGTGGCCGGCGAGGTGGTGCCCGCCAGGGTCCCCACCATGACGGTTGCACTGAAGCCGTCGCCGCGGACCACGGGCAGCTCGCGGTGCTGCTCGAAGGCCGGTGCGCGGTGCCGTTCGGAGTCCGGCAGCGCGACCCACAACTGCAGCCCGCGCTGCACGGGCAGTTCCGGTGTCGGCCCGCCCGGAACCCCGTTCACGGGGAGCACCGCGAATTCGGAGTGAGAAACGCCGCGGCCCGCCGTCATGATGTTCAGTTCGCCCGGGCGGACGATCACGTCACTGCCCACGCTGTCCCGGTGCCGGATGTTGCCGGCCAGCGGCCAGGTGACAGTCTGCAACCCCGTGTGCGGGTGCGGCAGCACGGACATGGCCACCCGGTCCGGTCCGAAGCTGTCCAGGAAGCACCACGCGCCTACCGTCGGCAGCCCGCGCTGCGGCAAGGTCCGCGAGACGTTCATGGCGCGCACGCCGCCCAGCGGAACCTCCCTGGCCGGCCACAACTGCAGGCACGGGCCGCTGGCGGTCCCCTCCACGCTGTGGGCGGCGGGGCAGACTTCTTCGGGCGGAAGGACTTCGAGGTTGGTCACACTCAAACTTTAGGGCCGAACCCGGAGATCCGGCAGGGCCCGCGCTGCGCCGTTACGCTGGAGCAATGACCCTGCCATTCGATACCCGCCCGGCTGCCTACGGACTGATCCTCCGGGATGACTGCCTCCTGCTCGCGTACTGGAAGCAGGGCGGCAAGGAGGGCTGGACCCTGCCGGGTGGCGGTCTGGATCTCGCCGAGCACCCCGTGGACGGGTGCCGCCGGGAGATCTACGAGGAGACCGGCTACCACGCTGAGATCGGCGCCATGCTGGGGATCGACGTCGGGCATTGGCCCGCCGAGAGCCGGCTCGACGGCGGCCACCGCGACTTCCAGTCCCTGCGGCTGGTCTATGAAGCGAGCATCACCGGCGGGGAACTGCGGCATGAGGTAGGCGGCAGCACCACGCACGCGGCCTGGATCCCGCTGGCCGAGGTGGCGGGCCTGAACCGGGTCTCACTGGTCGATGCCGCGCTCCGGCTGTACCGCGAGCGACCGCTGGACGGGAAGCTCGCCTGAGAAATCCCTAGCCAGCCGCGGCGCGGCCGGTTACCCTAGAGAAACCGCGGCCGGGAAGGCCGCCCGATGAGCCCAGCTGTGGGCCAGATAGCCGGGGAGGTGGAAGCAATGAAAGCAACGGAACTGCGCGCGCAGCGCACACCCCAAAGCCCCATCATTATTCCTGCCCCGGCAGTCCACACCTCCTAGCCCTTACAGCTGACCGGTCTCTCCAGACCGGCGGGCAATGCGCAGCCGGGCCCATCAAAGGGTTTCCATTGAATCTTCAGTTCAGTCACCACTCCGGCCTCCAGGGGCCGGCCCGTTTCGGTTTCACCGAGGCCGTCACGGAACTTTTCGCCGCCAATCCCGTCCCCGGCGGCACCAGAGCCGGGCGGGTGGTCCGGGTGGACCGCAACCTCGTGCTGGTCGCGGACCATGCCGGCCAGGCACAGCTGCCCTACCCGCGGACCGGGCCCATCCCGGCCACCGGCGACTGGGTCTGGCTCGGCAGCAACCCGGTGGGCGAACCAGCCATCGTGGGCGTGCTGCCGCGCCGCTCAGAGCTGAGCCGCAAGCGCGCCTTCGAGGCATCCTCCGAAGCGCAGGTGCTCGGCGCCAACATGGACATCGTCGGCGTCGTGGTGCCGGTGGACCGTCCGCTCACGCACAACAGGCTCGAACGGACACTCGTCGCGGCCTGGGATTCCGGCGCCACCCCGCTGGTGGTGATCACCAAGGCAGACCTCGCTGAGGTGGCGGACGACGTCGTCGGGCAGGTCATGCTGCAGGCCGCCGGCGTCGACGTGGTCACCACCTCCGCCGAGCAGGGCGATTGACTCGATGACTTGCTGGCTCATCTGCCGACCGGCGGGACCATCGTGCTGCTGGGCCCCTCGGGCGCCGGGAAGTCCACCCTGATCAATGCCCTCGTCGGGTTCGAGGCGCAGGAAACGGGTGCGGTCCGGGCCGGTGACGGCAAGGGCCGGCACACCACGACGTCCCGGGAGCTGGTGCCACTGCCCGGCGGCTCGGTGTTGATGGACACGCCCGGGGTGCGCGGCTTTGGCCTGTTCGATGCCGGGGACGGCATGGACGAGATGTTCGGCGATCTCGAGGAGGTCTTCACCCGGTGCCGGTTCACCGACTGCGCGCACGGCCGCGAACCCGGCTGCGCCGTGCAGGCCGCGCTCGCGGAGGGCGCCCTGGACGAGCGCCGCTGGGCAAGCTACCTCAAGATGCAGCGCGAAGTGGCGGCCCTGGCCCGGCGCCACGACGCCGCCGCCCGACGGGCGTACCAGCGGGAGTGGCATCAGAAGGTGGTGGTGGCCAGCCGGAGCCAGCGGGCGGCCGAGCGGCTCAGCCACGACCATCCCCGCAGGGGAAAAGACAACGGAAAAGGCCACGGTAAGGGCAGCGGCCGGGCGACGTGACACAGTGCCGGTCCCGGACCAGCGCGGGGTCCGGGACCGGGCCTGAACCCGCGCCCATCCAAATCCCGCCCGGCGCCGAATGCCAACGGTAGCCCCGGCGCCGCCGACGTTATCGGGCCCGTTTCTTTGATTCTGTGCTCCGACATCGCCGGCGGTGGCAGCTACGCTGGGTCATACCCGCTTTACAGCCAAAAATCAGCATGCATATGATCAGTTGGCTGGACCGTCCCATGTTGCCGCCAACAGTTAGGTAAGCCCGGAATGGCAGAGGCCATGATCGAGTTCCAGAGCGTCACCAAGCAGTACCAGGGCGGCCAGGCCGCCGTCGACGATCTGAGCATGTCTATCGACAAGGGCGCCATCACGGTCTTCGTCGGCCCCTCGGGCTGCGGCAAGACCACCTCGCTGCGGATGATCAACCGCATGGTCGAGCCGACCTCGGGCACCATCACCGTCAACGGGCAGGACGTCACCTCCGTGCCCGCCGCGCAGCTGCGCCGTTCCATGGGCTACGTCATGCAGTCCTCCGGGCTGATGCCGCACCGGTCCGTGCTGGACAACATCGCCACCGTCCCGCGGCTCAACGGCGTGTCCAAGGCGGCATCCCGCAAGCGCGCGGCGGAGCTGCTCGACGTCGTCGGCCTCGCCTCCGGCCTCGGCCGCCGCTACCCCTCACAGCTTTCGGGCGGCCAGCAACAGCGCGTGGGAGTGGCCCGTGCCCTCGCCGCAGATCCGCCCGTGCTGCTCATGGACGAACCTTTCAGCGCGGTGGATCCCGTGGTGCGCGATGAACTGCAAAAGGAACTGCTCCGCCTGCAGCGCGACCTGGCCAAAACCATCGTGTTCGTCACCCACGACATCGACGAGGCCACGGTGCTCGGGGACAAGGTGGCCGTCTTCGCCGGCGGCGGCAAGCTGGCGCAGTACGCGACGCCGGAAGAGATCCTGCGGGCCCCGGCGAACGACTTCGTCGCGTCCTTCGTGGGCCGCGACCGAGGCTTCCGGCACCTCGCCTTCAGCCCCTCCGACGGCGTCACGATCCACCCGGTCGACACCGTCCGCGCCGACGCCCTCGGCAGTGACGGCGGCCCCGGAGCGGGCGAGTGGCAGCTCGTGGTCGACGCCGACAACCGGCCGCTGGGCTGGAGCGCGCCGGGCGCCGGAGCGGCGACCGTCCCGGGCGGTTCCCTCTTCCACAAGGGCGAGACCCTGCGCCGCGCGCTGGACGCGGCCCTGTCCTCGCCGTCCGGACTCGGCGTCGCTGTCGACGCCGACGGCCGGGTGGCCGGTGTGATCACGGCGGAAGAAGTGCTCGCCGTGATCGAAGCGGACCGCCGGGTCCGGCAGGGCGTGCGCTGATGCAATGGTTCCTGGCCAACAGCGGGCAGGTCTTCAGCCTCGCCGGCCAGCACCTCGTCCTGGCGATCCTGCCGATGCTCTTCGGCCTGCTGATTTCGATCCCGCTGGCCCAGCTTGCCAGGCAGAACCGGACCCTGCGCACCGTGGTCCTGACCGCGTCCTCGCTGCTTTACACCATCCCGTCGCTGGCTCTCTTCATCATCCTGCCGACCGTGCTGGGGACCAGGATCCTTGACCCGGTCAACGTCGTGGTGGCCCTGACCATCTACGCCGTCGCGCTCCTGGTCCGGGCCGCCCTGGACGCGTTTGACTCCGTGGACGAGGACCTGCAGCAGGCCGCCGTCGCCATGGGCTTCAAACCCCTGGCACGGTTCCTGCAGATCGACCTGCCGCTGTCCCTGCCGGTGCTGTTCGCCGGGCTCCGCGTGGTCTCGGTCAGCAACATCTCCCTGGTCAGCGTCGCCGCCCTGCTGGGCATCGGCAACCTGGGCATGCTCTTCACCTCCGGGCTGCAGCGCGACTTCGTCACCGAGGTGATGGTGGGCATCATTGCGATCCTGGTGCTGGCATTGCTGATGGACTCCGTTTTGGTCCTGCTCGAACGCCTCCTGACCCCGTGGACCCGGGCAGGCGCCGGGAAAACCGGGAAGCCCGGGGAGCCGGCCGCGGCCCGGCGGCTGTCCGATTCCACGGCTGGGGCGTCCGCATGAGCAACGTCATCACCGACACCGCCGCGTGGCTCGCCGACCCGGACAACTGGTCCGGCAGCACCGGCATTCCGGTTCGCCTGGCCGAGCACCTGCAGTACACCGGCCTCGTGATGCTGATTGCGACCGCCATCGCCGTCCCGATCGGCCTCTACGTCGGCCACACCGGCCGCGGCCGGGTGGCCGTGGTGGCCCTCGCCGGGGCCCTGCGCGCCCTGCCGACCCTGGGCCTGCTGACGCTCTTCGTCCTGCTGGCCGGGATCGGGCTGATGCCTCCGGTCTGGGCGCTGGTGATCCTGACCGTGCCGCCGTTGCTGGCCGGGACCTACGCGGGAATCTCCAGCGTGGACCGGAACGTCGTGGACGCCGCCCGGGCCATGGGCATGACCGAACTCCAGGTGCTCTTCCGGGCCGAGTTCCCCAACGCGCTTCCGGTGATGTTCGGCGGGTTCCGCACCGGTGTCCTCCAGGTGATCGCCACGGTCTCGGTGGTCGCGTACATCAACCTGGGCGGCCTGGGCCGCTACCTCTTCGACGGCCTGGTGCTCTCCGACTTCCCGCAGATGCTCGGCGGCTCGCTGCTCATCGCGGGACTCGCCATCGCCGTCGACCTTGTCCTCGTCCTATTCCAGCGGCTCTTCCTGTCCCGTGGGGCCGCCAACAAGCCAAACCGGAGCCAGCAGGCCGCGGTTGATCTCACAGACCCCGCACCGGCGGAGACTGTTGTCCAAGGAGGTACGTCATGAAAGAAAACCGCCAACGAGCCCTCGGCAGGCGCGCATTCGGCGGCCTCGCCGCCGGCGTCGGCCTGGCCCTGGCCCTGTCCGCCTGCGGAGGCTCGTCCAACCCGCTGTCCTCGGCACCCGCGAGCGGCGGTTCCTCCGGGGGAGCCGGCGGCGCCCTCGTGATCGGTTCGGCCGACTTCACCGAGAGCCAGATCATCGCGGAGCTCTACGCCGGGGCACTCAACGCCGCCGGCGTCACCGCCACCACCAAGCCGAACATCGGTTCCCGCGAGGTCTACTTCAAGGCCGTGCAGGACGGCTCCGTGGACGTGATCCCGGACTACAGCGGAAACCTGCTGCTGCACGTCAACAAGGACGCCACCGAGATCTCCGCCGACGACATTGCCAAGGCACTGCCGGGCAAGCTTCCCGACGGCCTGGCCGTGCTGGACGCCGCCAAGGCCGAGGACAAGGATGCCATGGTGGTCACCAAGGCCACCGCCGAGAAGTACAAGCTGAAGTCCATCGAGGACCTGGCCAAGGTCTGCAACGAGATCGTGGTCGGCGCCCCCGCAACGTTCGCCGAGCGCGCCTACGGGCTGCCCGGCCTGAAGAAGAACTACAACTGCGAGCCCAAGAAGCTGGAACCCTTCAGCGACGGCGGCGGCCCCGTCACGGTCAAGGCCCTGCTTTCGGACCAGGTCCAGGTGGCCGACATCTACACCACCACCCCGGCCATCGCGGACAACGACCTGGTGGTGCTGGAGGACCCGAAGAACAACTTCATCGCCCAGCAGGTCCTGCCGCTGTACAACAAGGCCAAGATGACCGACAAGGCGAAGGAGGCGCTCAACGCCGTCTCCAAGCTGCTCACCACTGAGGACCTGATCAACCTCAACCGGGCGGTCGGCGGCAGCGAGAAGCAGAACCCGAAGGACGCCGCGGCAGCGTGGCTCAAGGACAAGGGCCTGGTCAAGTAGACCGGAGCTTTTGAGCGTTCGACGGCGGCCGCCGGATCCGGAACCCCCGGACCCGGCGGCCGCCGTCGCTACGCCGCCGTCGTTGCGCCGCTCGGTGCCAGGCGGCCCCGGGGAGCCCGTGTGACGCGGACTTCCGCTGTGAGACAAGTCTCAGGGGAAGTACATCCGCCATATGGCATATTTGATGAATGGCAGAATTCAAGCAGTCCACCAAGCTTCATAATGTCCTCTACGACATCCGTGGACCGATTCTTCAGGCCGCCCAGCAGATGGAGGCAGAGGGTCACCGCATCCTCAAACTGAACATCGGAAACCCGGCCCCGTTCGGGTTTGAAGCGCCGGACGCGATCCTGGTGGACATGATCCGCCACCTGCCGCACGCCCAGGGCTACAGCGATTCCCGAGGCATTTTCTCCGCCCGCACCGCCGTCTCGCAGTACTACCAGACCCGCGGCATCCAGAACATCCACGTCGACGACATCTACCTGGGCAACGGAGTCAGCGAGCTCATCACCATGTCGCTGATGGCCCTGCTGGACGACGGCGACGAGGTCCTCATTCCCACCCCGGACTATCCGCTCTGGACGGCGTCGGTGGCCCTGGCCAGCGGGAAGCCTGTGCATTACCTCTGCGACGAGGAATCCGGCTGGCAGCCGGACCTGGACGACCTCGAAGCGAAGATCACGCCGCGCACCAAGGGCATCGTGGTGATCAACCCCAACAACCCCACCGGCGCTGTCTACCCGGAGGAAACGCTCAAGAAGATCGTGGCCCTGGCCGAAAAGCACGGCCTCGTGCTGTTCGCCGACGAGATCTACGAGAAGATCCTCTACGAGGACGCCGTCCACGTGAACATGGCCAGCCTCACCGGCGACGACGTGCTCTGCCTGACCTTCAGCGGGCTGTCCAAGGCCTACCGCGTCTGCGGCTACCGGGCCGGCTGGATGGCCATCTCGGGTCCGAAGAAGGACGCTGCGGACTACCTTGAAGGCATCAACCTGCTCGCCAACATGCGGCTGTGCGCTAACGTGCCGGCGCAGCATGCGATCCAGACGGCACTCGGCGGATACCAGAGCATCAACGACCTGATCCTGCCCGGCGGCCGTCTGCTGGAGCAGCGGAACAAGGCCTACGACATGCTCAACGCCATCCCGGGCGTCAGCACGCAGCAGGCCCGCGGGGCGATGTACCTGTTCCCGCGCCTGGACCCCGAGGTCTACCACATCCGCGACGACGAGAAGTTCGTCCTGGACCTGCTGCGCCAGCAGAAGATCCTCGTCTCCCACGGCCGCGCCTTCAATTGGGTCCGGCCGGACCACTTCCGAATGGTGACCCTGCCGAACGTCAAGGACCTCGAGGAAGCGATCAACCGCATGGCGGACTTCCTGAGCCGGTACCAGGGCAACTAGGATTCGGGACAGCAGCGCCGCTCGCCGAACGTCCGGCCGGCGGGCTGCCCGAACCGGAAAGAGGCTTTGATGGCAGATGTCGTGGACTTCGACAAACATCCCTCCGAGACCCTGAGGGCAGGCAAGAAGTTCAGCCTCCGCGACCTTGACCCGGGTTCCACACCGGGCTACGCCGGGGACAAAGCCGCCGGAGAGACCCTGCTTAGCGAGCTCGACGGCAAGCTCACGCAGCTGCAGGAGCAGCTCTTTGCGGAGTCCAGGACCGGCGGAAAGAAGCGCGTCCTGCTGGTCCTGCAGGCCATGGACACCGCCGGCAAGGGCGGCATCGTCAACCACGTCATGGGCCAGATGAATCCGCAGGGTGTGCAGCTCAAGTCGTTCAAGGCGCCCACCCCGGAGGAACAGTCCTACGACTTCCTCTGGCGGATCGAGAAGGAAGTACCAGCGGCCGGCATGGTGGGCGTGTTCGACCGTTCCCACTATGAGGACGTCCTGATCCACCGGGTGCACCGCTGGGCGGACGCAGAGGAACTGGAGCGCCGCTACCGGGCCATCAACGAGTTCGAGGCCCGGCAGACGGCCGCCGGGACGAAGATCGTCAAGGTCATGTTGCACATCAGCCGCGACGAGCAGCAGGAACGGCTGCTCGCACGGCTGGAAGACCCCTCGAAAATGTGGAAGTACAGCGGCAACGACCTCAAGGAACGGGCCTTCTGGGACGACTACATGGACGCCTACCAGGCCGCCTTTGAGCGGACCAGCTCCGAGCTTGCGCCCTGGCACGTGGTCCCTGCCAACAAGAAGTGGTATGCCCGGATCGCTGTACAGCAGCTGCTGCTGGACGCGCTGGAAGGACTGGCGCTCGAGTGGCCGGTCCCGGAGATCGACGTCGACATGGAGCGCGAGCTGGTGCGGCGCTCCTAGCCGGCCGGCCGTAGGTCAGCTTTCCTGGCCGGCCTGGTCCCGGGCCGCGGCGAGACGCTTGCGGGCGCCCTCGAGCCACTGCTCGCACCGCTTCGCGAGGGCCTCCCCGCGCTCCCACAGTGCGAGGGATTCCTCAAGACTGGCGCCGCCGGCCTCCAGCCTGCCCACCACGCCCACGAGTTGTTCGCGGGCCTCCTCGTAGCTGAGGCCGTCGATGTCGGTGTTCGGGGTCGGGGTTGCTGCGTTTTCTGCTGCCATGCTGATGCTCCTTGCGTGGGTCCGGTGCCTGCCGCGTGTCGGGGTCCCGTCGCGGGGTCCGGGAAGTCTGGATTGCCTGGGTTCTTGGAAATGGGCCGGTCAGTCCTCGGCGGGCTCCTGGCCGCCGGTGGACTGGGCCTTAAACCTGCCGCCGGCCACCCGCACGGCCAGGGGAGTGCCGGCGGGTGCTTGGTCCGGGTGTCGCACCACTTCGTGGCGGGTTCCCGGGGCGGTGCTGCCATCGTCGAGCTGGACGACGGCGTAGCCGCGGTCCAGCGTTTTCTGCGGCGAGAGGGCGCGCACCTGGGCCTTAAGGTGGACCAGCTGGTCGGCGGCCCGCACGACGGCGGTGTTGATGGCCGCATGGGAGCGGCCCTTGAGCCGTTCGACGTCGTCGTGCCGGGCGGTGACCATGCCCTCCGGGGCTGCCAGCGCCGGTCGGGAGCGAAGCGAGGCCAGCCGGTCCGTCTCCCGCTCGACCAGGCGGGTGACGCCGCGGCGCAGTTGCTCCCGGGCCTGCCGGACCCGCGCCAGTTCCTCCACGACGTCGGGCACAATCCGTTTCGCCGCATCGGTGGGCGTCGAGGCGCGCAGGTCGGCGACGTCATCAAGGATGGGACGGTCCGCCTCATGGCCGATCGCACTGACGATCGGCGTGGCCGCGGCGGCCACGGCCCGGATGAGTTCCTCGCTGCTGAAGGGGAGCAGGTCCTCCAGGGCGCCGCCGCCGCGGGCGATGACGATGACGTCGACCTCCGGGTGGGCGTCCAGCTCCTGCAGCGCGCCGATGACCTGGGCCACCGCGGTGTTGCCCTGGACGGCCACCTCGCGGATTTCGAATTCGACGGCGGGCCAGCGCAGCGCCGCGTTGCGGAGCACGTCTTTTTTAGCATCCGAGTCGCGGCCGGTGATCAGGCCGATCCGGTGGGGGAGCAGGGGCAGCCGCTTTTTGCGGGAGTCGGCGAACAGCCCCTCCGCCGCGAGGGCCTGGCGAAGACGTTCGATCCTGGCCAGCAGATCGCCGAGTCCTACCGGCCGGATGTCCTTGACCGACATGTTCAGCCGGCCCGTCTTCAGCCAAAACTCGGCTTTGAGCAGCGCCACCACCCGGGAACCGCGCTCCAGCGGCGTGGGCTGGCGGTCCAGGACGTTGGTCCAGACCGAGGCAGGGAGGGAGATCTCCGCGTCGATGTCCCGCAGCGTGAGGTAGGCGTTGGTGCCGCGCCGGTTGAGTTCGATGACTTGGCCCTCGACCCAGGCCGAGGGCGCCCGGTCGATGTGCATCTTCAGTTTTTGTGAGAGCAGCTGCAGCGGCCACGGGTTGTCCGGGCTGGTGTCTGCCGCAGTCGCCGGCAGGGTGGTGGCCGCGGCGGTGTCTTCAGACATGCCGGTGGCCGCCGGCGAAAAGTGCCTGGTGCAGGTGCTGGTGCATGCATGGTCCTTTGGTAAAGAGGGGAGCTGCTTCAACTCTATCCATAGCTCTACCAGTAGGGCCGGACGTTTTGGGCTGCTGCTTTACGGTGCCCCGCTTTACGGTGCCCTGCATTCGGGTTCGCGGCGACGCCACCGTAGGATGGCTCTACTCCCAACCTCCTAGGAGACTTTCGTGCGCACTTTTGTCTCGGCCATTGCAGTGCTGATCGGCCTCGCCATGGCGGCTGTTGCCGTCCCGGCCATGTGGGTGGACCGGAACATTGTCCAGGAGGAGGGTTTCGTCGGCCTCACCGCACCGCTCGGCAAGGACCCCGCGTTCCAGAAGAGGCTGGCCACGGCCGCCGTGAATGGGATGGCCTTCGGCGGCCAGCAGCTGCCCGCCCCCCTCGAGGCCGTGGTCAAACCGATCCTGGCGGACGCCGCGCAGTCACTGACCTCCATGCCCGGATACTCGGAGGCCTGGGCAGAGACCCTGCGCAGGAGTCACCGGCTAAGCTTCGCCGATCCCCGCACGCTTCCGCCGGAAGTGGCCGGCACCACCTCCCTGACACTGGACGTCGCCCCGCTGGTCGGGTTGGTGGTCAAGCGCGTCTCGGAGGCCTCTCCCGTTCCGATTAAGGCGCCGGAGCAGGTGCGCATCAGCATCGGCCAGTCCGACCAGCGCCAGCTCATCGAACGGGTCTCGGCCTATGCGCCGATGGGCACCGCCGTGGCTGTGGGCTCGGCCATTGCGTTCCTCCTGGCGTTCGTCGCGGCGCGGCGGAAGTGGACGGTCCTTGCCGGGACCGGTCTGGGGGCCTTGGTCCTTGCCGGTGTCTGGAAATTTGGCTCGGACGCGGCAGGAACGATGGTCCAGGGCGTCGGGAGCGGCAACGACGTGGCGGGGATCTTCAAACGTGAATTCGTGGCGGCGGCCATGGCCAGCTTCGGGCAGTGGATTGTGGCGGCGCTGCTGGCGGGCGGCGTGCTGCTGGCCACCGGCATCGTGCTCCGTGTTGTCGGCGGCCGCCGGCCGGCGTCAAATAACCTGCCGTAGCGAACACCGGTAGCATTGGGGCATGACCTCCACCGCTGTATCCATTCCGATGCCCTCCGTTCCGCGCCGGCGGCGTTCGCCGGAGGAAGTGCTGGCGGCGGCACCCGTGACCGGACCGAAGAAGGTACTGTTGGCGGCCCCGCGCGGCTACTGCGCCGGCGTCGACCGTGCCGTGATTGCGGTGGAAAAAGCGCTTGAGCACTACGGTCCTCCCGTCTACGTCCGCAAGCAGATCGTGCACAACGTCCACGTTGTCAGCTCCCTCGAGGAAAAGGGTGCCATCTTCGTTGACGAAACCGACGAGGTTCCTGAAGGCGCCCTGGTGATCTTCTCGGCGCACGGTGTCTCGCCGGCTGTTGTGCAGTCTGCGGAGGACCGGGGCCTGCGCACCATCGATGCCACCTGCCCGCTGGTGACCAAGGTGCACAAAGAGGCTGTCCGCTTCGCAAAGGACGATTTCGACATCCTGCTGATCGGCCATGACGGCCACGAGGAAGTCGAAGGCACCGCCGGCGAGGCCCCCGAGCACATCCAGATCATCAACGGCCCGCACGAGGTGGACAAGGTGACGGTCCGCGACCCGGAAAAGGTTATCTGGCTCTCGCAGACCACCCTGAGCGTGGACGAAACCATGGAGACCGTGCGGCTCCTGAAAGAGCGGTTCCCCACGCTGCAGGATCCGCCCAGCGACGACATCTGCTACGCCACCACCAACCGCCAGGTGGCCATCAAGAAGATCTCGCCCCAGGCCGACCTCGTGATTGTGGTTGGCTCGGCCAACTCCTCGAACTCCGTGCGCCTCGTGGAAGTGGCACTTGAATACGGGGCGAAGGCCTCCTACCGGGTGGATTTCGCCAACGAGGTGGACGAGTCCTGGTTCGAGGGCGTGGCCACGGTAGGCGTGACCTCGGGGGCGTCCGTGCCCGAGGTCCTGGTGAAGGACGTACTGCGGCTCCTGGCCGACTACGGCTACGGTTCCGTCGAGGAAGTCGTCACAGCGGAGGAGGACCTGCTGTTCTCGCTGCCAAAGGAACTCCGGGCCACGCTGAAGCAGGCCGGGGACGTCACCCGCGCCCTTGGCGGCCGCGGCACCCGCGCCGCCAAAGAGTCCTAGCCCGGGGCACAGTCCTCGCCCGGAACAGTCCTGGCCCGGAGAGTAGTCCTACGCGGCTGACTCTTGCGAGGTGCCGGCGTCGTTGCGCCGCTCGACGTCGTCGGCCCGGGCGCCGACGACGTCCCGTACGCCAATTTCCTGCTGGAGTTCCGGTGCCGCCACCGAGCGCGGTGTCACCTCGACGGTGACCGGAGTCGCCAGGCCCGCGCCGTCCAGGGCGTTGAGCTTCCGTGCGGTGGGCAGCACCCTGGCCTCCAGTGTGCCGACCAGGGAGTTGTAGCGGTCCACCGAGGTCTTCAGCGATGAGCCAAGCTTGGAGACGTTGTCGCCCAGGGTTCCCATCCGCTCATAGAGCTGCTGCGCCAGTTCGAAAAGCTCCCGCGCGCTGTCCGTCAGAACGTCCTGCCGCCAGGTGAACGCCACCGATTTAAGGACCGCCAGCAGCGTCCCGGGCGAGGCGAGGACGACGTTCTTGGACAGCGCGTAGTCCAGCAGGGCCGGATCCGCAGTGAGTGCCGCGGCCAGGATCGACTCCGCGGGCAGGAAGCAGACCACCAGCTCCGGGGCATTGCCGGGGATGTCCCAGTACTTCTTGTTGCTCAGGGCGTCCACGTGGGTCTTCAGGGCCTTCGCGTGGGTGGCCAGCAGGGCCTGCTGACCGTTCAGCGTTCCCGCCCCGGCGGCCCGGCTTCCGGCGGTGGCGCCGAGTTCCTGCGCCTCAAGGTAGGCCGTCAGCGGCACCTTGGCGTCCACCACGAGCTGCTTGTCGCCCGGGAGCTGCACCACGAGGTCGGGCCGAACGGTGTTCTCTGATCCGGAACTGGAGCTGTGAAGCTGCTCGTGGAAGTCCACGTGGCGGAGCATCCCGGCCGCCTCGACCACGCGGCGCAGCTGCACTTCGCCCCACTGGCCGCGCGCGCTGTTGGAGCGCAGGGCGGATTCGAGCGCATGCGTTGAGCGCAGCAGCTGCTCGTCAGACAGCCTCGCCTCCTGCAGCTGCTGGGCGAGCTGGCCGTACTGTTCCAGCCGGTCCCGCTCCAGCAGCGAGACCTGCTGCTGAACCGCGGTGAGCTTTTCGGCTACGGGGGCCAGTGCACGCAGCACGCTGCCGTCCTGCGTTCTGGCGTCGCCCAGCTCCCGGTTCTGGGCCGCCAGCAGGCGGCGTTCGGCGTCGGCGGCGGCGAACTGGGCGCTGACCTCGGAAAGGCGCGCGGAGACGCCGTCGAAGTCCTGTTCAAGGCCGGCGCTGCGACGCCGCAACACCACGAAGGTGAAGGCGGCGCCGGCGACGGCTCCGATCAGCAACATCAGCAGGGCGAGAATAAGTGCGAAAGCGTCCATGCCTTCACTCTGGCACGCACCCCTGACACTTTTAGCCAGTGACGCACGGGCCCTCACGGTCTGAGGCAGTCAGGAGCGACGCCGACGGCGAACAGCGCCCCGCCGCCGCAGGGGACCGGCCCGTTTACCGGTAGAATCAATACTCGTGGCTCTTACTATTGGCATCGTCGGACTGCCCAACGTCGGCAAATCAACTCTTTTCAACGCACTGACCCGCAACCAGGTGCTCGCTGCGAACTACCCGTTCGCCACGATCGAGCCCAACGTCGGCGTCGTGAACCTGCCGGACCCGCGGCTCGAGAAGCTGGCGGCCATCTTCGGCTCCGCACGCCTGCTCCCGGCCGCCGTGTCCTTCGTGGACATCGCCGGCATCGTCAAGGGCGCCTCCGAAGGTGAGGGCCTGGGCAACCAGTTCCTCGCGAATATCCGTGAGGCCGAGGCCATCGCGCAGGTCGTCCGCGTGTTCGATGACCCAGACGTCATCCACGTCGACGGCAAGGTTGATCCCCGCTCGGACATGGAGACCATCAACACCGAGCTGATCCTGGCGGACCTGCAGACCATCGAGAAGGCCGTCCCCCGGATCGAAAAAGAAGTAAAGATCAAAAAGCGCGAAGCCGCCGAGCTTGCCGCCGTCAAGGCCGCCCAGGCTGTGCTGGAACGCGGCGACACCATCTTCTCCTCGATCAAGAGCGACAAGCTCGAGATGGAACACCTCAAGGAGCTGGGCCTGCTCACGGCCAAGCCGTTCATCTACGTCTTCAACGCGGATGAGGGAATCCTTGGCAGTCCGGAGAAGCAGGAAGAGCTGCGCGCCATGGTGGCCCCGGCCGACTGCATCTTCCTCGACGCCAAGCTCGAGTCCGACCTCGTCGAACTGGACGAGGAAGAAGCCCGCGAAATGCTGGAAATGAACGGCCAGGACGAGTCCGGCCTCGACCAGCTGGCGCGCGTCGGCTTCCACACGCTGGGGCTGCAGACCTACCTCACCGCCGGTCCCAAAGAGACCCGGGCCTGGACCATCCACCAGGGCGACACGGCACCGCAGGCCGCCGGCGTGATCCACTCCGATTTCCAGCGCGGCTTCATCAAGGCCGAAGTTGTGTCCTTCGACGACCTCATCGAGGCCGGCTCGATGGCCGAAGCGAAGGCCCGTGGCAAGGTCCGCATTGAAGGCAAGGAATACGTCATGGCCGACGGCGACGTGGTGGAGTTCCGCTTCAACGTGTAGTTCCTGATCCTCTGAGACCATTTTCGATGGCCGCTAAGAACACGTGTTCTTAGCGGCCATCGCTTTCGCCACCGGTTGCCAAGGCGAAATGATGCCGCCCGGACTTTGCATCCTGAAGGCAACCGGCTCCGGCCCCGAAAGATTGACGCATTGTTTTTCTTGGACCCCCTTATCCCTCCCGGATTCGACTGAGGTTCGTTGCAGCTGGGTCGACGCCCGTACCAGAGCTTCGGGGACTTCCTTATGGGCGGGATATCGTTACCGGGCGCGTTTGTAGGTCGATAGCTGAGTATGTAGCGGAAGGTTTCCGCGGAGGAGCATCATGATCTGCAATGTTGTCGACGTCTTTGCCCTAATTGGTGACTTTTCGAAAGCCAAGCGCGGCGTTGCTCTACGGATCGCCCCTGTGGCCCGTTGCTGGGGTGAGGGCTGATGGCGGGAGAGGACGTGGCGGGCGCCGGAGTCCACTCGTGGAGGCGTTTTATCTGGGTGTGTTCCGGTGGCATGATCGCTGCCGCGGTCCTGTATGCGGTCGGCGTCTTGTGCCGTGATTCGGATGCTTTCAGTCCCCTTGTCGATGGATTCTTGTCGCTCCTGACCGTTTGGCTGCCTGCGGTTGTCTGTTGGCTTGTGGCTGGACGAGCGCGCTCCCGCAGACCGGACATCGCTTTGGTGGCAGCTGCCGTGTCGTGCCAGGCCGCGGGCGACACCTACTATGCTGTGCAGTCGGCCGGCGGTGGAAGTGTTCCCCTGCCTTCGCCCGCGGATATTGGGTATGTCGGCTTCTACATCCTGATGCTCGCGGCGTTGCTGGTGGTCGTCAGGGGGCGGTTGCGTGACATGACCTGGCCGGTCGTCCTGGACAGTGTTGTGGGGGGCCTTGGGGCTGCAGCAGCTCTGACCGTGGTCCTGGGGCCGGTTTTTGGGTCTGCTTTTGGGGGGTCGCATTCGGTGGCGGCAGCGGTTGGCGCCGCCTATCCTCTGCTGGATCTGTTGTTGGTCGCTACGGTCATGGGAATCGCAGCCACCCCTGGCGGCGGGTTGGGACGTGGGTGGGTCCTGCTGGTGGCTGGATTGCTCACGTTTACCGGGGCGGACATCGTGTATGCCCTGCTGGAACTCCACGATCTTTATGTCGTGGGAACTCCGCTGGATACGGCGTGGGCGCTGGGGACTGCCTTGATCGGTTGTTGGGCGGTAGTTCAGGAAGATGCCGGGCAGTCGTCGGCCCGGGCAAGGCGTCCTGATATCCCGGTTCAGGCCGTCCCGGCACTAGCAACGGTTGCAGGACTTGGTGTCCTAATCCTGGCCACCCAACAACGCGTGATGCTGCTGGCGGTTGTGCTGGCGGGACTTACGTTGGCGTTGGCCGTGTTGCCGTTGGTGTTTCGGCAGAGGATCCGGCTGGCTGATGCCAACCGGCAGGCCAGGACTGACGAGCTCACCGGTCTTCCGAACAGGCGCGCCCTGTACGCTGATCTGCCGTTACGGCTGGCCGACGCCCGCCGGGCCAGCGCAGTCCTGTTACTGGATTTGGATAAGTTCAAGGAGATCAACGACGGGTTGGGCCACGATGTGGGGGATGAGCTCCTCAGGCAGGTCGCCGCTCGATTGTCCGGAAAGCTCCGTGACGCCGATCTATTGACCCGGATGGGCGGGGATGAGTTTGTGGTTCATGTCGCCGACTGTTCGCCGAAGGAAGCGGAGGCGGTGGCCCTGAAGCTTCGGGAGGTTTTGGGGAGCGCTTATGACTTGGGCGGGGTCACGGTGCAGGTCAACGCCAGTATCGGCATTTCGTGTTTTCCGGAGCAAGGCCGGGACCTGAGTTTGCTATTGCGCAAAGCGGACATGGCCATGTACTCGGCGAAGTCCAACCGCAGCGGCCACGCTCTCTACATGGAGACAGTGGGCGCCTCTGGTCACACGCACTTCCACAGCGTGCAGGCATTAAATGCAGCCCTGACCGAAGATCAGCTTGTTCTGCATTTCCAGCCGAAGCTTGAGCTGGGGACGGGCGAGGTCCGCGGCGTAGAGGCGCTCGTTCGCTGGACCCACCCGAGCCTGGGGTTATTGCAGCCCGATGCTTTCCTCAATCGCTTTGAGGAGGCCGGGCTCATGCGGGCCCTGACGGGCGTGGTGCTGGTCAAGGCCTTGGATCAGGCGGCTCGGTGGACGAGGCAGGGACGGTTGATTTCTGTTGCGGTTAATTTGTCCGCGGGGTCGATTATGGACGCGCGGCTGCCAGAGCAGGTTGCCGCCATGGCCGCCGCCCGGGGGTTATCTCCTTCTGTGCTGGTCGTGGAGATCACGGAGGACGTGCTGGTTGCTGACCGTGAGCGTGCCTGTGCTGTGCTGGCGGCCCTGCGGGAGATGGGGGTCAGGATCGCCGTCGACGACTTTGGAAAGGGGTACAGTTCGCTGTCCTACCTGCGGGAGCTTCCCATCGATGAGCTCAAGCTCGACAAGTCCTTTGTTCTTTCGATGATGGATGACGCCCGCGCTACCGCTTTGGTGGTCTCGACCATCGACTTGGCCCACAGCTTGGGCTTTGAAATGACGGCGGAGGGCGTTGAGGACGAACGGGCCTACCGGGCGCTCAGTGACTATGGGTGCGACCTCGCCCAGGGCTTCTTCATGTCCAGTCCGGTGTCCGCTGAGGAGCTGGACTCCTGGCTCGAGTCCCGGGATTCAGAGCCGGCGCCCGGCATGGGCGCTCTCCTTGCCGTTGAACCGGGACACGGGACTGTGCCCGGCCTGGTCTGATTCGAGGGCGTCCCAGGATCCTTCCCGGTTGCAGGTCAGTCGGCGGCGACGTCCGGGTGGAGGTGGCGAAAACGAGGTCGTGGCCCGTGTCTTTTCTGTCAGCGCAGCACAGGTCACCGACCGCGCTCTCTTCGGTGCGGGGTCGGTGCCGGGTCCGGTGCGGGGCGGGCGTCGACGTGCCCGGGCGGGCCCGGAGATGGGGATTTTCCGCGCCGTCCTGCGACGACGACGTTCCTCTTCAACGAGGGTGAGGAACCCGCCGGTGATGTCCGGTCCGTCCAGGCGCTGAACCTTCCGGAGTGCCGCGCGCAACTTCATGAGGTCCTCTCGAGCGGGTCCGGGAGTGCGCGGGTGCTCTGGATCGGCCGCGAACTCGTCTTCGGGTCCATCGTGGTGGAGCAAAGTTTATTCCGTGACGGAACGTGGGGGAGTTCCGCTTCAAGGTGTAGTCCCTGAGCCCTTTTGCGATGACCGCCAAGAACACATGTTCCTGGCGGCCGCTTTTGCGGAAATATCCCTGCATGGTGCCACGACCGCCAGAGCTTCTTCGCACGCGCAAAAGGGCCGGGTCGACGCGTCTCACGGAATAAGGTCTGTCTAGGTATGCAGACATCAATCGCGACCATGGCGGTGACGCCTTCCGCGGTTGCCATATTGCGCGGCGACTTGAAGAGTACAGCGGTGGCTAGTGTTGGCTGCCGCGCACTGGTCGGGGCAGAGCTGCGGGGGAGACGGATGCGGCCGTAGGGGCCGCTGTCGCGGTCAGGACGGAGGAGGCTGCTGTGCTACGGACTATGCGGCCGTAGTGCTGACCGGTGCCTTTTTGACGGTGGCCAGCAGGACGACTCCGGCGACGGCTGTTGCGCCGGCGAGGAGGAATGCGATGAATGCTTCTGCCGGGGCTGTGTCAGCCTCCCCGAGGACGGTAATGCCTATGGTGACGGCGACGAGCGGATCAATTACTGTCAGGCCCGCGACGACGAGTTCGGGTGTCCCTCGGGTGTGGGCGTTTTGGACCAAAAACGTCCCGAACAGGGCTGCGATGATGAGCCCTGCCAGACAGGTTAGGGATAGCCATTCGAAGTCGCCCTGGAAGAGTCGGGCAATGACGGTTTTAGCCAGCGCCGCGACGAACCCGAAGAGTGTCCCGGCTCCGGCGGTGAACACGACGGCGCTCCAGCTGTGGCGCCAAAGGCCGAAACCCGTGCCGAGCGCGGCGAGGACAGCGCCGAGCAGTATCAGAATTGTGATGAGTTGCCGGTCGGTGATTGCAGCGTCGCGCGCGGAAACTGCAGCGACTGCAACAAACACCCCGACACCGGCAATACAAAGGGCCACGGATGTGAGCGCTCGGCGGCCCGGCGGCCTCCGGGTCATTTTGGCGGTCGCCAGGGCCGTGACCACAAGGGCGACTGCGCCGATGGGCTGCACAACGATCAGGGGTGAGAATCTCAGACTTGTGAGCTGCAGGAGTATTGCTGCTCCCAGCATGGCTGTGCCGGCGAGCCACGCCGGTTTGCCCAGGAGGGCCTGCAGCCGGCCCCCTCCCATGCTCCCGGCGCCGCGCCCCGGTGCGGGCGCCTGCTCGTCTACGGCTTTGTGCTGGAAGAGGGTGCCCAGGGCCAGCAGAATCGCTCCGGCGACGGCGATCGGGATGCCAAGCCAGTGATAGGACGACAAGATTGGCGCTGCGACAGTCTGGATCATGCTCCGACCCTACAGGTGGCTTGCAGCGCTGACTGCACCGCCTCAGCGCTTCCCAGGAGAAGGAGCCGGGGGCCAGGACGGCCTACTGGCCTGGCCTAGTCCGGGCAACGGGTGCAGGTCAGATGCCGGCAGGATCGATGACGCCATGGCGTTCAATGGTCGCCAGTTCCTTCAGCTCCTTGAGAATCTCCAACTGTTGGCTGTTGATTGCCATAAGCAGCTCAATCTCTTCCTTGGCTTTTACATTGGTGTCGTAGTCGTGTTGAGCCATGGCGGCGGCGATGGCATCCTGCCTTTTGGCGGCGATCAACAGGATGGCCCCTTGGAGTCCGGCCAGCATCGAGAGCAGGAGGTTGAGAAGGATGTAGGGGTACGGATCCCAGGAGTTGGTGGCCAGGGCCCAGGTGTTTATGGCGGCCCAGATGAGCATGAAAGTGATGAAGCCGCCCACGAATGGCCAACTTCCCATTCCGTTTCGCATGATGTCTGCGGCGCGCTGCCCTCTAGTGAGGGTGGCTTTGTGCCCGTCGTGCCAGGTCTTTGGGTGGTCGGTCATGACTCAGGGTAGCCGGAGGATGACCGCCGCCGGGCCTCTGCCTACCAGCAGGTGGAGAAGCGTCAGGATGATAAGCTTGCTTAGTTTCTCTTTCTGTCAAGCAGGGTGCGGCGAGAGCTAACTTGAAAGGTCCCGCCGGCCATGCTGGCTGGCGGGACTTCACACACATAGCGTCCATCACCTGCTGTCCCGTTTGTGACGGCGAAGCCTCGGCGGTGCAGTGAACTTCTGCGGCCCGCTTGACCGGCGATCGATATGAACGGTTAGTCACGCGACGGCGTTCCGGGTCTGTTCGACTCTGTACAAGGAATACCCCCTCACGGGAGACTGACGCCATGCGCAAATTGACCTTCGGTATGAACCTGAGCCTGGACGGCTACATCGCTGCGCCCGGCGATGACCTCGGCTGGAGCGCACCGAGCGACGAGCTGTTCCAATGGTGGTCCGACCGGGTGGCGGCGACCGGGCTGGCGCTGTACGGGCGCAAACTGTGGGAGAGGATGAGCTCCCACTGGCCGACTGCCGACCAGCAGCCTGGCGCCACACCGGCGCAGATCGAGTTCGCCCGCCGCTGGCGGGACATGCCAAAGGTGGTGTTCTCCTCGACGACCCGCACGGTCGACGGCAATACCCGCCTGGTCACCGGCGACGCGGTCACGGAGATCACCCGGCTCAAGGCGGACGACGGCGCCTCCATGGACATCGGCGGTGCCACGCTCGCCGCGGCAGCCATGCGGGCCGGACTGATCGACGAGTACGCGATCGTCACTCATCCGGTGCTGTTGGGCGGCGGCACGCCGTTCTTCACAGCCCTGGACAACTGGGTGAACCTGAGCTTGGTGGAGACCCGGACCTTTCCGGGCGGTGTGGTCCTCACTAGGTACGAGACCCGGCACTGAGTGCCCGGCCGGAGCGCCAACCTTGACAGGGCCGGACGCGGCCAACCCAACGTACACATCGCCGACTGGCCCCCGGCCGGGCGCGTGTTCCCGGGACGAATCCAACGTGTCGAGGCTCGCCACGCAAACGCCCCGTCTTGGGGTCCGTCCCAGCCCCACGGCGTAGCACCCAGCTATGTCGCGGCCGCCGTTACCGGCGTAGGCTTCGGCTGTGCCGGCCCTGTCCGCGGGTTCCGTCCGCCCGGCTGGCCGTTCGGTTATAAAGGAGTCCGCCATGACTGTTCTGGTCCAAAACCTTGTGCCCGGCCTGACCCGGGAACAGTACGAAGGCATCGCCGCCGCTCTCAGGGACAAGCTCATGGCCACGCCAGGATTCAACGCCCATTACGCCTATGAGAGCGTAGGCGGAATGACTGTCGTGGAAATTTGGGAGGAGGCCGCGCAGCACGATGCATGGTTCGACAACAATGTCAGGCCAAATCTGCCGGTGGAAGTCACCCCGGAGAAACACGAGCTGGCAAACACGATGACAGCCTAGCGTTGCTATCGGATCCCGTGGCGGATGGCTTTTCGATTCAGGTTCAGTTCGGGCGTCAGGAACTGGCCTCTGCGGCGGTGCTGTGGCCCTGGATCCAAGCTGCAGTCTCCTGCAGTCACCTTGATCCACCGACACCGCTCGGAAAAGTCCCGCCGACGCGGGGAGCATTGGCTCTTGCGCCATCGAAAAACTGGGCGTATCACTGTTAATACGTTCTTCGAAAGAAGGACGGGAACGAACAACAGGGGAACCCTTGAACGCATGGTGGATCTAATCCTCCGTGGTCTGCCGGTGACGAGGCAGGAAGCGCTAGGATTCCCGCAAGTTCGGGAGATGATGTTCGTCATAACGGAATCAAAACAGTCGAAGCCCCTTCAGCATTGCTGGTGGGGCTTCCCCTATTTAGTGCCAGGCCACGCACTTTCCCTGGCCCACGTAATCCGACATGGTCGACGCGTGGTTCGCCCACAGCGGCCCCTATCTCCCACCGCGCTCACCCCATCTCCGCGGTGAACCGCCCAGTCCGAGGTGGCGGTTCACCGCGGAAGCACTCAGCGGGGGGAAGATGGGTCTTGGGCCGGAACGGCGAGGCCGGAAGGTTGTTCCTTGGCGGGCTTGTGCGGGTTTCCTGCTTCCTTGGCACAGTGGAGGCAGCAGTACACGCCCGATTCGCTCTCCACCGGATGTCCGATGATCCGGCAGCCGCAGTGTTCGCACGCCGGAGCCATCATTTGTATGGCGCATTCGAAGCTGTCGAAAGTTCCACTCTGGTTTCCCATGGAGACGGTGAACGTCCTTCCGTCGGGGTTACCGCAAACATCGCATGTTCCCATGATCCCTCTCCTCTTTAGCGCACGCTCTAGCCCTCATTAATCGCTTGTATGAGTTCCCTGAGTAGGGGCGAAGGTCCTTGCGGTGGGCCAGCAGCCAGGCCGCCGAGGCGGCGTGGGGTCTTTGGTCCCTCACCGTGGTGGGAACCGCGGGTGCGGATGCTCCGGGCTTTCGCGGCGTTCCAGTTCGGCGCTGACGAGCGTGAGCAGTTCGTGGGCCGGCTCGGATCCGGCAAGCTCCATGCACTGGCTAAGTGCGGCCCGGAGACGGTACAGCACGCCAGCCGGTACCAGCGGCCAGCGGCCTCCCTTTCCGCACGGCCCCGCCCTAGAGTGAGTCATGGGCACATCTGCCGCACCGGACGGATCCCGGACCTCACTGTTTACCGATCACTATGAGCTGACCATGTACCAGGCGGCGCTCTACTCCGGGGCCGCACACCGCCGGTCCGTCTTCCAGGCCTTTGCCCGCGGACTCCCGGCCGGGCGCCGGTACGGGATCGTGGCTGGCACCGGCCGGCTCCTTGAAGGCATCGCAGACTTCCGCTTTAGCCAGGACGACCTCGATTTCCTGGCCGGCTCCGGGGTGGTTAATCAAGACACGCTGGAACACCTGTCCGCCTTCCGGTTCTCCGGTGACATCTGGGGGTATCCGGAGGGCGAGGCTTACTTTCCGCATTCCCCCGTCTTGATCGTGGAATCGACCTTCGCCGAGGCCTGCGTCCTGGAGACCTACGTCCTGTCGGTGCTGAACCACGACAGTGCCATCGCCTCGGCCGCCTCCCGAATGACCAGTGCCGCCGGCGGCAGGCCCTGTATTGAGATGGGTTCCCGCCGTACGCACGAGGAAGCGGCCGCGGCGGCGGCCCGCGCGGCCGTGATCGCCGGCTTTTCCGGCACGTCCAACCTGGCCGCCGGCCGGCGCTACGGCCTCCGGACCGTCGGCACCGCGGCACACTCCTTCACGCTGGTCCACGACTCCGAGCGCGACGCCTTCGCGGCGCAACTTGCCTCGCTGGGGGCGGGCACCACACTGCTCGTGGACACGTACGACGTCGAAGCGGCTGTCCGCACCGCCGTCGACCTTGCCGGAGACAAGCTCGGGGCCATCCGGCTGGACTCCGGAGACCTCGTGGCCCAGGCGCGCTGGGTCCGCGAACTCCTGGACAGCCTGGGCAACGTGCACACCAAAATCGTGGTGACCTCGGACCTGGACGAGTTTTCCGTCGCCGCGCTAGGGTCAGCGCCGGCCGATTCCTACGGGATCGGCACGTCGCTGGTGACGGGTTCCGGGGCGCCCACCGCCGGCATGGTCTACAAGTTGGTAAGCCGCGCCGGCGACTCAGGCGGGCTCGTCGCCGTCGCGAAGACCTCGAAGGACAAGATCAACGTGGGCGGCCGCAAGTTCGCGGTGCGCCGCCTGGATGGCCGCGGCACCGCCACCCATGAGGTCCTCGGCGTGGAGCATCCGCCGGCCGATGGCAAGAACGGCCGGCCGCTCCTGCAGCAGTTCATGAGAGGCGGCGAGCTCCTGCCCGGGTGGACCGGGCCGGGCGCGGTGGGTCGGGCGCGGGACCGGCACGCGGCCTCCATGGCGGAGTTGCCCCGGGTCGTGGACCGGCTGCAGGCCGGCGGTCCGGCTATCCCGACCATCTACGAGTGAAGTGGTCAAGGCGCCGACCTTGCCTGGCGTTGGATCCGCTCTGCGGGCGCGTCCGCAGAGGGACGACTCAACGCGGCACAGCCGGCGAAGCCGTCGCCGTCGTTCCTTAGAACAGCGGCCAGGGTACCGCCGGCATCTCACCGCGCGGAGCCGGAAACCGCCCTGCCAAGCGCAACCGGGCGCAGCGCGCGGCGAGCGCTGCGATTTCTTCGGCACTGAGCAAGTCCGCCAGGTTTCGGCCCAGCCCGCCGTTCAATCCCTCGGTGACGCGATCGATGCCGTCGCGTTCCTCGGAGGTCAGAGCGTCTCCCAGCCATCCCCACAGCACCGTGCGCAGTTTGTGGTCCGGGTGGAAGGTGAGCCCATGGTCCACGCCGTGCCGGTGTCCGTCCGTCATGGCAAGAATGTGGTCGCCTTTGCGGTCTGCGTTGTTGACGATGATGTCGAACACCGCCATGCGTCTGAGCGCGGGCGAGTCTTCGTGAATGAGGGCGATCATCCGTCCGTTCTCATCCCGTCCCTCAAGGACGTGTTTCCAGCCAGTCTCCGGCACGCGGTCCGTCGCGACCAGGTCGACGGCGCTTTGGGCGTGGTCTTGCTCCTGCCAGAGCTGCACCATTCCTTCGCCCATCGGACCATCGCGCAGCCAAGTGCGCGGCACGACGTCCCCGCCGAAGGCCTGCGAGACCAGGTAGGCGGCCACCTCCCGGTGAGCCAGGGTGCCGTGGGGAAAGTCCCACAGCGGGCTTTCGCCGGCTATCGGCTTATAGACGACCATCACGTCGCCGATGCTGCCCAGAAACGTAGCGTTTGATGCCGTCGTGATGCGGCCGGTGAGGGTCAGCTCGGTGTTCACTAGGTCGGGCGCTGGCATCAGACCTCGGGAAGGGTGCAGATGTGCCCGTCGGCGTCCATGGGGTAACCGCAGAGCGGGCACGTCGGACGCCCGGCGCCCACGATCTCGCGGGTGCGCTTGGCGAATGCGCGGGCGGTGCCGACCGGCATTCGCACCAGCAGCATTTCGGGCTCGTTAGCGCCGTCCTCGTCAAGCGATTCGTCGTTCTCATCGGCATCGGCGTCGGCATCGGTGACGGGATAGGCCTCTATGACGACCTGAGCCGTGGTTGGATCCCACCCTAAGGTCATGGCGCCGGTGCGAAACTGCTCCTGAACGGCCTCGAGCTGGTCATTGTCGACAAGTTCAAGGGGAGTACCCGTGGGAACGCTGAACGGGTTGCCGTCGACGGTGATGAGCTGGTCGAGAATTTCGTCGACCTTCTCCGCGAGCAGAGCTGCCTGCTGCTTTTCCATGGCAACACTCACGAGCTGCTTCCCTGCGCGCACCTGCAGGTAGAACGTGCGCGCCCCTGGAACGCCGATGGTGCCGACGATGACCCGATCGGGCCAGGCAAACTCGTGAACACGTGAAGGCATGTCAGTATTTTAGGCACATGAGTGTCATGGCGCCGGTTGCCCTGCACCGCCGCCCACCGGCGCATCGCCGGAATGGATGCCGTTCGACAGCCACGACAGATCACCCGCGTCGGTGTTGGTCGCGTAGACGCTCGGCCGACTGGCGCCGTAGCGGACGATCGATACGGACGCGGGGCCCACGTTAATACGCTGGAACAGGTCAAGGTGCATGCCGAGCGCGTCGGCGAGGATTGACTTGATGATGTCACCGTGACTCACCGCCACCCACACGGCCCCTGGCCCGTACTCGGCTTCAAAAGCTGCGTCGTGGCGTCGAACCGCTGCCACCGACCGAGCCTGCATCGCGGCCATGGATTCACCGCCGGGAAAGACGACGGCGGACGGTTGCGACTGCACAACCGGCCACAAATCCTCGGCCGCGAGATCACTGAGCGTGCGGCCCTGCCACTGGCCGTAATCGCACTCGGTGAGATCGAGATCGACCGGCGCGTACGGCGCGCCCGCCTGGCGATCGAGGATGAGCTGGGCGGTCTGCCGGCAACGCTCAAGGGGGCTCGACACCACCCCGACCAAGGGTACGGTCGCGAGCCGGTCTCCGGTCAGAGCCGCTTGCTCCCGCCCGGTCTGGTCCAGGCTGACGCCGGCTGCCCGGCCGGCCAGCAGTCCAGTGGCATTGGCTGTGGTGCGGCCGTGCCGCACGAGGATAACTGTCGCCATCCACCCAGCCTAGCCACCCGCTCGACGGCGGTGTGAACCGGACCGGGTCGCGCGTCCACCACCTGAGTGGTGTCTGCATCCATGCCGGACCATGGACAAAGATTTGCTGGGTGTGTACCTATTGAAGGGCCGAGCGCCAGACGGGCATGCTTACCGAATCGGCCGGTGGGTTCCAGCCCGTTTCCCGCGTTCAGGCACATCCACCATCCGCGCGCGAACTTTGGGGGCACGTGTGAATCTCTTGCTGACGTCAGGCGGCGTGACGAACCCGAGCATCCACTCGGCGCTCGTGCAGCTTCTCAACAAACCGGTCGCCCAATGCCACGCCCTGGTCGTCCCGACGGCGCAGTGGGGTCACCCCATGTGCGGACCGGCATCTGTGCGGGGCCTACTGGCCGCCCACCCAAACCACCGTCACTTGTCCGGCCTGGGCTGGGCGTCGCTCGGTGTTCTCGAGCTGACCGCGCTGCCCACCATCGGCGCGGATCGGTGGGTCCCTTGGCTTCGGGCGGCCGACGTGCTCCTGGTCGACGGCGGCGACGCGACGTACCTGTCCCATTGGATGCGGGAGTCCGGGCTGGCCGAGCTGCTGCCCTCACTTCCCGACACGGTGTGGGTGGGGGTGAGTGCCGGAAGCATGGTGATGACGCCCCGGATCGGGGATTACTTCGTCGAGTGGCCGTCCGCTCCGGATGACCAGACTCTGGGGGTGGTGGATTTTTCGATCTTTCCTCACCTGGACGCTTTCCCGGGCAACACCCTGGCCCACGCAGAGCGGTGGGCCGCCGACATAGATGTTCCTGCCTACGCCATCGATGAACAGACAGCCATCAAGGTCGTCGACGGCTCCGTCGAGGTGGTTTCCGAAGGACGATGGAAGAAGTTTGGGTGATGGGTGATCAGCATTTGTGAAGTCCTGCGGTGCCCCGCACAGGACCCCTGAAAAGTTGTAGGATCGGGCCGACCGACCTGACCATCAGCGTCAACCTGAGAGCGGGGATCCGTGCGAGCCGACCACTACGACAGTTTCGCTGAGAGCTACTCGGCGGAGAACGAGTCCAGCCTCCTCAACGCCTACTACGAGCGGCCCGCGATGCTAGGCCTCGCCGGCGAGGTGGCCGGCCGCCGGATTCTCGACGCCGGGTGCGGCTCCGGGCCCCTGTCCGCGGCACTGGGCGCCAAGGGCGCGGTCGTGACCGGCTTCGATTCCAGTCCTGCCATGCTCGAATTGGCACGACAGCGACTGGGAGAGAGCGCAGACCTCCACCTGGCCGACCTCAGCAGGCCGCTCCCTTTCGCCGATGACTCCTTCGACGACGTCGTCGCGTCCCTGGTCCTGCACTACCTCGAGGACTGGTCGGCACCGCTTGCCGAACTACGGCGCGTGCTCAAGCCGGGCGGCCGCCTGATCCTGTCGGTCAACCACCCCACGGTCAGCGTGGTCACCCAGCCAACCGAGGACTACTTCGCCGTCCGGGAGTACTCGGAGGACTACGAGTTCGACGGCGAGCCTGCGGTCCTGACCTTCTGGCACCGGCCCCTTCACGCGATGATCAACGCCTTCATCTCGGCCGGATACCGTGTAGCCGCCGTAAGCGAACCAGCCCCGTCTCCAGATACACCGCACGAACTCCTCCCCCCGCGCATCCTCACTGGCGAGAAGACAGCGTTCCTGTCCTTCATCTTCTTCGTCCTCGAAGCCGACAGAGTGTAGAGGTGGGATGTGGACCCCTGAGCCGACGCGAGGGCTGGGGCGCTGCGGTCCTGGTGGCGGCAGCGCTGGTCGGGTGGGGCGGAAGTGCAGTGTCTGAGGCCGCCAGGGTTGCCGCCGGTTCGCATCTACTTCTCTTCTTCGCTGTGCCGGCCGAATGTATTGGCGCAGGGCTCCGGGCTATTGCGCTAATGGCGGCGGTCGCCGCGGCGAGCCTTTTGGTGCCGCCGCTCATCAGAAGGATCCGCCGCCGCAAGCTACGGCTGGCAGCCGCGTGGACCGCAGGTCTGGCTGCGGCCGCTGCGGTGCCCTACCTTGCGCTCTTGTTGTTCTTCGCCTTCCTCACGGCTGGGATGTCTGCTGACTATGTGAGGCTTGAAGCCGCTGACGGCCAGTCGGTGCTCATCACCCAGGATCAGTTCGACGGCGAGGCAGTCGACATCTACGTGCGGCACGACGACACCCACTACCGGTGGAGCCGCAGCGCGCCCGAGCTCGCCGGCTGGCCGCGGGTAAAGGACCAGAACTGCAGGCTCGACCCGGTCGGCGGCGGACTTCAACTGGCCTTCAATTCCGGCACCTTGGCAATCGGCCAGAACCATTAGCGTCGGAGCAGCGGAAAGTACATGGCGATCGGGCGGTCGCGCTGCCAACGAAGACGTGGCGGAGTGCAGCTTCGCAGGTTGGGCCCCGTCGGGGCCAGTAATGGAAGATTAACTCGTAAAGCCCCGATTTGCATGAATCCGGGCTTTTTGCAGCAATCGGCTTTTATCTTGGGGTGCCGCATCCGTCAATGAATTTCGACAAAATTCAGTTAACGGTGCCGCCAATTGTTGCAGCTCGATAACGAACTATACCCGCGGTCAACTTTCATGCCCTTCTGCCCTGTCATGGGTTTACGCTTCATCCCATGTGAGACGCGCCACACTGCCGCTGGGGGAGTGTGGACGTCTGTCTGGTGCCTACGGCGCCGGTCTCATCCACACCACAGAAACAAGGAGGCGGAATGCGATTCGGTCGTATTTCCAAAGCAGTGGGGGTCGCGGCAGCAGCAGCACTCGCACTCAGCGCTTGCGCAGGCAACAGCGGCGGGACAACCCCGTCGTCGGCCGCGGCAGCAGCCAAGACAGGCGGATCGGCAACGGTCGTAGAGGTGAACGCGTTCAATACGTTCAACCCCAACACCGCTGAAGGCAACACTGATATCAACTCCAAGATCAGCTACGCCACCCACTCCGGGTTCTTCTACGTCGACAACAAGCTGAACGTTGTACGCAACGAAAAGTTCGGCAAGATGGAAAAGGTCTCAGACAACCCGCTCACCGTGAAGTACACCATCAACGACGGCGTCAAGTGGTCTGACGGCACTCCCGTCACGGCAGCCGACCTGGTGCTTCAGTGGGCAGCATTCTCCGGCTACTACAACGACGCTGACGCGGATGGCAAGAAGGGCACCTCGTACTTCGACTACGCGGGAGATCCGACCGGCCTGGCGCTGACCGATTTCCCGGAACTCGGCGACGACAACCGCTCGATGACCCTCAAGTACTCCAAGCCCTTCGCTGACTGGGAAATCGCCCTCGGCGGCCCCGGCATCGACATTCCGGCCCACGTCCTTGCGAAGAAGGCCGGCCTGGCGGACGCCAAGGCCTTCGTTGACCTGGTCAAGGGCATGCCGCGCGGCGACGCTAAGAACCCCAAGCCCGCGAACAAGCAGCTCAAGGCCATGGCCGACATGTGGAACACCGGCTTCGACACCAAGACGCTGCCGGCCGACCCGAGCCTCTACCTCTCCAACGGCCCCTTCGTCGTCAAGGCCGTCAACCAGGACCAGTCCCTGACCATGGTCAGGAACAAGGACTACAACTGGGGCCCGGAGCCCAAGCTGGATGAAATCACCGTCCGCTACATCGGCGAAGCCCCGGCCCAGGTCCAGGCGCTGAAGAACGGCGAGGCCGACATCATCGCCCCGCAGGCTTCCGCCGACACGGTGGAGCAGCTCAAGGCCCTCGAAAGCCAGGGCGTCACGGTGGAGGTGGGCCACCAGCTGGCCTACGACCACCTCGACCTGAACTACAGCGGCCCGTTCGCCGACAAGAATGTCCGCGAAGCCTTCATGAAGACGGTTCCGCGCAAGGACATCGTCGACAAGATCGTCAAGAAGCTCGATGACAAGTCCGCTCCGCTGGATTCCCAGCTCTTCGTCCCGGACCAGGCCAAGTACGCCGACTCCGTCAAGGACAACGGCTCCTCCGCCTACCAGGATGTTGACATCGAAGGTGCGAAGAAGCTGCTGAACGGCGCCACCCCCACGGTCCGCATCATGTACAACAAGGACAACCCCAACCGGGTGGACTCCTTCTCCCTGATCCGCGAGTCCGCCGCCAAGGCAGGCTTCAAGGTCGTCGACGGCGGCCTCGGCAAGTCGGACTGGGGCGCGGCCCTCGGCAACGGCAGCTACGATGCCACCATCTTTGGCTGGAGCAACTCGGGTGTCGGCGTCTCCGGCGTCCCGCAGATCTTCAAGTCCGGAAACGGCTCGAACTTCAACAAGTTCACCGATCCCGACGCCGACAAGCTGATGGACGAACTGATCGTCACCACCGACAAGGCCAAGCAGGATGACCTGGTCCAGCAGATCGACAAGAAGATCTGGGCTTCCAGCTACGGCCTGCCGCTGTTCCAGTCCGTCGGCGTGGACGCATACAGCGACCGCGTCACCGGCGTGAAGTACATGCCGAACCAGACCGGTGTCTGGTGGAACTTCTGGGAGTGGGCGCAGAAGTAGCCCGCAGCCTCAAGTGACACTTGCTAGCTAAAGGCGTCGGGACCACGGCTTTACGGTCCCGACGCCTTTCTAGCGACCCCGGCGATGAACTGGCGCGGCCGCATCGTCCGGGGCATCCGGCCTAACTCTGAGACCGGTCCGGGCGATCCCTGGGCCCGAATACCGAGGTTCTATTCCCCATGGTGACCTACATAGTCCGGCGGCTCATGACTGCCGCCCTCATTCTTCTCGGCGCATCCTTCCTGGTGTATCTCCTGACAGCGGCGTCAGGCGACCCCCTCGAGGAATACCGCGCCATCAGCGCGGCCAACAAGCAGCAACTGATGGACGCCCGCACCGAACTCCTGCAGCTGGACGTCCCGCCGCCGCTGCGCTACTTCAAGTGGCTCGGCGGCGCCGCCCAGTGCCTCGTGCCCTTCGCCAACTCCTGTGACCTGGGCAAGAACATCGTGGGCCAGCCCGTCACCGACGCCTTGGGCCATGCCCTCATCCAGACCCTGACCCTGGTCACCGGTGCCACGGTGCTGGCCATCCTGGTCGGCATCACCCTGGGCATCATCACCGCCCTGCGCCAGTACAGCGCGCTGGATTACGGCGTGACCTTCATGGCCTTCCTGTTCTTCTCCCTCCCAATCTTCTGGGTCGCCGTCCTGCTCAAGGAATTCGGCGCCATCGGCTTCAACAACTTCCTGAGGAACCCGGAGATCCCGATACCGACCGCCATCGCCATCGGCATCGCCTTCGGTGCGCTGATCGCGGTGGCGATAGGCGGCGAGCTGAAGCGCAGGGTGCTTTCCGGCGGCGTCGTTTTCCTCTTCGTCACGGCCATCCTCATCTACTTCTCCGCCACCGAATGGTTCAAGGCCCCGGGCCTGGGCCCGGTGCTGATCGCCATTGCCGGCGTCGGCATCGCCTTCGCCGTCACCCTGCTCACCGCCGGCCTGAAAAACCGCAAGGCCCTGCAATCCGCACTGATCGCCGTCGGCGTCGGCGTGGTCCTGTACTTCCTGGTCCAGCCCCTGCTGGACCAGGCCACCTTCGTCATGATCGTGCTGCTGGCCATCGCCGCCGTCCTGGTCGGCTTGGGCATCGGTTACCTGGTCGGCGGCTACGACCGGGGGCAGTCGATGCGCGCGGCCGCCATCACCTCGTTCCTGGTGGGATTCATGATCCTGCTGGACCGTTTCATGCAGGCGTGGCCCACGTACTTCAACAACAGCCGAGTGCGTGGCCGCCCCATCGCGACCATCGGGGCGACCACCCCCAACATCGAAGGCGACTTCTGGGTCCTGGGCCTGGACTCCTTCACCCACCTGATCCTGCCGACGATGGCGCTGATCCTGATCTCCCTCGCCAGCTACACCCGGTTCACCCGGGCCTCGATGCTGGAGATCATGAACATGGACTACATCCGGACCGCCCGGGCCAAGGGCCTGTCGGAACGGACCGTGGTGATGCGCCACGCCTTCCGCAACGCGCTGATCCCGATCGCCACCATCGTGGCCTTCGACATTGGCGGCCTGATCGGCGGCGCCGTCATCACCGAATCGGTCTTCTCCGTCCGCGGCATGGGCTTCCTCTTCCTGGACGGCATCTCGCACGTTGACCCCAACCCGGTCATGGGTGTCTTCCTGTGTGTAGCCATCACTGCCATGGTGTTCAACCTCATCGCGGACCTCGCCTACTCCGCACTTGATCCGCGCGTAAGGGTAAAAGCATGAGCCAGCCAAGCCAGCAAGACGAAATCATGGCCGAAGAAGCCGCATTGCAGCCCACGCCGGCGGCCGGCATCGAGCCCGTCCTCGAAGCGAAGGGCCTGAGCCAGGGCCAGATTGTCCGCAAGCGCTTCCTCGGCCACTCCGGTGCCATCATCGGCCTGGTGGTTTTTGCGCTCATCTTCATCGTCGCCTTCACCTCGGTCGGGTACTGGGGCATCCCCGGCTGGTGGAAGTACAACCACGAGCAGGTTTCGCCGCTGGTCAACGACGGCGCGCCGACCTCCTCGCTCTGGCCGCTGGCCTGGGGCGAGCACCCGTTCGGCCAGGACCGGATCGGCCGCGACCTGTTCGCCATGACCATGCGCGGGGCGCAGCAGTCCATCACGGTCATGTTCGTCATCGGCATCATCGCGGGGCTGATCGGCGTCGTCGTCGGAGCGGTCTCGGGCTACTTCCGCGGCTGGGCCGAAGCAATCCTGATGCGGCTGACCGACGTGATCATCATCGTTCCGGCGCTGCTGCTCGCCGCCGTGATGGCGCAGATGGCCGGACGGCGGGACTCGGGAAGCTGGTTCGCCGCCTTCGCCAGCACCAACGGCGTCCTGGCCCTGGGCATCTTCCTCGGCCTGATCAGCTGGGTGAGCCTGGCCCGCCTGATGCGCGGTGAATTCCTGACCCTGCGCGAGCGGGAATTTGTCGACGCGGCCAGGATCTCCGGCGCCAGCAACGCGCGGATCATTTTCAAGCACATCCTGCCCAACGCCGTCGGCGTGCTGATCGTGAACGTCACGCTGACCATGTCCGCCGCGATCCTCACCGAGACGGCGCTGAGCTTCCTCGGCGTCGGCGTCAAGGCTCCGGATACCTCGCTGGGCCTGCTCATCTCGCAGAACCAGCAGGCGTTCGCCACCCGTCCCTGGCTGTTCTGGTTCCCCGGCCTGTTCATCGTGCTGATCTGCCTGAGCATCAACTTCATCGGCGACGGGCTGCGCGACGCGTTCGACCCGCGGCAGAAGAAGTTCAACGCTAAGAGGGCGCGGGAAACGGGCAGCCGGGTTCCGGAGGCCGCCCCGGTCACCGCATTTGATGGACCCAAGGACCACTAGATGCGCTGCAGCCACGCCGCCGGCAGCGGCCAGCTACCGGGCGGCAACCGCCCAGTAGCTGGCCGCCAGCAGCAGCACGACGCCGCCGATGGCCGCCCAGCGCGGCGTGACGGTCACAGCCGTGTCGGCGTCGCCTGCGGCGTCGCCTGCGGCGAGGGCGCCGCTTTCCACCAGGTCCCGCCAGCGCGTGCGCACCAGGCGGGCGGCCTGGCCGGAGTCGGTGGATTTGAGGTCGCCCGGCCGCACCGACTTCCCCGGGCCGTAGCTGGTGTCCGGCAGGCCCTGCAGGTCCTCGGGGCGGGCATTGCGTCCGCCCCAGATGCCCGGGGCCGGCGCCGCCCAGGCGGCGTAGCCCTTCTGTGCCGTCACCAGCGTCAGGGCGTAGCGGGTGTCCACGTGCACCAGGGCCGCCCACGGCACCAGGACCGAGCGGAACGGGTTCTCCAGGGTGACGCCGCCGTCGTGCACCACGACGGCGGGCATCCAGAAGAACTGCCAGCCCAGCAGCGCGATCAGCAGCAGCGGCGCGGTGGTGGGGAGTGCCGCGGGGCCGGCCGAGGCGACCGTGACCACCAGGCCGACGACCGCCACGGTCCAGGCCAGCCAGGCGAACCACTTGTTGGTCCTGGCCTTGAAGATTTCAACGTTTCCGGCAGCGGGCACAGTGCTCATGCCCCCCATAATTCAGTATTCCGAGTTCCAGCACTAATCACCGGTGCGACGGCGGCTCGGGTGGAAGGAAAAACCCATCATGACTGACTTCATCACCCTGGATCCCGCCCCGGCTCCCGCGCCCGGAAAAGGTGACACCGTCCTGGAGGTCCGGGACCTCAGCGTCGACTTCGGCGTGGACAAGAAGTGGGTTCCCGCGGCGATCGGCTTGAACTACGAGGTTCGGGCCGGTGAGGTCCTGGCGATCGTGGGGGAGTCCGGCTCCGGCAAGAGCGCCAGCTCGATGGCACTGCTGGGACTGCTACCGAGCAACAGCCGGGTCAGCGGCAGCGTGAAACTTGGCGGCAAGGAATTGCTCGGCGGGAACGAGGCCAACATCCGCGCGGTCCGCGGCAAGGATGTCGCAGTCATCTTCCAGGAGCCCATGACGGCCCTGAACCCGGTGTACACCGTGGGCGCGCAGATCGTGGAGACCATCCGGCTGCACAATGAGGTCTCGCCCGACCAGGCAAAGGAGCGTGCCCTGCGGATGCTCGACCTCGTGGAGCTGCCGGACCCGGAAAAGGCCTTCAAGTCCTACCCGCACCAGCTCTCCGGCGGTCAGCGGCAGCGCGCCATGATCGCCCAGTCGCTCTCCTGCGACCCGAAGCTGCTGATCGCGGACGAGCCCACCACCGCGCTGGACGTCACCGTCCAGGCGGAAATCCTGGACCTCATGCGCAACCTGCGCAACAAGCTGGACAGTGCGATTGTGCTGATCACCCACGACATGGGCGTCGTGGCGGACCTCGCGGACCGGATCGCCGTCATGCGCCGGGGGCTGATCGTCGAGACCGGCACCGCGGAGCAGATCTTCCACAACCCGCAGCATGAGTACACCAAGGCCCTCCTGGCCGCCGTCCCGCACCTCGGGCAGGGCGGTGCGGCGAGCGACGACGAGGTTGACGTGACCGCGGCCCTCGCGGCGGCGACGCACGCCGACCTTGAGGCGGTCCCGCGTTCGGAGCTGCTCCGCCGCGAGCGCGAAAACGCCGCCGCGCTGTCCGCCGCCGAGACGGTGAAGCCGCAGGGCGAACCGGTGCTGGAACTCACCGACGTCGCCATCGAGTACCCCAAGCAGGGGCGCGTGCCGGCCTTCCGCGCCGTCGAGGGCGCCAACCTCGCGATCTACCCCGGCCAGGTGGTCGGCCTGGTGGGGGAGTCCGGATCCGGCAAGACAACGATCGGGCGTGCCGCCGTCGGCCTGCTCCCCGTGGCGGCGGGCACCATGAAGGTCGTGGGGCAGGACATCTCCGCCGCCAAGAAGAACGGCCGCCAGCTGCACGAAATGCGCCGGCACGTCGGCATGGTCTTCCAAGACCCGTCATCCTCGCTGAACCCGCGGCTGCCCATCGGCGAAAGCATCGGCGAACCGATGTTCCTCGCCGGCGTCGCCAAGGGCGCCGCGCTGCAGTCCCGGATCGAGGCGCTGCTGGACCAGGTGGAACTGCCGCGCGACTACCGCAACCGGTACCCGCACGAGCTCTCCGGCGGCCAGAAGCAGCGCGTGGGCATCGCCCGGGCCCTGTCGCTGAAGCCGAAGCTGATGGTGGCCGACGAACCTACCTCGGCCCTTGACGTGTCCGTCCAGGCCAAGGTGCTCGAACTCTTCCAGAACCTGCAGAAGGAACTTGGCTTCGCCTGCCTGTTCGTCACTCACGACCTGGCCGTCGTCGACGTCCTGGCCGACAGGATCTGCGTGATGCAGCGCGGACGGATCGTCGAACAGGGCACCCGCGACCAGATCCTCCGGAACCCTCAGGAGGCCTACACCCAGCGGCTCCTGGCCGCTGTGCCGCTGCCGGATCCGGAGAAGCAGCGGGAGCGGCGGGAGCTGCGCGCCCAGCTGCTCTCGGGCGCCAGCTAAGGGGTTCCGCGGGAGATTTTCGGTTAACGGGCCATAACCAGGAGCCGCCGGGAGCGAATGGTACCAGCCAGTAATGTGTGACTTGAAATACGTTGCGATTGACGCTAGCCGTCACGACGTTGTCGAGTCACGGTTTGGCAACGGAGTTCCACCATTCGGACTTTTTGCGGTTAGGCTACTTCCATATGTAGGCCACGTCACAGGATATCTCTGTGCCCGGGCCTGCCGGGAAGCACAAGTCTCTCCCGCACGAACTCCCACAACTCTTAGGAGGCGGAATGCGTTTTTCGCGCACTTCCAAAGCACTGGGCATGGTGGCTATCGCCGCTTTGGCCCTGACCGGTTGCGGCGGCGGCGGTTCTAACACCGCCGGCGGCAGCACCGGCGGCAACGCCAGCAAGGTCATCATCGCCGACGGCTCGGAGCCGCAGCGCCCGCTGATGCCGGCCGACACCAACGAAGTTGGCGGCGGCAAGGTCATCGACATGATCTTCGCCGGCCTGGTCAGCTATGACCCCAGCGGCAAGCCCGTGAACGAACTGGCCGAGTCCATCGAAGGCAAGGACGGCCAGCACTTCACCATCAAGATCAAGAAGGACCAGAAGTTCACGAACGGCGAGGCCATCACCGCCAAGTCGTTCGTCGACTCCTGGAACTTCGGTGCGGCCGCTAAGAACGCCCAGCTCAGCGGCGCCTTCTTCGAAAGCATCAAGGGTTACGACGAGGCCAGCGCCGAAGGCTCCAAGGTCGAGACCATGTCCGGCCTGAAGGTCGTCGACGACCAGACCTTCACCGTCGAACTCAAGCAGCCGGAATCCGACTGGCCGCTGCGCCTCGGCTACACCGCCTTCGTTCCGGTTCCCTCCGGTGCGCTGAAGGACCCGAAGGGCTTCGGCGAGAAGCCGGTCGGCAACGGCCCGTACAAGCTGGCCGACGGCGGCTGGCAGCACAACGTGCAGATCCAGCTCGTCCCGAACCCGGACTACAACGGCCCCCGCAAGGCCAAGAACGCCGGCGTGACGTTCAAGATCTTCCAGAACGACGACGCCGCGTACCAGGACCTGCTGTCCAACAACCTGGACATCCTGCAGACCATCCCCACGAGCGCCTTGAAGAACTTCAAGACCGACCTGGGCGACCGCACCATCAACAAGCCGTACGCCGGCAACCAGACCATCGCGATTCCGGAATACCTGCCGGAGTGGAGCGGGGAAGCCGGCAAGCTTCGCCGCCAGGCCATCTCCATGGCCATCAACCGCGATGAAATCACCAAGGTCATCTTCAGCGGCGCACGCCAGCCCGCCAAGGACTTCACCGCCCCCGTCCTGGACGGTTACAGCGACTCGATCCCGGGTTCCGAGAACCTGAAGTTCGACGCCGACAAGGCCAAGGCCGCTTGGGCCAAGGCTGACGCCATCCAGAAGTGGGACGCCAACAAGACCTTCACCATCGCCTACAACGCCGACAAGGGCGGCCACAAGGCATGGGTCGAGGCTGTTGTGAACCAGCTCAAGAACACCGTGGGTATCAAGGTTGAGGGCAAGCCGTACGCGACCTTCAAGGAAGCCCGCAACGACGCCACCGCAGGCACGCTGACCGGTGCGATCCGCGCCGGCTGGCAGGCCGACTACCCGTCGCTGTACAACTTCCTCGGACCGATCTACAAGACCGGTGCAGGCTCGAACGACGCCCGCTACGCCAACAAGGAGTTCGACAAGGCCATCTCTGAAGGTCTCGCCGCTTCCTCGGTCAGCGAAGGCAACAAGGCCATGAACAAGGCCCAGGAAACCCTCCTGACCGACCTTCCGGCCATCCCCCTGTGGTACCAGGTTGCCCAGGGCGGCTGGAGCGACAAGGTCACCAACGTTGACTACGGCTGGGACGGCGTCCCGCTGTACTACAACATCACTGGCAAGTAACAACTGAACAACGGCGGGGGCTGCCTGGATTGGGGCCTCCGCCGTTGTTTTGCTTCCACCCCAATTTCTAAGCACCAGCCTTCGGCCGGTGTCTTCGCAGCCGGCCCGCCGTGACCGCACCGGCGACGGCTGCACCCATAGTGAAAAGGTTCTTTGATGAACAACTCCGCCGCATCCTTGGACAGGATGCCTGCTGACGGGGGTGTCCTTCGCTGATGGCGACCTACATCCTTAAGCGTTTCCTGCAGCTGATCCCGGTCTTCCTGGGCGCCACGCTGCTTGTCTACTTCCTGGTCTTCAGCCTGCCTGGCGACCCTATCGTGGCACTCTTCGGCGACAAGCCGGTCAACCAGGCCGTCGCGGCCCAGCTCCGCGAGCAGTACCACCTGGACCAGCCGTTCTGGATCCAATACCTGCTGTATCTCAAGGGGATCTTCACCTTCGACCTTGGCCAGGACTTCTCCGGCCGCCCGATCGCCGCCGTGCTGGGCGAGGTCTTCCCGGTCACGGCCCGGCTGGCCGTCATGGCGCTGATCTTCGAAGCCGTCTTCGGCATCATCTTCGGTCTGATCGCCGGCCTCCGGAAGGGCAAGTTCTTCGACGCAACGGTCCTGATCGCCTCCCTGATCGTGATCGGCATCCCGATCTTCGTGCTCGGCTTCCTGCTGCAGTTCACCATCGGCGTCCAGCTCGGCTGGGCCAAGCCCACCGTCAGCTCGGCCGCCACGGTGCAGGACCTGATCCTGCCGGCGATCGTCCTCGGCCTGGGCTCATTCGCCTACGTCCTGCGCCTCACCCGGACATCCGTCATCGAAAACATGAATGCCGACTATGTGCGCACCGCCACGGCTAAGGGCCTGTCCCGCTTCCGTGTGGTCCGCGTGCACATTCTGCGCAACTCGCTGATCCCGGTGATCACCTTCCTCGGCGCCGACCTGGGCGCCCTGATGGGCGGAGCCATCGTCACCGAAGGCATCTTCAACGTCCCCGGTGTCGGCAACCGGCTCTACCGCGCCGTTACGCAGGGTGAGGGCCCCACGGTCGTCTCGATCGTCACGGTGCTCGTGTTGATCTACGTCGTGTCCAACCTGCTTGTAGACCTGCTGTACGCCTGGCTTGACCCAAGGATCCGCTATGACGCCTGAGAACATGACCCCAGACCTGCGCCCTGCGGCGCCGGCGAAGCGGCACGTCGAACACTTCGTCGCCGACTTTGCCGAAACACCGCTGCAGGCAACCGACAAGGTCAAGGAAGACCAGGCCCCGCTGAGCCTTTGGGGCGAGGCCTGGAAGAACCTGCGCAGGCAGCCGCTCTTCCTGATCTCCGCGTTCCTGATCCTCGTCGTCGTCGCCGTGTCACTCTTCCCCTCGCTCTTTTCCGGTATTGATCCGGCCTCCGAGGCATGCCAGCTGGCCAATTCCGACGCCGGACCGGCGGCCGGGCACCCGCTGGGCTTCACCCAGCAAGGCTGCGACGTGTATGCGCGCGTCATTTTCGGCACGCGCTCTTCGGTGACCGTGGGCCTCTTCACCACCCTCGGCGTCCTCCTCATCGGCGGCATCATGGGGGCCCTCGCCGGCTACTACGGGGGCTGGGTGGACTCCATCCTGGCCCGCATCAACGACATCTTCTTCGCCCTGCCGCTGATCCTCGGCGCCATTGTGATGATGCAGCTGCCGGTGTTCCGTGCCAACCGCACGGCCTGGACGCTCGTGCTGATCCTGGTCACCTTCGGCTGGCCGCAGATCGCGCGCATCACCCGCGGCGCCGTCATCGAGGTCCGCAACGCTGACTTCGTGACTGCCGCCCGTTCCCTGGGTGTCTCCAAGTTCGGCGCGCTGATGCGCCATGTCATGCCGAACTCGCTCGCGCCGATCATCGTCGTGGCCACCATTTCGCTGGGCACCTTCATCGTCGCGGAATCCACCCTGTCGTTCCTCGGCATCGGCCTCCCGCCGAGCGTCATGTCCTGGGGCAATGACATCCAGGCAGCGCAGGCGTCCCTGCGGTCCAACCCGATGCCGCTGCTCTGGCCGGCTATCGCGCTGTCCATCACCGTCCTGAGCTTCATCATGCTGGGCGACGCCCTGCGTGATGCGCTCGATCCCAAAGCGCGCAAGCGATGAAAGGGGACGCCATGAACGCCTCTGTCGAAATCCACGAAGCCGGCGCGGCGGCCGGGCGCCCGCTCCTTGAAATCAAGGACCTGGCAATCAGCTTCACCACCAGCAACGGCGAGGTCAACGCCGTCCGCAACGCCCACCTCACCGTGATGCCCGGCGAAACCGTCGCGATCGTCGGCGAATCCGGTTCCGGCAAGTCGACGACGGCGCTGGCCGCCATCGGCCTGCTTCCGGGCAACGGCCGGGTGGCTGCCGGACAAGTCATCTTCGACGGCGAGGACATCGCCCTCGCCTCGGAGAAGCGCATGATCGAGCTGCGCGGCAACAGCATCGGCATGGTGCCGCAGGATCCGATGTCCAACCTCAACCCGGTCTGGAAAATCGGTTACCAGGTCCGGGAAACACTGAAGGCGAACGGGCTGCCCAGCGGCCCGGACGACGTCGCGAAGGTGCTTTCCGAGGCCGGCCTGCCGGATGCTGCGCGCCGCGCCAACCAGTATCCGCACGAATTCTCCGGCGGCATGCGCCAGCGTGCCCTGATCGCCATCGGCCTGTCCTGCCAGCCGCGCCTGCTCATCGCCGATGAGCCGACGTCGGCCCTGGATGTGACCGTGCAGCGCCAGATCCTGGACCACCTGGACAAGATGACCACCGAACTCGGAACGGCCGTCCTGCTGATCACGCACGATCTGGGCCTGGCTGCCGAACGTGCCGACAAGGTCGTGGTGATGTACCGCGGGCAGGTCGTTGAATCCGGTCCCTCGCTGGAGCTGCTGCAGAACCCGCAGCACCCGTATACCCAGCGGCTGGTCGCCTCGGCGCCGTCGCTGGCGTCACGGCGCATCCAGGCCGCCAAGGAACTGGGCGTCGAATCGGAGGATCTGCTGGCGCCGGCCGAGGACGTCGTCGTCGCGTCGAGCATGCCCGACGAGGTGCTCCAGATTGAGAACCTGAGCAAGGTTTTCAAGCTGCGCTCCGGCTTCGGCCGGGCCACCGACTTCACCGCGGTGGACGACGTCTCCTTCAGCGTCAAGCGCGGAACCACGACGGCGATCGTGGGGGAGTCGGGTTCCGGCAAGTCCACGGTGGCGCAGATGGTGCTGAACCTGCTGCAGCCCACCTCGGGCAAGATCGTGTTCGACGGCGTCGACACCTCCACGCTGAACAGCAAGGAGATCTTCGCCTTCCGCCGCCGCGTGCAGCCGATCTTCCAGGACCCCTACGGTTCCCTCGATCCGATGTACAACATCTTCCGGACCATCGAGGAACCGCTGCGGACCCACAAGATCGGGGACAAGGCCAGCCGCGAGAAGAAGGTCCGGGAACTGCTGGACCAGGTGGCGCTGCCGCAGTCCACCATGCAGCGGTACCCGAACGAGCTCTCCGGCGGCCAGCGCCAGCGCGTGGCAATCGCACGCGCCCTGGCCCTCGACCCCGAGGTGATCATCTGCGACGAGGCCGTTTCGGCGCTCGACGTGCTGGTGCAGGCGCAGGTGTTGAACCTGCTTGCAGACCTGCAGTCCCGGCTGGGCCTGACCTACCTGTTCATCACCCATGACCTTGCGGTGGTCCGGCAGATCGCCGACCACGTGTGCGTGATGGAGAAGGGCAAGCTGGTCGAAACCGGTTCCACCGACGACGTGTTCGACTCGCCGCAGCAGGACTACACCAAGGCCCTGCTCAACGCGATTCCCGGCGCCAAGCTCATGCTGCCCCCCGAGGTGGCAACGGCCTAGCCATAGGCTGCGGCAAGAGCAAGCCTTAAAACACAAGAGCCGGCGTCCACCCCAGGGTGGGCGCCGGCTCTTGCGTTGGCTGGTTGTTTCTTGGTTGTTTTCTGGTTGGTGGCTGACGGTCCTAGCCGGCGTGGGCCCGTGTCAGTCCTTACAGGTCGAGGGCCTCAAGCCGCTTGGTTAGCAGGGCCCCCGCGAGCCTGTGCCCTTCTGCATTCAGGTGGCGGTCGTCAGCCAGGTACCGGGCGAGACCGTAACGGGTCAGCCAGTCGCCGACGCTGACGAAGGAGAGACCGTACTCCTTGGCAACCGCGCCCAGCAGGGTGTCCACCTGTGTCCGGCGCCCGCCGCCGGCCTGGGCGCCCCGCGCCAGGGTCCCGACCAGCACCACCTCGGCGGCGGGGTAGCGGTCCTCGATGGCCTGGATCAGGCGCTCGGCGTGCTCAGCAATGTCGACATTTGAGGCGCCCCTGGCGGCGTCGTTTCCGCCGCCTTCGATGACGACCAGCGGTGGCGCGCCGTAGGGCAGGCGCCAGTCCCCGTTCTCGAGGCCGTCGATGTAGTTTCCGCGGGTGCCGTTGCCGGCCACGAACCCGGTGCCGCTTCCGCCGCCGAACACGACGTCGTAGCCGAGGTTCCCGAGGGCAAGCCGGGGCCAGCTCTCCGAAGGCTCGGACTGGGAATCGCCGATCAAGACGGCGGTGCTCGAAATGTCCTCGACGATGACTTCGTCCCTGCCGTTGGCAGGGTTCCGGTAGACCGAGCCCGGAGGCAGGCTGTCCGGATTCACCGCTGCGGTCTTCTTGCGGACGGAACCTGCTGCCGCGGGCTGTCCCGGGCCCGCCGCCGCGGCCACCGGAAGCTCCTTCACGCGGTCTGAGGTTTTGGGCAACTCGGCTGCGTCGGGCGCCGGGGCACAGCCGCCAAGGAAGAGGGCTGCGGCGAGAAATGGCGGGATGATACGGGCCATCCTCTGGACGCTTGGCATGTCGGACTTCCCCCGCGTTTGTAGTTACTCCAGCAATAATGCGGCATGCCCGGCCCGAACACCAGTGACTTTGGTCACCTGACAGCGTGGGGGACTCACGATTCGGTAACAGGCCGGGGGGAGGGGCGCTTTGGGATTTTAGGCCAATAAATGCCCTAGCGTCTAGAATGGATGAAGGCGCCCTGTGTCAAAGGGCCGTACCTGTCGTGCGTTCCGGTTGGAAATGTCGCGATACAACAGCTGACTTCACCACTGAATCGAGCAATAACGCATGTCTGAAACCACCACCAACACTGCGGTAGCCACTGCATCGCGCAGTGACCTGCGCAACGTCGCGATCGTGGCCCACGTTGACCACGGCAAGACCACTCTGGTCGACGCCATGCTCAAGCAGACCAACTCCTTTGCCGAGCACAACCACCTCGAAGACCGTGTCATGGACTCCGGTGACCTGGAACGCGAAAAGGGCATCACCATCCTGGCCAAGAACACCACGGTGGCCTACAACGGTCCGTCCTCGCACGGTGAGACCATCACGATCAACGTGATCGACACCCCCGGCCACGCCGACTTCGGCGGTGAGGTCGAGCGCGGCCTGTCGATGGTCGACGGCGTCGTCCTCCTCGTCGACGCCTCTGAGGGCCCACTGCCCCAGACCCGCTTCGTGCTGCGCAAGGCCCTCGCCGCGCACCTCCCGGTGATCCTGTTGGTCAACAAGACCGACCGCCCCGACGCCCGGATCGAGGAAGTCGTCCACGAGTCCATGGACCTGCTCCTTGGCCTGGCCTCCGACCTCGCCGACGAAGTTCCGGACCTGGACCTGGACAAGATCCTCAACGTTCCGGTCGTCTACGCCGCCGCCAAGGTCGGCCGCGCTTCGCTCGAGCAGCCCGCTGACGGCACCGCTCCGGAGAACGAGGACCTGGAGCCGCTGTTCCAGACCATCATCGACCACATCCCGGCGCCGACCTACAACCCGAACGGTGTGCTGCAGGCGCACGTCACCAACCTTGACGCCTCCCCGTTCCTTGGCCGCCTCGCCCTGCTGCGTATCTATAACGGCACCCTGCGCAAGGGCCAGACCGTGGCCTGGGCTCGCGCCAACGGTGAGCTGAAGAACGTCAAGATCACCGAGTTGCTCGCCACCAAGGCACTGGACCGCGTCCCGGCCGAGTCCGCGGGCCCGGGCGAGATTGTCGCCGTCGCCGGCATCGAGGAAATCACCATCGGTGAGACCCTGACCGACGCCGAGAACCCGCAGCCGCTGCCGCTGATCACGGTGGATGACCCCGCCATCTCCATGACCATCGGTATCAACACCTCGCCGCTGGCCGGCAAGGTCAAGGGCGCGAAGGTCACCGCACGTCAGGTCAAGGATCGCCTCGATAAGGAACTGATCGGTAACGTCTCGATCAAGGTGCTCCCCACCGAGCGTCCGGATGCCTGGGAAGTCCAGGGCCGTGGCGAGCTCGCGCTGGCCATCCTGGTCGAGCAGATGCGCCGCGAAGGCTTCGAGCTGACTGTGGGCAAGCCGCAGGTTGTCACCAAGACCATCGACGGCAAGATCCACGAGCCGATGGAGCACATGACCATCGACGTGCCGGAAGAGTACCTCGGCGCCGTCACCCAGCTCATGGCAGCCCGCAAGGGCCGCATGACCAACATGGCCAACCACGGCACCGGCTGGTGCCGCATGGAATTCATCGTTCCGGCCCGTGGCCTGATCGGCTTCCGCACCAAGTTCCTCACGGACACCCGTGGCGCCGGCATCGCCGCCTCCATCTCCGAAGGCTACGAGCCGTGGGCCGGCCCGATCGAGTACCGCACCAACGGTTCGATGATCGCCGACCGCGCCGGTGTTGTGACCCCGTTCGCCATGATCAACCTGCAGGAGCGTGGCTCCTTCTTCGTCAAGCCCACCTCCGAGGTCTATGAGGGCATGATCGTCGGCGAGAACTCCCGCGCCGATGACATGGACGTCAACATCACCAAGGAAAAGAAGCTCACCAACATGCGTGCCGCTTCCTCGGACACCTTCGAGAACCTGACGCCGCCGCGCGACCTGACCCTCGAAGAGTCCCTCGAATTCGCCCGCGAAGACGAGTGCGTCGAGGTCACCCCGGAGTCGATCCGCATCCGCAAGGTCATCCTCGACACCAACGAGCGGGCCAAGTCCAACCGCGCCCGCGCCAAGGTCTAATCCCGGTCTACCGGCTTCGGCTGAGACGTGACTAAGAGAGCTGCCGGAAGGGCAGGCGGTATTGCCGCCGCCCTTCCGGCAGCTCTTTTTGTTGCCCTGGCTGGCACCGCGCTGCACCGGCAGCATCTGGCAGTGGCCGGCGTCGACCTTCCCTGGGGCGCTGTCGCCGCGCTGGTCCTGCTGGCGTCCGTGGAGCTGCTGCTCGGGACCGCCTTCCGTTCCCTCGTCCCGACGGCGGTCTGCGGCGCGGGATGCTACGCGCTGACAGGCTGGTGGTCCACCCTCGAGGTAGGCAAGCGTCTGATCATCGGGGACCTCGCCGGGAATCTCTGGATCTTCGGCGCGGGCGCGGTCACAGTGGCCATGCTCGTCTGGTGCCGCCGCTACGCACGGCACGCGGGGTAGCGGAGCCGGACCCACGGGGGACATGCCCATCCTCCGCTCCCCGGGGTGGACATGCCCATCCTCCGCACCTGCCCCCTTGGGACATGCCCATCCTTCGGCCGCTGGGGTGGACATATTCGCACTATGTCCACCGCTCGGGCCCGGCAGCGGACATGTCCCGTTCTGAGCAATGGACATGCCCAGTCCCGGGACCTGCCAAACGGACATGTCCCGATCCCGCCGGTGTACATGCCCAACGGCGGCGCCTACCCATGGACATGCACTTGTGCACATACCGGAAGAAGGGGCTGCTCCGGGGCGGCCGGCATAGAGATCATGGGCCCATGGTCAAAGTCAGTGAAGTCATGTCCAAGCACGACGGCGTGGCCCGCGCCAAGCATCTCGCGGCGGCCGGAATATCCAGCTTCCAGCTCAACGCCGCTCTCGCCAACGGAAGTGTCGCCCGAGTCGCCCGCGGGGTATACGCAATACCGGGCGCGGATCCGCAACTGGTCGCCATCCGTTCCCTGCCCGCCGAGCCCGCCTGTGTCAGTGCCGCGCACTTTAGTGGACTTTGGGTGCTCGAAGCGCCCAAGCAGCCGCATGTAGCGCTGCCCCACAGCCGCAGTTACCCGGGCTTTGTCTGCCACCGGTCTGCGGCACCGCCGACACTGCTGGACACCGTGGTCCAAAGCCTGCGCTGCCTGCCGGAACTGGAGGGCCTGGCACTCGCCGAATCCGCCGTCGTCCTCAAGGGCCTTCCGCTGTCAGCGCTCCGACAGCGGCTGGCCGGCCGAAGCGACGCCCGGGAGCGCAGAATTGCTGCGGCTATCGTTCCGCAGTCGCAGTCGGTCATCGAGTGCATGGCGCGGTTCCTCCTGCGACGGGCGGGCTTTCATGTTGAGTCGCAGGTGAACATCCCCGGAATGGGCCACCTGGACCTCATGGTGGACGGCCGGCTCGGGATTGAGACCGACGGTGCCGGGTTTCACATGGACCGCGCAAGTTTCGAAGAAGACCGACGGCGGTGGAATGTCACTGTCCGGTTGGGCGTACCCACCCTGGTCGTGACCTACCCTCTGCTCAAATATCGTCCTCAGGAATTTATAGCCATGGTCCGTGAGGCGTTGAACCGGCTCTCAGCGGCCGCTTGACGCCGGTCGTCCGGGCCGAGCAAAGCAGCTCGCAGGATGTGTGCACCCCTGCCGGCACTGGACTTGTCCGCGTTGCAGCATCGTCGATGGACATGTTCCGCGCTCGGTCGGGCGCGGGACGGACATGCTCCGTGCTCGCGGCCGGCAATGGACATATGGACAATATGTCCATTGCTCGGCTCTAGGCGAGGACATGTCCGTCGGCGACCGCGGAGAATGAGCGTGCTCCCCGCTCCCGGCCAAGGCTGGACACATGGGCAGTATGTCCATTGCTCGAAGCTAGGGGTGGGCATGTTCCGCGGGGGCCGGGTGGGCTCGCAACGGGCATGCTCCCCGCTTCCCGTCAGGGATGGACATATACGTGTTATGTCCATTGCTCAGTGCAGGGGGTGGGCATGTCCGGCGGGGCGGGCAGGGGGGGTGGGCATGTCCGGCGGCCGGGGCTACGGTTGGGCGTGTCCCCGGGGCCGGCGGGGCGGGGCGGGCGGGACTTCCTTGGCCGCCACGACGAGCCGGAGCGGGATGACGACGTCGGCGCGCCGGGTGCGGACGGTGCAGCCGCCGTCGGCCTTCCCCACGAGGTCGCCGATCGCGTCCGTGAGGCCTCCCTCGATCCGGTACCGCACCACCACGCGGGTGCCCAGGGGCGCATCGGAGAGGAACTGCTGCGGCTGGGGGATCGGTGAACTCACCCGTTCATAGTAGGACGCGCGGGCTCTGTGACGCCCGGCTAGGTTCGCGGGATCAGACTGGGAGATAATAGGCTCGGAAGTCAGTAGCCCGGCGCTCAGGCCGGGAGCAAGATCCGGCGGGACGCCGGAACCAACGTGGAGAGGCCAGGGACGTGACGTACGTAATCGCGCAGCCGTGTGTAGATGTCAAAGATAAGGCATGTATTGAAGAGTGCCCCGTCGATTGCATCTACGAGGGTGAGCGCTCCCTGTACATCCACCCGGACGAGTGCGTGGACTGCGGTGCCTGCGAGCCGGTCTGCCCCGTCGAAGCCATCTACTACGAGGACGACACCCCCGAGGAGTGGGCCGACTACTACAAGGCCAACGTTGAGTTCTTCGACGTGCTCGGTTCGCCGGGTGGCGCCGCCAAGATCGGCAACACCCACACGGACCACCCGATGATCGCCGCCCTGCCCCCGCAGAACCAAGACAACTAGGACGGCGCTCCGGTGACTTCTGCGGTGCGCAGCTTCGGCCTCAGCCTGCCCGACTACCCGTGGGAAGCCATGGCCCCGTATCTCGCGCGGGCCGCGGCGCACCGGGGGGGCGTAGCCAACCTCTCGATCGGCACCCCGGTGGATGACACGCCGGCCCTGGTGCAGGAGGCGCTCCGGGCGGCGGCCAATGCGCCCGGCTACCCGACGGTGCACGGCACCCAGGCGCTCCGGGAAGCGATCGCTGCCTGGTTCGACCGGCGCCGCGGCGTCCCCGGACTGGACCCGCAGAACGTGATGCCCACCGTCGGGTCCAAGGAGCTCGTGGCCTGGCTGCCGTTCCTGCTCGGGCTCAGGGCCGGCGACGTCGTGGTCCGCCCGACCGTCGCGTACCCCACCTACGACATCGGGGCCACCTTCGCCGGCGCCGAGCACGTGGCCGCGGACGACCTCGACGAACTCGACGCCGACACCCGCTCGCGCGTCCGGCTCGTCTGGATTAACTCCCCGGCCAATCCAACCGGCAGCGTGCGTGACGTCGCGTCGCTGCAGCGGATCGTCGGCCAGGCGCGGGAACTTGGTGCCGTGGTCGCCTCCGACGAGTGCTACGCCGAACTTGGCTGGGGCGAATGGGACGTCCAGCGCGGCGGCGAGCCGGTCCCCAGCATCCTTGACCCCCGGGTGGCCGGGGACTCCCATGAGGGCCTCCTGGCGGTCTACTCGCTGAGCAAACAGTCCAACCTCGCCGGCTACCGCGCCGCTTTCGTGGCCGGCGACGGCGCGATCATGGCCAACCTGGTGAACAGCCGCAAACACGCGGGCATGATCGTGCCGTACCCGGTCCAGGAGGCCATGCGGGTGGCCCTCGGCGACGACGCCCACGTGGCGGCGCAAAAGGACCTGTACCGCGGCCGGCGCGAACGGATCGTCCCGGCACTGGAGCGTTTCGGGCTGGACATCCGTGAATCCCGCGCCGGACTGTACCTCTGGGCCACGGCGGGCGAGGCGACCTGGGACACCGTGGGCAGGCTCGCCGACCGTGGAATCGTCGTCGGTCCCGGTGTCTTCTACGGGGACGCCGGCAACGGCTTCATCCGGGTGGCGCTCACTGCCAGTGACGAGCGGATCGACGCCGCCGTCGAGCGGCTGGCTACGGGACCGTAACAATGCTGTGAGGAGGGCCACAAGATGCGGGATTTGGTCGCCTTGGAATCGCCTCGGATTAGTGCCACCCGCGAACTGACGGTAGTTTTTAACTGACTATCAATGGTGGCTTTCCACAAGAAGGCAGCGCAGCCGTTGGAATCCGTGTCCAGATACAGGTTCCGTGGGCGGCTTCACCAGATGTTGGATCAAGCTTTCAACAGGGGCCCAGACGCCTCATGAGGAGAATCCATGACTGAGACCACCAGCGCAACCCTGCGTCACGCGGGCGGCGAGCTCGAGCTCCCGCGCATCAAGGTTGTTGAAGGAAACGAAGGCTACGACGTTTCCAAGCTGCTGAAGCAGACCGGCGCCGTTGCCTTCGACCCCGGTTTCATGAACACCGCGGCCACCACCTCGGCCATCACCTACATTGACGGTGACGCCGGCATCCTGCGCTACCGGGGCTACCCGATCGAGCAGCTCGCCCAGCACTCCAGCTTCCTGGAAGTTTCCTACCTGCTGATCTACGGCAACCTGCCGACGCCGGCCGAGCTGGAAGCGTTCGACCAGCGGATCCGCCACCACACCCTGCTGCACGAGGAGCTCAAGGGCTTCTTCAGCGGCTTCCCGCGCGACGCCCACCCGATGCCGGTGCTGTCCTCCGCCGTGTCCGCCCTGTCCACCTTCTACCAGGACTCGCTGGACCCGTTCAACGCCGAGCAGGTTGAGGTTTCCACCTACCGGCTGCTGGCCAAGATGCCGGTTATCGCCGCCTACGCCCTGAAGAAGTCCGTCGGCCAGCCCATGCTGTACCCGGACAACTCCCACAACCTCGTGGAGAACTTCCTGCGCCTGAGCTTCGGCCTCCCGGCCGAGCAGTACGAGGTGGACCCGGTGGTCGCCAAGGCACTGGACCTGCTGCTGATCCTGCACGCGGACCACGAGCAGAACTGCTCCACCTCCACGGTCCGGCTGGTCGGCTCCTCCAACGCCAACCTCTTCGCCTCCGTCTCCGCCGGCATCAACGCGCTCTTCGGCCCCGCCCATGGCGGCGCCAACGAGGCCGTGCTCAAGATGCTCCGCCAGATCCAGGCCGACGGCATCAAGCCCGAGGACTACATGGAGAAGGTCAAGAACAAGGAAGACGGCGTCCGCCTGATGGGCTTCGGGCACCGGGTCTACAAGAACTACGACCCGCGCGCCAAGATCGTCAAGGCCACCGCCCACGAGATCCTCAGCAAGCTCGGCGGCAACGACGAGCTGCTTGAGATCGCGCTCCGCCTCGAGGAGAAGGCGCTGCAGGATGACTACTTCATCGAGCGCAAGCTCTACCCGAACGTGGACTTCTACACTGGCCTGATCTACAAGGCCATGGGCTTCCCGGAGAAGATGTTCACCGTGCTGTTCGCGATCGGCCGCCTGCCGGGCTGGATTGCCCAGTGGCGTGAAATGATCAGCGACCCGAACACCAAGATCGGCCGCCCGCGCCAGCTCTACACGGGAGAGCCGGAACGGAATTACCCTTCGGTCTAGGCTCGAAGCCGCTAACGACGCCGGCCGCGCACCTCAAGCATGAGGTGCGCGGCCGGCGGTGCTAAAAAGGAGCAATGCCCAAATTTGTCGACGCTGCATTGCGGCGCCAGGAAGTTGTCGAAGCCGTCTTCAGGATTGTCGCGGCGGACGGGCTGGAACGGGCCTCCCTCCGCGAAGTAGCGGACGAAGCCGATCTGGCGGTGGGCTCGGTGCGGCACTACTTTGCCAGCAGCGACGAACTCCTGGCGCACTCCTTCGGCGTCGTGGTGGACCGCATCGCCGGCCGGCTCGACGCCGCCGAGGACCGGCTGGCGGAAACCGCCCCTGGCTCGGCCGAGCACCGGCGAGGCGTGTTAACCCTGCTGGGGGAACTGCTGCCGCTGGATGAGGAGCGGGCCGTGGATGCCTGCGTCTGGATGGCCTTCAAGAACGCGGCCCGGACCAAGCCATTCCTCGCCGCGGAAGCCGACCGCAGCCACCGCACGGTGGCAGCCGTCGTGGGCCGGTTGATGATGGACCTGGCCACGGCCGACGGCACGGCCGCCGTCGACGGCACAGACGGCACGGAGGTGCCGGGGCAGCAGCGGCTCGTCACCGAGGCCGAGCGGCTGCTGGCGACCCTGGACGGACTTACCATGCACGCTTTGCTGCAGCCGGAATGGATGACGGCGCAAATGTGCCACGATGTACTGGAAGCCCATCTGGCGAGCCTGGACCGCCGCGCTGCCAGCCATTAACGTGCGCTACCTTCAGGAATAGACTGGATAAGTACGTCATGCCAAGGGAGGCAATCGGATGCACCACACAGGCGGTCCCGGCTGGCGAATCACCATGGACACCTCAGGTCCCATGCTCATAGCGCTTTACGTCCGCGACGCGGCCGGCCTGGACACCGCGGGCCACCCCGCACTCTCCCACGTGGCACCGAAAATCCGTTCCTCCGACCATACGCACCTGATTGACGAGGTCGGCGGCATGCCGGCCCTCAAGACCGAGTGGGAAGCCTGGTGGGCGCAGATCCTGAAGGCCCACCCGGAGATGGAGCCCGAGCTTGGTCCGCCTGGCTTCCGGGCCTTCGGTAACTCGCCGGCCCTCCGGCGCGTGCTGCAGGCGCACTTCGGCGCCGCCCTCAGCTGGGCCCGGGAACGCCGCGGGGAGTATCTTGCCCTCGAAGCCGAGCGGGACGCCAGCGGGGCCAACCAGGTGCTCGCCGACATGGTCGATGACCGGCTGCTGGAAGTCGGCCGGGCCGCGCGCGACTTCGAACTGACCATCATCGAGCTTCCGCTCGCCGAGCCCCGGGCCTGGTACCTGGAGCCGGACAAGATCATCATGAGCTCGGCCTTGCTGTCCGAACCGGAGCTCTTCCGCAGCTACGTCCAGCCGGTTGTCGAACTGCTGGTCTGAGCGGGGCCCGGCAGCTACGACGCGGGTTTATCGGCAACCGTAATGGTGACCTGCCCCTCAGGCCCTTCTGCGGTTTGCCAGCCCTTGTGGGACACCCTGGTCCAGCCCTGCCCGTCAACCCGCACCTCCGTGACGGACAAGGCCTTGGCGTTGGCCACCGCCCACTGCGCCACTGCCCACGCCTCGCTGCCCTGGACCTGGATGGTCAGCGTCCGGCCGGCCGCCGTCGCCGGGATGCTCCCGAAAGCCGCCAGCAGGCGCTGGCGGACCTGCCCGGCGGCCCCGGCGGCATCCGGCTTGCGCAGCGAGCAATCGACGCCCTGCGGGGTGTACCCGGTCAGCGCCGAGGCGAAGGCCCGGGCCATCGGCTCATGCTGGGCATAGGCGCCCGGGTACGCTGAACGCTGGACCCGCTGCGCGGCCTCCGTGATGGGAAGCGATTCGTAGCCCGGGATCTTCACCAGCGCATCGTAGAAGGCGTTTGTGGCGTGGTACGGGTCCATCACCTGCTGCTCGGTGCCCCAGCCCTGCGACGGCCGTTGCTGGAACAGCCCTCGGGAATCCGGGCCGGCCTGGTCGCCGTGGCCGATGTTGCGCAGCTTCGATTCCTGCATGGAGGTGGCCAGGGCGATGCTGGCTGCGCGTGCCGGCAGCCCGCGCCGGACCGCAATGGCGCTGATCAGGGCGGCATTGGCGGCCTGGTCGGTGGCAAGATCTTCGCCGCCTGCGCCCACCGCCGTGCAGCGCTCCGTGATCAGCGTTTCGGAGCGCTGCAGGAATCCCACCGCCGTGTAGATGGCCCCCGCCACCATCGCCAGGGTCAGCAACAGCACGATCCGACGGCGCCAGCCACCTCTGCGTGCCACGTAACTACTCCCTCAAGCCCTGACGGGCCGGTTTGTTCTTCAGCCGTTTTGTTCTTCAGCCGGCTGGTTGGCGGCAGCCGCCTAGTTGGCGTGCAGGGCCTCATTGAGCTCGACAGTCTGGCCCTTGCGCGGCAGTACTTCCACCTCGCCGCTGGAGGAGTTGCGGCGGAAGAGCAGATTCGGGACGCCGGAGAGTTCGACGGCCTTGACGATCCGGCTGGTGTCCTCGCCGTCGGCGTCCTTCGGCCCGATCACCCGCACCCGGGTTCCGGCCGTGACGTAGAGGCCGGCCTCGACGACGGAGTCGTCGCCGATGCTGATGCCCACGCCGGAGTTGGCGCCGAGCAGGACCCGTTCCCCAAGGGAGATCTTCTCCTTGCCGCCGCCGGAGAGGGTGCCCATGATGGAGGCCCCGCCGCCGACGTCGGAGCCGTCGCCGGCCACCACGCCGGCGGAGATGCGGCCCTCGACCATGGATGTTCCGAGCGTACCGGCGTTGAAGTTTACGAAACCCTCGTGCATGACGGTGGTGCCCTCGGCCAGGTGCGCGCCGAGGCGGACCCGGTCGGCATCGGCGATCCGCACACCGGAGGGGATGACGTAGTCGACCATCCGGGGGAACTTGTCCACGCCGTAGACGGTCACCGCGCCGCGTTTGCGCAGCCGTGCGCGGGTCAGTTCGAAGTCCTCGACGGCGGCCGGGCCGAAGTTGGTCCACACGACGTTGGGCAGCTTGCCGAAAACGCCGTCCAGGTTGATGCTGTTCGGTCGCACCAGACGGTGGGAGAGCAGGTGCAGGCGCAGGTACGCGTCGGCGGTGTCGGCAGGCGCCTCGTCAAGGTGGATCTGCGCGAAAACGACCTTTTGTTCGGTGCCACGGTCCGCGTCGGCGCCGTGTGCGGCGATGTCGAGCAGTGACTGGTCCGCGTTCGCGACGTCGCGCAGGTTCTCTGCAGCGGTTCCGAGCGCCGGCGCCGGGAACCAGACGTCCAGCACCGTGGCCGTGCCGTTGCGGGTGGCGATGGTTGCGAGCCCGTAACCGTAGGCGGAGCGGGAGTTGTCGGGCACAGCAGCAGAAGCGGTTTCAGTCATGCGTCAAGTCTATAGACGGCCCCCTCGCTCCCCGAAACCGGTGACGGGGGGGCAGATACAGTGGAACGGTGACTGATCATACTGCCCCCGCCCGCCTGGACCTGCGCCAGGACGTTGCCCTGCTGACCGCGGACATCATCGACATTTTCAGCGTCTCCGGAGAGGAACGCCGGCTGGCTGACGCCGTGGAGCATGCCCTCCGCGCCATCCCGCAGCTGGAGCTGACCCGCGACGGCGACGCGATGATCGCCCGCACCAACCTGGGCAGGGCGGAGCGCGTCATTCTCGCCGGACACCTGGACACGGTCCCGCTGCCGACCACCGAGGGCGCGCTGGGCACCGTCCCCTCCTACTGGCCCTCAGGGGCGCCGGGGGAGGGCGTCCTGTACGGGCGCGGCGCCACCGACATGAAGAGCGGCGTCGCGGTGCAGCTCGCGCTGGCAGCGGGCCTGTTCGAGGGCGGCGCGGCACCGGATAAGGACGTCACCTTCGTCTTCTATGACCACGAGGAAGTCGAGGGGGTCAAGAGCGGCCTCGGCCGGCTGGTCCGGAACCACGGCGGCCTGCTCGAGGGCGACTTTGCGATCCTGCTGGAACCGACCGACGGGACCGTCGAGGGCGGCTGCAACGGCACCATCCGTTTCGAGGCGACCACCCTCGGTGAGGCGGCCCACTCGGCGCGGGCCTGGATGGGCAGCAACGCCATCCACGCTGCGGCCCCGATCCTGGCCAGGCTGGCCGCCTACCAGCCGCAGACCGTCACCGTGGACGGACTGGACTACCGGGAGAGCCTCAACGCCGTGCGGGTCAACGGCGGGACGGCCGGGAACGTCATTCCGGATCGCTGCGTCGTTGAGATCAACTACCGCTTCGCCCCGGACAAATCCATGCAGCAGGCCGAGGAGCACGTCCGCGAACTCCTCGCCGGCTTCGACCTGGTCCGCACCGACGGAGCGAACGGGGCCCGGCCCGGCCTGAACCATCCCGCCGCCGCGTCCTTCGTCGCCGCCGTCGGCGCGGAGCCGAAGCCGAAGTACGGCTGGACCGACGTCGCGCGTTTCAGCGAGCTCGGCGTCCCCGCCGTGAACTTCGGGCCGGGCGATGCGCTGCTGGCGCACAAGGACGACGAGCACGTCGACGCCGACGCGATCCGCGAGTGCCTGCGGGCGCTGCGGAGCTGGCTGGGAGTATAGCCGGCCGGGACCAATTCGCCGCTGGCCCGTCCGGGAAAAAGGCAGGAGGTGCGGGCCCCCCCCGGGGGGCCGCCCCCCAGCGCACGAAGAACACCGGGAAGAGGAACTGCGGACCCAGGAAGTCCGCCATGACCTGCACCGCGCGGAGGAGCTCGCCGTAGGCCACGATGTATCCGAGCGAGGTGTCCTTGAGCAGGACAACCAGCTGCGCCACGAGCGAGGGGAGCATGCGGCGGATGGCCTGGGGCAGCTCGATGGTCAGCCGGGACTGGAAGCTGGTCAGGCCGATGGCGAGGCCGGCTTCCCGCTGGCCCTTGGGCAGCGACTGGATGCCGGCCCGGATGATTTCGGCGAAGATGGCCGAGTTGTAGAGGACCAGGCCGGCCACGACGGCGATGAAGGAGCTGGTGGCAAAGACGAGCAACACGAACAGCATCATCAGGACCACCGGCATGCCGCGGAGGAACTCCAGGACGATGCGGGTGGGGACACGGATCCAGGCGACGTCGGAGATCCGCATCAGGCACAGCAGCAGGCCCAGGGGGAAGGCGATCACGGCAGAGACCGCGGCGGCGCTCAGCGTGGCACCGATGCCGTTGGCGATCAGCGTCCAAACGTCGGCCTGGCCGAAGATGGCCCACCGCTGGCCTTCGAAGATGCCCTGCTGGGCCAGGGTCATTACGGCCAGGACCAGGAGCGCGCCGATCACAATGACGCCGATGACCGAACCGATCAGGGAAACGCGGCGGGCCTTGGGACCCGGGACGTCGTAGAGAACTGAGGTCATCGTGCGATCGCCACCTTTCGTTCAACCACGTTGGCGAGGTAGCCAAGCGGGACGGTTATCAGCAGGTAGAAGAACGCGACGCCCACCAGGACCCACATGACGGCATCGCCGTGGTCGTTGGCGAGCTGCTTGCCGTAGCCGAAGAGCTCCAGCACATAGAACGCGCCGGCCACGGAGGAGTTCTTCACCAGGGCGATCAGGATATTGATCAAGGGCGGGATGACCGTGCGCAGGGCCTGCGGCAGGATGATCAGGGAGAGCACCTGGCTGAACTTCATGCCGATGCTGCGGGCGGCCTCGGCCTGGCCCACGGGAACGCTGTTGACGCCGGAGCGGACGGCCTCGGCGATGAAGGCCGAGGTGTAGGCGCTCAGGGCGATGATGGCGGCGACTTCGAACTGCTGGAACGTGACACCCAGGCGGGGCAGCACCACGGCGGCGAAGAAGAAGGCGATGGTCAGCGGGGTGTTCCGGACGATCTCCACGTAGGCCATGCTGAAGCCGCGCAGCGCGGCGATGGGGGAGACCCGGGCCGCTGCGAGCAGGGTACCGAAGACAAGGGCGATGATTCCCGAGACCACTGCCAGGAAGAGGGTTCTGAGAAAGCCGTCCCAGTATTGGGGCAGGCTCTCAATGATGACGTCCATAGGTTCCTTCAGCTGCGTTGAGGGGATTCAATCGTTAGCGGGGCTGTGGCGGCCGCCGGGGCGCGAGTGCCGCGGTTTCCGGCGGCCGCCACATCCGGCTTTAGTAGCGGTTGATGGCGGGGAGCTTCGGGGCCGTCTTGATGACGGAGCCCGCGGTGGCTTCCCAGGCCTTCTTGTAGGAGCCATCCTTGTCGAAGGCTTCCAGCTGGTCGTTGATCCAGTTGCGGAAGACCTTGTCGTCCTTCTTCAGGCCAATGCCGTAAGGCTCCTTGGTGAAGGTCTCGTCCGAGGCCAGCTTGAAGGCGTCCGGCTCCTTGTTGACGAATCCGGCGAGGATGACGTTGTCGGTGGTGACGGCTTCAACCTGCTTGTTGCGCAGCGGCTCAAGGCAGGCCGAGTAGGTAGCGGCCGGGACCAGGATTGCTCCGTACTTCTCCACGATGGTGGAGGCAGGGGTGGAACCGGTCACGGAGCAGACCTTCTTGCCCTTGACGTCCTCGGGCTTGGTGATGGAGTTGTTGTCCTTGTTCACCATGAGGGCCTGGCCAGCCTCGTAGTACGGGCCGGCGAAGTCGACTTCGGTCTTGCGCTTGTCGTTGATCGTGTAGGTGGCGACGATGATGTCGACCTTGCCCTGCTTGATGAACTGCTCGCGGTTGGCGGAAACAGTCTCGACCCACTCGATCTTGTCGGCGGGGATGCCCAGCTTCGCGGCGATCAGCTTGCCGATCTCAACGTCGAAACCGACAGGCTTGCCGTCGAGGCCCTTCTGGCCGAACAGCGGCTGGTCGAACTTGGTGCCGATGGTGATCTTACCGGCAGAAGAAAGCTTTGCCATGGTGCTGTCGGCGGCGAAGCTCGGCTTCTCGGCTACGGGCGGGTTCGTCGTGGAGGAGCTGCCGCCGCAGGCGCTCAGGCTCAACGCCAGAGCTGCGGATGCGGCCACCAGAAGGGATTTCCTTCGGGTCAAAAATGCCATCATGACATTCCTTTCATTGGACGGCCGCCTCGCGGCAGCCTGGGTGCGGAATCTGCGGAATTTCAGTGGTGGTGTGCGGAGCCTTGCCGGCTCAGTGGGTCAGGAGCTTGGACAGGAAGTCTTTGGCCCGATCGCTCTTGGGATTGGTGAAGAACTCCTCGGGCGTCGCGTCCTCGACGATCTGGCCGTCGGCCATGAAGACCACGCGGTCGGCTGCCTTGCGGGCGAAGCCCATCTCGTGGGTCACCACGATCATCGTCATGCCTTCCTTGGCCAGCTGGATCATGACGTCGAGGACTTCGTTGATCATTTCCGGGTCCAGCGCGGAGGTGGGCTCGTCGAAGAGCATCACCTTCGGCTTCATGGCCAGGGCGCGGGCGATGGCCACGCGCTGCTGCTGGCCGCCGGAGAGCTGGGCCGGCAGCTTCGGTGCCTGGTGTCCGACGCCGACGCGCTCCAGCAGAGCCATGGCGTCCTTGTCGGCCTCGGCCTTGGACACCCCCTTGACCTTGATCGGGCCTAGCGTGACGTTTTCCAGGATCGTTTTGTGCGCGAACAGGTTGAAGGACTGGAAGACCATCCCGACGTCGGCGCGCAGCTTTGCGAGTTCCTTGCCCTCCGCGGGAAGTTCCTTGCCGTCGATCGTGATGACGCCGTCGTCGATGGTCTCGAGGCGGTTGATGGCGCGGCAGAGCGTTGACTTGCCGGAGCCCGAGGGGCCGATGACAACAACGACCTCTCCCTTGCGGACGTTCAGATTGATGTCCTTGAGGACGTGCAACTGGCCGTAATGCTTGTTGACGGCATTTAGGGAGACGAGGGCATCGCCGGGCACTTGAGTAGTCATAAGAAGAATCTAGCGAACATTGGCGGATTATGACCCCAATCACTCGGAGTTGGTCAACATCGTGACCCAAGAGATATCCGCAGGTCAGGGTCGTACCACACCCTCCCGGCGCCCCGCCGCGCCGCGGCGCCGGGCCTTCCGATCCGCGCTAGCCTATGGGCATGAGTACCGAGCAGCAGCCCACGCCAGAGCAGAACCCCGCACCGAACGCCGGGGCCGGGCGGCGGGACGCCCCGCAGGCGAACGGCATCCGGCACAAGGGCCCGTTGGAGCTGCGCCGCAAGGCTGCCAGGGTCACGATGTCGGACCAGACGCTGCTGGACACCAAGGGCCCCGGACAGTTTGTGCACACCGACCCGTGGCGTGTGCTGCGGATCCAGAGCGAATTCGTGGAAGGTTTCGGCGCCCTCGCGGACCTTGGCCCGGCGGTCAGCGTGTTCGGCTCCGCCCGGACGCTGCCGGGCAGCCTCAACTATGAGCTGGCCGTCGACGTGGGCCGCAAACTGGCCGAAGCCGGCCTGGCCGTGATCACCGGCGGCGGTCCCGGGTCCATGGAAGCGGCCAACAAGGGCGCGGTCCAGGGCAACGGGGTGTCGGTAGGCCTGGGGATCGAACTGCCCTTCGAGCAGGGCATGAACCAGTGGGTGGACCTGGGCATCAACTTCCGCTATTTCTTTGCGCGCAAGACCATGTTCGTGAAGTACGCCCAGGGTTTCATTGTCCTTCCCGGCGGCCTCGGCACCCTGGATGAGCTATTCGAGGCCATGGTCCTGGTCCAGACCCGGAAGGTGACTTCCTTCCCGATCGTGCTGATCGGGACCGCCTTCTGGAGCCCGATGCTGGACTGGATCCAGACCACCCTGGTCGCCGAGGGCATGATGGCGGAGGAAGACCTCGACCTGGTGCAGGTCGTCGACGACCCGGCGCTCGCCGTCGAACTCATCGTCGAAGGCGCCGCCCGCCACCGCAACCCGAACGGAACCAACCCCAGCACTGGGAACAACAGCACTGGGACCAACGGCACTGGAAACGGCAGCTACGGCGCGGCTAACGGCCCGCGGTCCTGAGCAGCCCGCACGGCCGGGTCTGGCACGATGGAGCTGTGAGTTTCTTCCTGGTTTTCGTGGCGATCGTGCTGGCCGCCGTCGCCATCCTCGTCGGCACCGACCTGGTGCCGCGGATCTTCCGCCGCGGCGCCGGCGAACAGCCCTTCAACGACGGCTTCGACGAGCCGGTGGCCTCGCTGCCGGCCGTGCTGCTGCCCGCCGACGCGGACCCGGCCGACGTCGACCGGATCAGGTTCGGCGTCGGGCTGCGCGGCTACCGGATGGACCAGGTGGACCAGGTCCTCGACGAGCTGCGGGACCAGATCGCCCGGAAGGACCGCGAAATCGCCCGGCTCCGCACGGAGCGTGAGGCAACGACGCCGGAACTACCCCCGCTGGAACACCCGCTGCCGGAAGGGGCGCCGGAACGGCACCCGGACCCGGACCCGGCCCCGTGACCCCGGTGGCTCAGGAGGGCCTGAACTCCGCCGTGTGGAGCCGGATTGCGGCCGCCGGCACGCGCGCCGCCCGCTGGCCGTGGTGGCTTCAGGTCGGCGGCATCTACCTTGCCGCGCGGCTGGTCAGCGCCTGCATCTTCATGGCGGCCGCCCTGCACCAGGGCGTGAACCCGTGGTTTCCGGCGAAGCCCGACTATTGGAACTTCATCAACATCTGGGATGCCCGCTGGTACGGCGAGGCCCTGCGGAACGGCTATCCCGCCCAACTGCCGACCGACGACGCCGGCGCGGTGCAGGAAAACACATGGGCCTTCTACCCGATCTTCCCGCTGCTGGGCCGGACCCTCGCCGGGCTGGCCGGAATCGCGCCCGCCGCCGCGCTTACCGTCATCGCCATGCTCTCCGGACTGGCGGCGGCCCTCGTGGTCTACCGGCTATTCCGGCACAAGGCCACCCACCGCACGGCGCTCTGGGGCACGGTGTTCTTCTCCACCTTCCCCGTCTCCCCGGTGCTGCAGGTTCCCTACGCGGAGTCCCTGAATCTCCTGCTGCTGGCCGCGGCGCTGCTGCTCGTCCTGCGCCGGCGCTACCTCTGGGCCATGCCGGTGGTGCTGCTGATGTGCCTGTCGCGGCCAACCGGCGTGCCGTTCGCCGCGATGGTCGGGCTGCTGTTCCTGTGCCGCGTGTACCCGAGCCTCGTCGCGACGGTCCGCGGCCGGCCCCGGACCGGTGCGGTGCACAGCCCCGACCTGGGGATGCCCGCCGCCGGGACCCCCGCCGCCGGGACCTCCGCCGCCGGGCCGCCCGCCGCGGGGACCCATAGCCCCGGGGAGCTGTGGTCGCTGGCCGGCCTTGCCGCCGTCAGCGGCCTGGGGGCGCTGTTGTGGCCCGCGTTTGCCTGGGCCGTCACGGGCGACGTCCAGGCCTACACCAAGACCGAAACGGTGTGGCGCGGGCATGACCTGGTGCCCTTCAAACCCTGGTTCGACACCGGCGTCCAGCTCTTCGGACCCGTCCTGGGGCTGCTGGCGCCGTTCGTCTTCGTGGCCGCCTTTGTCCTGCTCATGATGTCCCGTCCCGTGGCGGCGCTGGGCACGGAGCTGCGGCTGTGGTGCGTTTGTTACGTGGGTTATCTGCTGGTGTTCCTGCACCCGCAGACCAGCACCTTCCGGATGCTGCTGCCGCTCTTCCCGCTGGCCCTCGGCGCGGCACTCGTATCCCGCTCCCGCGCCTACCGCGCGACGGTTGTTGTCATGTTTATTCTGCTGCAAATCGTCTGGATCGTGTGGCTTTGGGCGTGGGCCCAATTGCCCGGCGGCGGCGACTATCCGCCGTGACGCCGAACACGTTTTCCTGCCGTAAGCGCGACATTCCCAAGGGGCATAAAAAGTCCATCGATTAGCTACAAGCGCGTAATTACGGGATAATGGGCCGTAAGCAAAGGAAAACTGAGTGTTGAGCCACGGCGGCTGCCATCACGGCCGCCAGGCGTCTTGTTTGACCAAGCGGACACAGCCCGGCCGGGCTGGTAAGTCACGGGACTACTGGAGGGGATATTCCTCATGGCGGCTATGAAACCACGCACCGGCGACGGCCCTATGGAAGTGACCAAAGAGGGCCGCAGCCTGATCATGCGGGTTCCGCTCGAAGGCGGGGGACGGCTTGTGGTCGAACTCAACGCTGCCGAAGCGACAAATCTTAAGGAATGCCTGGTCGGCGTTACCGAATAGCCTTTTCGTCACAGGAAAAGGGGCCCGCAGCCGGTTGGCAGCGGGCCCCTTTCCGGCAGCCCGGGCTATTTTTTGACCGCCACCAGCAAACCGTCGCCGGTGGGCAGCATGGCTGAGGCGAGGCGGTCGTCGTCGCGGATGGATTTGCCGACCTGGCGCAGGACGACGGTGGTTGCCTCGCGGGCCGCGGGGTTGGAGACGCGGTCCTTGTCCAAGGCGTCGTTGACGATCAGCAGGCCGCCGGACTTGAGCAGCCGGACGGCCTGCTCCACGTAGCTGGGGTAGTTGGGCTTGTCCGCGTCGATGAACACCAGGTCATAGGCGCCGTCGGTCAGGCGCGGCAGCACGTCGCCGGCACGGCCGGAAATGGTGCGCGTGCGGTTGGCGGGGCTCCCGGCCTCCTGGAAGGACTCCCGCGCGGCTCGGAGGTGTTCGACGTCGACGTCGATCGTCGTCAGCACCGCCTGCGGCCCCAGGCCCCGCAGGATGCAGACGCCGGAAACGCCGGCCCCGGTGCCGATTTCCACCGCGGTCTGAGCCTTGGAGGCGGCTGCGAGTACGGTCAGGACGGCGCCGACGCCGGGCCCGATCGGGGTGACGCCCAGTTCGAAAGACCGTTCGCGCGCGTGCAACAAGACCTCATCCTCGGCAGGCAGATCTTCTGCGTAGGACCAGCTCGTGGACTTATCGGCGCTCATGGGTATCGCTTTCCGGGCAGGAGGGGAGTGTTTCATACAGCGTACTGTGTCCCGCACGGTCTTCTGCGTTCCGCCGTGGGCGGAAGAACCGGCCACGTCAGGAAATTCCCAGCTTATTTTGAAATGATGGATATCCGCTCATCCGCGTGGTGATCGGCGCCGAATCTAGGGGTGTAGGGGCTTGCAGCAGCAAGTGCCATCCAGGCGTAAGCACCATCCGCGAGGGGAGTGGACAATGTCGGTTGTGGCAGCTGTCCCGGTAACTGACGAGTCCCAGCCCACGGCCGAGGCCGAGTGGGTCAGGCCGACGTGGGAAGAGGTGGTGACCAACCACTCCGCCAAGGTCTACCGCCTGGCGTATCGGCTCACGGGCAACAAGTACGACGCCGAGGACCTCACCCAGGAAGTCTTCGTCCGGGTCTTCCGCTCGCTGGACAACTTCAAGCCCGGTACGCTCGACGGCTGGCTGCACCGCATCACCACCAATCTCTTCCTCGACCAGGCCCGGCGTAAGAGCCGGATCCGCTTCGATGCGCTGGCCGAGGACGCCGAGTCGCGCATTCCCGGCCGCGAGCCCGGTCCGGAGCAGAGCTTTGAATTCAACAACCTCGATCTGGACGTGCAGGCCGCCCTCGAGGAGCTCCCGCCGGATTTCCGCGCCGCCGTGGTGCTTTGCGACCTAGAGGGCCTGTCCTATGACGAGGTTGCCGTGGCCCTGGACGTCAAACTCGGCACCGTCCGGTCCCGGATCCACCGCGGCCGGACGATGCTCCGCGAGAAGCTCGCCCACCGCGACCCCAGGCCGCAGCCGGCCGCAAAGCAGTCACTGAAGCCCCGGCTCAAGATGCCCCGCATCGCCGGCCTCCTCTGAACCAGGCAATGGGTCAACTGAAACACTTCCTCGCGGGCCTCACGTGCACGTATTTCGGCCGGAAACCGGGCCGGGTCCGGACGGGCGCGCAGCCGCTCACCGGCAGGGCCCAGGAGCGGCGCCGGAAACACCTTGAGCGGTGCACCGCGTGCCGTGCCCGGCTGCAGCGCGAACGCCAATACCTCGAACGGCTGCGCGGTGCCGCTGTGCCCGCCGCAAGCGAAGACCTGACCGCCCGCCTGCTGGCCCGCACCGGCGTCCTGGCCGCCGGGCAGCAGGATGCGGAGGCGGCTCCCGCGCCCGGTCCGACCTCGGTTGCGCCGCGGCGGACGCCGCCACAGCAGGGGCGGCCGCTGCGGCTCGCTGTCCAGATCGCCGGCGGCGTGGCTGCCACCGCCGTCCTGATGGGCGGCGCCGCCTACCTCATGGGCAGCGATACGGCGCTGCCCGCCGACGAGGCGTTCACCTCGGCCTTTCCCGGGTCGGGTCCGTCCGGCCCGGCCCTGTCTTCCGAGAGCATCTCGGCGGCCGCGTGGAAGCTCAGCGGCGAGCCGGACGTCACGCCGGCCGGCTCGCTGAGCGCCGAACAGCTCTCCGCACTGCGTGCCCGTGGCTGGACCTGCCCGGAACTGCGGGAGCTGGGCTACCACCTCGTCTGGGCCCGCGGCGGGGTCGCCGACGGCTCGAAACTCCTGGAGCTTCGCCTCACCGACGGCCGGCACTTTGCGACGGTCCTGGAACAACACGCGGACGTCTCCGCCGACCAGCATGGCACGGCCGGCACTGTGCGGCCGACCCCCGGGGCGGCTGGCCCAGCACAGCCTGGCCCAGCACAGCCCGCCGCCGGGCCGCCGGTGAACGTGCTGACCGGGCATCCGGCCACCGAGGACGGCTTCGTTGCCGCCCGGCTGGACGCCGCCGCGGCGGTTGGCCCCGCCGCCCCGGCCGGCTCGCTTTGGATCAACAAAGAGGCGCCCTTCCGCGCCATCTACCGGACGTCCACGGCCACCTTCACGTATATCTCCGAGCTCCCGGCGGAGCAGGCGGACGACGGCGTGGGCGCCCTGGTGCATGCCCATCCCGTTAAGGCCCCGACGGCGCACGGCGCGGAGGGAGTCCCGGCCCGCCTTGAGCGGGGCCTGGAACGGATTGTGGAGCTGCTGGCACGATGACGCACACCATGGCGCCGCACCGTAAGGGGGCCCGTCAGCCAGGCCCGGGCAGCGTTTTCTGGAATCGTCGCGCACAGGACTGAGAGGGTAATCTTCCTAGGGTGCTTGGAATCAACGGACCGGAGTTCATACTTCTGCTGATCATCGGCCTTTTGGTGATCGGACCCAGCAGGCTGCCCGAATACACGCAGAAGCTGGCCAACATCGTCAAGGAAATCCGGCGGATGGCCTCCGGCGCCCGCGAGCAGATCAAGGAAGAAGTCGGCATCGACATCGACGATGTGGACTGGAAGAAGTACGACCCCCGGCAGTACGACCCCCGCCGGATCATCAAGGAAGCCCTCCTGGAGGACGACACCAAGCCCGTGAGCGCCGGTGCGCCTGCCGCCGTCGCCACCGCCGAAGAGCGCCGGCCGGCCCGGGTCGTTGAGCGGCTGCCGGAGGGCGAGGCTGCACCGTTCGACTCCGAGGCAACCTAAACAGGACGTCCGGCGGGCCCGGTGCGGCCCGTGTCAGCGGGGCTGGAGGCCCAGCGACATCCCTTTCAGCCCGCGCGGGCTGGCAGCCAGACTGCCGGCTATGCCCGCCAGGGCCAGCGCTGCCGGAGTTTCGGGCCGGCCAAGCACGAGCGGAACGCCGGTGTCTCCGCCTTCGCGAAGCAGGATGTCGAGCGGAATCTGGCCCAGCAGCGGCACGTCGGTGCCAACGGTGGCGGAGAGACGCTCGGCGAGCACGGCGCCTCCGCCGCTGCCGAAGAGTTCCATCCTGCCGCCGTCGGGCATTTCCAGATAGGACATGTTCTCCACGATGCCGGCCACTGACTGGCCGGTCTGGACCGCGATCGCCCCGGCCCGCTCGGCCACGTCGGCCGCCGCGGCCTGGGGAGTGGTCACGACCAGGATCTGCGCCCTGGGCAGCAGCTGGGCCACCGAGATGGCGATGTCGCCCGTGCCCGGCGGCAAGTCCAGGAATAGGGCGTCCAGGTCGCCGAAGTAGACGTCGGTGAGGAACTGCTCGAGGGCGCGGTGCAGCATCGGCCCGCGCCAGGCCACCGGCTGGTTGCCCGTGACGAACATGCCGATGGAGATGACCTTGACGCCGTAGGCCACCGGCGGCAGGATCATGTCGTCCACCCGGGTGGGTGCCTGGCTGATGCCCATCAGCGCCGGGACCGAGAAGCCGTACACATCCGCGTCGACGATCCCCACCCGCAGCCCCTGGGCCGCGAGGGCGCAGGCCAGGTTCACGGTCACCGAGGATTTCCCCACCCCGCCCTTGCCGCTCGCCACGGCGTAGACCTTGGTCAGGGAGCCCGGCGCGTTGAACGGGATGCCGCGCGCACCGCCCGGGCCGCGCAACCGCTCCTTGAGCGCGTCGCGCTGTTCCTGGGACATGACCTTGAGTTCGACGTCGACGGCGGTGACGCCCGGCACGGCGGCCAGGGCCGCCTCGCAGTCCGCGGTGATGGTGCCGCGAAGCGGGCAGCCCGCAATGGTGAGCAGCACGGCTATCCGTACGTGGCCGGAGCCGGAAATGTCCACGGAATCGACCATGCCGAGTTCGGTGATGGGGCGGCGCAGTTCCGGGTCGATCACGGTGGCCAGTGCGGCGTGCACGGCCTGGTCCAGGGGGAATGCCGGGGTTGATCCCTGCGGGGTGCTCATTGCGGGCTTGGCTCAGCTTTCGGGGAAGGTGCGGTGCGCCGGCGCGCCGGTAGCGTCCGGACCGGAACCGGACTGCTTGTCCGGCGTTGCCTCGCTCCTGACGCGGGGGATCTGCTGGGTACGCGGGCTGCGCTGTTTGTCGCGGCGTTCCTTGAGCTTTTCCTTGACTTTGTCCCGCGGGGTCTCGTGTACGCCGGCCGAGGGGTCGTGGGTGCGCAGTTCCTCCTGCGCTTCGAGCATGTCCTCAAGGAGGCTGCGCAGCTCGGCCCGGACGTAGTCGCGGGTGGCGACCTCGCGCAGGGCGATGCGCAGCGAGGCAAGTTCCCGGGTCAGGTATTCGGTGTCGGAGAGGTTGCGTTCGGCACGCTGGCGGTCCTGCTCCAGCGAGACGCGGTCACGGTCGTCCTGGCGGTTTTGGGCCAGCAGCAGCAGCGGTGCGGCGTAGGAGGCCTGCAGGGAGAGCATCAGGGTCAGCAGCGTGTACCCGAGCGCCTGGGAGTCGAACTGCCACTCCTTCGGCGCAAAAGTGTTCCAGACCAGCCAGAAGACGCAGAACACGGTCATGTAGACCAGGAACGTCGGCGTGCCCATGAACCGGGCGAAGCCCTCGGTGGCGTGGCCGAAGGCATCCGGGTTGGGGGAGAACTTGGGCAGGATCCGGGCGCGGCCGCTCAGCGGGGTATCAAGGCCGCCGGTGGTCCGGGCTCCCGGGCGGACGTTGGGGTTCCGTGGTGTGCTGATATCAGCCAATGCGGCCTCCAAGTTTCCTTATCGGGGCGTCGTCATCGTGGGCGCGCCAGTCGTCGGGCAACAGATGATCAAGCACGTCATCAACAGTCACCGCCCCGACGAGTCGGCCGTCTTCGTTGACCACGGGGAGTGAGTTGAGGTTGTAGGTAGCCAGGGTGCGCGCCACCTCGCTGATGTGGGCCTGGTCAGAGACCGGCTCGAGGTTCTTGTCCACCAGGTTGCCCAGCGGTTCCGGCGGCGGGTAGCGCAGCAGCTGCTGGATGTGCACGACGCCGAGGAAACGCCCCGTCGGCGTCTCCAGCGGCGGGCGCGCGATGAAGATCGACGAGGCCAGCGCGGGGGAGAGCTCCTCGCGCCGGACGTGGGCGAGGGCCTCGGCGACGGTCGCTTCCGGGGGCAGGATGACCGGAACGGGCGTCATCAGGCCGCCGGCGGTGTCCTCGTCGTATTCGAGCAGGCGGCGCACGTCCTCGGCGCCTTCGGGTTCCATCAGCTGCAGCAGTTCCTCGGCCTGCGCGCTGGGGAGCTCGGCGAGGAGGTCTGCGGCGTCGTCGGGGTCCATCTCCTCCAGCACGTCGGCGGCGCGTTCGACGTCGAGGGCGGAGAGGATTTCCACCTGGTCGCCCTCGGGCATTTCCTGCAGGACGTCGGCGAGGCGTTCGTCCTGGAGCTCGCTGGCGACCTCGAAGCGGCGCTTGTCGCTCATCTCCTGGAGGGCCTCGGCAAAGTCGGCGGGCTTGAGGTCCTCGTGGGTGGCGACGAACTGGGTGGCGGCCTGGGGCTCGGTGCGGGCGCCCTGCTGGGCGTCTGCCCAGTCGATGATCATGGTTTCGTTGCGGCGCAGCCTGCTCAGCGGCGAGAGGGAGTGGCCGCGGCGGACGAAGAGCTTGCTGACAAACCAGTCGCCGGAGCGGTGCCGGTCCATCGCGATGTCCTCGATGGTGGCGTCCCCGCTGCCGTCGGCCAGGGTCACGCGGCGGTCGAACATCTCGGCGACCACGAGGGTTTCCGCGCCGCGCTGTTCGAACCGGCGCAGGTTCACTAGCCCGGTGCAGATGACCTGGGTCTGGTCGATCGAGGTGATCCGGGTCATCGGCACGAAGACGCGCTTCTTGCCGGGGACCTCGACGACGATGCCCACCACGTGCGGGGCGCCCCGGTTGCCGCGGGAGAGCACGACGACGTCGCGCAACCGGCCCAGACGGTCGCCCAGTGGGTCGAAGACGTCCAGTCCGAGGAGGCGCGCGACAAATACCCGCGAAAGAGTTGTGCTCACACCTACAGGCTACCGAGTCCGCTCTCTTTTAGCTGAATTTGCAGCCGCTGCCCAGCTGGATGGGTGAGAATGGGCGTATGTCTAACATTTTTGGTGGTCCAAAGGCCGGCGCTCCCGGCGGGGCGGACGAGTCCCGCGCTGTTCCCAAGGGGGACACCGTCGGTTCCTACAACTCCTACCTGGACGCCCAGAAGGCGGTGGACTATCTGGCGGACCAGCAGTTCCCCGTGCAGCTGGTCTCGATCGTCGGCAATGACCTGAAGATGGTGGAGCGCGTCACCGGCCGGCTCACCTACCCCCGCGTGGCGCTCTCCGGCGCGCTGAGCGGCATGTGGTTCGGCCTCTTCGTGGGAGTCATGCTCTCCTTCTTCTCGGAGTCGGGCGGCTACTTCTCGATCGTCACCTCGGTGTTGATGGGTGCGGCCTTCTTTATGCTGTTCGGCATCGTCACGTACGCCATGCAGCGCGGCAAGCGTGACTTCACCTCCACCAGCCAGGTGGTCGCAACGAACTACGACGTCGTGGTGGCCTTCGAGGCCGCCCATGAGGCGCGCCGCCTGCTCCACCAGCTGCCGATGACGCAGCATGACGCCTCCGCCGCGGGCTACCAGCAGCACGACCACCAGCACCAGCCGTTCCAGCCCGGTCCGCGGCAGTCCGGTCCGCAACAGCCGGGCCCGCAGCAGCAGCAGCCCGGCCACCAGGGGCAGGGGCCGATGCCCCAGCGTCCCGCGGGCTGGAGCGACCCGTATGGCCAGCGGACCGCCGACGCCGGCCAGCCGGCGGCCGCCGGTGAGCCCGCCGCGGAGGAGGAGCCGGTGCGCCCCTCCGGGGTCAGCTACCCGGACCTGCCCGACGGCCGGCCGCAGTACGGCGTCCGGGTCACCAACGAACCCCGGCAGGGAGAACCCAGCGCGGACGGACCCCGCCGGGACGGCGAGCAGCGCTAAGGCCGCCAGGCAGTCAAAGCACGGCACTGGACAAGAAAGGGAGGGCCGCCGGATCACCGGCGGCCCTCCCTTTCTTGTTGCCCGGCTGCTAGGGCAGCTGCGCCTCAACGTCCTGGTAGATGCCCGCCATCCAGGACTCGACGTCGTCGGCCTTCCGCGGCAGCGCCGCGCTCAGGTTGACCGGGCCGTCCGCCGTCATCAGGATGTCGTCCTCGATCCGGACGCCGATTCCTCGGTATTCCGCCGGAATGCCGAGGTCCTCCTCCTTGAAGTACAGTCCCGGTTCGATCGTGAAGACCATGCCGGGGGCCAGGATCCCGTCCAGGTACAGTTCACGCTTGGCCTGGGCGCAGTCGTGCACGTCCAGGCCCAGGTGGTGGCTGGTGCCGTGCGGCATCCAGCGGCGGTGCTGCTGGCCCTCGGGGCTGATGGCTTCCTCGACGGACACCGGCAGGAGGCCCCACTCGGCGAGGCGTTCGGCCAGAACGGTGGTGGCCGCGGTGTGGATGTCGCGGAACTTGGTGCCGGGCTGCGCGGCGGCAAAGCCGGCGTCGGCGGCGTCGAGCACGGCTTCGTAGACCTTGCGCTGGATCTCGGAGAAGGTGCCGTTGGCCGGCAGGGTGCGGGTGATGTCCGCGGTGTACAGGGAGTCGGCCTCGACGCCGGCGTCCAGCAGCAGCAGCTCGCCGGCGTTGACCTTGCCGGTGTTGCGGGTCCAGTGCAGCACGGTGGCGTTGTTGCCCGAAGCGGCAATGGTGTCGTAGCCGAGCTCGTTGCCTTCCTCGCGGGCCCGGGCGAAGAAGGCGCCCTCGACCACGCGTTCGCCGCGGCGGTGGGTGAGCGCCCGCGGCAGGGCCTTGACCACTTCGGTGAAGCCTTCAACCGTGGCGGCCACGGCGGTCTTCATCTGTTCGACTTCCCATTCGTCCTTGATCAGGCGCAGCTCGGAGAGGGCCTCGCTGAGCTTCTCGTCGAGCGCGTCCAGCACGCCCAGGTCCAGGTTCTCCGGATCCTTGGCGGTGTTGTAGCGGGCGGTGTCCACGAGCGCATCAATGTTCTCGTCCACCTTGCGCACCAGCCGGATGGAGATGCCGCCGATTTCCGGGGCACCGACGTTCTTGGTGATGGCGAGCTCGAGTTCGGCCAGGTCGGCGGTCTCCAGGCCCAGCTGGGCCTTGAACTCGGCGAGGGTCGGCCGGGCGCCGATCCAGAACTCGCCTGAGCGGGAGTCGGCGTAGAACTGCTCGGTGTCGCGGCCGGCCAGCGGGCGGAAGTACAGCGTCGCGCGGTGGTGTCCGCCGTCGTCGCCCTTGCCTTCGTCGGCCGGCTCCAGGATCAGCACGGCGTCGGGCTCGTGATCCAGGCCCAGGCCGGTGAGGTGGGCGAAGCCCGAGTGGGGGCGGAAGCGGTAGTCGCAGTCGTTGGAGCGGACCTTCAGCGGGCCGGCGGGGATGACCAGGCGTTCACCTTTGAACAACTCTGAGATGGCCCGGCGGCGGGCGGCGGCGTGGCCGGCCACGGCGTCGAGTTCCGGCAGCTGTTCCCGGGACGGGGCCCAGTTGCTGGCCATGAACGCCTTGAAGGCATCGGAGCTGGGCCGCTGCGAGCGGTTGTTGACGCGCTCTTCGAGGGGCTGGGAAGCGGAGACTTGGGTGTTATCTGCATCGTTCACCGTCCCATCGTCTCACCAGCTGCGCGGCTTAGGCCAACAAGCCGCCCCGGCGGATCTACTAGGCTAGGGAGGTGAGGATTGACCTGCATGCCCACTCGAATGTTTCCGACGGCACCCAAGCGCCCGCGGAGGTGATCGCGTCCGCTGCGGGGGCCGGGCTCGACGTCGTCGCGCTGACCGACCACGACTCCACCGACGGCTGGGCCGAGGCTTCCGCCGCCGCCCGGGAAAACGGCGTGGCGCTGGTCCCCGGCATGGAGATCTCCTGCCGGACTCGGGAGGGCATCAGCGTCCACCTGCTCAGCTACCTGCACGACCCGGCGCACCCCGGGCTGCTGGAGGAAATCACCAAGGCCAAGGACGCGCGCTTCACGCGGGCCGAACGGATGGTCAGCCTGCTGGCCGAGGACTACCCGCTGACCTGGGACGACGTCATCCACCACGTCGCCCCCGGCGCCACCCTGGGCCGGCCGCACATCGCCGACGCCCTCGTTGCCGCGGGCGTGGTCGAGGACCGCAGCGAAGCCTTCGAATCGATCCTGACCTCGCATTCCCGGTACTGGGTGCAGCACTACGCGCCGGACCCGGTGTACGCCGTCGAACTGGTCCGCGACGCCGGCGGGGTGCCCGTGTTCGCGCATCCTGTGGCGTCCTCCCGCGGGCGGATCGTGAGGGACCGCACCTACGGGGAGATGATCGACGCCGGCCTGGCCGGGCTGGAAATCGACCACCGGGACAACCCTGAGGAGGGCCGCGCCTTCCTGCGCCGCCTCGCAGCACAGCACGGACTGCTCGTGACCGGGTCCTCTGACTACCACGGGACCGGCAAACCCAACCTGCTGGGCGAGAACCTGACCGCTCCCGAGGTCTTCGCGCGGATCGAGGAACTGGGCACTGGATCGTCCGTGGTGCGCTGATGGAGTGGATTGACCTCCAGCTCCTGGCCTCCGTGATCGTCACGCTGTTCGTGATCATGGATCCGCCCGGGACGGTGCCGATCTTCATGTCCCTGACGGCCCAGATGGACGCCAGGGACCGCAACCTGTCGGCGCTGCAGGCGCTGCTCGTGGCCACGGGCGTGATCGTGACCTTCGCGATTTTCGGGCAGTCCATCCTGAACTACATGCACATCTCGCTCGCCGCGCTGCAGGGGGCCGGCGGCCTGCTGCTGGTGCTGATCGCGCTGCAGCTGCTCACGGGCTCCACCAGCGGCGAGGAGAACGCCGCCAAGTACAAGAACGTCGCGTTTGTGCCGCTGGGGACGCCGCTGATGGCGGGCCCGGGTGCAATCGTGGCCGTCATGGTGTTCGTCCAGCGCTCCGGCAGCATGGCGCAGTACCTCGCCGTCGGGCTGGGGATCGCCGTGACACTCGCGTCCCTGTACCTGGCGATGCGGTTCGCCGGTCTCGTGCAGCGCGCCCTGGGCGAGAACGGCGTCGAACTCATCACCCGGATCGCCGGCCTGCTGCTCTCCGCGATTGCGGTGCAGATGATCGCCGACGCCGTGCACGCCTTCATCAAGAGCTGGACCTGACGACGTCGCCCAACTGACTCGCACTTGTTGTCGTTTTGAGGCGTCAAAACGACAACTAATGCGAGCTAGTTGGGGTCTGAGCCCGGCAGCGCGGTGAACGACGCGTGCGCGCTGAGCCGCTTGGCCATGACGTCCACGGCCGCCTGGTTCTGGTCCACACACACAAACCGACGGTCCAGCTTGGCCGCCACAGCGCCGAGCGTGCCGGAACCGGCGAAGAAGTCCAGGCACCAGTCGCCGGGGCGGCTGGAGGCCGCGACCACCCGCCGGATCAGGCCCTCGGGCTTCTGCGTCGGGTAGCCGGTCTTTTCCTTGCCGGTGGGCGAGACAATCGTGTGCCACCAGACGTCGGTGGGAAGCTTGCCGAGTTCGCGCTTGGCCGGCGTGACGAGTCCGGGTGCCATGTACGGCTCCCGGTCCACCTCGGCGCTGTCGAAGTGGTATTTCGCCGGGTTCTTTACGTACACGAGGATGTTGTCGTGTTTGGTCGGCCAGCGGAACTTGGCCCGGGCGCCGTAGTCGTACGCCCAGATGATCTCGTTGAGGAAGCACTCGCGGCCGAAGATCGCATCCAGCATGACCTTGGCGTAGTGCACCTCGCGGTAGTCGAGGTGCAGGTACAGGGTGCCGTCGTCGGCGAGCAGCCGCCAGGCTTCGACCAGCCGGGGCTCCAAGAAGGACCAGTAGTCGCTGAAGGCGTCGTCGTAGCTGTGCAGCGCGCCCTTGATGGTGTCGTAGGAGCGGCCCTTGAATCCGACGCGGTCGCCCTCGCCGCCGGTGTTGAGCACCATTTTGGTTTCCTGGCGCCGCTGGACCCGGCCCGTGTTGAAGGGCGGATCCACGTAAATGAGTGTGAAGGCGCCGTCCGGCAGCGTCGGGAGGTATTCCGCGTTATCCGCGTGAACCACCAGGTTGCTGCCGTCCGGCGCCCAGACGGTGTCAGTCATGTAGGGGATTAGGCCTCGGCGCTGCGTGCCGGGGCGCCGCCCTGTGCCTCGCCGGCCACCACTTCGCCGTTGCGGCGGCGAGTGCGGGTCCGGCGGCGCGCGCGGGTAGCCCGGTCGACCTCGGTCGGAGCGCTCGCCGTTGCCGGGGCGCTTGCCTCGGCGGGTCCCGTGGCGGTCTCCTTTTCGGGCGAACGACGACGGCGCTCACCGGAGCGTCCGGCGTCACGGCCCCCTTCGCGGGAGCCGGAGCGGCCATTGTCGCGTCCGCCCTCGCGGGAGCCTGAGCGGCCGCCGTCGCGTGCACCGTCGCGGGAGCCTGAGCGGCCGCCGTCGCGTGCACCGTCGCGTGTGCCGGGACGGGCGTTCTTCTTGCCGGTCTCGCCGAGGTCCTCGAGGACTTCGGCGTCGACGCCGGCGAGCACCCGCTTGTCGCGGGGGAGGCGGCCCTTGGTGCCCTCCGGGATGTCCAGCTCCTCGAACAGGTGCGGCGAGGAGGAGTAGGTCTCCACCGGTTCGGGCACGCTCAGGCCGAGGGCCTTGTTGATCAGGCCCCAGCGCGGCATGTCGTCCCAGTCGACGAAGGTCACGGCGGTGCCCTTGTTGCCGGCGCGGCCGGTGCGGCCGACGCGGTGCAGGTAGATCTTCTCGTCTTCGACGCACTGGTAGTTGATCACGTGCGTGACGTCGTCGACGTCAATGCCGCGCGCGGCGACGTCAGTGGCGACGAGAACGTCCACCTTGTTGTTGCGGAAGGCGCGCAGCGCCTGCTCACGGGCGCCCTGGCCGAGGTCGCCGTGGATGGCGGCCGCAGCGAAGCCGCGGTCCACGAGCTCCTCGGCGACCTTGGCGGCTGTGCGCTTGGTCTTGGTGAAGATGATGGTCCGGCCGCGTCCGCGGGCCTGCAGGATGCGGGCCACCACCTCGATCTTGTCCATGCTGTGGGCACGGTAGATCAGCTGGCGGATGTCGCGCTTGGTGAGGCCCTCATCCTCGGGATCCGCGGCGCGGATGTGGGTGGGCTTGGTCATGTAGCGGCGCGCCATCGCGACGACCGGGCCGGGCATCGTGGCGGAGAACAGCAGCGTCTGGCGGACGGCCGGGGTACCTGCGATGAGGGTCTCGACGTCCGGCAGGAAGCCGAGGTCCAGCATCTCGTCGGCCTCGTCGAGGATGACCATCTTGACGTTCTTGAGGACGAGGTGCTTCTGCTTGTAGAGGTCGATCAGGCGCCCGGGGGTGCCGACGACGATCTCGACGCCCTGCTGCAGCGACTCGACCTGCGGCTCGTATGCACGGCCGCCGTAGATCGTGGTGATGCGGGCGTTGCGTTTGCGGGCAGCGTTCTGCAGGTCGCCGGCGACCTGCACCGCGAGCTCACGGGTCGGCACGATCACGAGGGCCTGCGGTGCGCCGGGGGCCGCGAGGTCGGCGAAGCCCGCGTCGTCGCGTCCGATGACGCGCTGCAGGGCCGGGATGCCGAAGCCGAGGGTCTTGCCCGTGCCGGTTTTGGCCTGGCCGATGATGTCGTGGCCGCTCAGTGCGACCGGCAGCGTCATGGCCTGGATCGGGAACGGGTGGGTGATTCCGGCGTCGGCAAGGGATTCAACAATGTCGGCGCGGACGTTGTAGTCGGCGAAGGACTTTTCCGCGATTTCGTGCGGGGTTTCGTCCGAAATGATGGTCTCTTCCGGCTCGATCGATTCCGTGCCGGACTCGTCGGTAAGAAGCTGGTGCGTGTGCAATTCACTCACAGGGGAGTTTCCTTATTCATTTGGGCTGCGCTGCTTGCTCAACGGGGCCGGCCGAGGGCCGTTCCGGAGCACGCTCAGGAGCGCAAGCAAGTCCAGTGGAAGCCGATCGCGGGCTATCTAAATGCTGGCACTGGGACCAGCGGGTGTGTCTCAAGATCGCGTAGGGGCGGGCTTGTTGAATTCGAAAAACATGGAAATCAACGACCGGGCATCCATTACTACCCTTCCAGTCTAGCTGTTCGCCGTTCGGAACCTCGACCGGGGCCCGCGGTGCGGCGCGCCAGTGGCACGGCTGCGGGGCGCAAGCCGGGCGTAACATCAGCCCACGAGTTCGAGCCGGACCTCCCGAGTGGCGATGTCCGAGGATACGACCCGCACCCGGACCTGGGTGCCGGGCTCCAGCTCGCCGGGGCACCGTGCGGTCACCGCGGGCTCGGCGATCTGCACGATCCCGGACGGGCCATTGCCGTTCCCGTTGCTCTTCCCGTTCCCGTTGCTGCCCTTACCGTTTCCGTTCGTGCCGCCGTTCTTCGCGGGCTTTGAGCCCGAGATCACGACGGCGTCGAACTCCTGCCCGATGTGGTTGCTCAGCAGGGCCGCCTCCACGGTGTCCAGCGACAGCCGCTCCAGCTTGGCGGCCAGTTGGTCCGAAGCCGCCATGATGGCCGGCAGCGACGGGAGGGCTTCGCGGGCCCAGCCCGGAACCTCGGCGCCGTTGGACAGGGCCTCGCAGATGACCAGGACGAAGCGGTCGATCAGGCGCCGCAGCGGGGCGGTGGAGTGGGCATACGCCGCGCCGATAGCGGACTGGATGGCGTCCTCCGGGACGGCGCCGTCGAAGTGGGTGTAGCCGGCGCCGCGGAAGAGCATCCCGGCCGAGTGCACGATGGCAAGCTGGCGCGGGTCGGTGGGGTCCAGGGTGCGAAGGTATTCGCCGTAGCTGATCCGGCCGTCCCAGGGCTTGCCGAGTGCGCCGGTCTGGCGCCGGAAGTGCCGCAGCGAGCTCTCATCCGGGGCGGGCATGGTCCGCAGGATGCCGACCTTGCCCTGCAGCATGAGCTCCGCTGCGGCCATGCCGGTCATCAGCGAAATCTGGGCGTTCCAGTCCTCCACCGGCAGCGGCGGCGCCGCGACGATCCGGTAGCCGCCGTCGGGCAGCTGCTCGATCTCCTGCTCCGGCATGTTCAGGCTGGCCCCGCCGCGCAGGCGCTCCAGTTCCACCCGCTTGCTGCCGACTTCCTTGAGCAACTGCAGAACGGGGTCCGCGGTACCGCCGTCGAGTTCGGCCTGCACACCTTGGTAGCTGAGCTTGGCCCGGCTGCGGACCTGTGCCCGGCGGACCAGCACGGAGGAGACCTCGGCAGCGGCGTCGAGCTCGAACTCCCAGACGAAGGCCGCGCAGAGCTGGCCCGCCAGCAGGCTGCCGGCCGCTTCGCTGATGACCTCGGGGTGCAGGGGGATGCGGCCGTCCGGAGTGTAGAACGTCTGGCCGCGGCGCCGGGTCTCGGCGTCGAGCGCGCCGCCGGGGGCGACGAAGGACGGGACGTCGGCGATCGCGTAGAAAACCCTGTACCCGTCGCCGGCGCGGTCAATGAACAAGGCCTGGTCCAGGTCCGTCGAGGACGCCGGGTCGATGGTCACGAACTCCACGTGAGTCAAATCCAGTTCCGGCAGCTCGTGGGAGGCGACGGCCGCCTCGGCGTCCCGGAGCACGGCTTCCGGAAACGGCCCGGGCAGCTCCAGGACGGTGCGCAGTGCGTTGAGCGCCTGGGCAAGCTGGTTCTTCTGCTGGCGGACGCTCGGAGTCAGGCGATGATGAGACACGGAATCAGGTTAGCCCGATTTCCGCTACTAGTCTTGAAGCATGAGCACCTCCCCGGCCGAGCCCGCCCGCTACAACCGTTTCCTCCGGGACCTGCTGGGCGTGATGGCCTACGGGGAGCTCTCGGCCTTCGAACGGCTCTCCTCCGACGCCCGGTATTCGCCCACCCTGCACGACCGGGCGGTGCTGGGCGGCCTCGCCGTCATCGAGTTCCAGCATTTTGAACTGGTCTGCGCGAAGCTGGCGGAGATGGGCATTGACGCGGAGGAGGCCATGCTGCCGTTCCAGCCTTCGGTGGACCACTTCCATGAGCGCACCCGCCCCGCCGACTGGCACGAGTCGCTCATGAAGGCCTACGTGATCGACACGGTCTCCGCGGACTTTTACCGGTCCATTTCGGGCTATGTCGACGCCGGGACGGCCGGGCTGATCGAACTGGTCCAGGCGGCCGGGGACGCGACGGTGGTGCTGCGGGACCGGCTCAAGGCCGCGCTCGCCGACGATCCGCGGCTGGCGTCCCGGCTGGCCCTGTGGGCTCGGCGGTTGCTCGGCGAAGCGCTTACCCAGGCCCAGCGGGTCAGCGTGGAGCACGCCTTCCTCGGCGGCCTGACCGGCACGGACGAGGACCGGGCCGGTGAACTCGCCCGCGCCCTGACCGCCGAGCTTGCCGCCGCCCATTCCCGTCGGATGTCAGAGCTGGGACTAGCCGGCTAGTTGTCCGCGGCGCCGCTGTGGACGTCGGCGTCGGCGTCCGCCCCGGCGTCGAGCGCGGCGAGCAGGGCACGCGCGGCCCCGGCAGGATCAGCGGCCTCGGTAATCGCCCGGACCACCACAATCCTTCTGGCTCCGGCGTCGACCACCTGGGCCACGTTGCCCAGGTCGATGCCGCCGATCGCGAACCACGGCACCACCCCGGCGACTTTCCCGACGTCGGCGGCCTCGGCCCGGCCGATCGCCGCGGCGGCGTAGCGCACCAGGTCCAGCCCGACGGCGGCGCGGCCCGGCTTGGTGGGGGTGGCCCAGACCGGGCCCACGCAGAAGTAGTCCAGCCCGCCCCGGCCCGGGGACGCCGCGATGGCCGCATCCACCTGTTCCGGCGTGTGCGTGGACATGCCGATCACGGTGCCCTTGCCCAGGAAATCCCGTGCCGCGGCGAACGGGATGTCCTTTTGCCCAATGTGGAACACCGGCGCCCCTGCCAGTGAGGCCAGGTCGGCACGGTCGTTTACCGCCCAGAGCCGGCCGTGCCGCCGCGCCACGGAGTGCAGGACCTCCAGCAGCTCAAGCTCCTCGGCCGCCTCCAGCGACTTGTCCCGCAACTGGATGATGTCGACGCCGCCGGAAAAGGCGGCGTCAACGAAGTCCTCGAAGTCACCGCGCTCCTTCCGGGCATCGGTGCACAGGTACAGGCGGGCGGTGGTGTGGACATCCTGGCTCATGCCCCAAGCCTAGTTCCTCTAAACTGGGCGCATACCGCGGGAGCCCGCGCGGGCCGCCAGACGTCCGACGGGCTGAGAGGGCGTCAGAGCCGACCGCTTGACCTGATCCGGCTAGTACCGGCGTAGGGAAGGAACCCATGGACGTATCCGTCGCACCACCCGCCACACCACCGGGCCCATCCTCGGATTATTACGACGTCATCGTGATCGGCGGGGGAGTGATCGGCCACGGCATCGCCTGGGAGGCCCGCCGTTCGGGCCGTACCGTCGCGCTGGTCGACGACGCCCCCGGCACCGGCGCCAGCTGGGCTGCCGCCGGCATGCTGGCGCCCGTGAGTGAACTCCACTACCAGGAGGAGGAGCTCCTGGCCCTGATGCTGGAAGCCTCAGGGCTGTGGCCGGAGTTCGCCGCCGGCCTGGCCGGCGGCAGCACTGACGGCGGCGGCACTGGATATCTCACGACGCCGACCCTCGCCGTCGGCGCGGACGCGGCCGACCGCCGGGCGCTCGCCGACCTGCGGGCCGCGCAGCAGGCCTGCGGCCTGGCCGTGGAGCCGCTGACCGTCCGTGAAGCACGCAGCCGCGAACCGTTGCTCAGCCCCGGTATCTCCTGCGCCTTCGACATCCCGGCCGACCACCAGGTGGATCCGCGCCGGTTGCTGGCCAGGATCGGTTCACTGCTGGCTGCCGACAGCCGGTTCACGGCCGTGCCCCGCCGCGCGGCCGGGCTGCTCTGGCGCGGCGGCCGCGTCGCCGGCATCCGTTTCGAGGGCGGCGGAGAGCTCCGCGCCGGCGAGACGGTCGTAGCCAACGGTCTGGCCGCGGCGGAACTGCAGGGCCTGCCCGGGGGATTGTCCCTGCCGCTGCGTCCGGTTTACGGGGACATCCTGCGGCTCCGGGTCCCGGCACGGCTCCGGCCACTGCTGCGCTCGACCGTGCGGGGCCTGGTCCGCGGGGTTCCGGTCTACATCGTCCCGCGGGAGGACGGCACGGTCGTGATCGGCGCAACCCAGCGGGAGGATGCGCCCTCCGAGGCTGGCGCCGTCTCTGCCGGCGGCGTGTACCAGCTTCTGCGCGATGCCCAGCAGCTGGTCCCGGCCGTTGCCGAGCTGGAACTGCTCGAGGCCACGGCGCGGGCACGGCCCGGGACCCCGGACAACGCCCCGCTCCTGGGGCGCGTGGCCAGCGCCGGATCCGGACAGGACGTCGAGGGACTCATCGTTGCCACCGGGTTCTTCCGGCACGGGGTCCTGCTCACCCCGGCGGCCGCCGCCATTTGCCGGGCGTTGCTGGACGGAGAGCCGGACCGGCGCTGGGAGGGCTTCCGCCCGGACCGCTTCTCCAGCCGCCGCCCGGTTTCTCCAGCCCCCGGCTCATCCGAGCGGGACGCTTCACCCGCGGACGCTCCAGCGAAAGACAGGACGACAGCATGAATATCAGGCTCAACGGAGCGCAGCACGCCCTCGCCGACGGCGCCACTATCAGCGCCTTGGTCAGCGGGGTGACCGGCCGGACGCTGGCCGCCGACGGCCGGGCCACGGACGGCCGGAAACTGGGCGTCGCCGTCGCCCGCAACGCCGAGGTGGTGCCGCGCAGCCAGTGGCACGCGACCGCGCTCGCCGAGGGCGACGACGTCGAACTCGTTACGGCAGTACAGGGAGGATAGAGGGCATGGAAGCAACAGCAATGCAGGAAACGCAGCAGGCACGCCGGGATCTGCTGACGGTTGACGGAGTGGAACTGGGCTCCCGCCTGATCATGGGCACCGGCGGTGCGCCGAGCCTGGACGGCCTCGGAGCCGCGCTGGTGGCCTCCGGAACGGAACTCACGACGGTGGCCATGCGTCGCTACTCTCCGGCCGAGAGCGGCTCGTTGTTCCAGTTGCTGGCGGACCACAACATCCGGGTGCTGCCCAACACCGCCGGATGCTTCACCGCCCGGGACGCCGTCCTCACGGCCGAACTGGCCCGCGAAGCGCTGGAGACGGACTGGGTGAAGCTCGAGGTGATCGCGGATGAGCACACCCTGCTGCCCGACGCCTTGGAACTGGTGGAGGCAACCGAACAGCTGGTGGCGCGCGGCTTCAAGGTCTTCGCTTACACGAATGACGACCCGGTCCTGGCCCTCCGGCTGGAGAACCTCGGCGCCACGGCAGTGATGCCGCTGGGCGCCCCGATCGGCACCGGCCTGGGCATCCTGAATCCGCACAACATTGAACTCATCGTCTCCCGTGCCTCGGTGCCGGTGGTGCTCGACGCAGGAATTGGCACCGCCTCCGACGCCGCGCTCGCGATGGAACTGGGTTGCGACGCCGTGCTGCTCGCCACCGCCGTGACCCGTGCCCAGGACCCGGCGCTGATGGGTGAGGCGTTCCGGCACGCCGTCATCGCCGGCCGGCTGGCGCGGCGGGCCGGCCGGATCCCGCGCCGCGAGCATGCCCTCGCGTCGTCCGCGATGGAAGGACGCGCCGAGTTCCTGTAGGGGCCCCGGCGCCGCTCCCGTCCAGGCCCGTTCGCCTCGCCAAACCGTGATTAAAGGCACTGTTGAAGATTAAATCCAGTGTCTATCCTGTTGGGTAACGACCGCTGCACTGCACGGTCCGCAGGCCGCCGGCACGTCCCGGGAAGCCTTCCCGCTCCGGGGGCCCGTCTCGGTGAGGAGGCGTCCATGTCCAGTCCTGATGTGCCAACGCGGGGGCCGGCCAAGCCGGGTCCCTATGTAGTGTCCGGAATCCTGTTGCTCGTCGCCATTGTGGTTCCGTTGGTTGTGCCCGCGTACGCCTTCGACGAACCGCGGCTGGCGGGTATCCCGTATTTCTACTGGTATCAGATGGCATGGATCCCGGTCACCGCGGCCTTGGTGGGGATCTCCTACTGGCTGGTCACCAGGGAGGACCGCCGTCGCCGTGAATCCGTCCGCGGGGCGGCCGCTGCGGGGGAGGAGCGGTGAACGGGGCGGTCGTGCCGCTGGCGGCACCGGACCGGCCGGTCAACGGCATAGCCCTCACCATTGTGATCATCCTCTTCGTCCTGGTGGCGGTCCTCGGCTTCTTTGCCGCGCGGTGGAGGCGGGAAGAAACGACAGGGCTGCATAGCCTCGACGAATGGGGACTGGGCGGCCGGGGCTTTGGTACCTGGGTGACCTGGTTCCTGCTCGGCGGGGACCTCTACACGGCTTACACCTTCGTGGCGGTCCCGGCGGCGATGTGGGCCACCGGAGCCGTGAGCGGCTTCTTCGCGGTGCCGTACACAATCGTGCTCTATCCGATTGTGTTTTTGCTGATGAGCAGGCTGTGGTCCGTCTCGCACCGCCACGGTTTCGTCACGCCGGCGGACTTTGTTGGCGGCCGGTATGGCAGCAGGGCGCTTACCGTTGCGGTCGCCGCCACCGGCATCGTCGCCACCATGCCCTACATTGCCCTGCAACTCGTGGGCATCAAGGCCGTACTCACTGTGCTCGGCCTGGGCAGTGCTGAGAACGCGCTGCTGACCGACCTGCCGCTCATCGTCGCGTTCGTGGTTCTGGCCGCGTATACCTATACCTCGGGCCTGCGCGCTCCTGCCCTGATCGCCGTCGTGAAGGACCTGCTGATCTATCTGGCCGTGATCGTGGCGGTGATCTACCTGCCCATCAAGTTCGGCGGGTGGGGTACCATTTTCGACTCCGCCGAGGCGAAGCTGGGGGCAGTCAATCCGGCGACGGGCAAACCGGCGGGCGCATTCATCCCGGGGGCGTCCAGCTACTCGGCGTATTGGACCCTGGCGCTTGGTTCCGCGCTGGCCCTGTTCATGTATCCGCACTCGATCACGGGCGTCCTGGCGACCAAAAGCCGGAACACCATCCGCCGGAACGCTGCGGTGCTGCCGCTGTACTCCTTGATGCTGGGCTTCCTGGCACTCCTGGGCTACGCGGCCATTTTCGCCGGCACCAAGCCCACCGACCTGAACGGCGCCGTCAATCCGCAACTGGTGGTGCCGCAGTTGTTTCTGGATCAGTTCCCGGCCTGGTTTGCCGGCATTGCGCTCGCCGCCATCGCCATCGGGGCGCTGGTCCCGGCCGCCATCATGTCCATCGCCGCGGCCAACCTGTTCACCCGAAACATTTACCGGGACCTGATCAAGCCGGACGCCACGCCCCGGCAGGAAGCCAGCGTTTCCAAGATCGCCTCGCTGGTGGTGAAGTTCGGCGCGCTGGTCTTCGTGATCGCCATGGACCAGTCCGCGGCCATCAACATGCAACTACTTGGCGGCATCTGGATCCTGCAGACCTTCCCTGCCATCGTGGCTGGACTCTATACCCGTTGGTTCCACCGGTGGGCGCTGTTCCTCGGTTGGGCGGCCGGCATCGCCTATGGCACCATCGCGGCGTATAACGTCGTCAATCCCGTCACGAAAGCCCACTTTGGCGGGTCCATCTCGGCCATCCCCGGCACCGATATCCAGGTCTACATCGCCGTTGTGGCGTTCGTGATTAACCTCGTCGTCGCAGCTGTGCTGTCCCTGGTTTTCCGGGCAATGAAAGTCCCCGACGGCAAGGACATCACCCGCTCCTCGGACTACGGCGCAGACGAGAACGATCCGAAGGTGGCCCAGCTCCAGCGCGAACACCCGCTCGCCGAACCAGGGGGCCCGACGTACTGAAGCCCTTTATCCGTGGTGACCATGAATCGACGATTGACCGCCCGCGGGCGTTCACGGGCCATAGACTCCGGTTGGAGGTGGCTGGCCGGCCGACCAGGAATTTTTCCACCGGGTGTCCTTTTGCCGGCAGCTCCTTCGTCGTATTGACGTATCGACCTACTAGAAGGAGTCACCGTGGACTACATGCTGTTCATCTGCACCGATCCGACTGCGCCGGAATATGTGCCCGCCGAGGACAACATCGAGGAATGGGCGGCCGAGATAGAAGCGCGAGGCATCGCCCGCCACGGCGACAGGCTGCGACCTGTCGAGGACGCGACCACCGTGACGGTGCGGGCGGGGGAGGTGGTCGTCGCGGACGGCCCGTTTGCCGAGACAAAGGAATGGATCGCGGGCTATGACATCATCGCCTGCACCGATCTTGACGAGGCGATCGAGGTGGCGTCCAAGCATCCGATGGCAAAATTCGGCAAGATCGAGATCAGGCCCGTGTGGCCGCTCGGTTGATAGCACTCGTTACAGCAATCGGCGCCTCAGCGCGGGAGGGCGAAAAGGGGGATCAGATGGCAGCGGACGCGGCGGAGGTGCGGGCGGCCCTCGGGGGTGCTTCCGCCGAGGCGGCAGCACGGATCACGGCCACCCTCATCCGCATCACCGGCGACTGGAGCCTGGCCGAGGACTGTGTCCAGGACGCGTTCGCACGTGCCCTCGTCGACTGGCCCCAGCGCGGCATCCCCGGAAATCCGGCGGCCTGGCTGACGACCGTTGCCAAGAACAGGGCTATTGACTGCTTGCGGAGCGCAGCGAGCGAGAAGAAGGCGGTGCGGGAGCTCTCGGTCCTGGCCAGGCTCGAAGAGCTGGCGGAGGATGCTCCCGGGGATCCCGTGGACGGCGACGACCGGCTGCGCCTGATCTACACCTGTTGCCATCCCGCCCTTCCGCTTGAGGCGCGGGTCGCCCTGACCTTGCGCACCGTGGCTGGCCTGACGACCAGCGAGATCGCTCGCGCGTTCCTCGTCTCGGAGTCAACCATGTCCAAACGGCTGGTCCGTGCCCGCGCCAAAATCCGCGACGCCGGGATCCCCTACCGGGTGCCGCCGCCAGAATTAATAGCGGAACGCACGGCCGGGATCCTGGCAGTCCTCTACCTCATGTTCAATGAAGGGTATGCGGCCACCGGCGCCAACACACTGATCCGCGAGCCCCTTGCCCGGGAAGCGATCCGTCTCGACCGGCTGCTGATTGGCCTGCTCAAAGGGTCACCGCAGGAACCCGAAGCGCTGGGCCTGCTGGCGCTGATGCTCCTCCAGCACGGCCGCCGGCACGCACGTACGGACGCGGCCGGGGACCTGGTGACGCTGGAGGACCAGGACCGCGAACGATGGGACCGGGCAGCGACTGCGGAAGCGGTGGCGCTCCTGGCGGCCGCCGACCGCGCCGGCATTTCACTCGGCGTCCGGCCCGGCAGCTACCGGATCCAGGCAGCCATCGCCGCGTGCCATATGACCGCCCGCGATTTTGGCAGCACCGACTTCGGCCGCGTGGCAATGCTGTACGACCGTCTTGCGCGGCTGGCACCGTCACCGGTCGTCGAACTCAACCGTGCCGTCGCCGTCGCGATGTCCCAAGGGCCGGACGCCGGGCTGGCGCTCATCGACCGGCTGGAGGATGCCCGGTCATTGGAGGGGTACTACCTCCTGCCTGCCGCGAAGGCGGACCTCCTGCGGCGCCTTGGCAGAATGCCGGAGGCCAGCCAGGAATACCGGCGTGCCCGGGAGCTCGCACCGTCTGAGGCTGAGCGCCGCTACCTCAGCAAACGCCTGGCGGAGACCCGCCCGGAAGTATCGGGAGTACTGTGATGCGCATGGAGATGCGTCTGGAAGTCGTACAAGTGCCGGTCACCGACGTGGACGCGGCCAAGTTGTTCTACACGGAGAAGCTGGGTTTCGTACTGGACCACGACGTCGAATACATTCCAGGCATGCGGGTCGTCCAGCTCACGCCGCCCGGCTCCGCCGCCTCAATCGTCATCGGCACCGGAATGACCGCCATGGCCCCCGGAAGCCTGGAAGGACTGCAGTTGGTGGTCCCGGACATGGCCGGCACCCGCGCCGAACTTCTGGGACGCGGAGCCGAGATCAGTGAAGTCCAGGACATCGGCGGGATAGCCTTCGCATACTTTAGCGACCCGGACGGCAACCGCTGGGTCCTTCAGGAAACCACGGACCCGGAAGTGAAGGAAGCTTCCCGGCGCTGAGGGCTTCAGCCGGTTAAGGCACTGCGGCCACTCACCCGAGGGGGAGTGGCCACAGCGCTTTGCGACTTCAGCTGTCCGCTAGATGCGCAGGATGGCGGTCATCCGGGCCGTGTCCAGCCGGGTCCGGGACTTGCCGAGGTACAGCACCGCGCCGACCGCCGCCGCCGAGCCCAGCAGTACGGGCAGGACCCACGGAATCCAGGTCAGGCCCGGCTGGTACCCGAAGCCGGCCGCCATGAAGATGATCCAGCTCAGCATCGCCACGCCCAGGGCGATACCGGCCGGGACAGTGATGCCGTACTTGGCGTGCCGCTTGTCGTTCGCCCAGACCAAAAAACCCGCGGCCACGGCGACCATGGCCACCACAATCAGGGACAGCATTCAGACTCCTTTGGGAACTGCGGGTTGAGGGGCGGGTTGAACGGTAGGAGGATCCGGGGCGTTGCCTAGAGGGCGCCGAAGCCGACCCGGCGGACCTCTTCGGCGCCGATTTCCACGTAGCCCAGGACGTTCGCCGGGATGATGATCTGGCGGCCCTTCTCATCGGTCAGGCGGAGTTCGGTGCCCTTGGAAATGGCCTCTTCCACAAGCTTCGCCACCGCGTCCGCGTCCTGGTTGGATTCGAGGGCAATTTCGCGGCCGATGTTCTGAATGCCGATCTTTACTTCCACAGCAAGGCCTCCCAGCCAATCAAAGTGTTCAAATTTTCTCTGCGAGGGTTTCTCTGCGAGGCGTTCTCTGCGAGTTTCCTCCACGAGGTGTTCTCTATTTGTAGTCTAGGACTCTTTGGGAAAGCGGGAGATTCCGCGCCAAGCTAAACGGTAAATCAGGTCACTGGCCACATCGATGTCCAGGTTACCGTCGGTTTCCAGCCAGTACCGGGCACTGACCTGCGCCATTCCGGACAGTCCGCGGCCCAGGAGCTGGGCTTCCAGCAGCGGCAGTTTGGTGTCCTCGGCGATAACTTTCGCGATCGCGTCCGCGAAGGTCTTGTTGAACGTTTCCAGCCGCGCGCTCACATCGTGGTCGTTGACCAGATCGGATTCGAAGACCAGCCGGTGGGCCTGGTCATCGTTGGCGATGAAATGGAAATAGGCCCGCATGACGGCCTGGACGCGCTCGTCGTTGTCCGTCGTGGAGTTCAGCGCACCGAGCAGCAGTTCCGTGAGCGCCGACAGGTGGCTGTCCAGCAGGGCCAGATACAGCTCGCGCTTGGACGGGAAGTGCTGGTACAGCACGGGCTTGCTCACGTGCGCGGTCTCGGCGATTTCGTCCATGGCGGCGCCATGGTAGCCGTTGGCCACGAAGACCTCCTGCGCGGCGGCGAGCAGCTGGGCCCGCCGTTCATCGCGCGGCAGCCGCGCCGAGCGCTGCGTCCCGCTCCGCGCCTGGGCCGCCGACGACTTTCCGGTATGTCCCCGCTCAACCGGTGCCTGATGAACCACTATCGGCCTTCTTTCCTTCGCTGTTAGCTCCACTTTACGCGGGGGTAATATGACCTGGCGGCATCTTCGGGCATACATTGAAGTATGGCTTCCCAGTTGACCCCAAACGGAACCCCCGCAACCCCGCCGCCGGCGCCCGGACCGCTGGTCGAACCTGCGGACGCGCTGACGCCGGACGAGGTGGAGCGCTACTCCCGCCACCTGATCATTCCCGAGATCGGTACGCTCGGACAGCGCCGGCTAAAGAACGCCAGGGTCCTGGTGATCGGCGCCGGCGGCCTCGGCTCGCCCGCGCTGCTCTACCTGGCCGCCGCCGGGGTGGGAACCCTGGGCATTATCGACGACGACGACGTGGACCTCAGCAACCTCCAACGCCAAGTGATCCACGGCGTGGCCGACGTCGGCCGGCCCAAGACCGAGTCCGCCCGCGACGCGATCGCAGCGCTGAACCCCCTGGTCGATGTCCGGCTGCACAACGTCCGGCTGGATGCCTCCAACGCTCTGGAGCTCTTCGCCGATTACGACCTGATCGTCGACGGCGCCGACAACTTCGCCACCCGCTACCTGGTCAACGATGCCGCCGCCATCCTCGGAAAGCCCTACGTGTGGGGCTCGATCTTCCGCTTCGACGGACAGGTCAGCGTCTTCTGGGAGCAGCACGGCCCGACGTACCGGGACCTGTACCCCGAAGCGCCGCCCGCCGGCTCGGTGCCCTCCTGCGGGGAAGGCGGCGTGTTCGGCATGCTGTGCGCCGCGGTCGGCTCGCTCATGGTGACCGAGGCGGTCAAGCTCATCACCGGCGTCGGGCGTTCCCTGCTGGGCCGGGTCGCGCTGTTCGACGCCCTCGGCGGCAGCTGGCGCGAAATCAAAGTCTCCCGGGACCCCGAAGCCCCGCGCGTCACCGAGCTCACCGACTACGAGGCCTTCTGCGGGATCGCCCCCGCCGCGGACGCCGGAACCGAACACACCGTCACCGCCACCCAGCTCGCCACCATGCTCGCGTCGCGCAAGGCCGGGCTGAAGGATTTCCAGCTCGTGGACGTGCGCGAGAGCGGCGAATTCGACATCGTCCGCATCGACGGCGCCACGCTGATCCCGCAAGGCAGGATCCTGGCCGGCGACGCGTGGGCCGAGCTGCCGCAGGACACGGACATTGTGTTCCACTGCAAGGGCGGGACACGCTCCGCGGCCGTGCTCGCCGCCGCCCGGGCAGCCGGCTACGAACGGGTCAGCCACCTGGAGGGCGGGATCCTCGCCTGGGTGCGCGAGGTGGAACCGGGCAAACCGGTCTACTGACGTTTTTGAACACCTTGTCCTGAGCACCTTGTCCCCGGACCGCCGGGCCCCTACCCGAGAGGCACTGCCATGAGCGAAGACACCAGCCTGACCCCGCAGCACAAGATCGGCTCGGGTTTCGGCCCGCGTTCGACGGCGGCGGAGGTCATTGCGGGCGTGGACCTGAGCGGGAAGACCGCCGTCGTCACCGGCGGCTATTCCGGGCTCGGCCTGGAGACGGTGCGGGCGCTATCGTCCGCCGGGGCCCGGGTGATGGTTCCGGCGCGGCGCCCCGACCATGCCCGCAAGGTCCTGGCCGAGGCCGGCCTCGACGGCGTCCGCGTGGCCGGGCTGGACCTGGCCGAACTGTCCAGCGTGAGGGAGTTCGCGGCCGGTTTCCTTGCCTCCGATTTCCTCGGCGACGGCGGCAGCCTGGACATCCTGATCAACAACGCCGCCATCATGGCCAGCCCGGAGCAGCGCGTCGGCCCGGGGTGGGAATCCCAGTTCGCCACGAACCACCTGGGCCACTTCGCGCTCACCAACCTGCTTTGGCCCGCGCTCTCCGCGGGAGAGGGGGCGCGGGTGGTGGCACTGTCCTCCACCGGCCACAAGCTGTCGCCCATCCGGTTCGATGACATCAATTTCGACTCAGGCTACGACAAGTGGAAGGCCTACGGTCAGGCGAAGACCGCGAATGCGCTGTTCGCGGTGCAGCTGGACGCGCTCGGGAAACATGCCGGCGTCAGGGCCTTCGCCGTGCACCCGGGAGGCATCATGACCGAGTTGCAGCGGCACCTGCCCCGGGAAGAGATGATCGCCTCGGGCTGGATGGACGCGGAGGGCAACCTCAACGAACGGTTCAAGACGCCTGCCCAGGGGGCCGCGACCTCGGTCTGGGCGGCCACCTCGCCGCTGCTTGCCGGCAAGGGCGGCGTCTACTGCGAGGACTGCGACATTGCCGAGCCGACGGTGCCGGGAACCCCGGAAGCACGGGTCAGGGGAGTCGACGCCCACGCCGTGGACCGGGCGGACGCCGAGAGGCTGTGGCAGCTGTCCGCCGAGCTGACGGGCGTCAACGCCTTCGCCGCGCAAACGGACTAAGCGCCTGACTGGCCGGCCGGACTGACCGGACTGGCGGCCGGACGGAAATACCGCCGGGCAAGGCGCTGAACGTTATTAGGCCGTTTCCCGCTGGCCGTCGGCGGCGGGAAACGCGCTGTGGTCGACCGGGCACTCGGCCTCGGTGCCGGAAGCGGGGCGCCGTGCCGCAGGCTGTTCAACCGTGATGCCGTAGACGGCCTCGAGGCCGGCCACATAGTCGTCCTGCTGGCCGTTCGCAGCGAGTTCCCGGGCACGGACGGTGGGCACGTGCAACAGCTGCTTGACCATCCGGCGCAGGGCAAACTCGACTTCCTCGGCCGCGGCGGTGCAGCCGTGGCGGGCGCGCACCTTTTCCATTTCGGCGTCGAGCACGTCCATCGTGTGGCGGCGCAGGGCGACGATGGCCGAATCAACCGAGCGCGCCTCGCGCTCCTGCTCAAAGGCGGTGGCGGCGCCGTCGACGATGCCGCTGGCCTGGTTCAGGGACTCCGCCTGCTCCTGCGGGGCGGCCAGCCGGACGGACTCAAGCGTGAGCAGCTCGACGCCGTCGAGTTCGGCGACGGCGGGGTCGAAATCGTGGGTGAGGGCCAGATCGATCGCGATCAGCGGCTGCGGCGACGCCGAGCGGATCCGGGCCAGTTCGGGGGCCTCGACGCGGTTGTCGGAGCCGCTGCAGCCGATCATCACGTCGGCGGCCGCGACTGCGTCCGGCAGGGAAGCGCTGTCCAGGGCGGTGCCGCCGCGGGTGGCGACGAAGCCGGCGGCGCGGCCGGAGGAGGAGAAGACGGAGATGTCGGTGCAGCCGCGTTCGCGGAGCAGGGACATGGTTGCGCCCGCGTAGGCGCCGGTGCCGAAGACGACGGCCTTCTTGGTGGACCAGTCGGGGTTCTCGGAGAGGTCGGTCGCGAGGTCCAGAGCGACGGAGACGATCGACAGTCCGCGCGAGCCGAGGGCCGTCTGCGCACCGACGTCCTTGGCGGTCTTGGAAGCGGCCTGGAACAGCCGCACGAGACCGGAGCTCGCGGTGCCTTCGTGCTGCGCGGTGATCAGGGCGCGCCGGACCTGGCCTGCGATCTCCCGTTCCCCGACGACGGCGGAATCCAGTCCGGAACTGACCGCGAACAGGTGGCGGCTGACGTCCGGGCCGGTGCGGGTATTAAAGGACCGGGAGACGAGCTGTTCGTTGAGTCCGCTGGCACCGCTAATCTCGGAGACCAGCGCGGCGCGGGCCGCCTCGACGTCGTCCGGGTGCGGCGCTTCGCCGTAGATTTCGAAGCGGTTGCAGGTGGCAAGGACAACGGCACCCGCCACGGCCGGCGATCCGGCGAGGGCGGATGTGGCAAGCCCGGAAGCGCCGGTGCTCAGTTGAGCAACGGTCTCCAGATCGATGTCGGCGTGTGTAGCCACCAATGAGAAAAGAACCACAGCACGACAATCATAGCTTTTTCGCGTCCGTGTAGAACAACTACCGGGCGTGGGACTGCCCACCCGGGGTTGTGATTCCCGCCACGGCGGCGCCCGCAGCGGCTGCCGTGACAGGTTGTCGTTATCTTTTGGAGCCGATTTTCGGCACAATCAAAGGCATGACTCTTAGCGCTGCGGCCACGAACGGCACTGCAATCGACGGCACGGCAAACTCCGGCACGGCACACTCCGACACGGCAGACTCCGGCACGGCACACAACAGTCTCGACGCCGGCCACCCCCTGATGGACGGCCGTACCGCCGACTCGCCGCTGATCACCGCCTACCGCGGCGGCAAGCCCTCCCGGCGCCCCGTCTGGTTCATGCGCCAGGCCGGCCGGTCCCTGCCCGAGTACCTCAAGGTACGGGAAGGCGTGGCCATGCTGGATTCCTGCCTGCGCCCCGAGCTCGCCTCCGAGATCACCCTCCAGCCCGTGCGCCGGCACGACGTCGACGCGGCGATCTTCTTCTCCGATATCGTCATCCCGCTCAAGCTGGCCGGCGTCGGCGTCGACATCGTCCCCGGCGTCGGCCCGGTGCTGGACAAGCCCGTGCGCACCGCCGCGGACGTTGCCGCGCTGCCCCAGCTGAGCTGGGAGGCCCTGGAGCCGATCCGCGAGGCCGTGCGGCTCACCGTGGCCGAACTCGGCAGCACCCCGCTGATCGGTTTCGCCGGCGCCCCCTTCACCCTGGCCGCGTACATGGTGGAGGGCAAGCCGTCCCGCGACCACCTCGGCCCGCGCACCATGATGCACGCGGATCCGGAGACCTGGACGGCGCTGGCCAACTGGGCGGCCGACGCCTCCGGGATGTTCCTGCGCGCGCAGCTGGAGGCCGGTGCCTCCGCCGGGCAGCTCTTCGACTCCTGGGCCGGCTCCCTGGGCCTGGCCGACTACACGCGGTTCGTGGCTCCGGCGTCCGCCCGCGCCCTGGATCACGTCCGGCACCTCGGAGCACCCCTGATCCACTTCGGCACCGGCACCTCGGAGCTGCTGGTGGCAATGCGCGACGTCGGCGTGGACGTCGTCGGCGTCGACTACCGGCTGCCGCTGGACGAGGCCAACCGCCGGCTCGGCGGGACCGTGCCGCTGCAGGGAAACATCGACCCGGCACTGCTCTCCGCACCATGGGAAATCCTCGAGGCCCATGTCCGCGACGTCATCAAAGCCGGCGCCTCGGCCCCGGGCCACGTCCTGAACCTGGGCCACGGCGTGCCTCCGGAGACGGACGCGGCGGTGCTGACCCGCGTGGTCGAACTGATCCACTCGATCGCCCCGGAGTAACCCCGATGGCCACCGACGCCGCCACTGACACCAACCCCGGCTCCAACACCTCTGCTGCTCCCGCGCCGACGGCCGTGGTGGTGGGCGGCGGCATCTCCGGCCTGCTCGCCGCCCGGGAGCTGGCGCGGGCTGGCGTCCGGACCACGGTGCTGGAAGCATCGGGCGACTGGGGCGGCTGCGTGGGCAGCCATGTGGTGGCCGGCCTGACCCTGGACAGCGGCGCCGAATCCTTCGCCACCCGGTCCGCCGCGGTGGCCGGCCTGGCCGAAGAGCTCGGCCTCGGCGCGCAGATCGTTCCGCCCAACCCCGGCGGCGCCTGGGTCCAACTGCCGGAGGGGCCGCGGGAATTGCCGAAGACCGGGGTGCTGGGCATTCCCGCCAACCCCTGGGACCCCGAAGTCCGGCGTTCCCTTGGCCTGCTCGGATCCCTGCGCGCCTCGCTCGACGCACTGCTGCCGGCTTCCATGGGGACCGCTGCCGAGGCCACAAGCGTGGCGGCCCTGGTCCGCGCCCGGATGGGCCGACGCGTGCTGGAGCGGCTGGTGGCGCCGGTGGTCGGCGGCGTGCACTCGGCCGACCCGGCCCTGCTTGACGTGGACATGGTGGCGCCCGGATTGCGCGCCGGAATCCGCACGCACGGCTCCCTCGCCGCCGCCGTGGCCGCGCAGCGCCGGGGGGCTGGACCCCGGCCGGGCGCGCCGGGGTCCAGCGCTCCCGCGCCCGGTGCCCAGCAGCCTGGGCTGCAGAAGGCGGGCTCCGCCGTGGCCGGCCTCCGCGGCGGGATGCACACCCTCGTCGCTGCCCTCCTCACCGAGCTGCGCGGGCTGGACGTGGCCCTGCTCAGCGGCACCCGGGTAGGCGCGGTGCAGCGCATCCCGGGCGGCTGGCGGGCCACCGCGGGCCAGGCCACCTTCGACGCCGGGCGGCTAATCGTGGCGGTTGAGGGCCCGGCGGCGGTCTCGCTGCTCGCCGGCACGCTGCCGGCATTGGCGGCCCTCCGTCCGGACGCGGGACCCGACGTGCGGCTCGTGACGCTGGTGCTGGACAGTCCCGCCCTCGACGCCGCACCGCGCGGCACCGGAGTGCTCGTGGCCCCGCAAAGCCCCGGCATCCGCGCGAAGGCCCTCACCCACGCGACCGCCAAGTGGGCCTGGCTGGCCGAACGGACGGCGCCCGGCCGGCACGTCCTCCGGCTCTCCTACGGACGCGGCGCGAACGTGCCGGACGCCGCGGCGGCCCCGGAGCCCCGGAGCGACGAGGAGTTGTTCGACGCCGCGCTGCAGGACGCCGCCGCGCTGCTCGCCGTCCCGCTGGCCCGGACCGACGTCGTCGGCTGGGACGTGGTGCGATGGTCCGGCGCGCTGCCCTTCGCCGCACTCGGCCACAAGCGGCGGGTCGAGCAGGTTCGGCAACTTTGCGCGGCGGAAGGTGGCCTCGCCGTCGTCGGGGGCTGGCTGTCCGGAAACGGCCTCGCCGCCATCGTCGCCGACACCCCCAAACAGGTGGCCGCCCTGCTTCCCTGAAGCCTGCCCCGGCGCCGGATGGGCGGCCCCGGCACGGTGCCCGGTAGCCGGAAAGTAGGCGTTTGGGCAAATTTTCCACGCCGGCGTTCTCCGGCTAGGGTCGATGACCATGGTTATGCACAGGTCCGAAGTTCCAGAAACGCCGGCCGGTCACCATGGGGGACTCCGACGCGGCACGGCAGTGGCAGCACTCGGAGCGGTACTGGCTCTCACCGCAGGGGTTCCTGCCACCCAGGCTGCCACCCCGACGCCCAGCCCGGACGGCCCGTCAGCCTCGATTTCCGTCGGCATCGACGACCTGATCGGCGGCCTGGTGGAATCCCCGACGCCGTCGCCCTCGCCGACCTCAGACTCCGGCAGCCCGGACCCCACCGAAAGCACGGCCCCGCCGACGTCGACCGCACCGGATCCGACCGAGACGCCGGAGCAGCGGGCTTCCCGGCAGGCCTCCGAGCGGGCCACGGCGCCGGGAACCTCGGTTCCGCCACCGGTGCCCGCAGCCCCGCAGCCGGCAGCCGGCCAGCCCTCCGGAACCCAGCAGGCCCCGGCCCCGGTCCAGACGCCCGCGAACGACACTCCCGCGGGTGCCGCTCCCGGTGTTGCGGCTGGTACGCCGGCGGCAACGCCGAGCGGCCCGCCCAGGTCCGCCACCACGATGTCCGCTGCCAAGCAGGCTCCCACCGCCGCGCCCCGGTCCGGCGACAAGATGCAGGCTGCCTCCTCCGTTGAACCGTCCCCCTCCGCCCTGGTCGGCTGGGGGATCTGCCTGCTCGCGGTGTCGCTGGGAGCAGGCGTCGTGGCCCTACGGATGCGCAAGATCTAAGGGACGTCCGAACCACCCGGCTGTGAAATTGAGCACTTCTACGCGTTGTAGAAGTGCTCTATTTCGACTTAGCTCGGGGGAGGGGGCAGACTGGTATCCATGAGCCACACTTCTGCCGAATCTGTCACTAAAACCGGAACAGCAGCCGAGGAATCGACCGAGCAGTTCTTCACGCTCTGGACGGTTTTCAAGCGCTCCGCCGATGTCCTGCGCAGCGGCGACGCGGCCGAGGACTTCGACGCACTCATCGAACGGCTGGCCGAGGACGGCGTCGTCCACCGCGGCAGCTACGACGTGTCCGCGATGCGGGCCGACGCCGACATCATGATCTGGCTGCACGGCCCCCGGGCCGAAGCGCTGCAGCGCGCCGTGCGCGACATCCGGCGTAGCAAGCTCTTCACGGGGACTGAGATCGCCTGGTCCGCGATGGGCGTCCACCGCGAGGCCGAGTTCGCCAAGAACCACACGCCGGCCTTCTCCCGCGGCGTGGAACCGGCCGAATGGCTCTGCGTCTACCCCTTCGTGCGCTCCTACGAGTGGTACCTGCTCCCGGACGCCGAGCGCGGCGCGATGCTGCGGGACCACGGCCTGCTGGGCCGGGACTTCCCGCAGGTCATCTCCAACACCGTTTCCTCCTTCGCCCTGGGCGACTGGGAGTGGATCCTGGGCCTCGAAGCCCCGGAGCTGGTGGACCTCGTGGACCTGATGCGCCACCTGCGCTCCACCGAGGCCCGCCACCATGTTCGCGAAGAAGTCCCGTTCTACACCGGCCGCCGCGTCAGCGCCGTCGAGATTGCCGAGGTCCTCGCATGAGCCCGCTCGATCCGCAGGATCCCACGGCCACCGCCGTGAACCCCGTCACCGAGGCCGGCCGGATGGCCCCCAAGGACTACGACGCCGTGCTGCTGGCCTCCTTCGGCGGTCCCGAAGGCCAGGAAGACGTCATCCCGTTCCTGCGCAACGTCACCCGCGGCCGCGGCATCCCGGACGAACGGCTCGAAGAGGTCTCGCACCACTACCGCGCCAACGGCGGCATCAGCCCGATCAACCAGCAGAACCGCGAGCTCAAGGCCGCCATGGAGAAGGAGCTCGCCACCCGGGGCATCGGCCTGCCGGTCTTCTGGGGCAACCGCAACTGGGATCCCTACATCCCGCAGACCCTGCAGGAGATCTACGACGCCGGGCACCGCAAGGTCCTGATGATCACCACCAGCGCCTACTCCTGCTACTCCAGCTGCCGGCAGTACCGTGAAGACATCGGCATGGCGCTCACCGAGACCGGGCTGGACGGCAAGCTCGAGGTGGACAAGGTGCGCCAGTACTTCGACCACCCGGGCTTCGTGGAGCCTTTCGTCGAGGGCACCGCCGCCGGCCTCGCCGACGTCCGCGCCAAGCTGGCCGCGGCCGGCACCCCTGACGCGCCGGTGCACATCCTCTTCGCGACCCATTCGATTCCGACCCGCGACGCCGAAGCCGCCGGCCGCTCCGAGGGCGAGCCGCGCCACTTCGAACAGGACTCCGCCTATGTGGCCCAGCACCTGGCCACCGGCACCGAGGTCATCCGCCGGGTCGAAGCCGAAACCGGCCTGACCGCCCCCTGGTCCCTCGTGTACCAGTCCCGGTCCGGGGCCCCGCACGTGCCGTGGCTCGAACCCGACATCAACGACGCCATCGAGGAGCTCGCCGGCCAGGGCGTCAAGGGCGTCGTGATCGTGCCGCTGGGCTTCGTCAGCGACCACATGGAAGTCGTCTGGGACCTCGACACCGAGGCCTTGGAAACCTGCGGCAAGCTGGGCCTCGCGGCCACCCGCGTTCCGACGCCCGGGACGCACCGCAAATTCGTTGCCGGGATCGTGGACCTGATCAGCGAGCGGACGGCGGCAAACAACATCGCCGACCGGCCGCACCTGACCAAGCTCGGCCCCTGGTACGACGTCTGCCGCCCCGGCTGCTGCGCCAACTTCCGCGGCGAAAAGCCCACCATCGCGGGCGCGGACACCACCGTCGGGACAGGGCATGATCCCTACCCGGCAGGAGCATCCGCGGCTGCGGATGAGGCGGTCCCGGCAGCAGGCCAGGCCACGCCGTGACCGTACGGATCGGCACCCGGGCCAGCAAACTTGCCCTCACCCAGACCCAGCAGACTGCGGACCAGCTGGCCGCCGTCGGAGGGTTTCCGGTGGAACTCGTCCACATCCGCACCGACGGCGACGTCCTGACCGGCCCGCTGTCCCAGATGGGTGGCACCGGCGTGTTCGTGGCGGCGCTGCGCGACGCCCTGCTGCGGGACGCGTGCGACGTCGCGGTCCATTCGCTCAAGGACCTGCCCACCGGCGCTGCCCTGGGCCTGACCCTCGCGGCGACGCCCAAGCGCGTGGACGTCCGGGACGTGCTCTGCGCCCGGGACGGGCTCACGCTGGCCCAGCTGCCGGCCGGCGCCACCGTCGGTACCGGCTCCCCGCGCCGGGCCGCACAGTTGCGCGCCGCACGGCCGGACCTCGACATCCGGGACATCCGCGGCAACGTGGACACCCGCCTGGGCCGCGTGCCGGGCCTGCCGGGCAACAAAACAGGCGCCGTCGTCGAAGGCAAGTCCGGCGACCTCGACGCCGTCGTGCTCGCCGCTGCCGGCCTGCACCGGATCGGCCGGCTGGACGCGGTCAGCGAATACCTCGACACCGAGGTGATGCTCCCGGCCGCCGGCCAGGGTTCGCTCGCGATCGAATGCCGCAGCTCCGACGCGCCGCGCAAGGCCGGGTCCACCGAGGGCTCCCAGGGCGTGCTCGCCCAGGCCCTCGCAGCCCTGGACGACCCGGACACCCGGCTGGCCGTCACCGCCGAACGCGCGCTGCTGGCCCGGCTGGAGGCCGGCTGCGCCGCGCCGGTGGGCGCCTACGCCTACCGCAAGGGCAGCATGCTGCACCTCGAGGCCGTTGTCTGTGCCGTGGACGGCACCGCGACGGTCCGGGACAAGAAGGCCACCGACGGGCTGACCGAGGTCGGCGCCACCCTGCTGGGAATCGAACTGGCCGAGGCGCTGCTGGCGGCCGGTGCTGCCGACATCGCCGACCTGGCCGCTTCCTGAGCCGGACGGATTCTCACCTGATGGGACGCCGCAGCGCCAGCCGCCGGCCGGACGGGGGCGCCGGGCCCCGGGTGCTCGAGGGCGCCCGGGTCCTGGTCACCCGCAACCCGGACCGTGCCGGTGCCTTGGTCTCCGCGCTCCGCGAGACCGGCGCCGAGCCGCTGCTGCTGCCGCTCATCGACTTCGAGCGCGCCGCCGACCAGCACTCGCTGGACGTGGCCTTCGACGCGCTCGGCGCCGGCGCCTACTCATGGCTGGTGGTCAGCAGCGTGACCACGGTCCAGGTCCTGGAAGCCAAGGCGGCCGAACGCGGTGCGGCCCTCAGCGCGTGGCTTCCGGGCAGCCTGCAGGTGGCCGCCGTCGGCCCGGCCACCCGCCGCATGCTTGAAGGCCTGGACATCGCAGTGGACCTCGCGCCCGCCGGCCAGCAGTCCGGCGCGGGATTGCTCGACATCTGGCCCCGCGGCCACGGCAGCGTCCTGCTGCCGCAGGCCGACATCGCCGACCCGCGGCTCCGCCGGGGGCTGGAGGCCCGCGGCGCCTCGGTCCAGGCCGTCACCGCCTACCAGACCGTCGATTTCCCCGCGGACCCGCGACGCAGCCTGGCCGCCGCCCCCGACCCCCAGGGGCACGACGCCGCGGTCCTGACCGTGGCCGACGCGAAAGCCGCGATCGACGCCGGAACGCTGCACGCCGTCGTCGCGGCCTCACCGAGCGCCGCCCGCCGCGTCCACACCGGGCTGTCGCCGCTGGGCGGCTGCCAGCTCGTCGCGATCGGACGCTCGACGGCGGCCGAGGCCCTGGCCCTCGGACTCCCGGTCGCCGCCGTTGCCGAGGAGCCCACCGCCTCCGGACTCGTCGCCGCCGTTATCCGGGCCCTGGATCCGGCAACCCCCACTCCCCATCCCGACCCCGAGCAGACTGTGAAGGACCAGACATGAGCTTCCCGACCCACCGCCCCCGCCGGCTCCGCACCACCCCCGCGATGCGGCGGCTGACGGCCGAACACCGCCTCTCGGCTGCCGAACTCATCCTCCCGGCCTTCATCCGCGAGGGCCTCTCCGAGCCGAACCCGATCGCCTCGATGCCCGGCGTGCAGCAGCACACGACCGACTCGCTCAAGCGCGCCGCCGCCGAGGCCGTGCAGCTGGGCGTGGGCGGCATCATGCTCTTCGGCATTCCGGCCGAACGGGACGCCCGCGGCACCGCCTCGCTGGACCCCGAGGGCGTGCTGAACAAGGCCATCCGGGATGTGAAGGCCGAGGTCGGCGACGAACTGGTCGTCATGAGCGACGTCTGCCTCGACGAATTCACCGACCACGGCCACTGCGGCGTCCTGGACGCGCAAGGCTACGTCGACAACGACGCGACCCTGGAGATCTACGGGCAGATGGCCGTGGCGCAGGCCGAGGCCGGCGCGCACGTGCTCGGCCCCTCAGGCATGATGGACGGCCAGATCGCCGTGATCCGGCAGGCCTTGGAGGAGGCCGGACACGCCAACACCGCCGTCGTGGCCTACGCCGCCAAGTACGCCTCCGCCTTCTACGGCCCGTTCCGCGAAGCCGTCGACTCGCAGCTCACCGGGGACCGGCGCACTTACCAGATGGACGCCGCCAACCGCCGCGAAGCGATCCTCGAAGTGGAACTGGACCTCGAGGAGGGCGCCGACATGGTGATGGTGAAACCAGCCATGAGCTACCTCGACATCCTGGCCGACGTCGCCGCGATGAGCCCGGTGCCCGTGGCCGCCTACCAGATCTCCGGTGAATACTCGATGATCGAGGCCGCCGCCGCGAACGGCTGGATCGACCGCCGCGCCGCGATCACCGAATCCGTGCTCGGCATCAAACGGGCCGGGGCCAACATGGTCCTGACCTACTGGGCCAGCGAACTCGCCGGCTGGCTGAAGGAGACCCGATGAGCCCCGCGGAAGCGCCGGACCCGGCATCGGGAGCCAACCCGACCGCGCCGGTCGGCCCGGACAAGATCCTGCTCGGCTTGAACACCTTCGGCGACGTCGGGGTGTTCCCGGACGGGCACCCGGTCCCGCACGCCCAGGTGCTGCGGCAACTGCTGGAACAGGCCGAACTCGCGGACCAGGTGGGCCTGCACGCCTTCGGGGTGGGGGAGCACCACCGCCGCGACTTCGCCGTCTCCGCGCCCGAGGTCTTCCTCGCCGCCGCCGCGGCCCGGACCAAGAAGATCCGGCTCGGCTCCGCCGTCACCGTTCTCAGCTCCGATGACCCGATCCGGGTATTCCAGCGTTTCGCCACCGTGGACGCCATCTCCAACGGCCGGGCCGAGGTCATGCTGGGCCGCGGTTCCTTCGTGGAGTCCTTCCCGCTGTTCGGACTGGACCTGGCCGACTACGAGGTCCTGTTCGAGGAGAAGCTTGAGCTCTTCGACAAGGTCCGGGCCCAGAAACCGATCAAATGGGAGGGCCGGACGCGCCGGGCCATCAACGGGCTCAGCGTCTACCCGCCGCTCGAACACCACCTGCTGCCGGCCTGGATCGGCGTCGGCGGCACCCCGGAATCGGTGCTGCGCTGCGCCGAATACGGCTACCCGATCATCTTCGCCATCATCGGCGGCCAGCCACGGTCCTTCGGTCCGCTGGCCGGGCTCTACCGCGAGGCCATGGCCAAATACGGCCACCCGATGCAGCAGGTGGCCACGCATTCGCCCGGCCACGTGGCGGCCACGGATGAGGACGCGCGGGAGGAGTTCTTCCCGCACTGGCTGGGCCAGCGCAACCAGCTCGGCGCCGAACGCGGCTGGGGTCCGGGCAGCCGCGACGAATTCGACCACCTGTGCAGCCCCGAGGGTGCGCTCTACGTCGGCTCGCCGGACACGGTGGCCGCGAAGATCGCCCTGCTCAAGCGGAACCTGGGCGTGGACCGCTTCGACCTCAAATACAGCAACGGCACGCTCCCGCATACCGCCATGATGCGCTCCATCGAGCTGTTCGGCACCGAAGTGGCGCCGCGTGTGGCCGCCCAGCTGGCCGGCGGGGTGCCTGCCAGTGACCGGGCCCTGTGAGAGCGACCTGTGAGAACCACTGAGAGAATAGGAACCATGACTTCCAGCCACCCTCGCAACGAGGAACTCTTCGACCGCGCCCGCCGCCTGATGCCGGGCGGCGTGAACTCGCCGGTCCGGGCCTTCGGCTCGGTGGGCGGCACACCCCGCTTTATGGTCTCCGCCACGGGCCCCTACCTCACCGACGCCGACGGCGCCGAGTACGTGGACCTCGTCTGCTCCTGGGGGCCGGCGCTGCTGGGCCACGCCCACCCGGCTGTCCTCGCGGCCGTGCACGCCGCCGTCGACCGCGGGCTGTCCTTCGGCGCCTCGACCCCGGACGAGGCCAACCTTGCCGCAATCGTCCAGGAACGCGTCCCGGCGGCCGAGCGCGTCCGGATGGTCTCCACCGGCACCGAGGCGACCATGACCGCGATCCGGCTGGCCCGCGGCTACACCGGCCGGAACCTCGTGATCAAGTTCGCCGGCTGCTACCACGGCCACCTCGACGGCCTCCTCGCCGCCGCCGGTTCCGGGCTCGCCACACTCGCGCTGCCCGGCTCGGCAGGCGTCACCGCCGCCACGGCCGCCGAAACCCTCGTGCTGCCCTACAACGACCTCGCCGCGGTCGAAGCCGCCTTCGCCAAACACGGCGACAGCATCGCGGCCGTCATCACCGAGGCCGCGCCGGCCAACATGGGCGTGGTCACCCCGGGCGAGGGCTTCAACGCCGGCCTGGCCCGGATCACCCGCGAACACGGCGCCCTGCTGATCCTCGACGAGGTCCTCACCGGGTTCCGCACCGGCTACTCCGGCTACTGGGGACTCACCGGCGGGGCGGCCGACGCCGCCGAGCCCTGGGCCCCGGACCTGCTGACCTTCGGCAAGGTCATCGGCGGGGGCATGCCGACGGCGGCCCTCGGCGGCCGCGCCGAGGTCATGGACTACCTCGCCCCGGTGGGCCCGGTCTACCAGGCCGGGACCCTCTCGGGGAACCCGGTGGCGATGGCTGCCGGCGTCGCCACCCTCACCCACGCGACACCCGAGGTCTACTCGTTCGTCGACGCCCGCTCGCTGGAACTCTCCGGCGCCCTGTCTTCGGCGCTCGACGCGGCAGGGGTGGACCACTCCATCCAGCGCGCCGGGAACCTGTTCTCGGTGGCCTTCGGCACCTCGGCCCGCGGCGTCCATAACTACGACGACGCGCAGGGCCAGGAGGTCTTCCGCTACGCGCCGTTCTTCCACTCGATGCTGGACTCCGGGGTGTACCTGCCGCCGTCGGTGTTCGAGGCCTGGTTCCTCTCCGCCGCGCACGACGACGCCGCGATGAACCGGATCTTCGAGGCCCTGCCGGCTGCCGCCCGGGCCGCCGCGGCGGCGCGAGCCTAGGAGCAGGGCGCAGGCCCAGCGAGCCGGCGGCGGCCGTCGCCGTCGTCGCCCTTTTAAACACTTTCGGCACCCGCCGCAGCGGGTGCCGAAAGTTGTTAACGCTGGTCCGGGCCTAGAAGGCCGGGGTCACGTCGCCGTTGGGCCATTCCTTCTCGATGAAGGCCTTGACCTCGGGGGAGTGCAGCAGCTCATCAAGCTTCTTGATGCGCACGTCGTCCTTGGAGTCCTCACGCCAGGCCAGGAAGTTGGCGTAGGGGTTGTTGTCCACGGATTCCACCGCGAGGGCGTTCTTGGTGCTCAGCCCGGCCTTGAGGATGAAGTTGCCGTTGATCAGGGCCAGATCCACCGAGGGGTCCTTGAGGTCGTTGATCAGCAGTTCCGGCTGGTTCTCGGAGAACTTCAGCTTCTTGGGATTCTGTTCGTCGCTGAGCGTCAGTACCGAGGTGTCGTCCTTGATGTCCTTGACCAGACCGGCGACCTGGAGGACCTTGAGGGCCCGGACCTGGTTGGACGGGTCGTTCGTGATGGCGACCTTGGCTCCGTCCTGGATGTCCTTGATGTCCTTGACCTTTTCCGAGAACGCGGCGTAGGGCTCGATGTGCACGCCGGCGCCGTGGCCGAACTTGTAGCCCTTGGTCTTGACCTGGTCCTCGAACCAGGGCAGGTGCTGGTAGAAGTTGGCGTCCAGGGAGCCGTCGCTCAGCGCGGTGTTCGGCGTCTGGTAGTCCTCGATCTCCTTGATCTCCAGTTTGAGGCCGGCCTTGGGGGCGAGCTCCTGGTTGATGAATTCGAGGATCTTGGCGTGCGGGACCGGGCTGGCGCCGACCTTGAGGGTGGCGGGCTTAGCCGGATCCAGGGTCGTGACCTGGGCGCTGGGGGTGGAAGAACCACCGCAAGCCGTCAGCGCCAGGGCAGTGACAATGCCGGTGGCCAAGAGGGTGAGTGACTTACGCATCGGATGCGTTCCTTTCGAAATAGGCGGAAAACACGACGGCGGTGCCGTGGTCCGCGCAGATGCAGAGGGCGGCTACCCGCTGCAAGGCTGGGGTGGTTGTTTGTCGGGTCAGCGGTGGTCGAGGCCGCGGGAAATCCGCTCGCCCACGAGTTGGATGACCTGGACGAGGACGACGATCAGGACGATGGTGACGATCATGACCGTGACGTCGAAGCGCTGGAAGCCGTAGTTGTAGGCCAGCTTGCCGAGGCCGCCGCCGCCGACGAGGCCGGCCATCGCGGAGTAGCCCACGAGGGTCACCACCGTGGTGGTGGCGGCCGCGACGAGGGCTGGCAGGGATTCGCGCAGCATCACCTTGCTGATGACCTGCATGTTGGTGGACCCCATCACCTGGGCGGCGTCGATCTTGCCGTGGTGCACATCGCGCAGGCAGGATTCGACGAGCCGGGCGAAGAAGGGGATGGTACCGATGGACAGCGACACCGACGCTGCAATCGGGCCAAGGCTCGTCCCGGTCAGGGCGCGGGCCAGCGGGATGAGCGCCACCATCAGGATGGCGAACGGGATAGACCGGGTGATGTTGACGATCACGTCGCTGAGGATCCGGTTGGTGACGGGCATCGGGCGCAGTCCGCCGGGGGCCGTGACGTGCAGGAAGACGCCCAGCGGCAGGCCGATCAGCACGGTGAAGAAGGCCGAGATGCCGACCATCTGCAGGGTCTCCACGATTGCCTCGGGGAGGGCCCTGGCGAGTACGGGGTTGCTGAAGATGTCGTTCATTAGTTGGCTCCTTCTTCCGCCGGAGCAGCATCGGCGGCGACGCGCTTGGCGCTGATGCCCCGCTCGTGCAGGTAGTGGAGGACGGCGTCGAAATCGGCGTTTTCGGCGAGCTGCACCCGGAGGTGCCCGAACTGCTGGCCGCCGAGGGTCTCGACGCTGCCGGCGAGGACGTTAAGGTCCATGTCGAAGTGCCGGGCGACGCCGGTCAGGACGGGTTCTTTGGCGCTCTCGCCGGAGAAGAGGATCTCCAGGACCGGCCCGCGCTGCAGCGCGCCGTGCAGGGGCTCCGACGGCGGCAGCGGAAGCAGGGCCCGGGCCAGCTTGCTGTCCAGCTCGCCGGCCACGTCCTGCAGGGCGCCGTGTTCGATGATGCGGCCCCGGGAGAGCAGGGACACCGAGTCGCAGACCCGCTTCACGACGTTCATCTCGTGCGTGATGATCAGCACGGTCAGCTGCAGCCGCCGGGTCAGGTCCTGGATCAGGTCCAGGATTTCCTCAGTGGTGGCAGGGTCCAGGGCCGAGGTGGGCTCGTCGCAGAGCAGCACCTCGGGGTCCGAAGCGAGGGCCCGCGCGATCCCTACGCGCTGGCGCTGGCCGCCGGAGAGCTGGGACGGGTAGGCGTTCTCGAAGCCTTCGAGCCCCACGAGCTTGAGGAGCTCGGCAACCCGGGTCCGGATCTTGTCCTTGGGGGTCTTGACGAGTTCCAGCGGGTGCGCCACGTTGCCGGCCGCGGTCCGGGAGTCCATCAGGTTCGCGTGCTGGAAAACCATGCCGATGCGCCGCCGCGCAGCACGGATCTCCGAATCCCGCACGGAGCTCAGCTCGGTGCCGTCGATGCTGACGGACCCGGCGGTGGGGCGGTCCAGCAGGGTCAGGCAGCGCACCAGCGTCGACTTGCCGGCGCCGGAGTGTCCGATGATGCCGTGGATCGAGCCCTTCGGCACGGAGAGCGTGACGCCGTCGAGCGCTACCACTTCCTTTTTGCCCTGCCGGTAGACCTTGCGAAGGTCGGTAACTGTGATCATTTATCCCTTGGCGGTTGGGGTCTGGGCGCGACATAACACACGCCCTGTTCTGAACTAAATTATGTCAGCGGCGCCAAAGGCCATCCACTTGCGCATTTAGTTCGTCACAAAGTGCCATCGGGTGCAGATAATTTCGTCCTGAAGGTCGATGGGCGCGGGAGGAAACCGGCAGCCGTCCCGCGGCCAAATCCCTGAGGGCGCCAGGAGCCGCCGGCAGGGGCAACCGCCGCTGTGATCTCAGTCCCAGTAGCTTGCCGGTCCCGTGCCGGTCCCGTGCCGGTGGCCCGCGCTCAGGGCTAGAAGTCGCCCCGGCTGGCATCTTCCGGCGGCAGAACCGGCCAGTCGCCCTCAATCACGGCCGCGGGCTTGGTCTTGCGCAGGTAGCTCTGGAAATCCGCGGCCTGGGCCGACGCCCACTCGACCTGGAGCTGGTGCAGGTGGCTGGCCGGCATCCGGAGCTTGGGAAACTTCCCGGCCATGGCATCCAGCATCCGCAGCGTGGCCAGCGCATCGGCCGCGGAGGTGTGCGCATTGTCGAGGCTGACGCCGTACTCCTCGCACAGCGCGGTCAGGGTGCGCTTGCCCTTGCGGTACCGGTCCACCTGCTTGTTCATGATGAACGGGTCCAGCACGGGAAAGCGGCTCAGCTGGGGCACGCCGTAGCGGGCCGACTCGGCGGCGAGCACGGTGAAGTCATAGCTGGCGTTGAAGGCAATGACCGGTACGCCGGTGTCGAACAGCTCCTGCAGCACGGCCGCCAGCTCCCGGGTCACCTCGGCCGCAGGCCGGCCGTCACGGCGGGCCTGCTCGGTGGTGACGCCGTGGATGTCGCTCGCCTCGGTGGGGATCTCCACCCCGGGATCGGCCAGCCACTCGTGCTCCTTGATGACCGAGCCGTCGGCGTCCACCACGGTCACCGATGCCGTCACGATCCTCGCAGCGCGGGAATTCCGCCCGGTGGTTTCCAGGTCGAAGGCTGCGCGGGGGAGGGTGTGCCAGGTGCTCATGCTTCAACGCTACCTGTTGCCGCTGACAGTTTTTTGCACCGCCGTGCAGTGCCTTGCGGTGCCGTGCCGGGACCGGCGGCAGCCGGCACCGGTAACCTTGGTCCATGCGGACGGAGTATGTGGAGGCGGTACTGGAGCTCGCAGCGATGGTTCCGGCGGGCACCGCCGTCGCCTACGGGGACGTCGCCGAACTCCTGGGCGCGGGCGGCCCCCGCCAGGTCGGCTCCGTAATGAGCCACCACGGCAGCGCCGTTCCCTGGTGGCGGATCCTCAAAGCCAACGGAGACGCCCCGCCCGGCCACGAGCGGGAAGCCCTGGCCTTCTACCTCGCCGAAGGGACACCGCTGCTGGGCAGCTACCAGGAATACGAGCGCACCGGCGAGGGCCGCTGGCGGGTCGACCTGATGGCGGCCCGGTGGGCGCCGTCCGAGCCGGACTTCGAGCAGATCGACGCCATCGCCGAGCGCCTCGAACGGGAGCTGCATAAATTGTCTGTCCCCAATGATGAAATGTCTGTGTGAGTAGCCCCAGCCGGACCGCCCCCAACAAAGCCGCCCCCAACAAAGCCGCCCCCACCAAGACCGACCCCAAAAAAGCCGTGCCCGGCCAGACGGGCCTCCGGCTGCTGCCGCCCCGGACGCAGCACAGCGCCGTCCCGGTACTGTCCCCGGACCAGCGGGACGCCGTCGACGTCGCGCACGGCTCCGGACCCGTCCTGGTGCCCGGCGCGCCGGGCACCGGCAAGTCCACGGTCCTGGTCGAGGCCGCCGTCCGCAGGGCCCAGCGCGACGGCCTGGACCCGGAACGGATGCTGATCTTGGCCCCCGGCCGGCTGGCCGCCGATGCGCTGCGCGACCGGTTCACCGCGCGCCTGGACCGCAGCCTGAGCACGACGCCGGCCCGCACCTGGGCGTCGTACGCCTTCGACCTGATCCGGCGTGCCAAGGCGGAGGGCATCCTGCCGCTGCCGCGTGCGCCGAAGCTCCTCTCCGGGCCCGAACAGGACCTGATCATCAAGGAACTCCTCGAAGGCCATGCCGAGCCCGGGCTGGAACTGCCCTGGCCAGAGGACCTGGCCGCCGCCCTGCAGACCCGCGGCTTCCGGCAGGAAGTGCGCCAGCTCTTTGACCGGATCATCGAATCCGGGCGCACCGCGCAGGACCTGGCGGCCCTCGCGCAGCGCTGCGGCCGGCCGGACTGGACCGCCGCGGCCGCCCTCTATGCCGAGTACCGCGACGTCCTTGACCTGCGAATGCCCGAATCCTTTGACCCGGCCGGGATCATCACGGCGGCACGCCAGATTTTCCAGGACGCCCCGGAATTCCTGGCCGCGGAGCGGGACCGGCTCCAGCTGATCCTCGTGGACGATATCCAGGAGGCGAACCCGGCCGTGTTCGAACTGCTCGCGGACATCGCCGCAGGCAAGGACACGCTCGTCACCTCTTCCCCGGACACCGTGGTGCAGGGATTCCGCGGGGCGCGGCCGGACCTGGTGGCCGAGCTGCCCCGGCTGCTCGCCCCGGCCGGCGGCACCGTCCTGGAGCGGCCGCTCTGGACCGCACACCGCCATACCCCGGCCGTCGCGCAGGCCTGGCAGGGCGTCGCCGAACGGATCTCGCTGCGCTCCGGCGGGACTGTGGCGCGCCGGCTGGAACACCCGAAGCCCAGCGGACAGGGCGACGGCGTCGTTGAGGCGCACCTGCTGCCGTCCCCGGTCCACGAACTGCGCTATGTGGCGCAGCGGATCCTGGAAGCCCAGCTGAATGACGGCCGGGAGCTGGGAGACATCGCGGTGATCGTGCGCAACGGCGGCCAGCTCAGCCAGCTGCAGCGCCACCTGGCCGGCCAAGGCATCCCGGTCCGGATCCCGGTGGCCGAGTCCGCGGTCCGGGACGAGGTGGCCGTGCGGCCGCTGCTGGACGCCTACGCGGTGGCGCTGGACCCTGACGTCCTTACCCCGGAAGCCGCCGTCTCGCTGCTCACCTCAAGGATCGGCGGGGCAACGTCGATCGAGCTGCGCCGGCTCCGCCAGTCACTGCGGCGTGAGGAACTCCTGGGCGGCGGCGGCCGCACCAGCGACGCGCTGCTCGTGGAAGCACTCCTGGACCCCGGCGCCCTTGCCACGCTCGGCATCGAGGGGCATTCCGCCCGCCGCGTTGCCCGGATGATCCGCGCCGGCCGGGACGCCGCCGAGGCACCGGGCGGCAACGCCGAGACCGTGCTCTGGGCGCTCTGGCATTCCACCGGACTGGCCGGCCGCTGGACCGAGGCAGCCTTGGCCGGCGGGGCGGCGGGCGCCCGCGCGGACCGCGACCTGGACGCCATGATGGCCCTGTTCCACACCGCCGAGCGGTACGTGGACCAGCTCCCGGGCTCAGGTCCGGAGCAGTTCCTTGAGTACCTGCTCAGCCAGGAACTGCCTATGGACACGCTGGCGGCCCGGGCACAGCTCGAGGACGCGGTGGAACTCATGACCCCGGCCAGCGCCGCGGGACGTGAATGGCCGGTCGTCATTGTGCCCGGCCTCCAGGAAGGCGTGTGGCCCAACACCCGGCTCCGCGGTGAACTGCTCGGCAGCACACTTTTCGCCGACGCCGTCGAACACGGTGTCGAGTACGCCCTGCAGCTCGATCCGCTGAGCCGTCTCCGCGAGATCCGCTATGACGAGCTGCGGAGCTTCTCCACCGCCGTTTCACGGGCCCGCGAAGTGCTGATCTGCACGGCGGTTTCCTCCGAGGACGAACAGCCCTCATCCTTCCTGGACTACGTTTCGCCCCTGCACCCGGACCAGGACCGGCGCGGCTTCACGCCCGTGGAGCGGCCGCTGACCCTGCGCGCGCTCGTCGCGGAACTGCGCCAGTACGCCCAGCTCGACGGCGCCCCCGCCGAGGCGGCCGAAGCCACCGCCGTGCTGGGCGCCCTCGCAGCCGCGCAGCCGGCGGTGCCCGGCGCCCACCCGGACAGCTGGTGGGGGCTGGCTCCGCTGTCGTCGACGGACCCCGTGGTGCCGCCCGGCAGTACCGTCTTCGTTTCGCCCTCCAAGGTCGAGACCGTGCAGAAGTCGCCCCTCGACTGGTTCGTCCAGGCAGCCGGCGGAGAGGCCGCAACGGATTTCGCCCGCAGCCTCGGAACCCTGGTCCATGCCATTGCCCAGGACCTCCCGGACGCCTCGGGCGGCGAGTACGTGGCCGAGCTGGTGAAACGCTGGCCCGCGCTCGGGATGAAGGACAACTGGGAGGGCAAGCTCGACTTCCAGCGGGCCGAAACCATGGTCCGCAAGCTCGCCCAGTACGTGCTGGTCATGCGGAGCGAGGGCCGGAGCCTGCTCGGCGTAGAGCAGGACTTCGAGGTGAAGCTTCCCGATCTGGAGCCCGCAGCCGTTGCCGGCGGTGAAGAGTCCTGGCCCGCGCGGCCCGCCGTGCTCCGCGGCCAGGTCGACAGGCTGGAGATCGACGCCGAAGGGCGGCTGGTCATCGTGGACCTCAAGACCGGCAAGCGCCAGCCCGGCAAGGCCGAGCTGGAACGCCATCCCCAGTTGGGCGCCTACCAGGCGGCGGTCCTGGCCGGCGGGTTTACCGGCCCGGACGACGGTCCGCCGCCGCGACCCGGCGGCGCGGTGCTGGCCCAGCTCGGCACCAGCACCAAAAGCCCCGGGGTGCAGAGCCAGCCGGCGCTGGATCCGGAAGCGAACTGGGCTCTGGAGATGGTCGGCGAGGCCGCCCGCGTCATGTCCGGCAGCACGTTTGAAGCCCGCCACGACCCCGCCAAGGGCGGGCACGGCGGCCACGGCTGCAGGCTTCCCGAAGTCTGCCCGCTGTGCGCACGCGGAAAGCAGGTCACCGAATGAGTATCGAGGCGACGACGGCGGCCGGGCCGGAGACCGCCGCGCCGGCGGACACACGGCCGAAGCCCCTGCCTGAACCGCGGTTCAGCCCGGAAGAGCTGTCCGCGATGCTGGGGGAGAAGAACAGCCCCACCGCCGAACAGTCACGGATCATCTCCTCGCCGCTGGCGCCCCGGCTTGTCATCGCCGGGGCCGGCTCCGGCAAGACCGCCACCATGGCGGACCGTGTGGTGTGGCTCGTCGCAAACGGCTGGGTCAGGCCGGAGGAAGTACTCGGCGTGACGTTCACCCGCAAGGCTGCCGGCGAGCTCGCCACCCGGATCCGGGCCAAGCTGGCCGCCTTGGCGCGGATCGCCGCGGCCGATCCGGAGCACAAGGTGTTTCCGGCCGGGCTGCTGAGCACCGACGCGCTGGAACCCAAGGTCTCCACCTACCACTCTTACGCGAGCGGCATCGTCTCGGATTACGGGCTCCGGCTCGGCGTCGAACGGGACGTTGTGCTCCTCGGCGGTGCCCAGTCCTTCCAGCTCGCGAGCGAGGTGGTGGAAGCCTTCGACGGCGACTACCAGCATTTCCGTTCCGCCAAGTCCACCCTGGTCAAGGCGGTCATCCAGCTTGCCGGGGAATGCGCGGAGCACCTGCAGGACCCCGCGCAAGTCCGGGGCTGGCTGCTGGACCGGGTGGCCGAGTTCGAGGCGCTGCCGTATGTCGCCACGGCCAAGAAGAATCCCAGCCAGGCCGCGGGGGACCTCAGCGCTTTGCTCCGGACCCGCGCCAGCGTTGCGGACATGGTGGGCCGCTATGCGGAGGCCAAACGGGCCCGCGGCGCACTGGACTTCGGTGACCTTGTGGCCCTCGCGGCCCGGGTGGCCAACGAGATCCCGGTGGCCGCGCAAACGGAACGCCAGCGCTACAAGGTGGTGCTGCTGGACGAATTCCAGGACACCTCCCACGCCCAGCTTGTCCTCTTCTCCCGCCTGTTCGGTGACGGGCACGCCGTCACCGCGGTGGGAGACCCGAACCAGTCCATCTACGGCTTCCGCGGCGCGTCCGCGGGCCAGCTCTTCCACTTCGTCCGCGAATTCCCCGTCCGGGTTGACGACGGCGGAAGTGCGCATGATTCCGGCGACGCCGGCGGCGGCCCGCCACGGTTCGCCGTCGCGCCGACGTCGTACCTCACCACCGCGTGGCGCAACGGCCGGAACATTCTCGAGGCCGCCAACGTCATTTCGGCCCCGCTCAGCAAGGCTGCGGCCCATGCCAGCGCGGCCGGTGCCCGGGACAGCGCCGACACCGTGGAGGTCCCGCCGCTGCAGCCCAGCCCCGCCGCGGTCCAGGGCCGCGTGTTGATGGGCCGCTTCGGCACGGACGAGGACGAAGCGGCGGCCATCGCCGCCGACGTGCTGAAATTCCGGCGGACCGACTTCGACGCCGGCAAGGCGGAGGAGCCCGAGCCGCCGGCGATGGCCGTACTGTGCCGCCGCCGGGCCCAGATGGAGTGCATCCGCCGCGAATTCGAGCTGCGCGGCATCCCCTACGAAATCGTGGGCCTCGGCGGGCTGCTGGACACCCCCGAAATCGTCGACCTCGTGGCGACCCTGCGGGTGCTGGCCGATCCGGGCCGCTCCGACTCGCTGATGCGGCTGCTGGCCGGCGCGCGCTGGCGGATCGGGCCTGCGGACCTGATGGCGTTCCGCGACTGGTCGAGCTTCCTGGCGCGGCGCCGCGGACGCCCCGGCAGCGACACCGACAGCGACACCGACACCGATACCGACGGCGACAGCGCCGAAACCGTCATCGAGGGCGACCTCACCGACGCCGCGAGCCTGATCGAGGCGCTGGACTGGCTGCCCCGTCCCGACTGGACGTCCGCCCACGGCCGCCGGCTGAGCCCGGACGCGCTGGAGCGGCTGCAGCGGCTCTCCGCCGAGCTCCGTCAACTGCGCAGCTTCATGGGCGATGACCTCAGCACCCTGCTGGGCGAAGTGGAACGTGCCATGCTCCTGGACATCGAAGTTGCGGCCCGGCCCGGCATCAGCATCCATCAGGCGCGGCGCAACCTGGACGCCTTCCAGGATGCTGCCGCCGGGTTCCTGCACACCTCGCAGCGGGTCGACGTGCTCGCCTTCCTGGCCTGGCTGGAAGCGGCCGCCGCCGAGGAGAACGGCCTCGACGCCGCCGCGCCGGACGTCAACCACGAGGCCGTCCAGCTGCTGACTGTCCACGCCTCCAAGGGGCTGGAATGGGACGTCGTGTTCGTTCCCGGCCTCAACGCCGGGGCGTTCCCGTCCAGCCGGGATTCGCGCTGGAGCAGCGGGTCCGCCGCGCTGCCGTGGCCGCTCCGCGGGGACCGCGCCGACCTGCCGCAGTGGGACCTGGATCAGCCGGACCAGAAAGGCTGGCTCGACGCCGAGAAGGAGTTCAAGTCCGCGGTCCAGGCCCACGGCGAAGCCGAGGAACGGCGCCTGGCCTATGTTGCCTACACCCGCGCCAAGCATGTGCTTTGGGTCTCAAGCGCAGCCTGGGTGGGCTCCCGGGCGGGCCTGGCCGAGATGTCCCCGTTCCTGGCCGAACTCGAAGGGCTCAGTGGGGCCGGCGCGGCCGAGATCCATCCGCATTCCGTCGCCGAGGAGGCCCTGCCGGAGGAAAGCCCGCTGACCTCCGAGCTGGAGCTGGCCCTGTGGCCCTACGATCCCCTGGAAGGACCAGTCCACCCGCACACCGGAGCCCGGTTGCGGCTCGTACCGGGCCGCCGGGCCGCCATGGAGGCTGCCGCGGCGCGGGTCCTGGAGCAATTGGAACAGCCCGGCGCCGGCTCGCTGCCGGCTCCCGCCGGGCCGGGAACTCCGCCCGCAGCTTCGGCGGCCGGGGCGCGCAGACTGCGCGGGCCGGCGGCCGGGTGGGCGCAGGAAGCGGCCACCCTGTTGGACCGGCGTTCCCGGCGGTCAGCCGTCCAGGAGGTGCACCTGCCGGGCCATATTTCCGCCTCCACCCTGGTGGACCTGGACGAGGATGCGGCCTCCGTGGTGGCCCGGCTGCGGCGGCCCGTCCCGCGCGAACCCGGGATGTCGGCCCGCAAGGGAACGGCCTTCCACGCCTGGGTCGAAGAATACTTCGGCACCTCCGGGATGCTGGACCTCGGCGAGGCCGCCGGCTCGGACGACCACATTGACGAGGCCTACGGCCTGGACGCCATGGTGGAGACCTTCCGCCAGTCGGAGTGGGCCCACCGGGCGCCCGCACACGTCGAGGTGCCGGTCGAAACCCGGATCGGCGACGTCGTGGTCCGCGGGCGCATCGACGCAGTCTTCCGCGACGCCGACGGCGGCTGGGACCTCGTCGACTGGAAGACCGGACGCCGGCCCTCGGCCGGCCAGCTCAAGACCAAGTCCGTGCAGCTCGCCGTCTACCGCCTGGCGTGGTCCCGGCTCAAGGGCGTCCCGCTTGAGGACGTCCGGGCAGCGTTCTACTACGTGGCAGACAACCAGGTGGTCCGCCCGCACGATCTCGGCTCCGCGGAACGGCTGGAGGAAATCGTCGCGGCGGCCCTCGGAAGGAAATCAGGCTAGCTGGCCTTAGCGACGCTCGCTCGCCGGTACCACGGTGAGCGCCGTGGTGGAGGTGTCGTCCGCAGCGGACGGCTTTGGCGGGGCCGGAACGTCGGCAACGGGTTTCCCGTCCTCCGGATCGCCGTCGGCGGCTGCCGGGCTGTCGACGGGCGTGCTGTCCTCCGGATCGCCGTCAGCGGCGGTGGCACCGGCGTCGCGAGTGCTGTCTTCCGGATCGCCGTCAGTGGCCGCCTGCGTCCCGGCGTCGTCCTGCGCCGCGCCCGGAAGCTCATCGCGGGGGATCGGCGTGACGTGGACAGCGGTCGCCATATCGCTGACGTGCTGCGGATCCTGTCCGGGCGTTGAGCCGGGGGCATCCGGGCTGATCGGCTGCACGGTCACGGCCGGCTGCGGCAGCGGCTCGACGCTGATCGGCTGGCCGCCATGTTCCGCGACGTCCTCGGCCAGCACCGCGAGCATCGACTCGGCCTCGCGGATCATGTCCTGGTCGGCCGCCGCAAGGCCCTTGACCAGGTATTGCGCCAAGGCGAACTCGGCGGACAACGCGGCGCGGCGCAGCAGATGGGCGTCGGGGGCGTCCCGGCGGCTGGACGTGTAGTGCGCAAGGACGGCGTCCACAAAGTCCTGGTCGTTGGACGCGACCAGCCACGCCATGTCGTCGGCCGGGTCGCCGATCCGCAGGTCGGTCCAGCCGGTCACGGCGGTGACCCGGTCGCCGTCGACCAGGAGGTTGTCCTCGTGCAGGTCGCCGTGCACCACGCTGGGGTTGAAACGCCAGAGCGACACGTCCTCCAGCGCGTGCTCCCAGCGGCGCAGCAGCAGGGGCGGGATCATTCCCGTGGTGGCGGCCTGATCCAGCTCGTTGAGCCGCCGCTGGCGGAACTCGTTCGGCGTGTAACTGGGCAGGTCGGCGTTGCTGACCAGAGAGTGCGGGAGGTCGTGGATGGCCGCGAGAGCGGCGCCGAGTTCCCGGGTCAGCGCGGCGGAGCCGGTGCTGAGCTCCTCCACCGAGCGCGTGGTGCCGGATAGGTGGGAGTAGACGAAGGTGCTGAGCGTGCCTTGCCGGACGGTGCCGGCCACGGTCGGCATCAGGAAGGGGAGCTCGGCGCGGATGCCGGGAGTGAACGCGCGCAGCACCAGGAACTCTGTTTCGAGCCGCGCACTGGCCTCGGCATGGCGTGGCGAGCGGACACGCCAGCGTTTGCCTTCGGAGTCCAGGAGAAGAGCGGAATCGAAGTCTGCCGGATCGTCGGGCGCGGAGCTCACGGCGGTCGGGGTCAGGCCGGGGACAGCCGCAGTCGCTACAGCTGCCAGTTCGATTGGTTTTCTTCTCACGCTTCCACGGTAGATTGAGCCGGCCCTAAGACGGCGCTGCATCACGGCGAGTCTGAAAGATCGGCCCGAAATAGCGCCTAACGGCGGCTGCTTGGGCAACCGCTCCCGCAATCGGCCGGGAGGCGGGCCCCGGAGGGCCGGCGAAAATGTCAATTGTCGGCGGGGGTCGGTACGGTGGGTACATGAGTCTTGCGGAGTCACCGGAGTCCGGTAATGCAGAAATCGATGGGCAAATTACCGGGCAAATTACCGGACAGGTTGATCCTGGATCGGTGCCCGCTGCCGGGGCCGCACCGGCGGGGGGAGCTGCGGTGGCCCGGGCCGCGGGCGACAGCCCCCCGGCCAACCAGCTGCGGGACACCGTTCTTCCGGTCCGGCCCGCGATGATTGACCGCGGCTCCGCGGCCAGGCTGAAGCCGGGCATGCTGGAGGAGCTGCTGCGTTCCGGTGGCGTGCAGGCGATGGTCCTGTCCCGGCGCCAGGCGCTGGTCAGCGGCGAGGGGCTCGTCTTCCTGGACGCGGCCGGCCTCGCCGGGCGGCTCAAGGGAACCGCGTACGCCCCGGAACAGGTGATTTACCTCGGCACCGCACTGCCCGGAGCGCGTGCGGCCGAGGGAACGCAGTACGTGCTGTTCGTCCTTCCGGAACAGTTCGAGGTCCGTGCCGAGCCGTTCGAGCCGCACGTCGAGGGCATCCCGGCGGGTGCGCAGTGGGCCGGCTTCCGCGAGGTGGCCGCCCAGCTGGACCCCACCGATACCGCCCTGTTCATTGAGGCCAGCGCCATTGCCAACTGGCACGCCACCCATACGCACTGCCCGCGGTGCGGCGCCGCCACGGTCCCGGAGGCCGGCGGCTGGGTCCGGCGCTGCCCCTCGGACAATTCCGAGCATTACCCGCGCACCGATCCGGCCATCATCGTCACGGTCGTCGGTCCGGACGACCGGCTGCTGCTGGGCGGCGGCGGCCCGCTCGACTCCCGGAACTACTCGACCCTGGCCGGGTTCGTCGAGCCCGGTGAGTCCCTCGAGCAGGCAGTGGTCCGGGAAATTGGCGAAGAGGTGGGGGTGCGGGTCACCGCATCGCAGTACCTCGGTTCCCAGTCCTGGCCCTTTCCGGCTTCGCTCATGCTCGGCTTCACCGCGACGACGGCGGACACGGAGGCCACGCCCGACGGCGTCGAGGTCACCCGGGCGCGCTGGTTCAGCCGCGCCGAGCTGCAGGAAGCGGTGCTGAGCGGCGAAATCATCATTTCCAGCCGGCTCTCGATCGCGCGGGCCCTGATTGAACACTGGTACGGGGGCGTCATCCAGGATCGCCCGGACAGTGCCTGACGTCCTCGTGACACCGTCCGGAGGCACCCCCGTGCGGCGGGTTCCACACGCCGCGGCATCCACCGCACACACTCCAACGACTGAGCAGCAGAAGTGAACACAGATATCTTCCAGTCCAGCGCCTTTCCGGCCGGACAGTCCCACGACGGCTCACCCGCCGCTGAAGCTCCGGTGCCGGACGGCCGTTCCCTCGAGGAGCGGATCCTTGGCGGCCTCGACGCCGAACAGCGCGAGGTGGCCAGCACCCTGAACGGGCCCATGTGCGTGCTCGCAGGCGCCGGCACCGGCAAGACCCGCGCCATTACGCACCGCATCGCCTACGGTGTGCACTCCGGCGTGTACAGCCCGCAGCGGCTGCTGGCCGTCACCTTCACCTCGCGGGCCGCCGCCGAAATGCGCAGCCGGCTCCGCGACCTCGGCGTCGGCAGCGTGCAGGCCCGCACCTTCCATGCCGCGGCGCTGCGCCAGCTCCAGTTTTTCTGGCCCCAGGCCGTCGGCGGCGCGCTGCCCAACCTGCTGGACCACAAGGCCCAGATGATCGCGGAGGCTGCCCGCCGGCTGCGGCTCAGCACCGACCGGGCCTCCATCCGCGATCTCGCCTCCGAAATCGAGTGGGCCAAGGTGTCCATGCTCACCCCGGCCAACTACCTGGAAAAGGCCCAGGGCCGTGGCACCCCCGGCGGTTTCGACCTGACCGCCGTCGCCCGCGTGTTCCAGTCCTATGAGGACGTCAAGACGGACCGGAACGTGATCGACTTCGAGGACGTGCTGCTGATCACCGTGGGGATCCTGCAGGAGGACCCCAAGGTCGCCGCCACCGTCCGCGAACAGTACCGGCACTTCGTGGTGGACGAATACCAGGACGTTTCGCCGCTGCAGCAGCGGCTCCTCGAGCTGTGGCTCGGCGGCCGTGACGACCTCTGCGTCGTCGGCGACGCCAGCCAGACCATCTACTCCTTCACGGGCGCCTCGCCGAAGCACCTGCTCGGCTTCAAGGCGCAGTACCCCAACGCCACGGTGGTCAAGCTGATCCGGGACTACCGTTCCACGCCGCAGGTGGTGAAGCTGGCCAACGACCTGCTCGCCGGCCGGCGCAGCGGCGGTCCCGTGGCGGACGCGGCCTGGGCCACGCCGCTGCAACTCGTGGCCCAGCGGCCGGCCGGCCCCGTGCCGCAGTTCACCGAATGTTCCGACGACGAGGCCGAGGCTGCCACCGTCGCCGTGAAGATCCGCGAACTGCTCGACGCCGGGACGCCCGCGAGCCAGATCGCGGTGTTGTTCCGCACCAACGGCCAGTCGGAGGCCTACGAACAGGCACTCGCCTCGGCCGGCATCGGCTACCAGCTCCGCGGCGGCGAACGGTTCTTCGCCCGCAAGGAAGTCCGCGACGCGATCCTGCAGCTGCGGGCCGCCACCCGCGCCGTCGCCGAGACCGCGACGCCGGAGCCCCTGGGTCAGTTGGTCCGCGACATCGTGTCCTCCCTGGGCTACACGGACGCGGCCCCGCACAGCGGCGGCGCCCTCCGGGAACGGTGGGAGTCGCTGGCAGCACTCGTGGCACTCGCCGACGAACTGGTGGTCAGCAGGGGAGCGCAGTTCAGCCTTGCCGACTTCGTGAATGAACTGCAGGAGCGCTCGCTGGCGCAACACGCTCCCACCGTCCAGGGCGTGACCCTGGCCTCGCTGCACGCCGCGAAGGGGCTGGAGTGGGAAGCCGTGTTCCTGGTCGGATTGAGCGAAGGCCTGATGCCGATCTCCTTCGCGGACACTCCCGAAGCCGTGGACGAGGAGCGCCGGCTGCTCTACGTCGGCATCACCCGCGCCAAGGAGCACCTGCACCTGTCCTGGTCCACGGCCAGGACACCGGGCGGCCGCGCCAACCGGAAACCTTCGCGGTTCCTGGACGGGCTGCGGCCCGACTCGGTCGCGAGCTCCTCCGTCCGCGGCAAGGGGGCCGCGCCGCGGCGCAAGGCGGCGGTGCCGGCGTCGTGCCGGGTCTGCGGGAGCATGCTCTCTTCCGGTGCCGAACGCAAGGTGGGCCGGTGCAGCCAGTGCCCGCCGAGCTACGAGGAACAGACTTTCGACGCGCTGCGGCAGTGGCGGAAGGAGACCGCGCTGGAGGCAGACGTCCCCGCCTTCGTGGTCTTCACCGACGCGACCCTGACCGCGATCGCCGAGGCGCGGCCGGAGTCCCTCGAACAGCTCGCCACGCTGCCGGGGGTCGGCGCGTCGAAGCTGGAAAAGTACGGCGAAGCCGTTCTGGCCGTCCTGGTCGAAAGCTCCAGCCTCTGATGGCCGGCGCCGCCAACACCAGCGTCACCCCGGTGACCACCGCCGACGGCGCTCCCGTGGAGGTGCGCCGCTCGGCCCGGCGGCGCCGCACGGTGGCCGCATTCTGGGAGAACGGCACCGCGGTGGTCGCCATCCCGGCGCATTTCAGCGGCGCCCAGGAGCGCGAATGGGTGCACCGGATGCTGGAGAAGCTCCGCCTGCAGGGCAGCCGCGGCCCCAAGGCCGCCGGCAAGCGCCGGGCGGGCAGCGACGCGGAGCTGGCGGCCCATGCGGCCGACCTTTCCGCCAAATACCTCGGCGGCCGGGCGGTCCCGACGTCGGTCCGCTGGGTGACCAACCAGAACTCACGCTGGGGTTCGGCCACGCCATCGGAGGGAACCATCAGGCTCTCCCACAAGCTGCAGCCGATGCCGCAGTGGGTCATTGACTATGTCCTGCTGCACGAGCTGGCGCACCTCCTGGTGGCCGCCCACAACGCCGCGTTCTGGCGGCTGCTGGCCGCCTACCCGGAAACCGAACGCGCCAAGGCGTTCCTGGAGGGCGTGTCCTTTGCCACCGCCCGCGGCCTGCCGGCCGACCGGGACGACGTCGACAGCGCCGATGTCGAAGACGCCGGGACCGCCGTCCGCTGACGACCCCGGGCACGGGAAAGCCCCGGCCGGAACCGAGGTTCCGGCCGGGGCTTTCCGGTGCCGCACGCCGAAATAGCCAGTCAGGCCTTGGGGCTGCCGGTGTCGTCCCCGGCTCCGGGCTCACCGCTGGAATCGTCCCCGGTTTCGCCGGTATGGTCTTCGCCCTGCTCCGCCCCTGGTTCAGCCGTGTCGAACCCGCCGCTCAGCAGCTTCTGCAGCGCGTCGTCAACCTCGGTGTCACTGGCCTCGGCCAGCTTGCGGCGTTCGCTGAAGCCCTTCGGATCGTCCAGGTCTCCGGCCGTGGGCAAGAGGTCGGGGTGCTGCCAGATGGCGTCCCGGCCTTCCACGCCGCGTTCTTCCTTCAGCTGGGCCCACAGCGTGGCGGCCTCGCGCAGCCGGCGGGGCCGCAGCTCAAGACCGACCAGCGAGGAGAACGCGTGCTCCGCGGGGCCGCCGGTCGCGCGTCGGCGCCGGACGGTTTCGCGCAGCGCCGCGGCCGAGGGCAGCAGTTTCTCCGTTGCGGCGGCCGTGAGTTCATCCACCCAGCCCTCCACCAGGGCCAGCGCCGTCTCAAGCTTCTCGAGGGCCTGGTCCTGGGCGGGCGTGCGCTGCGGCATGAAGACACCCTGCGAGAGTGCTTCCTGGATGCCCTCCGGGTTGCTGGGGTCCAGCTCGCGGGCGAGTTCCTCGATCTTGGAGGTGTCGATGTGGATGCCGCGGGCGTAGGCCTCGATCGCGCCGAGCAGGTGCCCGCGCAGCCACGGGACCTGCACAAAGAGCCGGGCGTGGGCGGCTTCGCGGACCGCGAGGAAGAGGCGGATGTCGTTTTCCGGCAGGCCGAGGCCCTCGCCGAACTTCGCCACATTGGCCGGCAGCAGCGCCATTTCCAGGTCGGCCAGCGGGACACCGATGTCGGTGGAGCTGACCACCTCGGCGGAGAGCGCGCCGATCGCCTGGCCCAGCTGCATGCCGAAAATGGCCCCGCCCATGTTCTGCAGCATCGAGGAGGCGCCGCCCATCATGGACTTCATTTCCTCGGGCATCTGCTCGGTCATGGCGGAGGAGAGCGCGTTGGCGATGCTGTTCGCGACGGGCTCCGTCAGCCGCTTCCACGTCCCCAGGGTTTCCTCGACCCATTCGGCGCGGGACCAGGCGCGGCCGATCAGCCCGGTGGCGGGAAGCTCGGTGACCTGGTCCAGCCAGAGCTCGGCGAGCCGGAGGGCCTCGTCGACTTCGCGGGACTGCGCGGCGGTCACTGACGGGTCGGAGCCGCTGGCGGCCACCCGGCGGGCGTTCTCGTGCGCCAGCTGCCAGTTCACCGGACCGTCGGAGGACGCGCTCATCATGGCCTGGACCTGCGAAAACATCTGGGCCAGCAGATTGGGGTCGTCGGGCAGCCCGGCGGCCTTGGCGAGCTCTGCCGGATCGATGTCCCCCATGCCTTTGCCGCCCATCAGGTTCTGCAGCATTTCTGCCAGCGGATCCTTGGGTTCGTCGTCCCCGTTGGACGGATTGAGTGGGTTAGAGGTCATGATCCCGCCGATCGTCGGTGTGACTGGTGCTCATCTTCACGCTACCCCTCCGTGTGAGCGGCTGTCTCCCGAAACCCGGCCACGTTCGCTGTCGGCAAAGAGCCCCTGCGGTGCCCGAGCGCGTAGTGTTAGAGGCTGGAATATTTGAAGGCTGCGGAGCCGGTTTCGGCCGCAGCCGCAGCGCCCTGATCCGGGCCCCGCAAGGGCCAAGGCGCCGGCATGGAGAGGTCCTTCATTGACGTTTAACCAGGGCGGGCAGCTGCCGGCCGAACCCGCGCCCCGCGACGGCGGCAGCGGTACCCGCAGCGCCGGCGGCAAACCCAGCCTGTGGTCCCGTTTCGCCGCCAGACGCGGCGCCGCAGGCAGCGGAGGCCGTGCCCCGGGACGGAGGACCCGCGGTGCCAACGGCGGGGGAGCGGACAACCGCTCCTCCACCATGCTCGTCTCCGGCCTGTTGGCGATGGCCCTCGGCCTCGCCGCCATGAGCCTGCCCGTTCCCTATGTGATCGAATCGCCCGGCCCTACGTTCAATACGCTCGGCACGGACAACGGCAAGCCGGTCATCACCGTGGCGGGACACGAGACTTTCCCGGCCAAGGGCAACCTGGACCTCACCACCGTCTACGTCGACGGCGGCCCCAACGGGCCGGTCACGGTCTTCGAAGCCCTGAGCGCGTGGCTGAACGCCGCAAAGGCGGTCTATCCGGAGGAACTGATCTTCCCCAAGGGCGTCACCAAGGAACAGTCGCAGCAGGAAAGCGCGGTCGCCATGACGACCTCGCAGGAGAATGCCGTCGCCGCGGCGCTCAAGGAACTCAGTATCCCGTTCGAGCAGAAGCTGCAGGTTGCCGGGATTCCGGACGACTCGGCGTCGAAGGGCAAGATCCAGGAAGGCGACGTGCTGGTCTCGATCGACGGCAAGCCGATCACCGCGCTCAGCGTTGTCCAGGCGCAGCTCGCAGCGGGGAACGGCAAACCGGTGACGGTCGTCGTCGAGCGCAATGGCAGCCAACTGCCGCTGACGGTCACCCCGAGCAAGTCCCAGACCGGCCGCTACCTCCTCGGCGTCGTGCTGCAGTACAAGTTCAAGTTCCCGTTCAACGTCAAGATCTCGCTGGACAAGGTCGGAGGCCCCAGCGCCGGCATGATGTTCGCCCTCGGCATCGTGGACACTGTGACCCCCGGTGACCTGACCGGCGGCAAGCATGTTGCAGGCACCGGCACCATTACGCCCGACGGCGCCGTGGGGGCCATCGGCGGGATCAGCCAGAAGATGGTCGGGGCCAGGTCCGGCGGCGCCACGATGTTCCTGGCCCCGGCGGCCAACTGCGACGACGTCGTGGGCCACATCCCGGCAGGCCTCCAGGTCGTCAAGGTGGAGAACCTGGCCGACGCGCGCCGCGCCGTCGAGCTCGCCGCTGCCGGCGGCGACACATCGGGGCTTCCGGTCTGCACCAGCAACTAGACTGACCCCGGAACTAAGCTCTGGCGCCACTCGTGGCACTAATGACGGCCGCTGCCGCCCTGCCGGGCCGGCGCCGGCAGTCGCTAGACTGCAGCAACACGATGCACTTAGACAACTAAAAAACCAGCAGCACTGACGACCAGCTATGAGGTACCGAGTTTGTCCCGTCCCAGCACCGTCCCACCCGGAAGGCCACAGCAACGGCGAGGCGCACTGACGCCGACACTGATTGTTGTCGCCCTGATCGTCGTGGGCTTCATTTTCTTCGCCAATGTCTGGACGGACGTCCTCTGGTACCAGCAGTTGGGCTTTTTTGAAGTCTTCCTGACCGAGAACATCGCACGGATCGCCATCTTCCTGGCCGGCTTCGCCGTGATGTTCGCCGCCGTGTTCTTCGCGATCCGGATCGCCTATATCGCCCGGCCGGTCTACGCACCCGACTCGGACGTCCGCGACAACCTCAACCGCTACCAGGCCCAGCTTGAACCGATCCGCCGCGTGGTCATGATCGGCCTGCCGGTGCTGTTCGGCCTCTTCGCCGGCAGCGCGGCCGCCAGCCAATGGCAAAAGGTGATGCTCTTCCTCAACCAGGAGCCCTTCGGCCAGAACGATCCGCAGTTCAACCTGGACATCAGTTTCTACCTCATGACCCTGCCTTTCCTGGGCTTCGTTACCGGTTTCCTGATCAGCGTCGCCGTCGTGGCCGGAGTCGCCGGCATCCTCACGCACTACCTTTACGGCAGCATCCGCCTGATGGAGCGCGGCGTTTTCACCAGCCGCGCCGCCCAGATCCACCTCGCGGTCGCGGGCGCGGCGTTCCTGCTGCTGCTTGGCGTCAACTTCTGGCTTGACCGCTACTCCGCCGTGCTGAACAACGGCGGCCGCTGGGCCGGTGCGCTGTACACCGACGTGAACGCGGTCATCCCCACCAAGGCCATCCTCGCCGTCGCCGCCGCACTCGTGGCCGTCCTCTTCATCGTCGCCGCAGTGATCGGCAAGTGGCGCTTGCCGGTGATCGGCACCGCCATGCTCGTGATCACCTCGATCCTGGCCGGCGGCGTCTACCCCTGGGTGATCCAGCAGTTCCAGGTCCGCCCCTCGGAGCAGACCCTGGAGAATGAGTACATCAAGCGCAACATCACCATGACCCGCGCCGCCTACGGCCTGGATAAGATCCAGGAGAAACGCTACGAGGCCACCACCAAGGCCACCACCGGCGCCCTGGCCCCGGACGCCCAGACCACCGCCAACATCCGCCTGCTGGACCCGAACCTGATCTCGGACGCGTTCTCCCAACTGGAGCAGTACCGGCCGTACTACCAGTTCCCGAGCACCCTGAACGTGGACCGCTACGAGGTGAACGGCAAGATCCAGGACACCGTCATCGCGGTGCGCGAGCTGAACCCGGGCGGCCTGGCCACCAATCAGCAGTCCTGGCTCAACAAGCACGTGGTCTACACCCACGGGTACGGCGTGGTCGCGGCCAAGGGCAACAAGTTCACCGCGGACGGCAAGCCCGAGTTCCTGCAGTCGGGCATCCCGTCCACGGGCGTGCTGGGGACCGACACCAGCTACCAGCCGCGGATCTACTTCGGCGAGAATTCGCCGGACTACTCGATCGTCGGCGCTCCGGCCGGTGCCGCGCACCGCGAGCAGGACCGCCCGGCGGCCAAGGAAGGCGACGCCGGAACGCAGTACACCTTCACCGGCAACGGCGGTCCGAACGTGGGCAGCTTCTTCAACAAGATCCTCTACTCGATCAAGTTCCAGTCCTCGGACCTGCTGCTGTCCGACGGCGTCAACGCCGAGTCACAGATCCTTTACGACCGGAGCCCGAAGGACCGGGTGGAGAAGGTCGCGCCCTACCTGACGGTCGACGGAAACGCCTATCCCGCCGTCGTCGACGGCAGGGTGAAGTGGATTGTGGACGGCTACACCACGAGCCCGTACTTCCCGTACTCGCAGCAGGAGCAGCTCTCGGACGCCACGCGGGACTCGCAGACCTCGGCCGGCCGCACCGCCGCGCTGCCGAGCAACTCCGTCAACTACATCCGAAACTCGGTGAAGGCCACCGTGGACGCCTACGACGGTTCCGTCACGCTCTACGCCTGGGACGACCAGGATCCGGTCCTGAAAGCCTGGCAGAAGGTGTTCCCGACCTCCCTGAAGCCGTACTCGGAGATGTCCGGCGCCCTGATGAGCCACGTCCGCTACCCGGAGGACCTGTTCAAGGTCCAGCGCGAACTCCTGGGCCGGTACCACGTAACGAACCCGGACAGCTTCTTCACCAACAATGATGCCTGGAGCGTCCCGAACGACCCGACCGTCAAGGAAGAAGGGGTCAAACAGCCGCCGTTCTACATGTCGCTGCAGATGCCCGACCAGGACAAGCCTGCCTTCCAGCTGACGTCGTCATTCATCCCGCAGGTAGTCAATGGCAATGCGCGCAACGTGCTTTACGGCTTCCTGGCCGCGGACTCGGATGCCGGCAACCAGAAGGGCGTAAAGGCGGCGAGCTACGGGCAGTTGCGGCTGCTGCAGATTCCGCCGGAAGCCAACGTCCCCGGGCCCGGCCAGGCGCAGAACAAGTTCAACTCCGATCCCACCGTGTCGCAGGCCCTGAACCTGCTGCGACAGGGCGCATCGGCGGTGCTCAACGGCAACCTGCTGACGCTGCCGGTGGGCGGGGGCCTGCTCTACGTGCAGCCGGTGTACCTGAAGTCGACCGGCGAGACCTCCTACCCGACGCTGCAACGGGTCCTGGTCGCATTCGGTGACAAGATCGGCTTCGCGCCGACCCTTGACGAGGCACTGAACCAGCTGTTCGGCGGCCGCTCCGGCGCCACCGCCGGCGACGCCGCCAACAACGGCCAAACTCCGGCTACCCCGGCCCCGGGAGCAACGCCCCCGGCCGCCGGCGGTACGACGGACGCCAAGGCGGAACTGAAAGCGGCCCTCGAAGAGGCCAACGGCGCGATCCAGGCCGGCCAGGCGGCCCTGGCCAAGGGTGACTTCGCGGCCTACGGCGAGCAGCAGAAGAAGCTCTCCGCGGCCCTGCAGCGGGCGATCGACGCAGAGGCCAAGATCACCACGACGACGCCGTCGCCGTCACCGTCGGCCACTCCGTCGCCGAGCGGCAGCGCGTCGCCGTCGTCCACGCCCTCGCCGTCGCCCTCGCCGAGTAAGTAGGCGCCGGCGGCCCGGCAGGCGTTTGTAGGAAGGCCGAAGGCCGGATTCCCCGTTCCGTTCGAGCGGGGGATCCGGCCTTTCGCCTTGGCTTGGACGGGCGAACCGGCAGCTTGCGGGTCCCGTGCGGGCCTCCGGGCAGGGGCCGAGTGACGGATGGGACGCACATCACGCCGCCCCGATTTGGCCTGCCGTTCACCGGCAGGTAAAGTTGATCATGCGACGCGGGGTGGAGCAGTTCGGTAGCTCGCTGGGCTCATAACCCAGAGGTCACAGGTTCAAATCCTGTCCCCGCAACTGAGAAGAAGTCCGGAACACTGGAAAGTGTTCCGGACTTCTTGCTTTAAGTCCTCAGACTGACTCTTTCCTCTGCGCAGCGTCTCGTGATCCATGAGGCGAGCGGTCCGGGCCCGTGGTCGGGGCGGCGGCCAAAGTGCGGTAGTGTTGATCAAGCGACGCGGGGTGGAGCAGTTCGGTAGCTCGCTGGGCTCATAACCCAGAGGTCGCAGGTTCAAATCCTGCCCCCGCAACCAATGGCAGTAATAGCAAAGGCCCGGATCCCAGGATCCGGGCCTTTGTTGTTTCCTAGGCGTCCTTGAGCCGCTGGTAGGTGTCCAGGGCCCGAGCCCGCGACTCGGGCAGACCCACGATCGGGCCCGGGTAGCCGGCCGCGCCGCCGTCGGCCTTCCACGGTTCATGTACCGCCTTGTCGTCGAGGCCGGCAAGCTCCGGAATAAAGGCCCGCAGGTAGCGCCCGGCAGCGTCGAACTTCTTGCTCTGGGTAACCGGGTTGAAGATGCGGAAGTAGGGGGAGGCGTCGGCTCCGGAACCGGCCACCCACTGCCAGTTTGCCGGGTTGCTCGCGGCGTCGGCGTCCACCAGGGTGTCCCAGAACCACGCCTCCCCGAGCCGCCAGTCGGCCAGCAGGTTCTTGACCAGGAACGAGGCCGCTGCCATCCGGACACGGTTGTGCATCCAGCCGGTCTGCCACAGCTGGCGCATGCCGGCGTCCACCAGTGGGTAGCCCGTGCGGCCCTGCTGCCACGCCTGCAGTTCGGCGTCCGACGGCGTCTGCCAGGCGAAGCGGTCAAACTCGGGGCGGTAGTTGCGGGTGGCCAGCTGCGGGTTCTCGTAGAGCAGTTGCCAGCAGAATTCCCGCCAGCCGAGTTCGGAGCGGAAGATCCCGACGTCGGCCGGTGCGCCGCGCGGGTAACGTTCCCGCAGCGCATGCCAGACCCGGAACGGGCTGATCTCGCCGAAACGCAGGTGCGGGGAGAGCCTGCTGGTGCCTTCGACGCCGGGGACGTCCCTGCCGGTGCCGTACTCGACCGCGGGCCCGTCGAGGAAGTCTTCCAGCCTGCTGTGCGCGCCCGCCTCGCCCGGCGTCCATTCCGCGGCGAGCCCGGCGCTCCAGTCCGGGCTGTGGGGGAGCAGGTGCCAGCTTTCCAGAGCGTCGCTCCCCGGCAGTTCACCGGCCTCGGTCTTGGCCGGCTCGGGGAGCCGCTGCGGCGCGTCCAGCGGCAGTCGGGGCTCCGGTGCGTCGAGGCAGGCCTTCCAGAAGGGGGTGAAGACCTTGTACGGGCCGCCGGAACCGGTCCGCACCGTCCACGGCTCGAACATCAGGCTGGCCTGGAAGCTCGTGGCGTTGATCTCCCGCCCCGCCGCCCAGTCCTTGAGGCCGGCATCGATGGTGCGTTCCGGGCCGCCGTAGCGGCGGTTCCAGAGCAGCCGGGTGGCGCCGGTTTCCTCGGCCAGCCCCCGGATGACCTCCTCCGCCGGGCCGCGGCGGAGGAGCAGGCGCGACCCTGCCGCCTCAAGGTCGGCGGCGAGCGACTCGAGCGAGTGGTGCAGCCACCACTTCGCGGCGCCGCCGAGGGGCCGCACGCCCGGCGAAGCTTCGTCGAGCACATAGACAACGGTCAGCGGGTCACCGGACGCCGCAGCTTCCGCAAGGGCGGGGTTGTCGTCGAGGCGGAGGTCATCGCGGAGCCAGACAAGGGTCGAAGACATGGCTCCACGCTACTGGATTGGCGGCCCCCCGACACAGCAAAGGCCGGGCACCCGCAGGTGCCCGGCCCCGCCTCAAGGGTTAGAGCTTGTCGAAGTCGGCTTCCTCAACGGTGGAGCGGGCGGCCGCGCCGTTGCCGGCGCCGAGGGCCGGGGCGGCGCCGCCGGACTTCAGCGCTGCCAGGCGGGCCTCGATCTCGGTCTGCTCGCCGAGGTCCTCCAGGGAGTTGAACTGGGCGTCCAGGCTGGAGGCGGCGAGTTCCTGCTGGCCGCGGACCTTGGCCTCCTCGCGGCGGATCTTTTCCTCGAAGCGGCCCACCTCGGAGGTCGGATCCATGATGTCAATGCTCTTGAGGGCATCGTGCACCTGGGTCTGCGCGGCCGCCGTCTTGGACCGGGCCACCAACTCGTTGCGCTTGCTGGTGAGCTCGTTGAGCTTGCCCTTCATCTGGTCCAGGCCGTGCTTGAGCTTGTCCACGACGTCGGTCTGGGAAGCGATGCTCGGCTCGGCCGACTTCGCCTCGTTCTCCGACGACATCTGGCGCTGCAGGGCCACCTTGGCCAGGTTGTCGAACTTCTCGGCATCCACAATGTCGCCCTTGGCACGGTACTCGTCGGCCTTGCGCGAGGCGGCCAGTGCCTTGTTGCCCCAGTCCTGCGCGTTCTTGATGTCCTCGTTGTAGTCGTCCTGGAGCATGCGCAGGTTGCCGATGGTCTGCGCGACCGCTGATTCGGCCTCGGCGATGTTGTTCGTGTAGTCGCGGACCATCTGGTCCAGCATCTTCTGCGGGTCCTCGGCCTGGTCCAGCAAGGAGTTGATGTTCGCCTTCGCCAGCTGCGCCATGCGGCCGAAAATGGACTGCTTAACCATGGTGTTACCTTTCGTCCTATCCAGTGGTGGCCACTGAATTCGGTGAACAGTGAATGTACCGCTTCTACCCGCCGGCCGGATCGAGTCCGCCGGCGCCTAGTCTGTGACCGGCCGGCTAAAAACTCCCTGAGTCCCCGCCGCCGAAATCGCCGCCGCCGCCAAAGTCGCCGCCGCCCCAACCGCCGCCGGAGTCGCCGCCGCCCCAGCCTCCGCCGCCTCCGCCCCAACCGCCGCCACCGCCGCCGTGCAGGATGGAGTTGATCAGGATGCCACCGAGGATGGCGCCGCCGAGGCCGCCTCCTCCGCCGCCGCCGAACATCCCGCCGCGGCCGTAGCCCTGGTTCGCGTAGCCGCCGAACTGGTCCACATCGGCTTGCGCCAGCTGTGCGGCCTGGGCGGCGAGGGAATGAGCCTGCTGCGCGTACTGCAGGGCGGTGACCGGGTCGGTGCGGGAGATGGACAGGGCGTAGTCGAGGTTGCGCTGCGCCTCGGCGAGCCGGGTGCGCGCCTCGGTGCCCACCCCGCCGCGGCGTGCCGTGATGTAGTCGGAGGTCGCGCTGATCTGCGCCTGGGCGGACATGATGCTCTGCTGCAGCGAGGCCTGCGCCCGGCGGGCCTGCTCCTGCTGGTCCCGGATGCCGGTCAGGGCCGTGTCGAGGGACTGGTGGGCGTTCTCCACGCGCTCCAGCGTGGCGATGGGGTCGATCTTGCCGGCCTGGATTTCGGCTTTGACCTGGGCCAGTGCGGCCTCCACCCCGGCGACCGGTCCGGCCAGTTCCGGGTGGGCGCCGGACTGGATCATGGCCCGCGCCTGGGCGAGGTCCTGCGACGTGTCCACGACGGCAGACTCGAGTCCGCTGCGGGCCTCGTCCAGATTGGCCGCCACCTTGGCGATGGCCCCAAGCAGCACGTTAGTCTGGTGCAGGCTCTCCTCGGCGGCCCGGACCGCGACGGCGGCAAGGCTGCCTTCGCCGGCGCTGAGCTTGTCCTGGGCCGTGGCGGAGGCGTTTTGCACAAATGCCAGACGTTCCTTGGCCTGGCTGATGTTGTCCGCGACCTGCGTCAGGGCGCTCTCCGCATATTTTGCCCGGAGCTCGCCCAGCGACTGCTCAGCGGCGGCAATCTTGGCCTCCGCGTCCTTTGCGCCGGTGCCGACGGCCGCCAGCGCCTGCGGGGCGTTCTTCTCAAGCTCCCGCAGGGAATCGAAGTCCGCCTTCTGCTCCTGGAGGGAGGACAGTGCGGCCTCGGAGCGGCGGATGATTTCGCCCAGCCAGGTCCGCTGCTGCTCTTCGGTGTCCGGAATGTGGTCGTCAAGCTGCTGCTGCAGCTTGAACGACTCGCTCATGTGGGCCTTGGCGTCCTGCAGTGCTTTCGTGAAGTTGCCGACGGCGGCGTCACCGTACTGCGCCTGGGCGAAGCCAAGCTCCTGTTCGCTGGACTTGATGGCGTCGTCCGCTTCGATCAGCAGCGAACCGCTCTTGCGGCGCAACTCCTCGACGCTCAATCCGGCGAGGGGGTCGAGTTCGGCGCCCTGCGGGCCATAAGAGGTGCCGCCTGCCGCGGCGGTCTTTTTCCGTCGGTTGCGCAGGTAAAGATAGGTTCCCACGCCGCCGGCCGCCACGACGCCGACGCCGACCAGGACGCCGTTCCCGGCGCCCGCAGAGGGGACCGAGCCGCTGCCGCCGCCGGCGGCGTCACCGACTGCCGCGGCGGTGTCAATCGCGGCCTGCGCAAAGTCGCGCTTTCCGCCGGCCAGGTTCGCGACGATCGCGTTCTGGCTGATGGTGCTGGTCTTCGAGTAGATGGCGCTGGCCGAGTTGGGCGAGAAGTAGTACTTGCCGTCGTCGGACATGGCCAGGATGACGTCGGCCCGGCCCATGCCCTTCTTGGTGGCCACGGCCTGTGACCATGACTTGGGGTCGGCCGGGTTCTCGAAGGTCTTTACGGTGACCACGTAAAGGTTGTACTTGTGGTCCTTCAGGAGCTTCTGGATCGCGTCCTGGACCTCGCCCTTGCGGCTGCCGAGCACGTTGCCGCTGTCGACGATGTTCTGCCCGGAAGGAATGGTCACCGGATCTTCGGCGAGGGCAGGAGCGGCGGGGAGCGCCAGCAGTCCGGCCACGCCGAGAACGGCGAGGAATCGTTTCATCATTGACCGCATGTGCAACCCTTCAGCACTTCTGTGACCGGATCGAGCCGAGCCGGTCGTCTCAGAACGCAGCAGCGCCCCCACGCAGGTGTAAAGCCGCAGGTCGCTGTGGCAATTCCATTTGATTCTATGGTGCACCCCAAAGGCCGTCCACCGCCGGGAATATGCCACCAGCGAAACGCGCTGAAGCTGGCGGGACGGGAGGACCCAGCCCCGCCCCGGCGCACGTCGGCATTCAGGAACCTCCCAGCAAATGTTCGCTTATGTTCCAGTCTGGACCGCCATAATTGACTGCAGACGAGGATGAAAGGAAGTCCCATGACTGAGAACCCAATGCAGGGCGCGTCACCGGATCCATCGACCCCGAACGGGGAGCCGCTTGAGCCGGGGGAGGCCGCTGCCGGGGCTTCGCACAGCACAGCGGCGGAGGACTCAGCCCGGGAAAACCCGACCATGAGGCTTGACCAACCGGCGGATGGCTCCCCGCGCCCGGTGTATCCGGAGCGTCCCCCGGCCTATGCCCAGCACTCGGGTCCCGAGACGCAGCAGTTTGGCGCGCCCTCGCACGAACAGCCCGCGCCCTACGGCCAGGGAGCCAGCCCCTATGGCGCCTACGGCAACCAGCCGCCTGCCGGACAGGCTCCCCACAACAATGCGTTTAACCACCCGGCCAACGCGCCGAAGCGCAAGGCCGCCTTCGGCGTTCCCACCCTCATTGCCAGCATCCTGGCCGCCGGTCTGGTGGGCGGCGGAGTCGTGGCCGGCAGCAACGCCCTGATCGGGAACCGGCCCCTGTCTTCCACGGGCAGCACCAGCCAGTCCGGCACCGTGATCGTGAACAACAAGGACGACGTCAACGCGATCACCGCCGCAGCGATGAAGGCCTCGCCCAGCGTCGTGACCATCAAGGCCTCGAGCGGAAGCGACGGAGGCACGGGGTCCGGCATCATCCTCGACGGCGATGGCCACGTCCTCACCAACACCCACGTCGTCACGCTGGACGGCAAGACCGCCAACGCCGCCGTGGAGGTCCGCACGAGCGACGGCAAAGTCTTCAGCGCGAAGATCGTCGGCACCGACCCGCTCTCGGACCTCGCCGTGATCAAGATCGACAAGCCGGCCGGGCTGGTTCCGGCAACCCTTGGCGACTCGGACAAACTCAACGTCGGTGACACCGCCGTCGCGATCGGCTCCCCGCTGGGCCTGACCGGAACCGTCACGGACGGCATCGTCTCCACACTCAACCGCACCATCAGCGTGGCCTCCTCGGCCGCCCCCAAGGGCGGCGCCGACAATTCCCAGGGCGGCGACCAAGGCTTCCAGTTCGCCCCTCCCGGTGGCGGCCAGGCGCCGAGCACTGCCGATCAGGGCAGCATCTCGATCAACGTCATCCAGACCGACGCGGCCATCAACCCGGGTAACTCCGGCGGCGCGCTGGTGAACAGCAAGGGTGAAATCATCGGCGTCAACGTGGCCATCGCCTCCGCCGGCGGGGACGCCAGTGGCAGCACGAGCAGCGGCAACATCGGCGTCGGCTTCAGCATCCCGATCAACCACGCTAAGCGCGTGGCCCAGGAGATCATCAGCACCGGCAAGGCCACCCACGGCCAGCTTGGAGTGAGCGTGAAGTCCAAGGCGGCCGGCACCTCGTCCTCCGGCTTCTCGGTCGGCGCCGACGTGGCCACGGTCGAACCGGGCTCGGCCGCCGACAAGGCCGGCATCAAGGTGGGCGACGTCATCACGAAGTTCCAGGACCGGACCATCAGCGATCCGAACCAGCTGACAGCCGCCGTGCGCGAGCAGGCCGCCGGCGCGACGGTCAAGGTCACCGTCCTCCGGGGCGGCCAGGAACAGCAGCTCGATGTGACCCTTGGTGCGGCCGCCGACCAGTAGCCAGCACCAGTAGCGAACAGCAGTACGACGAGAGGGTCCCGGAGCCGCAACGCCCGGCCCGTGACGCCGGCCGGCACCTTGGGGTGCCGGCCGGCGCTGCTTTTCCCGGCTCCCTTTTCCGGCACGCTAACGACCACTATTGCCCCTTTCCGGGGCGCCCTGACACAGGCGTTAACCGAGGCCCCGCCAGGCCCGCGCTATATGGTTAGCTAGGAGCAACCCGGCACCCCGGGCGCTCCCTGGCCACGTCCCCACCCGGCTGGCTGCCCACCCGCATGGAAGGCTGCTGTAAACACAGTGGAAGAGACTTTGAAGATCATCGTGCTGGTCAAGCACGTACCGGACGCGCAGTTCGACCGCCACCTTGGCGGCGGGGACAACACCACGGACCGGTCCGAAAGCATCCTGTCGGAGCTCGACGAATACGCCCTGGAAGCCGCGCTGCAGCTGATCGAGGCCCGCGGTGGCGAAGCGGCCGGCAACAAGGTCATCGCCCTGAGCATGGGCCCGGCCGGCGCCGTCAATGCCGTCAAGAAGTCGCTGCAGATCGGCGCCACCGAAGGCGTCCACCTCAGCGACGATGCGCTCGCCGGCTCGGACGCGGCAGCCACCTCGCTGGCGCTGGCCGCGGCGATCCGGCACCTCGGCGCCGACGCGCCGGCGGATCTCATCTTGACCGGCATGGCGTCCACCGACGGCGAGACCTCGCTGGTCCCGGCCCAGCTCGCCGAGCGCCTCGGCCTGCCGCAGGTGACCTTCGCATCCTCGCTGGAACTCGACGGCGGCAAGCTCACGGCCCGCCGCGACGGTGACTCGCACGCGGACACCGTCGAGGCCACCCTGCCGGCCCTCGTTTCGGTCACGGACCAGATCAACGACCCCCGCTACCCGAATTTCAAGGGCATCATGGCGGCGAAGAAGAAGACCATCGCCACCCTGACGCTGGCGGACATCGGCGTTGAACCCGGCCAGGTGGGGCTCGCGGGCTCCTGGACCGCCGTCGAGACCGCCGAAGCGCGCCCGCCGCGGACGGCCGGCACCATCATCACCGACGAAGGCGACGCCGGCCTCAGGCTGGTCGAGTTCCTGGCCGCCCAGAAGCTGCTCTAAGGGGAAATCCAGACATGGCAAAAGTACTTGTATTCATCGATACCCCGGGCCAGGCGCTGAAGAAGTCCAGCCTGGAGCTGCTCACCATCGCGCGCTCGCTGGGTGAGGCCGCGGTGGCGTTCAACGGCGAACTGCACGACGACGTCGCCGCCGAGCTGGCAGCCTACGGAGCGGGGGAACTCTACGTCCCCGCGGCAGCCGACCTCAACGACTACCTCGTCGGCCCCAAGGCGGCGTTCCTCGCGGCCGTGGCCGGAACCTCCGGGGCCACCGTGGTGCTGGCCGAGAACTCGGCCGAGGGCAAGGAGGTCGCGGCGCGGCTGGGGATCAAACTCGGCGCCGGTGTGATCACCGACGTCGTCGCGGTCGACCCGGACGGGACCGCGCACAAGTCGGTGCTCGCCGGCTCGTACACCACCACGGCCAGGGCCACCACCCCGGTGGCCGTGCTGACCGTCAAGGCCAACAGCGTCGCCCCGGAGCCGGCCGCCACGGCCACCGCCCCGCAGCCTGTCACGGTCGACCTGCCGGCGGACGCCATAGCCGGCGCGGCCCGGGTGACCGCCCGGACCGAGAAGGCCGCCAGCGGCCGCCCCGACCTCTCCGAGGCCCGGATCGTCGTGGCCGGCGGCCGGGGAGTGGACGGAAACTTCGGACCGCTTGAGGACCTCGCCGACGCCCTGGGCGCGGCCATCGGCGCGTCCCGCGCCGCCACGGACGCCGGCTGGATCGGCCACGACGCGCAGATCGGCCAGACCGGCAAGACCGTCTCCCCGCAGCTCTACATCTCTGCCGGCATTTCCGGCGCCATCCAGCAGAAGGCCGGCATGCAGACCGCCAAGGTGATCGTGGCGGTGAACAAGGACGCCGAATCCCCGGTCTTCGAGATCGCCGACTTCGGCATCGTCGGCGACCTCTTCCAGGTGCTGCCGCAGGCCACCGAAGAAATCAAGAAGCGCAAAGGCTGACCATTGAGCACCAACGCCCCCGCGGCACAGAGCCCGTTCGATCTGAACCACACCCGGATCGAGCGGGTGCTTTGTTTCACCGCCCACCCGGACGACATCGACTTCGGCGCCGCCGGCACCATCGCCGCGTGGACCGCCGCCGGAGTCCAGGTCAGCTACTGCATCATGACGGACGGGGACGCCGGCGGCTTCGACCCGGCGAAGCGCGACGAAATCGTCCGGCTGCGGACGGAGGAACAGCAGCGCGCCGCCGCGCTCGTCGGCGTGAGGGATATCCACTACCTCCACCAGCTGGACGGCTACCTTGAGCCCTCGCACGAGGTCATCCGCGAGGTGGTGCGCCTGATCCGCCGGCTCCGTCCCGACGTCGTGCTCGCCATGCATCCGGAACGGAACTGGAACCGGATCCAGAAGAGCCACCCGGACCACCTGGCGGTGGGGGAGGCGGTGACCAGGGCTGTGTACCCGGCGCTGGAGAACCCCTTCGCGTACCCGGAACTGGCCGCGGCCGGGCTGGAGGCCTACAAGCTGCCCTGGCTGTGGCTCTTCGCCGGACCGGAGGAGCGGGAGAACCACTTTGTGGATGTCACCGGGAACGTCGAGGAAAAGCTGGCGGCCATCCACATCCACGCCAGCCAGCACCCCGACGTTGACGCCATGGAACGCACCGTCCGCGGCCTCATGCTCGCCACCGGGGAACGCGGCGGCCTCGCTCCGGGCCGGAGCGCCGAGGCGTTCCACGTCGTCGCGGTCAACGGCCCGGGAACCATCGCCGGCTTCTAGTGTTGCCCGAGCGTGACCGCTGCCATATGCTTGCCATTGTTTAAATCATATTTATTGATGGAAGGCAGACTTTAATGGCGAAGACTGCGCAGCACCCCGTCCTGGTCATCATGGGCGTCTCAGGCTCGGGCAAATCCACCGTGGCCGGCCTGCTGGCCGGGCGGCTGGGTTGGGACCTCGCGGAAGGCGACGACCTGCATCCGGCGTCCAACGTGGCCAAGATGCACGCCGGCCAGCCGCTGACGGACGAAGACCGCTGGCCCTGGCTGGACACTATCGCCGCCTGGATCCGGGAGCACACCGCCGCCGGGACCCCCGGCGTCGTAACCTGCTCGGCCCTGAAGAAGCGGTACCGCGACGTCCTGCGCGGGGAAGGCGTGGTTTTTGTCTTCCTTGAAGGCAGTAAGGACCGGATCTCGGACCGCCTCGCCTCCCGGCACGGCCACTTCATGCCACCGGCGCTGCTGGAATCCCAGTTCGACGCGCTGGAAGCCCCCACCGAGGACGAAAACTTCATCACCCTCTCCGTAGGGGCAACCCCCGCGGACGAAGCCCAGGAAATCATCGACCGGCTCCACCTCAACGGCGCCGACGCCGCCGCGCGCTAACCGCGCGCCGGTCACCACCCCCTTATTCCAGCTAGGAAAACGTTTTGAATTCTCTTACAGCAATGCAGCTTCCCGCTGCCCTCGAGGCCTGGACCGGCCACGACACCCAGCTCCTGGTGGTCGCCGGCCTCGGCATCGCACTGATCGTGGTGCTGATCGCCAAGTTTAAGCTCCACCCCTTCCTCGCGCTTGTGCTGGGCTCGGCCTTTGTCGGACTGGCCTCGGGCGTGGAACTGCCCAAGATCATCAGCAACTTCGAGGACGGCGTGGGCGGCGTCTTGAAGGAGGTCGGCCTGCTGATCGCCCTCGGCGCCATGCTGGGCAAGCTCCTGGCGGACTCCGGGGGAGCCAACCGCGTGGTGGACACGCTGCTCGCCAAGGCGGGCGGTAACCGGGTGGTCTGGTCCATCACGCTTGTCGCGGTGATCATCGGCCTGCCGATGTTCTTCGAAATCGGCCTCGTGCTGCTGCTGCCGGTGATTGTCCTGGTCACGCAGCGCTCCAAAATGCCGCTGATGCGCATCGCCATCCCGGCGCTGGCCGGATTGTCGGTGCTGCACGGCCTCGTGCCGCCGCACCCGGGTCCGCTGATCGCGATCAGCGCCGTCAAGGCCGAGCTGGGCACCACGCTCGCGCTCGGACTCCTGGTCGCCGTCCCCACCGTCATCATCTGCGGGCCGTTGTTTTCCCGGCTCGCCGCCAAATGGGTGCCGGTGGGCGCCCCCGCCGTCGCGGGCGGCATCGACACCGAGCACGGCGCCGATCTCGAAGGCGTCAAGCGCCAGCCCAGCTTCCCGGTCACGCTGATGACCATCATCTTCCCGGTGGTCCTCATGCTGCTCAAGGCCGTCGTGGACATCATCTGGCCCGACGCCGCCTCGGCGCCGTGGATCCGGGTCTTCTTCGATTTCGTGGGTCAGCCGCTCGTTGCGATGACCCTGGCGGTCCTGCTCGCCATCGGCACCTTCGGCTACGCCGTCGGCTTCACCGGCAACAAGATCACCACCAAGATCGGCGCGAGTCTCGGCCCGATTGCCGCGATCCTGCTGATCGTGGGCGCCGGCGGCGGCTTCAAGCAGACCTTGATCGGCGCCGGCGTCGGCGACGCCGTCAAGAAATGGGCCGAGGGCGCCAACATGTCCGTGCTGGTCCTCGGCTTCCTCGTGGCCGTGGCGCTGCGCCTCGCCACCGGCTCCGCGACCGTGGCCACCGTGACCGCGGCGGGCATCGTGGCACCGCTGGCCAGTTCGCTTTCCCCGACCCACGCCGCCCTGCTGGCCCTTGCGATCGGCGCCGGCTCGCTCTTCCTCTCCCACGTCAACGACGCCGGCTTCTGGCTGGTGAAGGAACTCTTCGGCCTCAGCGTCGGACAGACGTTCAAGACCTGGTCCGTGATGGAGACGCTGATCTCCGTGGTGGGCTTTGCCTTCGTGATGCTGCTCTCGCTGGTCATTTAGCGGGCGGCACAACAAAAGCCGCGCAGGCCCCGGGCAATCGGGTCCTGCGCGGCTTTGTCGTTGTCAGATACTAAGCGTCAGCTACTAAGCGCCCAGCGGCGCGGAGGCCACGGTCGGCATGGTGGGCGTCTTAGAGCCGCCCGCCGGCTCCACCGTGATGCCCAGGGCCGCGGCGGAGCCGATGCCCGTGACGACAGCAGGCTTTGACAGCGCCTCCGCGTCCATCAGGCCCTTGGAGACCGGAGCCGAGCCGTCCTTCGGGATCAGCCACATCTGGTAGACCTTGCCCGTCGGTGGAGCGGGAACGCCGTTCATCTTTACTACCGCGGCGTCCTTCGAGGACGAGAGCGTGAGCGAGGCCGTGCCGCCGCCGATCACGTCGATCGTCGCCTTGCGCACGTCGCTGGCCTGAAGCACCTGGTTCAGCGGGTCGTTCTGGTTGGCGACATACGCGCCCACCCCGACTCCGCCTACCGCGATGGCGGCAGCAGCGGCGACGCCGATCAGCCAGTTGCGCATGCCCTGGGGCCGGCGCCGTTCGTCACGGCGCTGGCGGGCGGCGCTGAGTTCGTCGGTGACCGGAAGCCCCGGGTGTTCGCGGACCGGACGGGCCACCACCGGGGGAGCGGCAGGGCCAGGCCGTGCCTCGGCACCCGGCTCGGCGGCCTGCGCCGGCAGGGCCGCGACAATGCGGTCGAACAGGCCGGCCGGCGGCTCCTCCTCCGCGCTAAAGCTCATCGTCAGCGTCTCTCGGGCCTGCCGGACACGCTCCTCGAACTCGGCGCGTTCCGCCGGCGGGGCCTCCGTGAGGTAGCGGTCGACGGCGGTGCGTTCGGCGTCGTCGAGGGCGTGCAGCGCGTAAACCTCGGCGAGGTCGACGGCGCGGCCGGAGCTGAGGTCGCTGGCGATGTCGGCGGAAAAGCTGCCGGGCGTGCGGCCGCTGTTCTGAGGATTCATGTCATTCATCTCAACTCACCCCCAAACAGGTCTTCAGTCGGATCAGTCCGTCGCGGATGCGGGACTTAATGGTGGGAACGGCCGCGTTGAGCTTCTCGGCGACTTCCCGGTAGGTGAGCCCGCCGTAATAGGCGAGCCGGACGGATTCCTGCTGTGTGTCCGTCAGCGTGTCCAGGCAGCGGACCACCGCTTCGGCCTCGAGCTTGCTGCCGACCGCATCGGAAACGGAGTCGTGGTCGATCTCCTGGCTGCTGGCGCCGTACTTGGCCTCACGGTCGGTGGAGGACTGCGAGGACCGGACCTTGTCCACGGCCCGGCGGTGGGAGATGGTCATCAGCCACGCGAGCGGGCTGCCGGCGTCGGCGTTGAACTTGGCGGCGTTCTGCCAGACCTGGAGGAACACCTCCTGCGTGGTGTCCTCGCTGAGCTCCGTGTCAATCAGGACCCGGCGCGCCATGCCGAAAACGCGGCGCGACGTGAGCTGATAGAACTCGGCGAAGGCGGCCTGGTCACCGTTGGCGATCTGTCCGAGCAGGGCTCCCAGCCGGCGGTTAACGTCGGCTGAGGCGCTGGGGGGAGCGGCGGCCTCGGGATTCGGGGCATTCGGAGTTTCCATCACCCTCAAGCATAAGGTGCCAGCCTCCGGTCCGGGGCCAGAACGGACTTCGACCGTGCCGTGGTTGCCCGCAGCCCAACGGGCCGGGCGTCTATCCGCCTGCATTATTGTCACCTGCCGCTCCTCGCTCCCTTCAACGCTCGCCTGGATGGTCTCTCACAAACGATTCGGCGCGGCGGGAGAAACGGATGGGCGGACTTCAGGGAAATTTGCGCCAGCGGCCTGATCCGGATCCAGCGCCGCAAGCCCCAGGTACTACAGCTCGGCGCCCGCGAAGCCCTGCTGGCGCCAGGCCTCGTAGACAGCAATCGACGCCGCGTTGGCCAGGTTCAGCGAACGCAGCGCCGGCAGCATAGGCAACCGGACGCGGGACGTCACATGCGGGTCGTGCTTGAGTGCCTCGGAAAGGCCCACGGATTCCCGGCCGAACATCAGCACGTCGCCGGGACGGTAGCTGATGTCCGTGTAGGAGGTTTCGCCGTCGGAAGTGAAGGCGAAGACCCGCTCCGGCTGCAGCGCTTCCCAGGCCGCGTCGATGTCCGGGTGGACGGTGACGACGGCGAGGTCGTGGTAGTCCAGGCCGGCGCGGCGGAGCTTGGCGTCGGAGAAGTCAAAGCCCAGCGGCTCCACGAGGTGGAGTTCGGCGCCCGTGATGGCGGCCAGCCGGATGGCATTGCCGGTATTGCCGGGGATTTCGGGGCTGTGGAAGAGGATGCGGAACACGCTCCCATCCTAGCGAGCCGGCTGGCCGCTAATGCATTCCGCGCAGCAGCCTGGCCAGCACCGGTACGTTGACGGTGTTCGGGGCGGGCCCGGAACTGAGGAACTGCTTGAGGCCGCGGGCCAGCCCGGCGGCGTTGACCACCTGGACGAGCTCTTGGCTGTCGCCGCGGTCGCGGGAGCGGCCGTGCCGGTCGATCACCGGTTCGTGCAGGTTGCCGTCGGTGCTGTGGACGACGGTCCAGCCGGTGACGTTCAGCTCCGGGAAGATGTCCTGCATCCGGCGCACCACATGGGCCAGCTGCGGCGGGGCGATGGATCGGCCGCCGTGGTTCAGGGTGCTGCCGTTCCAGGCGTAGGCTCCCGGCGGCAGGAGCATGGAACCGATGATGGCCAGCCGGTAGCCGGAGACCAGCACATGGTCGATGTGGCTGTTGTCCGCGGGGGACTGCAGACCATTGATCAGCCGGGCGGCCGGGATGGCAGGCAGGATCTGCCGGGTGATCAGCTGCACCGTCCGCATTTCGCGCTGGATGCGCGCCTCAGCGCCGAAAATGCCCCGCCGGCGGGGCATGCCGTGGACCTGCTGCCCGGCCACCGACGCCGGGATCAGCGGCACCTCACCGGCCGCCGCCACCTCTTCGAAGGAGGGAACGTAGACCGGGGGATCGGCGGCGGTGTTGCGCGGCGTGTTCGGACGGCGGACATGCGCGGACGCCCGGCTGCCGGCTGCCGGCGCGTCGAAGTGCGCACCTTCTTCGGCCGGGGCCGTGCGGCTGGAGAAGGCGGTCCCGCTGCCGTAGGAACGGTCGTAGTCGGCACGGCGCTTGGCATCGATGAGGGTCTCATAGGCCAGGGTCACCCGGCGGAAGGTGGCGGCGTCGCCTCCGTGGTCGGGGTGGGCCGTGCGGGCAGCCTTGCGGTAGGCCACCTTGATGTCCTTGTCCGTCGCCGTGACGGGGATCCTGAGGACCTGGTAATGCGAGCTGTTGCCCTGCGTCAAGCACGATTCCTTTGCGTCAGTGGAGCCGGTCCGGTCGGGGACCTCCGGCGTGGACAGTTTAACCGGCTGGGGGAATAACGAGCGTGTGGCCGTGGATGGTTCCCGGCGGCTGGCATAATTCAGCGCATGAAGATTGCCCTCGCCGTCAACCCGCGCGCCTCCTTTGGCCGCGGGCGGCATGCCGGCCGGGAAGCGGCCGAGTGCCTCAGCGCGGCCGGGGTCCAGGTCCAGCTGCTGTGCGAGGACAGCTACCAGCATTTGTCCCAGGCCGTGGACAAGGTGCTCGCCGACGGGGTGGACGCGCTGGTTGTGGCGGGCGGCGACGGCATGGTCCACCTGGGTGTCAACGCGCTCGCCGGGTCGGGTGCCCCGTTCGGCGGGACTCCGCTGGGCATCATTCCGAGCGGAACCGGAAATGACATGGCACGCGCGCTCGGCCTGCCGCGGCACGACATCCCGGCGGCCGCCGCACGGGTGCTGGCTGCCCTGCCGTCGGGCGGCCGCCTGATCGACGCCGGCCGGGTGAGCTCCGGCGGCCGGACGCACTGGTTTGCCGGGGTGGTGTCCGCAGGCTTTGACGCCGCGGTCAACGAGCGCGCCAACGCGTGGCGCCGACCGCGCGGCCGGGCCCGGTACAACCTGGCCATGCTGCGCGAACTGGCCACCTTTCGCGCCATCGAGTACACCGTGACGGCCGACGGCGAACGCTGGCAGCAGGGTGCCATGCTGATCTCGGTGGCCAACGGACAGTCGATCGGCGGCGGCATGAAGGTCGTGCCCGACGCCGTCCTCGACGACGGCTATCTGGACCTGTTCATCGTCCGGCCGTTGTCCCGCGCCGCTTTCCTGGCGGTGTTCCCCAAGGTGTTTTCCGGCAAGCACGTGGGCCACCCGGCCGTGGAGATCCGCCGGGTCCGGCGGGTTGAACTTGAGGCCGACGGCGTCGTCGCGTACGCGGACGGCGAGCGGGTCGGACCGCTGCCACTGACCATCGACGTTGTGCCCGGTGCGCTCCGGGTCCTGGCGTAGGCAGGGTGACGGACATGGCGGGCCAGGGCACGGCACGGTTCGGCGGCGCACTGCTGGCACTGCTGCCCCTGCTGGCAGGCTGCAGTGTGGGGGTTCCGGATCCCTCGGCGGCCAAACCGGTGAGCAGCGCTGCCACCGTCGCCACCCCGACCGTGACGCCGGGGTACGACGCCGAAGCGGTCGCTGCGCGCAGCCTGCCTTTCGGAGCGGGGGACCGCCTCGCTGCCGGCGTACCGGTCCGACTCTCCGACGGGCTGAGCGACGCCCCCGCCTGGAAGGCCGGCAAACAGGATGTGGCCGGCGCCAGCGAGTACCGGAAGGCCGACGGCTGCCTGGTCTCCGCCAGGGTCCGGGTGAACCAGTGGCCGCTCGTCGTCGCCGGCGACGACAAGGCGTCCACGGAGGCCCTCTTCCACTACCTGGACCCCAGCATCCTGCCGTCCTACCTCAAGACGGCAGTCCTGCGCTGGGGCGGCGAACCGGACAAGCCGGGCCCGCGGGTCGAGGTGCTGGTGCTCGAGGGCGGTAAGAAGGCCGGGAGCCGGGCGAGCGCCAGCTACGCCCGGCTCTTTGCCAAGGCCGGCTCATCCGTCTATGTCTCCGTGTCCTGCCCGGACGACGCGGCGCTCGCGGCCGCGCGGGCCGACATCGCCGCCCGGTTGGCCGTGCTGCCGCCGTCGTCCTGACCCGCCCGAAGCGGACAGGCCGGCGGCGGCAGGGGGCCGGCTAGTGGAGCTTCGCCGGAGAGAGCCGGTTCAGCGCCAGGGCCCCGACCAGCAGTCCGAAGTCGCGCAGCGCCACGTCGAAGTAGCTGCCAAGGACCAGCAGGTTGACGATGATGCCGAGCAGCCACACGGCGACCAGCAGGGATCCGAAGCGCGGGCGGACGGCCACGGCGATGCCGGCGATGATCTCGACGACGCCGACGACGTACATAAAACTCTGTGCCGACACCGGGACCACCGAGGTGGCCACCGGGGCGAGATACATCGTCCAGTCGGTCAGCAGGTTGGTGAACTTGTCCAGGCCGAAAATGATCGGCGCGACGGTGAAGACCGTGCGCAGCAACAGGAAGGCCTGCCGCTGGGAACCGGCTGCGACCGTCGGGGCCGGGGCCGCAAGTGCTGTTGAAGATTTCATCTTCTGCTCCTTCTAAAATTGGGTAACTTGATTTTAGAATGACTGCAGGGGTTAAGCAATGGATCTTGTTTTTAGAGTTAGGCTGATGCCATGAACCATTTGCCGTGGAGCCGCAGGATTGCCGCCGTCGCGTCCCTGGGGGATGAAAACCGCAGGCGGCTCTTTGACTTCGTCACCGCGGCGGATCAGGCGGTGGGCCGCGACGACGCGGCCGGTGCCCTCGGGCTGGCAAGGAGCACCGCCTCGTTCCACCTGGACCGGCTGGTCCACGACGGCCTGCTGGCGGTGGAGTTCCGCAAACTCGGCGGCAAGGAGGGGCCCGGTTCCGGCCGGCCGGCCAAGCTGTACCGCGCGGCCGTCCAGGAGGTCTCGGCATCCGTACCGGAACGCAACTATGATCTGGCCGCCGAACTCCTGGTGACGGCGATTGAACAATCCGCGGCCGACGGCGGATCGGCCCGGACCGCGCTGCTGCAGGCCGCCCGGTCGCGGGGCCTGGCCGCGGGGGAAGCCGCCGGCACCGCCGACTTCGCGGAGCTGCTGACCGCCGAGGGGTACCGACCGGCGGAGGACGGTGCCGGCGGGCTCGTGTTGCTCAACTGCCCGTTTCACCGGGTGGCCCAGGGCCACGCGGAGGTGGTCTGCGCCATGAACGGCGCGTTCCTGGGCGGGGCCGCGGCGGGCTGCGGGGTGGATCCGGCCAGGGTCGAAGCGCTCGACATCGAGGAACTCCGGCTGCAGGGCTCGGCTGCCCCGGCCCAGTGCTGCGCCCGGATCAGGCCGCTCTGAGCTTCGCCTGCCCCTTGATGCCGGTCAGCAGGACGCCGGCTACCACCATGATGCCGCCCGCGACCTGGACGAGGGTCAGGGGCGTCCCAAGCGCGACCGTGATGACGGCGGTGAAGACCACCATGAGGTTCAGATAGTTCCCGGCGGTGCCCGGCGGGGTGGTCTTCAATGCCAGGTTCCAGAACAGGTAGGCGCCCAGCGAGGGGAAGACCGCTATGTAGGCCAGCGACCAGCCTTCCGCCGGTGTCTCCGGCAGCCGCACGTGCATGGCCAGCGCAAACGGTGCCAGCGTCACGGTGGCCATGGTGACCTGCACGGCGGTGGCGGCGATGGCGGGAATGTCCAGCCGGCGGGCGATGATCGTGTAGCTGCCCCAGACCACGATGGCGCCGATCATCAGGAGCTCCCCGGCGTTGATCGAGAGGCTGAATACCCGCTGCAGTTCGCCGCGGGTCAGGACCAGCAGCACGCCCAGCAGCCCCAGCCCGATGCCGAGCCAGCCGAGCCGGGTGGTCCTCTCGCCGAGCAGGAAAATTGCCATCACCACAATCAGGGCCGGGTTCGCCGCGGTGATCAGCGAGGCGTTCATCGCGGAGGTGTAGCCGAGCGCGCCGTACAGGAGCAAGGTGTAGCCGCTCATCCCCAGCGCGCTCAGCAGCAGCAGCACGGGCCAGCGGCGCAGGACCGCGCGCCAGTCCGGCTTTTCCACGAAGTGGGCCAGGGCCAGCAGCGGCAGGGCGGCCAGCGTCCAGCGCCAGAAGGTCAGGTCCAGGGGCGTCATCGAGGCGACAGCGGCCTGGCCGACGACGAAATTTCCGGACCAGAACAGGGTGGCCAGGACGAGGTAGAGGGACGCTTTCACCGCTTGAATGTACACCAGTGCCGTCTCCTTCCGGCGTCGCCCTCCGGTGCCTTCCGTCTCCTTCCGGCGTCGCCGTCCCGCGCCGTCCCGCGCCTTCCGGCCGCGCCGTCCCGCGGCGCGGAGCAAGCCCCCCACGGTAGAATTGGCGTGTGCCCGTATACCTAGACCACGCAGCCACCACGCCGCTCGCCGCTGAGGCGCTGACCGCGCTGACGCGTGAGCTGGCCCGCACCGGCAACCCCTCCTCTCTGCACGGGTCCGGCCGCCGCGCCCGCCGGGCTGTCGAGGATGCCCGCGAGGCCCTGGCCGCGGCAGCCGGGGCGCATCCTTCGGAGGTTATCTTCACCTCAGGCGGCACGGAAGCCGACAACCTTGCCGTGAAGGGACTCTATTGGGCCCGCCAGGCCGAGGATCAGCGGCGGACCCGCGTTCTCTGCTCCGCCGTCGAACACCACGCGGTGCTGGACGCCGTCGAATGGCTCGAACGGCACGAGGGAGCCGACGTTCGCTGGCTGCCCGTGGACGCCGACGGCGTGCTGGACCTGGCCGCGCTGGAAGCCGAGTTGGCCGACGATCCGGCCTCGATTGCCCTGGTCACCGTCATGTGGGCCAACAACGAAGTAGGCAGCCTCCAACCGGTCGCGGAGGTCGTGCGGCTGGCGCACGCCGCCGGCGTGCCCGTGCATTCCGACGCCGTGCAGGCGTTCGGCTCCGTGCCGGTTGATTTCCGTGGGACCGGCCTGGACGCCATGTCCATCTCCGGCCACAAAATCGGCGGCCCGGTCGGCGTCGGCGCGCTGCTGCTGGGCCGCGCCGTCAAGCTGACCCCGGTCCAGCACGGCGGGGGACAGGAACGCGACGTGCGCTCCGGCACCCTGGACACCGCGTCGATCGCAGCCTTCGCCGCCGCGGCGGAGGCAGCCACCGGAAATCTGGCCGCCGAGTCGGCACGGATCTCCGCGCTCCGGGACCGTCTGATTGACGGCGTCCGCGCCGCCGTTCCGGAGGCCGTGCTGCGCGGTGCCCCCGGGAACGGCCGGCTGCCGGGCAACGCGCATTTCACCTTCCCCGGCTGCGAGGGCGACTCGCTGTTGTTCCTGCTGGACCTCGCCGGGGTGGAATCCTCCACCGGCTCAGCCTGCACCGCCGGCGTGCCGCGGCCCTCCCACGTGCTGCTCGCCATGGGCCTGGATGAGGACACCGCCCGGGGCGCCCAGCGCTTCACCCTCGGCCACTCCTCTACCGACGCCGACGTCGATGCGCTGCTGGCGGCCCTGCCGGCGGCGTACACCCGCGCCCGCCAGGCCGGCATGGCCGGACACGAGTCCAGCATCCAGACCGCGGGAACCGTCGCCCGCCAATCCGCCAACGGCTAGTCCAAGGACAGTAGCTGCTCCAGCGGGACGTCCGGATCCGCCAGCGAGTCCGGGCTGACGGAGCCGCGTGCAGTGATGAGTGCCTTGATGGCCTTTTGCGGCTTGTCGGACCGCGGCCAGTTGACGTTCATGCCTGCGACCACGCAGCCTTCGCGCTGCCAGAAGGCGAGGAATTCCTGCCGCTCCAGTGAACCCCTGAGCACGGGCGGGCCCTCGACCAGGCTGGGGAAGCCGGAATACTCCATGCTGACGTCGTACTGGTCCGTATAGAAGTAAGGAATGGTGTCCAGTACGGCCTCCCGTCCGAGCATCGCCCGGCCGGCGACCTTCCCGCCGTTGAGCGCGTTGGACCAGTGCTCGCTGCGGTGGTGCCCGCCGGTGAACGGATGCAGGGCGTTGGCGACGTCGCCGGCGGCAAAGACTCCCGGAGCCGAAGTGCGCAGCGACGCGTCCGTGAGGATCCCGTTGTCCAGGGCGATGCCCGCGGCTGCGGCGAGCGATGTCTCGGGGACGACGCCGACGGCGATGACAACCAGGTCGGCGGCCAGGATTTCGCCGGCGTCGGTGCGGACGCCGGTGACCCGGCCGTCGACGCCTGTGATGGCTGCGGCCGACGCCGGCAGCCGGAACCGCACGCCCCGGGACTCATGCAGCGAGCGGAAGAAGGCGCCCAGTTCGGGGCCAATCGCCGCGGCCAGCGGCACCTGCTCGAGGCCCAGCAGGGTGACGGAGTTGCCATACGAGTTTGCGGCGGCCGCAAGCTCCATTCCGATCCAACCCGAGCCGACCATCACCACGTTCCGGCCGCCCGCGGAGAGGGCATCCCGGAGCCGGCGGCTGTCGTCGAGCGTCCGGAACGTCATGACGCCGTCGAGGCTGCTGCCGGGCAGCGGAATCGAGCGCGGACGTGCCCCCGTGGCCAGCAGGAGCGCGGAATAGGGCAGCCGGCTGCCGTCGCCGAGGGTCACCGTGCGGGCCGCGGTGTCCAGCCCGGTGACGGGAGCGCCCAGTTGGAGGTCGACGTCGTTCTCCTCGTACCAGCCGGCCGGAACCACCGGGAGGGCGTCCTCGCCGTCCTTGCCCAGGAGATATTCCTTGGACAGCGGCGGCCGCAGGTAGGGGGTCTGCGCCTCCTCGGCGAGCAGCGTGACCGGGCCCTCGAAGCCCTCCACCCGCAGGGTCTTCGCGGCGGTGGCGCCCGCCAGCCCGCCACCCACAATCGCGATGTTCTCGACAGCCATCTCGCGCGTCCCGTCTGGGCTTTCGCCGCCCTTGTTCTAAAACCGCTAATGCTGACGTTAGAAGCGCGGCAGGCTGCCGTCAAGCCTTTTTGGGGCAGGAATCGGCGTGGCGATAGAATCGGTATGCGGGCGCTGTGTTATTCATCTGCCCGCGGACCTCCCGATTCCTAGAGAAAGCCAGCATGCGAGTTCTTGCAGCCATGAGCGGCGGCGTCGATTCAGCCGTTGCCGCAGCCCGCGCCGTCGAGGCCGGCCACGACGTCGTCGGGGTCCACCTCGCCCTCTCACGCATGCCCGGAACGCTGCGCACCGGCAGCCGCGGCTGCTGCACCATCGAGGACTCGCGCGACGCCTGGCGGGCGTGCGACGTGCTGGGCATCCCGTACTACGTGTGGGACTTCTCCGAGCGATTCAAGGAAGACGTCGTCCAGGACTTCATCGACGAATACGCCGCCGGCCGCACGCCCAACCCGTGCATGCGCTGCAACGAGCGGATCAAGTTCGCCGCGCTGCTGGAGAAGGCGATCGCGCTGGGTTTCGACGCCGTCTGCACCGGCCACTACGCCAAGGTGATCACGGACGCCGACGGTAACCCCGAACTGCACCGCGCCGCGGACTGGGCAAAGGACCAGAGCTACGTGCTCGGCGTCCTCACGCACGAACAGCTCCGGCACTCGATGTTCCCGCTCGCGGACACCCCCTCCAAGGCCGAGGTCCGCGCCGAGGCCGAACGCCGAGGGCTGTCCGTGGCCAACAAGCCCGACAGCCACGACATCTGCTTCATCCCCGACGGCGACACCGCCGGCTGGCTGGCGGAGAAGATCGAGATGTCCACCGGCGACATCGTGGACGAATCCGGCGCCAAGGTCGGCGAACACCCGGGCGCCAACGCCTTCACCGTCGGCCAGCGCCGCGGGCTGAAGCTGGGCACCCCGGCCGCCGACGGCAAGCCGCGCTTTGTGCTGGAGATCCGCCCCAAGGAGAACAAGGTGGTCGTCGGCCCCGAGGCCCTGCTCGCGATCGACGAGATCCGCGGCATCAAGGTGTCCTGGGCCGGGCTGCCGATCGCGGAGATCGCCACCGGCGAGGAGTTCGACTGCTACGCCCAGGTCCGCGCCCACGGGGACCCGGTGCCGGCAACCGCCCGGATGGAACACTCCGGAGGGTCCGGCGACCTGGTGGTCACGCTGGCGGAACCGCTCCGCGGCGTCGCCCCCGGCCAGACCGTGGTGCTCTACCAGGGCAGCCGGGTCCTTGGCCAGGCCACCATCGACGCCGCGCGGTCGCTCCAGCGGGCCGCCCTCTAACCGCCCCCGACGGGCCGCGTCTTCGGCGGGGGGCCGGTCCGCCGATTCCAGGAGCGCCGCATGCCATTGGCCTGCGGCGCTCCTGCCTTTAACCGTCGCCCGGGCGCGGGACATGTCCATTCTTCGCGGCCACGAGTGGGCACTTCGGGTATATGTCCACTCCCGGGCTCGGGCGCGGGACATGTTCGTTAGCGTGCACCCCGCGCAAGCATCCCGCGCGGGACATGTTCGTTAGCGTGCACCCCGCGCAAGCATCCCGCGCGGGACATGTCCATTCTTCGCGGCCACGAGTGGGCACTTCGGGATTATGTCCACTCCCGGGCCTCGGCGGTGAGCATGCCCGTCCTCCGGCTAGAGCGCGGGCCATGTTCGTCTTCCGGCTAGAGCGAGGGACATGTCCATTCTTCGCGGCCACGAGTGGGCACTTCGGGTATATGCCCAGTCCCTGGCCTGGGCGGTGGGCATGTCCGTTCCCGAGCCCCCGCCGCCGCAGGCCGCACCGAGTCCGGGGTGCCGAAGATCCGGGCGAAATCCCGAAGAATGCGATAACTTCCGCCGGTTCGTGTAAATTTTGTGTCTCAACTCACAAGATGTAGCGATTCGCCCGTGGTCTTCTGATTGAATCTAGGAATCAGGACAGGTGCTGCCCAACGAGTCAAGCTACTTCGGGCTGCGCACTAGTACTCATCGAACAGAAAGTTCACAGATGGCAATGAACAAAAAGGCCCTGCAGAGCGCCATCGCGCTTGCCGGGGTTTCCGCCTTTGCACTGACGGCCTGCACCGGCCCTACCGGCGGCGGAACGTCCTCCGGCAGCGCCGCAGGCGGAGGCAGCATTACGTACGGCACCACGGACAAGGTGGTCACCCTCGACCCGGCCGGCTCCTACGACGCCGGCTCGTTCATGGTGATGAACCAGATCTACCCGTTCCTGATGAACTCGAAGCCCGGAACGGCTGACTCCAGCCCGGACATCGCTGAGTCCGCGTCCTTCACGAGCCCCACGGAATACACCGTCAAGCTCAAGTCCGGCCTCAAGTTCGCCAACGGGCACGCGCTGACGTCCTCGGACGTGAAGTTCTCGATCGACCGCGTCATCAAGATCAACGACGACAACGGCCCGGCCTCCCTGCTGGGCAACCTCGCCTCGGTGGAAGTCAAAGACGACTCCACCGTGGTCTTCAAGCTCAAGGAAGGCAACGACCAGGTCTTCCCGGGCGTGCTCGCCGCGAACGCAGGTCCGATCGTCGACGAAGAGGTCTTCTCCGCCGACAAGCTGATGAGCGACGAGGACATCGTCAAGGGCAAGCCTTTCGCCGGCCAGTACACGATCGAGAGCTACAAGAAGAACGAGCTCGTCAGCCTCAAGGCCAACCCTGACTACAAGGGTCTGCTCGGCAAGCCGGCGAACGACAGCGCCACGATCAAGTACTACGCGGACTCCAACAACCTCAAGCTCGATGTCCAGCAGGGCAACATCGACGTCGCCGGCCGCAGCCTGACCGCGACCGACGCCGCCGACCTCGAGAAGGACTCCAAGGTCAAGGTTCACAAGGGCCCCGGTGGCGAACTGCGCTACATCGTCTTCAACTTCGACACCATGCCGTTCGGCGCCAAGGCTGCCGACGCCGACCCGAAGAAGGCACTCGCCGTCCGCCAGGCGATGGCAGACATCGTCGACCGCGACGCGATCGCCAGCCAGGTCTACAAGGGCACCTACCTGCCCGCGTACTCCGTCGTCCCGGACGGCTTCGTCGGCGCCATCAAGCCGCTCAAGGAAATGTACGGCGACGGCAACGGCAAACCCAGCCTGGACAAGGCCAAGAAGGCCTTCAGCGACGCCGGCGTCACCGCCCCGGTCACGCTGAAGCTGCAGTACAACCCGGACCACTACGGCAAATCCTCCGGCGACGAGTACGCCATGATCAAGGAGCAGCTGGAGAAGTCCGGCCTGTTCAAGGTCGACCTGCAGTCCACTGAGTGGGTCACCTACTCCAAGGACCGCACCAAGGACGTCTACCCGGTCTACCAGCTCGGCTGGTTCCCGGACTACTCCGACGCCGACAACTACCTGACCCCGTTCTTCGTCCCGGGCAACTTCCTCAAGAACCACTACGAGAACGCCTCCGTCACGGCGCTGATCAAGAAGCAGCTCACCACCGTTGACAAGACCGAGCGCGAAAAGGTGCTTGGCGAGGCCCAGACGGCCGTCGCCAAGGACCTCTCCACGCTGCCGCTGTTGCAGGGCGCCCAGCTCATGGTCGCCGGCAAGGACGTCCAGGGTGTCGAAAAGACCCTCGACGCGTCCTTCAAGACCCGTCTTGGTGTGATTTCCAAGTAGGTCCATTCCCCATCCGGTCCTGACCAGCCAAGGAGGCGGGGCGCCTGCGCGGCGTCCCGCCTTTCTTGCTGATAGCAGGACAACCGATTCCGGAAGCCCACGAAGCCGACGGAAACACAAATTTAGGTACCAATGACAACACTTATTGAGGCGCCGCCCAGCGACGCCGACGGCCTATTGCCAACAAAGAAGAAGGCGTCCGGTGGGGGACTGGGCCAATACATCCTGATCAGGTTCCTGCTGATCTTCCCGACCATTTTCATCCTGGTCACACTCGTATTTTTCCTGATGCGCATCACGGGCGACCCGATCACGGCCGCCCTCGGCGGGCGGCTCCCGCCGGAACAACTGGCGGAGCGCATCCACGCGGCCGGCTACGACCGGCCCATCTTCGTGCAGTACTTCGAGTACCTCGGACAGCTCATCACCGGCAATTTCGGCTCCACGCTCTCGGACAACCGCCAGGTCTCCGAGATGCTGACCACCTACGGTTCGGCAACGCTGGAACTGTCCATCAACGCACTGCTCGTGGCACTGCTCGTGGGTATCCCGCTGGGCATGATCGCCGCGCATCGCCGCGACAAGGCGGCCGACGCCGTCCTGCGCATCTTCGCGATCCTCTGCTACGCCACGCCCGTCTTCTTTGCCGGCATGCTGCTCAAGCTGACCTTCTCGGTCTGGCTCGGCTGGCTCCCGGTCGCCGGCCGCGCCAAGACCTCCACCGAACTGGCCCTCACCGCGCTGCAGGCGCCCACCGGCATCTACTGGCTCGACGCGGTCCGCAGCGGCAACATGGCCGCACTCGGTGATGTCACCGCCCATGCCGTGCTGCCCGCCGTCGCCCTTGGGCTGCTGACCGCCGGCATCTTCCTGCGGCTGGTCCGCACCAACGTGATCGGCACCCTCGGCAAGGACTACGTGGAGGCCGGCCGCTCACGCGGCGTCAGCGAATTCCGGCTGGTCACCAAGCACGCCTACAAGCCGGCGCTGATCCCGATCATCACCGTGATGGGCCTGCAGATCGCGGTCATGCTCGGCGGCGCCGTGCTGACCGAGACCACCTTTGAATGGAAAGGCCTCGGCTTCCAGCTGGCGACCTACCTGACGGCCCGCGACTTCGTGGCCGTGCAGGGCATCGTGGTGCTGCTCGCCGTGATCGTGGCCGTGACCAACTTCATCGTGGACATCGTCGCCGCGCTGATCGACCCCCGCGTGAGGTACTGACATGAGCATCGAACCAACCATTGCCGCAGAAAGCCGCCGGGACCCCTGGTACCGGCGACTGCCGGTCGTCTCCCACTTCAACAAGAGCGTCGGCCTGCAGCGGGGCATGCTCGTCACCGGGCTGATCCTGACCTCGCTGTTCCTGCTGACCGCCATCTTCGCACCGTTGATCGCACCCTTCGGCTTCTCCCAGATCTCCGACGCCGACGGCAGCTTCCCCGCCCAGCAGGCACCCGGCGGCAAGCACCTGCTCGGCACCACCGTGGGCGGCTACGACGTGTTCTCCCGGGTCGTCTGGGGCGCGCAGACCGCCGTCATGGTCATCATCGTGGCCGTCATCATGTCGATCTTCATCGGCGTCATCCTCGGCCTGGTCAGCGGCTACATCGGCGGCTGGCTTGACCGGATCCTCGTGGTCGTCGCCGACGCGGTGTACGCGTTCCCGTCCCTGCTGGTCGCCATCGTCATGGCAATCGTGATCAGCGGCGGGCGTTCCAGCCTGTGGGGCGGCATCCTGGCCGCTGCGATCTCGATCACCGTGGTCTTCATCCCGCAGTACTTCCGCGTCATCCGCGCCGAAACCATCCGGCTCAAGGCCGAACCCTTCGTGGAATCGGCCAAGGTGGTGGGCGCGTCCAACATCAGGATCATGACCCGCCACATCTACAAGAACGCCACCCGCACCCTGCCGCTGATCTTCACGCTGAACGCCTCCGAAGCCATCCTCACCCTCGCGGGCCTGGGCTTCCTCGGCTTCGGCATCGAACCGACTTCGGCCGCCGAATGGGGCTTCGACCTCAACAAGGCGCTGGCGGACACCACCTCCGGGATCTGGTGGACCGGTGTCTTCCCGGGCCTGGCCATTGTCCTCACCGTGGTGGGGCTGACCCTGGTCGGCGAAAGCATCAACGACCTCAACGACCCGCGCCTGCGCGGCCGCAAGAAGGCTGCCTCCGGCAAAGCCGGCCCCGGCACCGGCGGACCCGGTTCCGCCGCCCAGGCAGCGCACTCAGCAGAAGTGAGCAGTTCATGAGCACCAATATCGGTTCCGTTTCAGACCAGCACGCCCGCGGCGCCGGGCCCGTGCTGGACATCGACCACCTCAGGGTCACCTTCGCCACGGACGCCGGGGACGTCTATGCCGTGAAGGATGTCAGCCTCGAGGTCAACCCCGGCGAAGTCGTCGCCATCGTCGGCGAGTCCGGCTCCGGCAAGACCGTCACCGCCAAGACCATCTTGGGGCTGCTGCCGGAGACGGCGATCAGCTCCGGCGCAGTGCTGATCAACGGCAACAACGTGATCAGCGTCAGCGCCTCGAAGCTGCGGGAAATCCGCGGCCGCGACGTGGCCATGGTGTTCCAGGAGCCCTCCACGGCGCTCAATCCGGTCTTCACCGTTGGCTGGCAGATCGCCGAGGGCATCCGCGCCCATGCCGGGCACGGGGGAGCGGGCCGGGTCAGCGCCAAGGAGGCCAAGGCTCGCGCCATCGACGCCCTGCGCAAGGTGGGCATCCCGGATCCGGAAACCCGGGTCAACTATTACCCGCACCAGTTCTCCGGCGGCCAGAAACAGCGCGTCGTCATCGCCGCCGCGCTGGCGCTCAACCCGGGCCTCATCGTCGCTGACGAGCCGACCACCGCACTGGACGTCACCGTGCAGGCGGAAATCCTGGAACTGCTGCGCGACCTGCGCGACCAGTACGGCACCTCGATCGTGCTGATCACGCACAACATGGGCGTCGTGGCCGACCTCGCCGACCGCGTCGTCGTGATGTACCAGGGCGACGTCGTCGAGGAGGCCAGCGCTCGGGTGCTCTTTGCGGAACCGAAGCAGGACTACACGAAGAAGCTGCTGGCCGCCGTCCCGCACCTGGGCCGGAACTCCGCCTCGGCGGGCATGACCGAACGCGCCCACCAGGGCGGCAAGGTACTGGTCGAGGCGAAGAACCTCACCATCGAGTACCCCGGCCGGCTGGGCAGCCCGGCGTTCAAGGCCGTGGACGGCGTGAACTTCACCCTGTCCGAGGGCGAGGTCTTCGGCCTCGTCGGCGAGTCCGGCTCCGGCAAGACGACGATCGGCCGCGCCATAGCGGGCCTGAACAGGACCACGGGCGGCAGCCTCAAGGTGCTGGACTACGAGATGCTCAACCTCAAGGAGCGCACCTTCAAACCGCTGCGCAAGCAGATCGGCTTCGTGTTCCAGGACCCGGCGGCGTCGTTCAACCCGCAGCTCACCATCGGTGACTGCATCGCGGAGCCGCTCATCATCCACACCAAGCCGACGCCGGCGCAGGCACGCCAGCGGACCCGGGAGCTGCTCGAATCGGTGCAGCTGCCGGCGGCTTACGCGGACCGGTACCCGCACGAGCTCTCCGGCGGCCAGCGCCAGCGCGCCTCGCTGGCGCGGGCACTGATCCTGAACCCGAAGCTGCTGATCGCCGATGAGCCGACGTCGGCGCTGGATGTTTCGGTGCAGGCGAAGGTGCTGGAGCTGTTCAAGGACATCCAAGCCGAATTCGGTTTCGCCTGCCTCTTCATCAGCCACGACCTCGCCGTGGTGGACATCCTCTCGCACTGGGTCGGTGTCCTGTACAAGGGCAAGATGGTGGAGCAGGGCCTTGGAAACCAGGTCATGGGGCACCCGCAGCACGACTACACCAAGAAGCTCATCGCGTCGCTGCCGGTCCCGGATCCGGACGAGCAGGCCCGGCGTCGTGAGGAGTTCCGCGCGGTTCTCGGAGCCTAGCAAGCGGCCGCGCCTGCCCCGCCTGGGGCGAGGGCTGGCCGCACCAAGGGGCATGCCCGCCGTTCACTGCGAACGGCGGGCATGCCCGCTTAACACCCGGCGGGATTTCCGTGCCAGCCCCTAGACTGGACGAATGACCGAGCAGAACCAGCACCTCCCTGACGCCGATTCCTACGACCCCACGGCCAGCTCGCTGGCCGGGCACGTGGATCCCGCGGTGATGGCGGAACTGCTCTCCATCCGCTCCAGCATCGACAACATCGATGCCACCCTGGTCTTCCTCCTGGCCGAGCGCTTCAAGGCGACGCAGAAGGTCGGCTTCCTCAAGGCCGCGCACAAGCTTCCCGCGGGGGATCCCGGCCGGGAAACGGCACAGATCGCGCGCCTGCGCCGCCTCGCCGCCGAAGCCCACCTGGACCCGGCGTTCGCGGAAAAATTCCTGAACTTCATCATCGGCGAGGTGATCCGGCACCATGAGGCCATCGCCGAGGACCATGAGGCGGCCGCGCACCGGGCCACGGCTGCTGCGGACCCCGGCGTTTCCGCCGAGGCGTAGCCGTGCCCGTACCCGTTTCCCCCGGCCAGGTCACGGCCACCGCACTCGGCCCGTGGCCGGGGGAGGACCCGGTCGAAGCTGCCCGCATCATCCGCGGCGAGCTCGGCAGTCCACACGTTCCCTTCCTCGCCGAACTCCCGGACCGAGGCGTGGGTTCCGACGCGCTCGGCCGGACGGCGTCGCTGCTGGAGGGCCTCGCCGTCGACGTCCAGCCTTACGGCTGGCGGCTCGTTGACCGCCCCGGCAAGGACCTCATGCGGGCCCGTTCGGCGCTGTCCACCGACATCAACGTCCTCGCCGACGTCGTCGGGGCCGAGGACACGCCGGCCGCGGAGCTCAAGATCCAACTGCGCGGCCCGCTCAGCCTCGCCGCCGGACTGCACCTGCACAACGGGGAGCGGGCCCTCCTCGACCACGGCGCCCGGCGGGACCTCGCGGCCTCGCTGGCAGCCGGTGTGGGCCCCTACCTGCGCAAGGTCGCCGCCGCCGCGCCCGGAGCCGGCCTGGTGGTGCAGCTCGACGAACCGGACATCGCCGCCGTGATGGCCGGCACCATCCCCACCTCCAGCGGCTACCGCACCCTGCGCGCAGTCGCCGGTTCTGAAATCACCGAGTCCTGGCGCCTCGTCATCGATGCCCTGAGGGCCGCCGGCGCGGCCGAAATCGTGGTCTCCGTGCCTGAAGTCGAGGCGCCCTTCGACCGGATCCTCGCCGCCGGTGCCGACGGGATCGCGGTGCCGCTGCGTGCACTGACCTCCCGCCAGTGGGAACAAATCGCGGCAGCCGTGGAGTCCGGGAAACGCTTCTGGGCCGGGGCGCTGCCGGTCGACCAGCCGGCCGCGGCGCTGCCGCGCGTGCCCCAGGCCGTCGAAACGCTCTGGCTCCCGTGGCGCCAGCTCGGCCTCCCGGCCACGGCGCTGGGCACCGTGCGGGTGACGCCCTCCGCAGGCCTCGCCGGACACACGCCGTCGTCCGCGACGGCGGTGCTGACCCGCCTGACGCAGCTCGCTGACGGCCTCAACCAGCTGGCGCTCGGCTAAGACCTAGACGCGGCTTTCCCAACGCTCGGGCCGGGCCCTCTCCGGCAGGTAGCCCGGCGCCAGGGCATCCGCCGGGTAAGGCTCAAGCCGGTAGTCGAAGTGCCCGGCGTAGACCAGCACCAGGCCGATCTGGGGCTGGATCACCTTGACCTGGATCCGATGCCGGCCCTCGTCCGGCTCCCACCATTGCTCGGCATAGGCCTTGGCATCCAGGGCGTCCGGCAGCGGGATCCGCAGCGGCCCCAGGAACAGCCGGGAGGCCTCGGAGACGCCCCGCAGCCGGCCTTCCGGGGTGACGCTCAGGTTGAGGTCGGTGACCAGCCTGCGGTAGCGGCCGACGTAATCAACCAGCCGCGGGGTGCCCCCGGAGGAGTCCGTGCTGGTGGTGTCTTGGAAGATCCGGGTGGTCTGCGGGAAGAAAATTTCCCGGCGCGCGGTCAGGCTGGAGCGCCCGAACGGGTCCAGATGGGCGTGGTTCTCGATCCGGAACCTGATGCCCTCGCCGTATTCCGGGAAGAACGCCTGTTCGCCGGTCGCGAGCCGCAGCAGCGGCCGCAGCCAGCGCTGCCGGCAGCCGACGACGTCGAAGACGCCCTCGCCCACCCCGTAGTGCCCGGAGCCCGGGGCGAGCGAGAAGTACTGCTGCAGTTCCGGCTGCAGCCGGGAGAATTCGCGTCCCAGGCCGAGCTGGTAGATGGGTTCGTAGCTGGTCACGGCATACTCCTTGGGGTCACAGCCGTCCGGCGGCCTTCAATCGAATGTACGCGTCCGCCAGCGCCGGCGGCAGCAGGGATGGCTCGGCATCGACAACTTCAGCGCCGGCCTGGCGCAGCTGGGCGCTGACCGCCTCGCGTTCCAGCAGGGCCCGCTCGGCCGCCGCGGCCCGGAACACCCCGCTGGCGCTCGAACGCTCCTGCTGCATTTCGCCGAGCATGGGATCGCGGACCGAGGCCACCACCACCACGTGCTGCTGCGCGAGCAGGGCGGCCATCGGCAGCAGCCCCTCTTCGGGTGCGCCGCCGTCGAGCGCGGTGAGCAGCACCACCAGGGACCGGTGGGCGGAGACCGAGCGGATCTGGGCCGGGATCTGTGACCAGTCGAGTTCGATGAGTTCGGCGTCGAGCGGGACCATCGCCTGGACCAGCTGTCCCAGCAGGTTCCCCTTGGCCGCCGACCCGGCCCGCGCCCGGAGCCTGCGGTCGAAGGCGAGGAAGTCCACCCTGTCGCCGCCCCGTTCGGCAAGGACAGCCAGTAGCAGCGCCGCCTCGATGCCTGTGTCCAGCCGCGGCTCGTCCGCGATCCGGGCTGCGGCCGTGCGCGAAGTGTCCAGCAGGATGACGACGCGGCGGTCGCGCTCCGGCCGCCAGGTGCGGACCACGACGGCGGAGCGGCGGGCCGTGGCACGCCAGTCGATGGAGCGCACGTCGTCGCCGCGGACGTAGTCGCGCAGGGAGTCGAATTCGGTGCCGGCGCCCCGGATCTGGACCGCCGCCTTGCCGTCGAGCTCCCGCAGCTGGCGCAGCTTGGACGGAAGGTGCCGCCGCGCGTGGAACGGCGGGAGCACCCGGAGGGAACCGGGGCAGGGCAGGGTGCGTTGCCGTGCGGCAAGGCCCAGCGGGCCGAAGGCGCGGACCGTGACATGCGCGGCGCCCAGTTCGCCGCGCCGCGTGGGCTGCAGCGTGACGGTCATCCGGCGGCGCTCACCCGCCGGTACGAGCAGGCGCTGGTTCGGGTTCTGCGCGCCGGCCGAGGGCTGCCAGGCGTCCCGGACCAGGCCGTGCAGGGCGCGGCGGCCGGCGTTGGCCACCGTCAGGACGGACTCCGCCGACCCCGTGAGCGGGACGCTGCCGGGATCGGTGCGCTGCACCGAGACGTGCCTCAGCGGTACCGCGAGGCCCAGGTCGAGCAGCGCGGCGGCGGCCAGCAGCAGGAGGACAACCCCTGCGGACTCCCAGCCGGGCAGGAGCACGGCGGGGACCAGGCCAAGCAGTGCCAGCAGCACGAAGCGTCCGGAAATCGCCATGGCTCAGCGCGGCACTGGCACGGAAGCGAGGATGCTGCCCAGCACGCCGTCGACGTGCACGCCGTCCATCTCCGCCTCGGGGCGCAGGGCCACCCGGTGCCGCAGGCAGGGCAGGGCGAGGGCCTTGACGTCGTCCGGGGTGACGAAGCGGCGGCCGGAGAGCCAGGCCCAGGCACGGGAGCCGTTCAGCAGGGCCGCGGCGCCGCGCGGCGAGACGCCCAGCTGGAACGACGGCGCGGAACGGGTGGCGCGGACGAGGTCGACGATGTAGGCCAGGACTTCGGGACCGATCTCGACGGCGGCCACGGCCTGCCGCGCCTGCTCCAGCTCGGCGGGACCCGCGACGGGGCGGACGCCGGCCGCGGCCAGGTTGCGCGGATCGAAGCCGGCCGCGTGCCGCCGGATCACCTCGATTTCATCCTCCCGGCCGGGCAGCGGCATGGTCAGTTTGAGCAGGAAGCGGTCCAGCTGCGCCTCCGGCAGCGGGTAGGTGCCCTCGTACTCCACCGGGTTTTGCGTGGCCGCCACGATGAAGGGCGCGGGAAGCTGGCGCGAGACGCCGTCAACCGACACCTGCCGCTCCTCCATGGCTTCCAGAAGCGAGGCCTGCGTCTTGGGCGGCGTCCGGTTGATCTCATCCGCGAGCAGGATGTTGGTGAAAACGGGGCCCTCGCGGAAGCTGAACTCCGAGGTGCGCGAATCGTAGATGAGCGAGCCGGTGACATCGCCGGGCATCAGGTCCGGGGTGAACTGGATCCGCTTGGTATCGAGGCTGAGGGCCGCGGAGAGGCTGCGCACCAGCAGGGTCTTGGCCACGCCAGGCACCCCTTCAATCAACACATGTCCCCGGGACAGCAGCGCAATCAGCATCCCGGTGACGGTGGCGTCCTGCCCGACGACGGCCTTGGCGACCTCCTGGCGCACATCCAGCAGGGCCTGGCGGACTGGGTCCGGGTCCCGGGCGTCCCGGTAGCCGTGGGCTCCCGCTGCCTGCTGCGGCGCCTGCTGCGCGGCGGGCCGTGGCGCGGGCCAGGGGGCGGCAGTGCTGGATCCGGCAGCGGCTGTTGCGGCCGGGCCGGTGGAGACGGTTGGCTGATCATTCATCGGGCGTGTACCTCTTTCTCTAGTCTTTCCAGCTGCTGGGCCCAGCGCACGAGCTCGGCTTCGGCCCGGGGTTCGGCGTCGAGGACAACGGCGACGCTTTCCGGAGTCCGGTCCAGGTGCCGGGCAGCCGCGTCGATGATGGCCGCGGCCCCGGCGTCCGGTCCCAGCCGGAGGGTCCTGGCCAGCCGCACCAGCGTGCCGGCCCGGAGGACGTCGGCGGCACGGTCCACGGCGCGGGCGTCATGGTAGAGGCGGGCCCGTCCTTCAGCCGTCTCCACCGCCTTCACCACCACGGGGAGCGGTTCGAAGACCAGCGGGCCAAGCCTGCGGCCGCGCCAGAAAATTGCCAGCACCGCCACGAACGCCAGCCAGGGCCCCAGGACGTGGGTCCACGGCGCGGCCAGCTCATCGAGGGTCACCGGTTTCTTCGCCGCGGGCACATCGGCGATCCCGGGCAGGTACCAGACCAGCCGCTGCTCCGCCCCAAGGGTCCGCAGCACCAGAGCTGCGTTGCCTTGCTCGGCGAGGGCTCCGTTGCTGAGGATTTTGGTGCTGCCCAGGACCACGGTCCGGCCGTCCTCGCTGCCGGCGTAGAGGCCGCCCCCGCCGTCGCGCGGCGCGTAACAGACCACTTCTCCGTCGTAGAGGTAGCCATTCGCGGCCGAGACCGTGCCGGCGTCGACGGGGTCGGAAATAACGCAAGCCGGGGCTAGTACCTCGGTGCCGTCCCGCACCACGCCGGCCTGCACGATCCCGCCGCTGACGCCTTGCAGCGTGTTGAGCCGGGGTGTGATCACCACCAGACGGTCCGCCGCGCCGCCCAGGTACTGCAGCTGGTCGCGGCCGAGGTAGCCGTTGCGGTCGTAGAGCAGGACGGTGGTGCGCTCGCCGGCGCGTTTGGCGCTTTCAAGCGTCTGGATGGTCGACTCGAAAGAGTCCCGCTGCTCCACGACGACGCCATGGCGAACAAGGATTTCCGCGGCGGCGCGTGCTCCTTCAGGGGCGGGATTTCGGATGGACAGCTGGGTCCGATCTCCATGGGGTTGCAGCTGAAGCACCGCCGTGAGGACGAGGGCAGCGACAAAGACGACGCCGAGGATGGCCCAGGTGCGGTGCCGGCGGATCCAGCGCAGCGGCGCCGCTGTGCTCTTCACAGCGGCCTGACGAGCGCGTCCGAGCCGGTGCCCCGATAATCCGGGGTGGTGCCGGCCAGCGCCGCATCGAGCCGGGCGAGCGCCGCGTGGTCCGGGGATCCGGCGTCCGCCCCGCCGTACCGGACGGCGTCAAAAGTGAGTGCCGCCTCCTCCAGTTCGCGGGCGTACGCTCCAAAGGCGCGGCCCAACCGGGCGACGACCTCGCTGGCGGTCCGGCCGGGTTGCGGATCCAGTACGGTGCGCTCCTCCGCCGCGCGCACGAGGGCGCGAAACTGCTCGACGACGGCGGCGGACCAGTCCCCGCGCGCCGCGGCGGCGGAGGCCCGCCCGCGGTGCGCGTCAGGGCTTAGTGCCGCATCGGCGTCGAACACGTCCTGGGCGGCGGCCCGCCGGGCGTTGAGCCGCGGACGCACCACCACGACGGCGACAGCAATGACCACGGCGGCGATGACCAGCAGGAGCGGCACGGCATAGCCGCCGTCGGCGCCGGGGGTGCCGTCGCCGGACAGGGAGCGCAGCCAGCGACCGAACTCGGCAAGTGCCTTGTCCAGCCAACTGGGCTCGGCTTCGCGGTACGGTGCCTTCGCGAGCTCCTCCGCCGCCCAGCGGCGCGCTTCGTCCCGGTCGGGCAGCACCGGAGGTTCCGGCTGCAGCCGGGCCGACAGCACCGCCACAGCGCGCTCGGCGGCGAAGACGGGGGCCGCCGTCACCGCCGGACCGGGGGAGGACCGTAGGGAGGTTGCTGCCAGGTGGAGGTGTCCCCGCGGATGGCTGCGGTCCGTCCCGGGACCCCCTCCGGGTCACTTCCCGTCTCCAACTGCCGCAGCAGGGACAGATCGAGTCCGTCCTTGCGCATCCGCAGATCCAGATAGACCAGGGCAACGGTTGAGGTCTGGAAGGCGTAGCCCACGGCGGCCACCAGCGCGGTGACCGCGGTGCCGACGACAGCGACCAGGATCCGGACCACCTGGGACCCACCCTCGCCGCCCTGGGAGAAGACGGTAAACCCGACGGCGTTGCCCAGGAGGCTGACCGGAATAAGGACAATCTGGGTGATAACCCCGACGAGCAGCCCCACCACCAGGGTGACGCCCAGGATGCGCCACCAGTTCCTGCCCGTGAGCTGCCAGGAACGGCGCAGCCCGGCGAAGGTGCCGATCTCCTCCACCACAATCGCCGCCGGCGCGACGAGGAACCGGATGCCGAGCCAGAGCAGCACAATCATCAGGCCGATGAACAGGAGCACCAAGGCAAGCACGGCGGCGCGCTCCATGGCCGCAACCAGGGCCATCGTTGCCACCACCGCGAGGACGACGACGGCGGCCGCGCCCAGGATCAGCAGGCCTGCGAGTCCCAGCAGGGCACCGGTCCGGGAACGGGAGAGCGTCCACATCTGGCGGAAGCCTGTCCGCCTGTTCAGCAGTGCCCGCGCCACGGGGACCGCCATGGCACCCTGCATGACCACCGAAATCAGCACGGTCAGGAGCGACAACAGCGCGCCGACGCCGGCCGCTGTGCCAAAGGCGAACGCCGTGGCTTGCGACGAACCCAGGTTGCCCGGCCAGGGTGCGCCTGATCCCCCGAAGAGGGCACCTGTCTGGGCCAGCGCGGAAGTGACAGACGTCAGGGCCTGGGCGATCACGCCCGCCCCCAGCATGGCCGCGGGATTCCGCCTGACGGTCCGGAATGCGCCGTCGAGGATTTCGCCGAACATCAAGGGCCGCAGCGGCACAATGCCGGGCTTGGGCGGCGCGACGTAACGCGGCTGGCCATAAGGGGAGGGGACGTAGGGGCCGGAAAAGCGGGGGCCGGGCTGGGGAGCGCCCCACTGCGGCTGCTGGCCCCACTGCGGGGTGGTGCCCCATGCGGGTTGTTGGGCCTGCGGCTGCTGGCCCCACTGCGGGGTGGTGCCCCCTGCGGGTTGTTGGGCCGGCGGCTGCTGCCCCCACTGCGGCTGGCCGCCCCACTGCTGCGGTTCGCTAGGTTCCTGCTCAGACAAGCTTTTCCTCCCCAAGAAAATTGCCCACCGGATGCACGCGGCCGGGGACCGGTTGCCGTGCCGCCCGCGTGCCCCGGCGTAAGTCCGGGCCAGGCTTGCCCCCAGCCTATAGTTTCGACGGCCGGCCGCAAGCATTCGGGCCAAGTCGCGGCACCAAGTTAGCGGCGGGACCACCCCGGGTGCCGCAGCATGTGCAATCGCCCGCGCCATGCCGGGGACTGCCCGAATACGACAAAGCCATTTCAATAGGGGAATATATAACCTATGAAGGCACGGATTTTGGTAGTGGACGATGACGAGGCGCTGGCCGAGATGATCGGTATTGTGCTGCGCAACGACGGCTTCGACCCCGTCTTCTGCGCGGACGGTGGACAGGCCCTGGAGGTTTTCCGCTCATCCAAGCCGGACCTGGTGCTGCTGGACCTGATGCTTCCCGGCATTGACGGCATCGAAGTGTGCCGCCAGATCCGCGGCGAGTCTGATGTGCCGATCGTCATGCTGACGGCCAAATCCGACACCTCGGACGTGGTCCGCGGACTCGAGTCCGGCGCCGACGACTACGTTCCCAAACCTTTCAAGCCCGCCGAACTCGTGGCCCGGGTGCGGGCACGGCTCCGCCCCGGCGACCAGAAGGCCCCGGAGACGCTGCGCATCGCGGACGTCACGATTGACGTCGCCGGCCACGTGGTCAGCCGCAACAGCGAGCGGATCTCGTTGACCCCGCTGGAATTCGACCTGCTGGTCGCCCTGGCGCGCAAGCCCTGGCAGGTTTTCACCCGGGAGCTGCTGCTCGAGCAGGTCTGGGGCTACCGCCACGCGGCGGACACCCGCCTGGTCAACGTCCACGTCCAGCGGCTGCGCTCGAAGATCGAACGCGATCCGGAAGCCCCTGAAGTTGTATTGACGGTCCGTGGTGTCGGCTACAAAGCAGGTTCCTGAGCCGGCGGACGGCCCGCCGGGGACCGCCCCGGAGACCGCTGCCCGGCTCGAGCTCCCGGAGACTGCCGCCCCGTCGGACGGCCAGCCTGATGCTGCCGCGACCGAGGCCGCTGCCCCCGAGGGCCAGACGGCGCCGTCATCGTCCCGTGGACAGACCCCGCTTTTCAGGGCCCGGATCTGGAGCCGCCGGGCCCGGATTGTCACCGCCCGCGTTGCCCGGTTGGTCCGCACCGGTGCGTCCCGCATCCTGCCGGCAACCAGGTACCTGTTGCGTGCCGTGCACCGGCGCTGGCGGCGGTCCCTGCAGTTCCGCACCGTGCTCACCACCCTCATGCTCGCGATCGGTTCCTTCGCCGTCGTCGGCGCGTATCTCTCCAACCAGATCGCCAACAACCTATTCCAGGAGCGGCTGGCCCAGGCGGAGTCGGAGACCCGCTACAACGTCAAGCAGGTCCAGGACACGTTCGACGGCGCGCAGGTCACCGACCAGTCCAGCGTCATCACCCTCGTCTACGACACCCTGAACGCCGTCGAAGGCCGCGGCTCGGTGATCCAGCGGCGCTACGTCTTCGAGGCCATGCCCGAACAGACCAAGCCGCGCAACCGGTGGGTCGAGTCGCGCGCGTCCGACCAGCTCACGATCAGTGTGATCCCGCCCGAGCTGCGCAAGGCGGTGCAGGACTCCGGCAAAGACCAGTTCTGGGCCTCCACGGAATTCCCGGTGGGAACCGAGGATCGCCCCGGGATCGCGGTTGGCAACAAGGTGACTTTCAACGGCACGGTCTACGAGCTCTACCTGATCTACGACCTCAACACGGCGCAAAAGACCCTGGACGAAATCCAGAACGTCCTGCTGGCCGGTGCCGCCGCCCTGGCCCTCATGATCGGCGCCGTGGCCTGGTACGTCACCCGCAACGTGGTCAGCCCGGTCAGCCACGCTGCCGTTGTCTCCGAAAAGTTGGCCGCCGGCCAGTTGCAGGAGCGCATGGTGGTCAAAGGCGAAGACGAAGTCGCCCGGCTGGGCGCTTCCTTCAACCACATGGCCGCCAGCCTGCAGGAGCAGATCACCCAGCTGGCCACCCTGTCCCAAATGCAGCAGCGGTTTGTCTCGGACGTCTCGCACGAGCTCCGCACCCCGCTGACCACGGTCCGGATGGCGGCGGAGGTGCTCTACGACGCCCGTGAGGACTTCGACCCGATCAACAAGCGGTCCGCGGAACTGCTCTACAACCAGGTGGAACGCTTCCAGTCGCTGCTGGCCGACCTGCTGGAAATCTCCCGGTTCGACGCCGGCGTGGCCATGCTCGACGCCGAACCGTCCGACATCGTCCAGCTCGTCTCGCACGTGATCGAGGGGGTGGCCCCGGTGGCGGCCGAATACGGCTCGGAGGTGACGCTGAATGCCCCCGCAGGCAGCATCATCGTCGAGATGGATGACCGGCGGATCGACCGGATCCTGCGGAACCTGGTTCTGAATGCGCTGGAGCACGGCGAGGGCCGGCCCGTGAACATCTCCGTGGCGGCAAACGACACCGCGGTGGCCGTCGCCGTCCGGGACCATGGAATAGGCATGACCGCCGCGGAGGCCGCGCGCGTGTTCGACCGTTTCTGGCGCGCCGACCCGGCCCGCGCCCGCACCACGGGCGGCAGCGGCCTGGGTCTGTCCATCGCGACCGAGGACACCAAGCTGCACAACGGCTGGCTGCAGGCCTGGGGCGACAAGGGGAGAGGCTCCAACTTCCGCCTGACCCTGCCGCTGCGCCAGGGCGAAACGATCACCCGATCACCGCTCCAGCTGGAACCCGCCGACGTCGGGCCCGCCGGCGTCGTGCGTGAACGGACGATGCTGCTGCTGGAGACGGCCGTCAGGGAGCCCCGTCCGGCCCCGTCCGGCCCCGACACAACGAAGGAGCAGCCATGAGAGGTGCCGGGAAACTCACCAGGCTCGCCGGGGCCCTGCTGGCGCTGGTGCTGCTTCTTCTGACCTCGTGCGCGCAGATTCCGCGCTCCGGCCCGGTAGGAAAGAGCACGGACGAGAGCGCGGGAAAGCCCAACAACGCACCGGTCTTCTTCCCCGTGGCTCCGCGGGCGGGGGCGGGCCCGGAGGCAATGATCGAGGACTTCTACCTCGCGGGCAGCGGCTACGAGGACGACTATGCCGTGGCCCGGCAGTACCTCACCCAGGCCTCCTCGGTGAAGTGGAAGCCGGACCAGCGGGTACTGGTCTTCCGTTCCGCCCGCGTGGTGCGCACCGCCGTCGAAAATGTCTTCAACTACGAACTGGACCTGGCGTATTCGGTCGACGCCGACGGGATCGCCACGCCGTTGCCGGAAGGTTCCAAGGAAAGCATTCCCGCAACGCTGACCAAGGTCGACGGCGAGTGGAGGATCTCGGAAATCCCTGATGGCACCGCCATCCCCGAGCAGACGTTCAAGGTCATCTACGGCGCCTACCCCATCTACTTCTACGACCCCACCTTCACCTACGCGGTGCCGGACATGCGCTGGTTCATCAAGAAGAAGACCGTCAAGGCCATGACCAGCGCCCTGCTCGGCGGCCCGGCCCCTTACCTCAAGGGCGCCGTCGTAAGCGCGTTCCCTTCGGGCATGAAGCTGGCGCGCGAGTCGGTGCCGGTGGTCTCCGGCGCCGCGCAGGTGGACCTCACGGCCAAGGAGCTCGTGGACGCTTCCAACGAGGACCGGCTGCGCATGCAGACCCAGCTGGCGCTGACCTTCCGCAGCCAGCCCGACGTGATCAACGTGGAGCTGCGGGCGAACCAGGACCTTGTCCGGGTCGAAGACGACGGCTCCGTGCTGCCGCCGGTGCGGGACAAGGACGTTCCCGCCCACCAGATCGCCGTCAGCAACAACGACCTGGTCCGCTATGAGAACAACAAGCTGGGTCCGCTGCCGGACATCCAGTCCGTCCGGGCGCTGGCGCCGCGTGTGCCCGCCGAATCGCCGGTGTCCCAGGCAGCGGCGTTCCTCAACGCCGGCCGCACCACGCTGTATTCGATCCTGCCGGGCCAGCCGGCGCGCGCCCTCACCACGCGGGCAGGCCTGTCGCGGCCGTCCTTCGACCGCTACGACTGGGTCTGGACCGCCGGGCCCGGCAGCAACGGGGCCACCGAGGTTCTCGCCTACCATCCTGCCGGGACCGCGCCGGGAGCGAACGTGCCTGCCGTGACCATGACCCCGCCCTGGCTCGCCGGACGGAGCATCAAGGAGTTCAGGGTCTCGCGCGAAGGAACCCGTGCACTCGTCATCTCGGAGTTGAACGGCAAAACCAGCGTCCAGATCACCGGAATCATCCGTAACGGCGACGGCACCCCGAGGGACCTCACCGCGCCGATCACACTCCTGTCAGCCCGTGCCCCCGACCGGGGCGTCTGGGTCAACGACACGACCGTCGCCGTGATGAAGAGCTCGGCGAACGACAACGTCACGCCCGAGCTGCTGTCCCTTACCGCCGGGGCGCCGCAGCTGCTGGCACCTTGGCCGGGGCTAACCGCGCTCAGCGCCGGCAACGGACCGACGGAGATCTACGGCCAATCCACGGAGGGCATCTTCCAGCGGCTCGGTAACGGCTGGTCGCCGCAGGTCAAGGGCGCCATCGACCCCTCCTACCCGGGCTGACCGGGAGGGGCCGGGCTGACCGGGAGGGGCCGGGCTGATCGGGCGGCGCCCGGACAGATGTCCACATAGCAGCCGGGAGGGCTTCCGCGGCGGACCGGCGGCGCCCAGCCTTGAAGGGTGAACAAACGCCGGCGCCGCGCCAGAGACCGCACCCGAAACAGCACCAGAAACAGCACCCGAAACAGCACCAGAATCCGCGCTGTCGACCCGGACCTTGCCCCTGTACCCCCGGCAGCGAAACACCGTGGTGGCTACCGACGCTGGACGGAGCGCATCGCGGACCGTGCCGCCACAGCTGCCGCGGAGTTACTGGCGCTGGCAGCGCCGGTGGAATGCGTCTGCTGCGGCGCGGAGGACCGGACGTTGTGCGCCGGCTGCGCGCATCGTGTCCGCCAGCTGACGCGGCGGCCGTTCCGGGCGGAAGGGCGGGCCCCTGCCCTCGTGGACATGGACGGCTCGGTCCTGCTGCCGGTCGTGGCAGCCGGGGTCTACCGGGGCGAGCTGGCCCAGTCCCTGCTGTCCTTCAAGAGGCACGGCCAGCGTCAGCTGGCCGAGGAACTGGCCAAGGCCCTCGTCAAAGCCATCGACGCCGCGGCCGGCCGGGCGGAAGGAATCCTGCTGGTGCCCGTGCCTACCAGCGGTGCCGCGTTTCGACGCCGGGGCTTCAGCCCGGTCCACCTCCTGATTGCGCGGGCCCGGCGTATCCCCGCCCTGGCCGGAGCCGACGTCGCCGACGTGCTGCGCCAGGCGCGGCCCACCCTAAACGGTCCCCGGGGCCGACCCGGGCTGGCGGCCGGCTCGCCCGGCGGGCAGAAGGGATTGGGCCGCGCGGCCCGGACCCGGCGGGTACGCGGTTCGATGCGGATCAAGGGCGGACTCCGCCGGCCGGAGCTGAACGGTCGGCCCTGCATCGTCGTGGACGACGTGCTGACCACCGGCGCCACGCTGGCGGAAGCGGCCCGCGCGCTGCACGCCGCGGGAGGGCTGGTCCGCGGCGCAGTGGTGCTCGCGGCGACACGCCCGCCCGCCCGGTACAACTTTGCCGCGGCAATCCCCGGGCTGGCGGGGAACCCCGGCGATGAGGAAAAAAATAAACCAAAAAAAGATGAATAACAGGGGTCCATGAACTAACGTCGAACATGGGTACCAAGAACAGATGTACCTGTCGATAGCGGCTCGGAAAGGGGCTCGACTGTCAGTCAGATCAGCCCCGGGAAGTGCCGCCGTCGTGTCACCGAAGTCATTTGGAGGGCACCATGGAGTTCATGATCAGCGGTCGTAATTTGACGGTCTCGGACCGGTTCCGCGAATACGCCGACGAAAAGATCTCGAAGATCGCATCACTGGGGGACAAGGTCCAGAGGGTGGACGCCAAGGTTACCAAGGAGACCAAGGCCCGGCAGACCGCAGAACTGCTCACTGTCGAGCTGACCGTCCTGGGCCGAGGGCCCGTGATCCGTGCCGAAGCCAGCGCCGCAGACAAATTTGCCGCGTTCGACCTGGCCTACAACAAGCTTCTTGAACGGTTGCGCCGTGCCAAGGACCGCAAGAAGGTCCACCACGGCCGGCACACTCCGAAGTCCGTCACCGAGGCGACGGCAACCCTGGAACCTGCCAGCACCAGCGAGCCCATCTACGAGGAAGCGAGCCATCCGCCGCAGCCCCGGTCCGCCGAGAAGTCGCCGTACGAGGTGGAAAACGATATTCCTGCCGGCGACTCGCCCGTGCTGATCCGCCGCAAGGTCTTCCCCGCGGCGTCCCTGTCGCTCGACGACGCCGTCGACAACATGGAACTCGTAGGCCACGACTTCTACCTGTTCGTGGACAAGGAGACGAAGGCCCCGTCGGTCGTCTACCGCCGTGAAGGCTGGACCTACGGCGTGATCAGCCTGGACCAGACCTGCGAACCGGGCGAGGCTCCGCTGGAAGAAAAGATCATCGCTTATCGTTCAGAGGATGAGCCCGCCAGCGCCTGAGCTGGTGACCATCCGACGAAGGGACTGATGTGCACGCATCGCTGAGCCTCAAGCAGGCACGGCGGATCGCATTGGCAGCCCAGGGATTGGACAAGGTCCGGCCCGCCGCACCCGTGAGCGCACGGGCGGTGGGCCGTACCTTTGCCCGTCTCCACCTGGTCCAGATTGATTCCGTCAACGTGCTCTCGCGGAGCCACTACCTGCCGTTCTTCTCCCGGCTCGGGAACTACGACCGCACCATCCTGCACCGCATGGCGGGGACACACCCGCGACGGATGATGGAGTACTGGGCCCACGAGGCCAGTTTCATCCGGCCCGAGCATTTCCAGGATCTCGTGCTGTGGCAGAACCGAAAATGGGTCGGCGCGCATGCCATGGATCCGGAGCAGCGCAGCGAGGTGGCAGGGCGGGTACTGGAGGCGCTGGCCGCGGGCCGGCCGCTGACCGCCGCCGAACTCACGGCCAGGCTGGGCCACGTCGAGGACAGGCCCAAGGACAACTGGGGGTGGAACTGGAACGCGGTCAAACGGGTCCTCGAGCACCTCTTTGAAGAGGGCCTGGTCTCGGCCGCGTCCCGGACCGAGTCCTTCGAACGCCGCTATACGCTGACCTCGAGGGTCCTGGCCGGCAGCGTCCCGGCCGCGCCGGGACCACCCGCCGCGGGCCGGGAGCCGGATGCCGCGGCCGCCATGATCCGGCTGATCGACGCCGCAGCCCAGGCGCACGGGATCGGCACCGTGCGGTGCTTCGCGGACTATTTCAGGACCCCGTTGCGCGCCGCCGCCGTCGCGGTGGAACACCTCGTGGACGCCGGGCGGCTGGAGCCCGTGACGGTGGCCGGGTGGAACAGGCCGCTGTACCGGCACGCCGACGCCGGGTTGCCCCGCGCCGCCAACGGCCGCGCGTTGCTGAGCCCCTTCGATTCGTTGGTCTTTGAACGCCGCAGGCTGGAGGAACTGTTCGGCTTCCATTACCGGATCGAGATCTACACCCCCGAGGCCAAACGCCGCTACGGCTACTACGTGCTGCCCTTCCTGCTGCGCGACGGAATCGTGGCCCGCGTGGACCTGAAGGCGGACCGGGCGACCGGCAGCCTGCTCGCCCGGGCCAGCCACGCCGAGCCCGGCGCGCCGGCCGACACCGCCGTCGAACTCGCCGAGGAACTGCAGCTCATGGCAGAGTGGTTGGAGCTGGACCGGGTCGTTGTCGCCCCCGTGGGGGACCTGGCGCCGGCGCTCGGGCAGGCCGTGGCAGGCCTGCATCCGCTCTGAGGGAACAGGCGCGTCCCGCCCTGCGTCTCTCCCGTAGACTAAACACGCCGGAATTCGGCAGCTTGAGACTGGGAGCAATTTCACGTGGCATCACTAATCGAAAAACTTCTCCGCACGGGTGACAAAAAGACCCTGCGGCAACTGCGGAACTATGCCGATTCCATTAACGCCCTGGAAAGCTCCTTCAAGACCTTCACCGACGCCGAACTGCGCGAAGAGACCGACCGTCTCCGCGCCCGCCACGGCGACGGGGAGAAGCTCGACGACCTGCTGCCGGAGGCCTTCGCCGCCGTCCGCGAGGCATCCTCGCGGACCCTGGGGATGCGCCACTTCGACGTCCAGCTGATGGGCGGCGCCGCCCTGCACCTGGGCAACATCGCCGAAATGAAGACCGGTGAAGGCAAGACCCTGGTGGCCACCGCTCCGGCCTACCTCAATGCCCTCACCGGCAAGGGTGTCCACGTCATCACCGTCAACGACTACCTCGCCGAGTACCAGTCGGACCTGATGGGCCGCGTGTACCGCTTCCTCGGCCTGAGCAGCGGCTGCATCCTCTCCAACCAGGACCCCGCCGTCCGCCGCGAGCAGTACGCCTCGGACATCACCTACGGCACCAACAACGAATTCGGCTTCGACTACCTGCGCGACAACATGGCGTGGGACAAGTCCGAACTGGTCCAGCGCGGCCACAACTTCGCCATCGTCGACGAAGTGGACTCCATCCTCATCGATGAGGCCCGCACCCCGCTCATCATTTCCGGACCGGCCCAGGGCGACACCAATCGCTGGTACAGCGAGTTCGCGAAGGTGGTGCTGCGCCTCCAGCCCGAGACCGACTACGAGGTCGATGAAAAGAAGCGCACCGTCGGCGTCCTCGAGGCCGGCATCGAGAAGGTCGAGGATTACCTCGGCATCCACAACCTCTACGAGTCCGCGAACACCCCGCTGATCGGTTTCCTGAACAACGCCATCAAGGCGAAGGAACTGTTCAAGCGGGACAAGGACTACGTCATCCTCGACGGCGAAGTGCTGATCGTGGACGAGCACACCGGCCGCATCCTCGCCGGCCGGCGCTACAACGAGGGCATGCACCAGGCGATCGAAGCCAAAGAAGGCGTCGAGATCAAGGCCGAGAACCAGACCCTCGCAACGGTCACGCTGCAGAACTACTTCCGCATGTACGACAAGCTCGCGGGCATGACCGGTACCGCCGAAACCGAAGCCGCCGAGTTCATGAGCACCTACAAGCTCGGCGTTGTCGCGATCCCCACCAACCGGGACATGCAGCGCATCGACCAGCCGGACCTCGTCTACAAGAACGAGACCGTGAAGTTCGACGCCGTGGTCAAGGACATCGCCGAGCGGCACGAAAAGGGCCAGCCGGTCCTGGTCGGCACCACCAGCGTCGAAAAGAGCGAATACCTCTCCCGGCTGCTGGCCAAGGAAGGCATCCGCCATGAGGTCCTGAACGCCAAGAACCACGCCCGGGAAGCGTCCATCGTGGCGCAGGCCGGCCGCAAGGGCGCCGTGACGGTCGCGACCAACATGGCCGGACGTGGTACCGACATCATGCTCGGCGGCAACGCCGAGTTCACCGCCGTCGCCGAACTCGCCCAGCGCGGGCTCGATCCGGAAGAGAACTCCGAGGAATACGAGGCCGCCTGGCCCGCCGCGTTCGAGGCCGCCAAGCAGTCGGTCAAGGACGAGCACGAGGAAGTCCTCAACCTCGGCGGACTCTACGTGCTCGGCACCGAGCGGCACGAGTCCCGCCGGATCGACAACCAGCTGCGCGGCCGGTCCGGGCGCCAGGGCGACCCCGGCGAGTCCCGGTTCTACCTGTCGCTGACCGATGACCTGATGCGGCTGTTCAACTCCGGCGCGGCCGAACGACTGATGAACAGCTCGGTGCCGGACGACGTTGCCCTCGAATCGAAGCTCGTCTCGCGTGCCATCGCCTCGGCCCAGGGCCAGGTGGAAGGCCGCAACGCCGAACAGCGCAAGAACGTCCTGAAGTACGACGACGTCCTGAACCGCCAGCGCGAGGCAATCTACGGCGACCGCCGTCGCATCCTGGAAGGCGATGACCTGCACGAAAAGGTCCAGTACTTCCTCGAGGACACGATCACCGCGTTCATCGATGAAGCAACCGCCGAAGGTACCGGCGACGACTGGGACTTCAACCTGCTCTGGTCCAACCTGAAGACCCTGTACCCGGTCAGCTTCTCGCCGCGGGACGTGATTGACGAGGCCGGCGGCAAGTCGCGGATTACGGTGGAGTTCCTGAAGGAAGAGATCCTCTCCGATGCGCGTCTGGTTTACCAGGCCCGCGAAGAGCTGATCGGTTCGGAAAGCATGCGTGAGCTGGAGCGCCGCGTGGTGCTCTCCGTGATCGGCCGCAAGTGGCAGGAACACCTGTACGAGATGGATTACCTCAAGGAAGGCATCGGCCTGCGGGCGATGGCCCAGCGCGATCCGCTGGTCGAGTACCAGCGCGAGGGCTTCATCATGTTCCAGGCCATGATGGAGGCCATCCGCGAGGAGAGCGTCGGCTTCCTGTTCAACCTGGAGGTCGAGGTGACCCCGGCGGAGGACGTCGTGGTGGCCGACGCCGCGGGCCAGCACACGGAGCACCACGAGCCGCAGATCCACGCTGCCGGCCTGGAAGCGCCGGAGAAGCCGGCCCAGTTGCAGTACACGGCGCCGGGCGAGGACGGCGCGGCCCAGACCCGGGTCGAGGCGAAGTCCTCCGGCCGTTCCGGCAACCCGGCGAAGGCCGCGGCCCAGGAGTCTCCGCGGCGCGCCAGCAAGAAGAAGCGCCGCTAGGCCTCAGCCGCAAGGACTAGAGCGCACAAGCAGGGCCGGAACGACAGTTCCGGCCCTGCTTCATTTAAGTTGACCTCCTTTCCCTGGGTCCTGGCGCGGATCCTCAGCCGATCTCCAGAACGGTGACCCGCCAGACCAGCCTGCTGCGCTCCAACCGCAGGGCGACGGCGCGGACGCGCAGTTCGTCGGACACGACGGCGCTGGCCTCATAGACGTCCTCGGACACCCGGCAGGCGCGGACCGAGCGGACGGACGGATTCCGGTGCAGCCGGCCCGCCGTCGGCGAGGTGCCCGAAGCCACGCGGCGGGTCAGCGCGGCCCGGTGCTGCAGCGCCGCCAGGCAGCGCTCGTCGAGCCGGCGGGCCAGCTGCTGTGCGGGGCGGGTACCGGCAAGGACCTCGATGGCGGCCTGCACGGTCGAGCGGCAAATCGCACACACCTCGCGGTCCTGGTCCACCAACCGCAGGACCGGTGCCGTACCGGCTGGCACAGGCGGGCGGGGAGCATGCAGCGGGACGGGGCGGGGACCCGGCGGCGCCACCGGGAGGGGGACAGCGGTGCCTGCGCGGATACCGGTCATGGGACTCATGGGACTTCCTTTGCTGTCGTGGAGGGATTGCGGGTTGGCTTGGTTTAGCGTGCGGGCGGCATCCGAAGGACCTGACCGGGAAGCAGCAGCCCGGGGTCGCTGCCGATGACATCGCGGTTGGCCTGGTAGAGCCGCGGCCACGCCAGGGCGATGTCGACGTCGGACGCCAGCGGTCCGAGGTCCGCCGCGCAGATGCTCCACAACGAGTCTCCGGCCCGGACGGTGACCGCCGCCGTGCCCGCCGGCTCCGGGGCGCGCCGCGGGGAGGGCGCCAAGGACCGGGGATCCACCGGCGGCGGCGCCGGCATCCAGTGAGGATCCAGGCCGAGGCTCCGGGGCATAGCGGAGGGGACAGGAGGCTCAGGCTCCGGCGCAGGAGAACGGGCCGGAGGGGGAGCGGCGGATCCGGACGCGAAAGCGGCCAGCTCGGCCCCGCTGGGGATCCATGCGGCGGAAACGGCGGGAGGGGCGGTCGTCTCCGGGCCGGCCGGGGCAGGGTTTGCGTGGGCCAGCGGGGCGGTGGCGAGTTGGAGCCCGAGGGCGGCCAGCGCCAGCCGGCGCATGAAGGCGGGACTGAACTTCCCCGCCGCTTCGGCGGAACGGCGGCTGCCCTCGCGGGAGGAGCGCCGCCACGAAGGCGATCAGGAAGGACAACGCCCACCAGACGACGACGATCAGCCCGGCGGTGTTGGCGGCAACCCCGATCTGGTCCTCGAAGGAGGGGGATTGACGCCTCGCCGCCGATGAATGCAGGCGCTGGGCGAGCCGGGCTCCCGAGCCGGCGAGGAAGGCCCCAAGCAGGAGGATGACGAGGGCCATGGCCGCGTCCGCGCCCAGCCCGCGCCGGCGGCCCGCGCCGGAAAAATTTCTTGGGTCCACAACCGCCTCCTCTGCGGGCCGAGCCGCTGTCCTGCCCGCTTGGCCGGTTCGCTGAATGCGTCCGGGAGGGCTTCTGTAGCTGTTTGATGTGATTTGATGCTCTTGGAGTGAGTTTGATGCCTAAAGAAGCTGTTTGTCTATAGGGTGCGCAAAGAATGTGGATTGACCGCCGTTGGGGGTGCGCCTACGCTGGCGCCATGCGTTGGGACGCCCTGTTTGCAGACTTGGAGGCGCAACTGGCTGCCGGCGAACGCCTGGACCTGGACGCCGAAATTGGTGAGCGGGCGCGGGTGGATGCGGCCGCCGTCGAGCTGGCGGACCGGTTGCGGGGCTCGCTGGGCCTGCGGATCGGCGTCCACCTTGGCTCCGGAACTTTGTACGAGGGCACGCTCAGCCACGTGGGCAGCCAGTGGCTGGTGCTCGACGAGGAGCGGCACCAGGTCCTGATTCCCTACGCGTCGGCGGTGCGCTACGCCGGCCTCTCCCGGCTGGCGGTGGTCGCAGGCAACGGTGCCCGGCACCGGCTCGGGCTGGCCAGTGCCCTGCGGGGACTGGCACGGGACCGCGCCAACCTCGCCGTGGTCGTGTCTCGAGGGGCGGCAGGCGAGTCCGTCCTGCACGGCGTCATCGACAGGGTCGGCCGCGACTTCCTTGACCTCGCGCTCACCCCTGTCGGGGAGGAGCGTCGGCCTGCGAATGTCAGCGGCGTGGCCACGGTTCCCTTTGGCGCCCTCGCAGGGATCAGGTCGGTCCGGGGCGCCGACAGCTAGGGGCGGCTCAGTGGCCCTTGGCCTTGGCCTCCTCGATCATGCGGCTTGCCTCCGCGTAGCGCTCCTGGATGTACTGCTCGAGCATGGTTTCTTCGACCCGCCACTGGCCCCGTCCGCCCACCTGGATGGCCTTGAGCTGGCCGCTGCGAACCAGCGCGTAGGCGGCGGGGGAGTTGATCTGGAGCTGCTCGGCAACATCTGCGAGCGTCAGGAATCGGGGCATGGCACCATTTTGCCACCGGTGCTGGCGTTTGGGGGCGTTATCCACAATTTGCTGCTGTTTGCTTAGGTGTCTTCCCGCAGGGCCGCCAATTCGTGAGAATAGGGGTGTCCGGAGCCCGCGGCCCGGGCTGCGACTACAGGGGGAGCAGGACGCATGAGTGTGAGCACGGTAGCCGGCGGCGCCCGGTTAAAGCGGCCCTCGTGGAAGGACCCGCGGCTCCTCGTGGGCATCCTGCTGGTGCTGGCCTCCGTAGTCGGCGTTGTGTCACTCGTGGCGGCAGCGGACCAGACCACCGAGGCCTACGCCGCCAGCGAGCCGATTGCGGTCGGGGAGAAGGTCTCTCCGGACAAGCTGCACCGCGTCAAGGTCCGGCTGGGCGACGTCGAGCCGCAGTACCTCACTCCGGAGTCCGGCATGGACGGCGGCCTGGTCGCCCTCCAGCGCATCGGCAAGGACCAGCTCCTGCCGCGCGAAAGCTTCGGCAGGCTGGACGCCCTGGACCGCAAGCCGGTCGCCATCTCCGTTGAAGAGGCGCTGCCGCCGCAGGCGGTGGCGGGCTCCCGCGTGGATGTCTGGGTGGCGCTGCCGGATACCCGCAACGGTTTCAGCGAGCCGACGCTGCTGCTGCCGGGGGCCGAGATTGCGCAGCTCACCCCGGGAAGCACCGCCCTGGGCTCACAGCGGTCCACTGTGGTGATGGTCCTCGTGTCGGACGGGCAGATGCCCAAACTGCTGGGGGCACAGGCCAACAAGGCAAAGATCTCCGTGGTCTGGAATCCTGGAGGCGCGCCCTGATGGGCATTCCGGTGGTGACGGTGGGCCGGACCCGGGACGACCTGGTCGGCGGGCTGGAGCGGCTCCATGGCCCGGTGTCCGTCGTCCGGCGCTGCAGTGAGCTCGCCGAACTGCTGGCCGTCTGCCAGACCGGCCTGGCGCGGGCCGCCGTCGTCGCCGAGGGGACCGGCGAGCTTACCGCCTCGCTGGTCGACCGCCTGTCCGCCGTGGGAGTCGCCGTGGTGGCGCTGACCGACAGCCCGGAGGAATCGGCCAGGCTTCGGGGGATCGGCGTTACCCCGGAGGTTTCCGGAGTGGGAGCAGCCGCGCTCGCCGCCCTGATCGCGGGCGCGGTGGCGGAACTTGCCGGTGCGCGGCCCGGTCCGCCGGCAAGCGGCTTGGCCGACCCTTCCGCGGCCCTTCACACGCAGGCGGGCCCGGACCGCACTCTGGACGGCGGGGCCGGGGCGGAGCGGGCTGGCCCCGGGCCCGGCGCCGGGGAAGCGGGAACTGCAACGGGAACGGGGAGAATTATCGTCGTCTGGGGTCCCGCCGGATCGCCCGGTCGGACGCTGACGGCCGCCAATATGGCCGGCGAACTGGCAGCGGAGGGAAAGTCCGTCCTGCTGGTCGACGCCGACAGCTATGGCGCCAGCGTCGCGGCGGTGTTGGGGCTGCTGGACGAAGCGGCCGGACTTGCGCAGGCCTGCCGGCTGGCCGACCAGGGCCTGCTCGACGGCGAAGCGTTGCGCCAAATCGCCGTCCCGGTATCCACCCGCGCCGGAACGTTCCGGGTGCTGACCGGCATTACCCGAGCCGACCGCTGGACCGAACTTCGGGCGGCGGCACTCGCGCTGGTCTACGAGCGGGCCCGGGAGATCGCCGAGGTCACGGTGATCGACGCCGGCTTCTGCCTGGAGGCCGACGAGGAACTCAGCTTTGACTCGATGGCGCCGCGCCGGAACGCGGCCACCCTGCGAAGCCTCGAAATGGCCGACACCGTCTATGCCATCGGCGCCGCCGACCCGGTCGGAGTGCCACGGCTGGTGCGCGGACTGGCCGAGCTGGACGCCGCCGTCCCGCAGGCGCGTCCCCGCGTGGTCCTGAACAAGGTGCGCGCCTCCGCCGTCGGCCGTTCCCCGGAACGCCAGCTTCGTGAGGCTTGGGCGCGCTACGGCCCGACCGTACCGCTGGAAGCCTTCCTCCCCGCGGACCCGGCGGCCTGTGACGCCGCCCTGCTGGCTGGCTCGTTGCTGCTCGAGAGCGCACCGGATTCCACCCTCCGCCGGGCCATCCGGAGCTTGGTTTGTGCACCTGCCCAGCAAAATCTTAAATCCTCTGTCCTTTCTTCCACAGCAAAGCCCCGGCTAAAAGACTAGGCTCGCCATGAGGGCTGCAACGGTGCGGCCGTGAACTTTTTGATGGAGGCGTTTGTCGATGTCGTCTGGGTCCAGCGTGGAGGATCAACCCGTTTCGATCGGTGCCAGCGAAGGGTACTTCGGGGACTACTACGAACATCTCGCCGAGGAGGATGCCCGCGCCTACGGCGATGACGTCCTGACCTCACGGTCACAAACGCACCTGCAGGTGGCCGCAACCCGGCAGCCCGGTGTGGCGAACATTTCGATCTCCGACGAGGCTGAGTCCAGCGTCGTCTACATCGTCACCGACGACATGCCATTCCTCGTGGACTCCGTCAACACCGAGCTGGTCCGGCAGAAGTCCCCGATCCACCTCGTAATCCACCCGCTTTTCGTCGTCACCCGCAACCGCGAGACCGGCCGGCTGGTCAAGGTGGCCCGGGTCCCCTCGCACCTGGGCATCTCCAGCGGCGACACAGCGGCGATGCCCAACCTGTCCCACCTGATCGCCCAGGGGGACAACGCCTCGCACATGGAGTCCTGGATCGCCGTCGAAATCGAACGGGTCGACGACGCCAAGCGGGAGCAGCTGATCGAGGGCCTTTCGCGGGTGCTCGGCGACGTCCGTGCGGCGGTCGAAGACTGGCCGAAGATGCGCAACAAGGCGCACGAGATTTCCGACGACCTCGACAAGGTGGCGCAGGCTGCGCAGATCGCCGAACTGCGCCAGGCCCAGGAACTGCTCCGTTGGCTGGACGACGGCAACTTCACCTTCCTCGGCTACCGCGAATACGACCTGAAGAATGAATCCGGCGAGGATGTGCTGGAACTGCGGGAGGACAGCGGGCTCGGCCTATTGCGCAACGGCGCCGACACCCGCCACCAGATCCAGCACCTGACCGAAACGGGCCGGAAGAAGGCGCGCGAGAAGAGGGCACTGGTAATCACCAAGGCCAACTCCCGCTCCACCGTTCACCGCTCGGCGTACCTCGACTACATCGGCGTGAAGAGCTTTGACGCCGCCGGCAACGTCAACGGCGAACGGCGTTTCATCGGCCTGTTTGCCACGACCGCCTACGCCGGTTCCGTCCGGGATATCCCGGTCGTCCGTGAAAAGGTCGACGCCGTGCTGCGCGACGCCGGCTTCCCGCCGGACTCCCACTCGGGCAAGGACCTGCTCGGCATCCTTGAGACCTATCCGCGCGATGAGCTCTTCCAGATCGAAATCCCGGACCTCGCAGCCATCACCACCGGCATCCAGCGCCTGCAGGAACGCCGCCGGACCCGGCTGTTCCTGCGCCCGGACATCTACGGCCGGTTCATGTCTGCCCTCGTCTACCTGCCCCGGGACCGGTACACCACCAACGTCCGGCTGCGCATCGAGAAGGAACTGCGGGAGACGTTCGACGCCGTGTCGATCGACTATGAGGCGCGGATGACCGAATCCGCCCTGGCCCGGTTGTTCTTCCGGATCCGGCTGCCCAAGGATGCGGACGTCAGCCACGTCAACAGCGACGAACTGGAAAAGCGCCTGGTCCGCGCCGCCCGGTCCTGGAGCGAAGGCATCACCGAGGTCCTGCGCGCCAGGGCCGGCGCCGACGGCGAGAACGGAGCCAAGGAACTCGCCGCCGTCTGGGCCGAGGCGTTCCCGGCCAGCTACCGCGTCGACTACGAAGTCGAGGACGCGCTCGAGGACATCGCCCGCTTCGAGAAGTACGGCGCCGCCGAGCGCACCGGCGAGCCGGGCGGGGAGCGGCCGGGCGTGCACGTGTACCTTCCGCACGGTGCCGGCGCCACCCTCGAGGAGGACGCCCGCGTCAAGCTGTACATGCTCGAGCCCAAGAGCCTGAGCCAGATCCTGCCTTACTTCCACAACCTCGGCCTTGAGGTCCTGGACGAACGCCCCTTTGAGATCGAAACGGCCGACCACCGCGACTTCTTCCTCTACGACCTTGGCCTGAAATACCCGGCCGGGGTGGACCCGGAGCGCACCGGAGCCTTGCTGGGCGAGTCCTTCGGCGCGGCAGTGTCCGGCGTGGTGGAATCGGACAGTTTCGACCGCCTGGTGCTGCGCGAAGGCATGCACTGGCGCCAGGTCATCGTGCTGCGCGCCTACGCCAAGTACATGCGGCAGATGGGCAACACCAACTCCTTCGAATTCATGGCCGACACGCTGCTGGCCAACCCGGACGTGGCCCGGGGCCTGAACGCGCTCTTCGCCGCGCGCTTCGACCCCGCGCTGCCCGACGGCGAACGCGAACAGCGCCAGGACCAGGTCCGCGCCGGGCTCGACACGGCCATCGAGCAGGTGGCCACGCTCGACGCCGACCGGGTGCTGCGCACCTTCAAGAACCTGATCCAGGCCACGCTCCGGACCAACTTCTACCAGAACAAGACGCACGTCAGCTTCAAGCTGGACCCCTCCGGCATTGACGGCCTGCCGTTCCCGCGGCCGATGTTCGAGATCTGGGTCTACTCGCCCCGGGTCGAAGGCGTGCACCTGCGCTTCGGCAAGGTGGCGCGCGGCGGACTCCGCTGGTCGGACCGCCGGGAAGACTTCCGCACCGAAATCCTGGGCCTGGTGAAGGCACAAACCGTCAAGAACGCCGTGATCGTTCCGACCGGCGCGAAGGGCGGCTTCTACGCCAAGCAGCTTCCGGACCCCGCGGCGGACCGCAGCGCCTGGATGGCTGAGGGCATCGAAAGCTACAAGACCTTCATCCGCGGGCTGCTGGACCTGACCGACAACCTGGTCACCACCCCGGAGGGCGAGAGGCTGGTGCCCCCGGCCGACGTCGTGCGGCACGACGGCGACGATTCCTACCTCGTGGTCGCGGCCGACAAGGGCACCGCCTCGTTCTCCGACATCGCCAACAGCCTTTCCGCCGAATACGGCTTCTGGCTCGGCGACGCCTTCGCTTCCGGCGGCTCCGTCGGCTACGACCACAAGGCCATGGGCATCACCGCCCGCGGCGCCTGGGAATCGGTCAAGCGGCACTTCAGCGAGCTGGACCTGGACACGCAGGCAGAGCCGTTCACGGTCGTCGGCGTCGGCGACATGTCCGGCGACGTTTTCGGCAACGGCATGTTGCTCTCGCGGCACATCCGGCTGCTCGCCGCGTTCGACCACCGGCACATCTTCCTGGACCCGAACCCGGACGAGGCAGCCTCCTTTACGGAGCGGCAGCGGCTCTTCGATCTGCCCCGCTCCTCCTGGGACGACTATGACAAGTCCCTGATCAGCGAAGGCGGCGGCGTGTTCGCCCGCCAGGCTAAGTCGATTCCCGTCTCCGAGCAGGTCCGGGCCGCGCTGGGGCTGCCGGAAGGCACCACCCGGCTCAGCCCGCCGGAACTGCTCCGGGCGATCCTGCTGGCCCCGGCCGACCTGCTCTACAACGGCGGCATCGGGACCTACGTCAAGGCGAGCACCGAGACCAACGCCGAGGTCGGCGACAAGGCCAATGACGCCATCCGCGTCGATGGCCGCGAACTGCGGGTGAAGGTGGTCGGTGAAGGCGGCAACCTGGGCATGACCCAGCGCGGCCGGATCGAGGCCGCACTGCAGGGCGTCATCCTCAACACGGACGCCATCGACAACTCGGCCGGCGTGGACTGCTCGGACCACGAGGTCAATATCAAGATCTTCGTGGACCGTATGGTGGCCGCCGGCAAGCTGGATCCGGCCGAACGTGCGGAGTTCCTCGCCTCGATGACCGACGAAGTCGGCCGCCTGGTGCTCGAGGACAACATCGACCAGAACATCCTGCTGCTCAACGACCGCATGCGGGTCGCCGAGTGGAGCCCCAGCTACGAGCGGCTGATGGACTGGCTGGAGAAATCGGCCGACCTCAAGCGTGAACTCGAGGCGCTGCCGACCACCGAGACGCTGCGTGAGCGGCTCGAACAGGGCCAGGGACTGACCTCCCCGGAACTCTCCGTGCTGGCCGCCTACGCCAAGATCGAACTCGCGACGGCGCTGCGCGACAGCGACCTCGCGGAGGATCCGTGGTTCCGCGAGACGCTCCGCGCCTACTTCCCGAAGCAGCTGCGGGAACGGTTCGACGCCGAACTTGATACCCACCCGCTGCGCCGGGAAATCATCGCGACCGTCGTCGCGAACGACATGATCAACCTGGGCGGCATCACGTTCGCGTTCCGCGCCATGGAGGAGACCTCAGCCACCCAGTCGGCCATCGCCAAGGCGTTCGTCGCACTCCGCGAGGTCTACGAGCTGGACATCATGGTGGCCGAACTCAACGAGCTGCCGGCGTCGTTCCCGACCGAGCACTGGAGCACCGTCCACCTGGACATCCGCCGGCTCCTGGACCGTGCCGTCCGCTGGGTGCTGAGCCAGGGCAACGCCGCGCGGCCGATCGCGGAGATTGTGGCGGAGTTCAAGCCGCTGATGGATCCGATGCGGGCCCGGCTGCTGGACTACCTGCGCGGCGATGACCGGGAGCGGGTGTCGCAGTGGCTCGAAAAGGCCCGCAGCTGGGAGCTTCCCGAGGACCTGGCGCACCGCTGGGCGGAGCTGTTCGAAAGCTTCGTGCTGCTGGACATCGCCAAGATTGTGCACGTCAGCCCGGAGCCGGTGGAGAACATCGCGCACGTCTACTACACGGTCTTCAACCGGTTCCACGCCGATTCGCTGCTCGAGCGCATCACCAAGCTGCCGAGGAAGGACCGCTGGCAGGCCCTGGCCCGTGCGGCCCTCCGCGACGACCTCTACTCGACCGTCTCGGATATGACGACGGCGGTCCTGGAGGCGACGTCGGCGGATATGCCGGCGGAAGAGCGGCTGGTGGCCTGGGAAAGCCAGAATGTGGAGCAGCTTGGGCGGGCGAAGAGCATGTTCGACGAGGTGAACGCCCTCGAGGCCGATGACATGGCCTCGCTCTCGGTAGCATTGAGGCTCTTGAGGTCAATCGTCCGACGCTAGGGTCTGCCGGCCCCGCGTCGCAAATGGAGGTGCTGTGGCAATCTTTACGGACCCTATCAGGGAGCATGCTGATTTCGGGCCGGGGGATGCCGAGTGGCTGCATCTGCTCGTGGGGGACTGGCAGATGGTCGCCGACCTTGCCTTCGCCGACCTCGCCTTGTGGTTCCCGCACCCCGAACTTGGCTACGTGGCGCTGGCCCACGTGCGCCCCTCCACCACGCATACGGTGTTCCACGCCGACTTCGTGGGGGAGGGGATCCGTTCGGACCTGAAACGGCTTGTGGACAAAGCCTGGGAAAGCCGCACCATCGAACGCTCCAACGAGACCAACTGGAGCAGCGACATGGCAATGCGGGTCGAGGCCGTGCCGATGGTCCGCAACGGCCGGACGCTCGCGATCGTGACCTCGCACATGGACCTCTCCAGCTCCCGGATGCCGTCGCGGCTGGAACTGACCTACCGGCAGTGCGCCTACGACCTGCTGCGGATGGGCACCCTGGGACTCTGGCCGGATTTTGCCTCGCCCACCGGATCGCGACGGGGCGCCCCCCGCGTCGGCGACGGCCTAATCCGGCTCGACGCCGAGGGGATCGTGCAGTACGCGAGCCCCAACGGCGTCTCCGCCTTCCGCCGGCTCGGCGACGGCGAATCGTTGGAGGGCCGGTCACTGGCCGAAGTCACGGCAGGGCTGCTGCGGGACCGCCGCATGGTCGACGAGACCCTGCCTCTGGTGGTGACTGGGCGAATGCCGTGGCGCAGCGAGATCGAGTCCCGCGGCGTCAGCCTTTCGCTCCGGGCCATCCCGCTGCGGGACGAACAGCAGCGCTTCGGGGCGCTGGTGCTCTGCCGCGATGTCTCGGAGCTGCGCCGGCGGGAAATGGAACTCGTCACGAAGGACGCCACCATCCGCGAGATCCACCACCGGGTCAAGAACAACCTGCAGACCGTGGCGGCGCTGCTGCGCATGCAGTCGCGCCGGATGGTCAGCGACGAGGCCAAACAGGGACTCGAACAGGCGATGCGGCGGGTCGCGACCATCGCCCTGGTCCACGAAACGCTGTCGCAGGGCCTGACCCAGAGCGTCGACTTCGATGAGCTGATCGGGCGCCAGTTCCGCCTGTCAGCCGAGGTTGCCTCGCCCTCGCAGCAAGTGAAGACCCAGCGTTCCGGGCTGTTCGGGGAGCTGCCGAGCGACTTCGCAACGCCGCTGGCCCTCGTCATCAACGAACTCGTGACCAACGCCGTCGAGCACGGGCTCGAGGGCAGGGCCGGGACGGTCTGGCTGATCGCCGACCGCTCCGAGAGCGAGGACGGTGACGAACTGCTCACCGTGACGGTGGCGGACGACGGCGTCGGGCTGCCGGCCGGCTCCTACACCGAAGGCCTGGGGCTGCAGATTGTGCGCACCCTCGTGACGAGCGAGCTCGGCGGCAGCATCCAATGGAAGCCGCGGGAGGGCGGCGGAACCGCAGTGCAGGTGGTCTTGAGCCTCGCCACACGCTAAGGGCGGCCACGACGCGGCGTTAGACGCGGCGCTTAAACAAGCAGTGGCCTCGGACCAGTCGGTCCGAGGCCACTGCTGATTGGGTCGCCCGAAGGCTGAAAATCAGGAGGCGCGGCGGGCGCGGGCCGCGCGGCGCTTCAGGGCGCGGCGTTCGTCTTCGCTCATGCCGCCCCAGACGCCCGCGTCCTGGCCCGATTCGAGGGCCCACTGGAGGCAAGTGTCCACAACGGGGCAGCGCCGGCAGACGCTTTTTGCTTCCTCGATCTGCAGGAGTGCGGGGCCGGTGTTTCCGACGGGGAAGAACAGCTCCGGGTCCTTGTCAAGGCACGCTGCGCGGTTACGCCAATCCATGCTGATCAGTAACTCCATTCCTGGGAATTCGTTAAATGCCTCTTGTGAAATTATTCACTAGAGGCTTCATAAGAAAGGGGCCCTGTGGGCCCCCTCGGTCATCTGGATTAAGCGTGTCATGTTAACGCTGTGTAAACAAGGGGTATTTGCCGAACAAATGCCGCCAAATCGTGAGCGATGCGTCACATTGCCTGGCGGAACCCCCAATTCTGTTTGACTATGTCCGGTAGGGTGCCAGTGTGTCAAGACCCCCAGTGAACCCCGCAGATCCCGCTGACCCGCAGCCCGGCGGTCCAGAGGCAGGCGGCCCGGTGCCGGCTCCCGCCGCCAGACCTGCCGGAATCACCGTCGTATCGGTCGTCACAGCCCTGGAGGCCGCGGCGCTGCTGGTGGCCGCAGGCTGGTACGGATTCCAGCTGCTGACCGGTGCACCCGTCCTGTCCTTCTGGGGCGCGGTCTTCACCCTCGGTCTGCTGCTGGCGTTCTCGGCATGGCTTTTTGCCGTGAGCCATTTCCTCTTCCGCGGGTACCGCTGGCCCAGGGCCGGAGCGCTGGTGGCCCAGCTGTTCATGCTCACCATCGGCTTCCCGACCCTCACCGGCGGTTACCCCCTGGCCGGACTCGCCATGCTGCTGCCGGCGGCCCTGGCCATCGTGCTGCTGTTCGACAAGCGGGTCATTGCGTTCGCGTCCCGGCCGGGCGGTTCAAGCCGGGCCCTGTAGGCGCGCGGGACAGACGCAAGTCCGGCCTACGGCGGTTCCGCGACCGCCAGCTGCACGGCCGAGGTCCGGCCATTCACCACGACAAGGGCGCGGCCGGGCGGCGGGCTGGGCTCCGGTTCGAACCGGACACCGAGAAGGTCGCCGTCCATCAGTTTCCGGGGACCGATCAGGATCCCGCTGCCCTGGCCGCGGGCCTGGAGCGTTAGCGGCACGCGCTGCTGGATCGCGGGACTGTAGCCCGCGGTCAGCACGACCGTCCAGCCCAAGGAGTTGAGCTCCGACAGCCGCAGGTTGGCGTCCAGGCCCAGGAGATCCGCGTCATCAACCACCACGATGGCCGCGTGGTCGAGCTGTCCGGTGCGCGCCCGCTCCAGGACGGCGGACCACTGCCGGGCCGGATCGCTTCCCACCGCGGGCGGCAGCCAGTCCGCGAAGGGATTGAGATCCGGCAACGCCCGGACAAGGGACGTTTTCCCCGAAGCCGGTCCGCCGAGGACGGCAAGAACGCTGGCCGGTGGCAGCGGAACACCGACCGGTTCGAGTTCGTCCCCGCCCACCCCGATCCAGAGCCGGACGCCTTTTGCCGGGGGTGCCTGCTGCGGAGACTCCGGGCCGATTCGGGCCCGGACCTCGGCGACGGTCACTCTTGCCGGAAGCGGCTCGACGCGGAACGGCCGGGCCGTGGGGCTCTCGCTTAGAGGCACGGTGGTGCGCGGCCTGGATGTTGCATCCGCCGGCCCGTAGAGCTGGGCTGCGTGCGGGGAGGTTTCGGCGAAGGGACCGGCGACGGCCACCCTGCCGGGGATCGACGGAATATCCGGCAGTCGCGGCCAGCCGTGCCGGGTTTCCTCTGTCGACCCGGCGGGGAAGAAGATGCGGTTGGGAAGCGCAGCGAAGAACCGCGCGGCCACGAGTTCGCGCTCGCCGGATACGACGGCCGCAACGCCCGCCGCGGGGCCGTCGCGGATGATGTCGTGGACGATGTCCTCGGCCCAGGCCAGAGGGCCGGCCCGGAATGCTGATACCCACGACCCCCAGTTGTTCAGTACAAGAACCAGCGCCGGGGTGTCCGCTGTTCGGGGAGCGGCCAGCCTGCTGCGGATCTCCTCGGCCAGCCGTTCGAGTACCCGGACAGCCCGACGCAGCTCGTGGGCGCCTGTCCATGCGCCGACTCTGGGCGAGGCGGCTGCACCGCGGAGGGAGCCATCCGCATCGAGGATATACAGGTGCGATTCGGCCGCGCTGTCCAACAGCCGGTCCACTGTGAGACTCAGGGCACCTGCCAGCCCGGCCGGCGTCCCGCCCCGGGCGCCGCCGACGAGGACCAGATGGCCATGGCCGAGCGGACACCAGCGGAGCTCACGAAGTCGCTGCTCTTCCGGCACATCAAGCATCCCCAGCAGCAGCCCGCGCGCGGGCCCCGCGGCGGCGGGGCCGGCCGCGTGGCGGGGAAGCGGCAGCGATCCCGCCAGCGGCTCCGCTATCGGGCGCCGGGGGAGCGCGCCGCCGTCCTCCGCCCACAGCCGTGATGTCAGGCGCACCAGGCGAGAAACGTCCTGCTGCGGGTTGGGAGCAACGGCCCGATCCGTGCGGGGCTGGAGGCCAGCGGGTCTCCGCTGCAGCAGGGTCGCGGCTTCCGTGACCGTCACGACGGTGCCCGCAGGGGGCGAGGGGGCCGCCAGGGCGGCGGTCTGGAATTCCTCGGGTCTCCCGCTTCCGCGCACGAGGTAGGCGCGCCCCGGACACCCCAGCGGAATGGCGGCGGCGAGCCGCGAGTTCATGACGTCGGAAGACTCGAGCTCCGACTGGACCCTCAGGACGATGCTGCTTGTGACGTTGGCTCGGATGTCCGCGTTGAGCGCCCCCTGCGGCCGCTGCGTGGCCATTACGAGGTGGATCCCCAAAGAGCGCCCGATGGCTGCGATCCGCATGAGCTCCCTTAGCGCGGCGGGCGCCTCCTCCACCAGCATCCGGAATTCGTCGATCACCAGGACCAGATGGGGCAGCGCCGGCAGGGCTGGCGCCTGGGCGGTATCGAGGGCGTGTGCCTGGTAGGCGGTGAGTTCAGGCACGCCGCCCGCGGCCAGCAACTCCTCCCGGTGGCGGACCTCGGCGCGGAGCGAGGCGAGAGTGCGCTCCACTTCGTGGCTCGACAAATCGGTCAGCATGCCGACGCAATGCGGCAGCCCGGTCAACGGCCCTAGCCCGGAGCCGCCCTTGAAATCGACAAACAGCAGGTTAACCAGGTCCGGCGGGTAGCTGGCCGCCAGCCCGGCCACCAGAGTCCTCAGGAACTCAGATTTTCCGGAGCCCGTGGTTCCCGCCACGAGCAGGTGGGGGCCGTCCGCCTGCAGGTCCACGTGGAGCGGCCCGGATGCCGCGCGGCCAACAGGAACGGACAGCCCCCGCATCAGCGACCGGCCCACGGATTCCCAACGCTGTTTCACATCCGCGGCCGAGAGCGGCAGGAAGTCGGCCAGGCGGCAATCGTCCGGGATCTGCCCAGTTTCGCTGTCTGTGGCGGTTTCATGCTGGCTCCGGTTCCGGCAGAAGCGGTCAAAGACGTCTTCCGGAACAAGGTCGGGGGCAAAGGCGGTTTTCGCGGTGCCAGAGAAGAGAAAGGCTCGGCGCTCGCCGAGCACGACTGACTGGCGGCCGGCACCGGTCTGCTCAGCAGCGGAACAGCAGAGTACTTGCCAGCCGTTCGGAGTTGCCGCAGCGCAGAGCGCCGAGGCGCCTCCGGTGTCCGCGACAATGATCAGCACGCCGCGGTCACAGCCTGGGCCGGGGCCGGCGGCAAGGTGCGCGGCGGTCATTGAATCACTGGCGGACAGGGAAACCCGCGCCAGGAAGCGGGCCGCCAGGGGCAGGGACGCCGCCGGGCCATGCAGCAGCACCCGGGTTCGGCCTGCCCGGGGGTAGCTCGCAAGCTGCATGACCAGGAAGCGGATCAGCCCCGCGAGGGAGTCTGCCGGGCCCCGGAGTTCGGTCGGGGCCGAGGGGTCCAGGCACACGGGGACGGGGCCCACGGGCGGGGCGCTGAACCCGGGATCGTCCGGGTCTAACCGGATTCTCGCCCTCCCCGGGGCCAGCCCGAGCCGCAGCCACACGGGCCCGGGTTCAACCTCCGCTGCACCGCTGGACTCCGGCGGCCCGGCGTCGGTGACCAGAGCGGCGGCAGACGGCGCGGCCCGGCGTCGTCGATCGCGGTCCGCGTCCGCCGCGGTCGCTACGGCCGCCTTCAGCTCACGGCGCCGTCTTCGGCCGGACAGCGCCGGTACCAGCACGGCCACTCCGGAAACCGCGGAAAATGCCAGGAACATCCACATGCCAGTGGCGACGGCCAGTGCGGCGCCCACGGCCAAGGGCAGGACCGCGGTGAGGAGAAGCACGGCGCGGTTGGCCGGGGAGCCCGGATTGGGGATCCGCAGTGCTTCCGTCGTGTCAGTGCCGGCCTCGGCACTTCCGGCCCCGGCACCTCCGGCCCCGTCGCCGCACCGCCCGGCGCGGAACACCAGGCCCAGGGTGGACTGGCCGCAGCCGATGACGGAGTCGCTCGTGACCCGGCCGCTCTTCACCGGACGGCCGTCAACGGTGGTTCCGTTGGCGCTGCCCAGATCGACCAGGGTGACCGCGGAATCGGTAACCTCCAGCCGGGCGTGTTCGCGGGACAGTTCGGGATCGGGAAGCACGAGTTCCGTGCCGGCGCGGCCCAAGAGGTAGCGGCCCCGGCGCAGCTGAAGTACCGTCCCGGCGCCTGGTCCGCTGAGCACAGCCAGCAGCAAGGCCGCGCCGGAGACGGAACCGCCGTCGGAGGCCGGACCGGCACCGGCGCCGTCGATCAGGACGGCGCCGTTGACCAGCGGGGCGCTGCCGGCGGTCAGGGCGTCGAGAGGAGAGCCGGCCACCGTCAGCCGGACCGTGCCGTACTTCCGGGCCACCGCTGACTCCAGTTCCGCGCCGGGGCAGCCCGCCGGCAGTTCGATGGACAATTCCACGGGCATCCCCGGCTGTGCCGCGACGGGTCCACGGACCAGGGTGCACTGCAGCAACACCGGGGGCCTCCTTCCTGCGGTCAGGCGCTGGGACGCGCGCTAAACCCACGCTAGGGAAGGGCCCCGGGCCGGCAGGCCATCGAATCCGGCCATGTGGAAAAGGAGCCGATGTGGAAAAGACCCGCCGGGGGCAACCAGGTGCGGCTCGGGACCGGACAGCTCCGGCGGCACACCGTGGCGGGCGCCGCGATTCGTGGCTCCGGCAAAAGCCTCGGTAGTCTAGAGCAGCAGACAATGCACAACGTTGCGCTGCCCACATTCGAACCAGGAGATTTTGTGACCGCTGACCTCGTCATCGTAGGGTCGGGCTTTTTCGGCCTGACAATCGCAGAACAGGCCGCCACTGAGCTGGGCTTGAAGGTCGTCGTTATCGACCGCCGCCACCACATTGGCGGCAATGCCTACAGCGAAAAGGAGGAGCAGACCGGGATCGAAGTCCACCGGTACGGCGCCCACCTCTTCCACACCTCCAACGAACGCGTCTGGGAGTACGTCAACCGCTTCACGACGTTCACCAACTACGTGCACAAGGTCTACGGCGTCCACAAGGGCGAGGTCTACTCCCTGCCCATCAACCTGGCCACCATCAACCAGTTCTTCCGTGCGAACCTGACCCCGGGCCAGGCCCAGGACCTGATCAAGGAACAGGCCGGAGAGCTCGCGGGCACCGACCCGCAGAACCTGAACGACAAGGGCATCCAGCTGATCGGCCGGCCGCTCTACGAAGCGTTCATCAAGCACTACACCGGCAAGCAGTGGCAGACGGATCCCAAGGACCTGCCCGCGGGCATCATTTCCCGGCTCCCGGTGCGTTACAACTACGACAACCGCTACTTCAACGACAAGTACGAGGGCCTGCCGACGAACGGCTACACCGCGTGGATCGAGAAGATGGCCGAGCACCCGAACATCGAGGTCCGGCTCAACACCGACTTCTTCGATGAGTCGCACGAGTACAGCAAGGACAAGGTCGTCGGCAACATCCCGGTCGTCTACACCGGACCGGTGGACCGCTACTTCGACTACGCCGAGGGCGACCTCTCCTGGCGCACCATCGACTTCGAAGAGGAGGTGCTCGACGTCGGGGATTTCCAGGGCACCTCCGTGGTGAACTACAACGACGACGACGTCGCCTACACCCGCATCATCGAGCCGCGCCACTTCCACCCCGAGCGCGAGTACCAGACGGAAAAGACCGTCATCATGCGTGAGTTCTCCCGCGCGGCCGAGAAGGGCGACGAGCCCTACTACCCAATCAACACCGCCGCCGACCGCGAACGGCTGCTCAAGTACCGCGACCTCGCGGCCGCCGAGCGGGACGTGCTCTTCGGCGGGCGCCTGGGCACCTACAAGTACCTGGACATGCACATGGCCATCGGTTCCGCCCTGACCATGTTCGAGAACAAAATCCGCCCCCACTTCGAGGCCGGCGCCAAGATTGAAAGCGGAGGAGTGGACGCATGAGCGTAGCCGTGGACGCATCGACACGGGCTGAAGACCAGCGCCCCTTCCGGACTGTCCACCGCGTCGTGCTGCCGGTCGACGGCGACACCGACGTCCTTCCGCTGTACGTCGATTTCAACCCGGTCCAGCGCGTGGTGCAGCTGTCCAAGCGCGCCCTCCGGCGGGGTCGGATCTCGGCGCCCCCGACGGTTCCGGCTACCTCGCCCCAGCACTCCGGCTTCATCACCGGCCGCAACAGCATGACGCTGCCGGAGTTCCGGAGGGTTTCGCTGGGAACCTATTTCAACGCGTTCCCCGCCAGCTACTGGCGGAACCACACCGCCGTGGAGACGGTACGGCTGACGGTCGACGTCGACGCCGAGGCAACGGTCATTGTCTACCGTTCCAGCCCCCGCGGCACGGCGAACCGGGTGGACAGCACCCACGCCTCGCAAGGCGGAGAGGTCACCTTTGACCTGCCGCTGAAGTCGTTCGTCGACGGCGGCTGGTACTGGTTCGACCTCGTGGCCCACGGCACCCCGGTAACCCTCAGGAGTGCCGGGTGGTCCGTCCGCGAACCCGAAGGGTTCGTGCCCGGCACCCTCTCTATCGCGGTGACCACCTTCAACCGGCCTGACTACGCGCTGCGCCACATCGGCACGCTGGCCGGGGACGCCGACGTCGTCAAGATCCTGGACCGCTTCATCCTGGTGGACCAGGGGACCGACAAGGTCCGCGCCCAGCCGCAGTTCGAGGAGCAGGCGGCGATTCTCGGGGACCGGCTCAAGATCATCGAGCAGGGCAATATCGGCGGCTCCGGTGGCTTCTCGCGCGGCATGGACGAGACGCTGAAGGATGGGCGCAGCAAGTACGTCATGCTGCTCGATGACGATGTCAGCATCGAAACCGAAGGCATCCTGCGCGCGGTTAGCTTCGCGGACTTCACGCGGACGCCCACCATCGTGGGCGGGCACATGTTCAACCTGTACGAGCGCTCGGTCCTGCACACCTACGGCGAGCAGGTCGACGACGCCCGCTACTTCTGGCGACCCGCCGTGAACACCAAAGAGGCCCACGACTTCGGCGCCAGCAACCTGCGCACCACGCCCTGGATGCACCGCCGGATCGACGTCGACTACAACGGCTGGTGGATGTGCATGATCCCCACCTCGATCGTCCGCGAGGTCGGCTACGCCCTCCCCGTCTTCATCAAGTGGGACGACGCCGAATACGGCATCCGCGCCAAGGAACACGGCATCACCACGGTGACCCTGCCCGGCGCCGCCGTCTGGCACATGCCCTGGAGCGAAAAAGACGACACCATCGACTGGCAGGCCTACTACCACCAGCGCAACCGTTGGGTGGCGGCGCTGAGCCACTCACCGCGTAAAAAGGGCGGCCGGATGCCGTTCGAAAGCATCGCGGTGGATGTCCGGCACCTGATCTCGATGCAGTATTCCGCCGTTGAAGTCCGGCTCAAGGCGCTCGAGGACGTGCTCAGCGGACCCGAGCACCTTCACGCGACTATCGCGGATAGGCTGGATTGGGTGCGGAAAACCCGCGCCGACTTCACCGACGCGCGGATCACTCCGGACCTGCACTCGTTCCCGCGTGTCCTCCGCTCCGGTGAAGTGGATGCGGAACACGAACCGAACTACGTGGCGGAATCGCTGGTTCGCGCGGTCACCGGGCTGCTGCGCCAGCTGCGTCCCGTCCGCGAGGACGCAATGACGAATCCCGAAGTGGCCGTCCCGGCTGTGGAGGCGCGCTGGTGGCGGCTCGCGGCACTCGACTCTGCCCTCGTGTCCTCCTCGGACGGCAGCGGCGCGTCCTGGTACAAGCGTGACCGGAAGCAGTTCGGAAGCATGCTCCTGCGGACGGTCAGGCTGCACATGAAGCTGATGGCCGAATGGGACAACAACGCCCGCCGGTACAAGGACGCGCTGCCCGGGTTCACCGGCCAGGCGGCCTGGCGGGAAACCTTCGAGGCTGTCGCGGTCAAGGAACAGGAGAGGGGAGAGGCGAAGATATGACCGCCACTCCATCCGGTGGCGGAACAGTGGTTTCCCCGCTGACCACCCCCGGCGAAGGGGGAGGGCTGCGGGACGTGTTCCGCCAGTGGTTCCTGCTCAAGCTCCTGGTGCGCAAGGAAATCAAGGTCCGCTACCGCGGCTCGGTCCTCGGGCTGCTGTGGTCCTATGTGAAGCCGCTGATGCAGTTCCTGGTCTACTTTGTGGCGCTTGGCATCTTCCTGAACCTCCAAGGCAGCACCCCGAACTACGCGATCTACCTTTTCTCCGGAATCATCCTGGTGAACTTCTTCGTTGAGGTCCTTGGCAACTCGACCCGTTCGATCGTCGACAACCGGGACCTGATCCGGAAGATCTACCTGCCGCGTGAATTGTTTCCGGTCTCGACGCTGCTGGTATCCGCCATCCACTTCCTGCCCCAGACGCTGGTGCTCATCGGTGCCTGCCTGATGGCGGGCTGGGCCCCGAGCATCCTGCAGCTCGCCGCCGTGGTCCTCGCCTTCATCATCGTCGGCGTGCTGGCCACCGGGTTGGGACTCCTCTTCGGAGCCGCCAACGTGTACTTCCGGGACTCGGAAAACATCGTCGACATGATCCTCATGATCGTGACCTGGGCCTCGCCGGTCCTGTACGTCTGGACCATGGTGGAGCGGGCCCTCGGCCCGTACTTCTTCCTGTACCAGCTGAACCCGATGACCGTCGCGGTGGAGATCTTCCACTGGGGCTTCTGGTACCCGACCCTGAACGCCGACCAGGTCGCGGCCGCCCCGGTCATGCACGGGCTCGCTTCGGTCTGGGCGCCGGTGGCGCTCGGCGTCTCGCTGGTGATCCTGTTCATCGGCCAGCTGGTCTTCCGCAAGCTTTCCGTCCGTTTTGCCCAGGAGCTGTGAAAGTCATGCAGGAAAAAATGCTGGCGATTACGTGCACGGACGTGCGCAAGAAGTTCGTGCTGCGGCACACCAGGTCCCTGAAGGAAGCGCTGGTCTGGTTTGTCCGCGGGCGCAAGGGCGACATGTACAAGGTTTTCGACGCGCTGCGGGACGTCTCCCTGGACGTCCACCAGGGGGAGACCGTGGCGCTGCTCGGCCTCAACGGCTCGGGCAAATCGACGCTCCTCAAGCTCATCTCCGGCGTGCTGCAGCCCGATGCCGGTACCGTCCGGACGCGGGGGAGGGTGGCCGGTTTGATCGAGGTCGGAGCGGGCTTCCACCACGACCTCAGCGGACGGGACAACGTGTACCTGAACGGTGCCATCCTGGGCATGACGGAAAAGCAGATCAACGAGATGTTCGACTCGATCGTTGAATTCGCCGAAATCGGGGAGTTCATCGACACCGAGGTGAAGTTCTACTCCTCGGGAATGTATCTGCGTCTCGCCTTCTCGATTGCCGTGCACACGGACCCGGAGATCTTCCTGATCGATGAAATCCTTGCGGTCGGCGACGAACCGTTCCAGCGCAAGTGCATCGCGAAAATCAAGGAGTTGGCGGAGGCAGGGAAGACACTCTTTGTCGTCAGCCATGACCTCGACCTTGTCTCCACCGTCTGCGAACGGGGGGTCCTCCTCGAGCACGGCAACGTCGTCCTGGACGGACCGGTCGCTGAAGTCGTGACGGAACTGCGACGCCGGTCGGCCGCGGCGTCCTAGTCCGCCGTCCGCCGCCCCATCTCTTGAGGAGTTGCCACAGATGTCCTGGTTTGCGAGCCTGCCCGCGGTACTGACGGCCGTCCTGGTGCTGGTCGTGCCCGGACTGGTCCTCGGGCGTGCCCTCGGCTTCCGGGCATTTGCCGTTGCCGCGCTGTCACCGGTGCTCTCAATCGCACTGGTGTCCGTTGCGGGCCTGCTGGCCCCGTTCCTGAAAGTCCCGTGGTCGCTTCTGCCGGTCGCCGGCCTGACCGCCGTCACTGTCCTCGCGGCCGTGGGTCTCCGGCACGTGCTGCCGGAACGATGGCGCGGGCTTCAAACGGAGCGGCGGATCGATCCGCGGTTCTGGTGGGCCCTTGGCGGTGCCGGCCTCGGCGGCATCATCATTTGTGCGCGGATGGTGGAGGTCATCGGGTCCCCGGAGCACATTTCCCAGACCTTCGACAACATCTTCCACCTGAATGCCATCCGCTTTATTGAGGACACCGGCCAGGCGTCGTCGCTGACCCTCGGCGCCATGACCGGCGGCTCGTTCTATCCGGCGGGCTGGCATGCGTTCATCTCGCTGATCGCCGAGACCTCCATGGCTTCTGTCCCCGTCGCGGTCAACGCCGGCAACATCGCCATCGCGTCCATCGCATGGCCCCTAGGCTGCGTCTACCTCTGCCAGCAGGCCCTGGGCCAGCGCAGGGACGCCGCCTTCATCGCGGGCATCCTGTCCGCCGGGTTCGGAGCGTTTCCCCTGCTCATGATCCACTTCGGTGTCCTCTATCCGAACCTGCTGTCGCTGTCCCTGCTGCCGGCCCTGCTCGCGCTGGGCGTGCAGGCCCTGGGGCTTTCAGCAGTTCCGGAGCTTCGGGGACCGCTGCCACTGGTCGTGCTGGGGCTCGCCTCGGCCGGCGTTGCCCAGGCGCACCCCAGCACCTTCCTGGCCTTCCTGGCGTTCCTGGCTCCCGCCGTGCTGTACGTCTACGTGGTTTCGATCCTGAAATGGCGCCGGGACTGGGCGGCGAACAAGGCGAAGGCCGCCGCCTGGAGCGCCGCCCTCCTGGTCGGAGGCGCGGCGGCGCTGGGCCTCTGGGTTTTCGCCAGGCCATCCTTCGCGGCAGCCTTCTGGCCGCCGGTTCAGTCCATCCCGCGGGCGCTGCTGCAAGTGGCGGGCAATGCGCCCCTGGGCACCTCGCCCGCCGTCGCAATCTCGCTACTCACGGTGGTCGGCGTCGTCCTGGCCGCCCGCAAGCGGCGCAACTGGTGGCTGATCGGCGTCCTGCTCATCGCGGCGCTGCTCTTTGTGGCCGTCTCCAGCTTCCCCGCCGGCCGGCTGCGCTACCTGCTCTCCGGCACCTGGTACAGCGACAGCTACCGGCTGGCCGCCCTGCTGCCGGTGGCGGTGATAGTGCCGGCCGCCGTCGGGGCAACCGCCGCCTGGACATGGCTCCGGTCCCGGCTCGCCGTGGCCGGCGCGGGTGCAGCCGGCGTCGGCGACGCCGGTCCGTCGCGGAGTCCGCTGCTGTCCCGCAAGCCAGTGAAGGCGACCGTGTCGGCAGCCGGCGCCGTGGTGCTGGTGGTCCTCACCCAGTTGGGCAGCGTTCCGGACATGGTCTCACTGGCCCGCGGCAGCTATGCGCTGACGGCGGAGTCGCCGCTGCTCACCTCGGATGAAGCCGCCGTCCTGGCCGAGCTGGACCAGTACGTTCCGGCGGATGAGGTCATCGCCTCGAACCCGGGAAACGGCAGCGCCCTGGCCTACGCCCTGGCCGGCCGGCGCACCATGCAACTTCACATCCTGACCAGCAACGAGAGCCCGGATGACAAGACCATCCTGGCCCGGCTGCGGAACGCCAAGACGGACCCTGACGTCTGCCCCGCGGTGTCGCGGCTCGGCATCGGTTACGTCCTGGACTTCGGCACCCAGGAAATCAATAACGAGCACCACCCCGCGCCCGGCCTGGCCGACCTTGAGAAGGCCGGCGTGGCCAAGGTGGTCGACCAGCACGGCGAGGCCAAACTCCTGAAACTGACCGCATGCAGGTAAACGGGCCGCCCTTTTTGCACGCGATACACTCGGACCTGTCCAGCGGGCCCGCACCATTGTCCACCACCGAAATACTGAGGATTCAAACATGGCCATGACGCCGCCGAATGGACCAACGACCGGCAAGGTGGTCGGCCGGCGCGGATTCCTCGCCGCCATTGTTGCCTTGCCCCTGGCGCTGCCCGCCTGCAGCTCGACCAAGGGCAGTGACGCAGTCGAGGTCTCAGCCAGCGCGTTTCCGCTGAGCCTCACCCACAGCTACGGGACGACGACGGTAGCCGCGCCGCCCAAGCGCGTCGTGGCGTTGAGCAGCGCAGACGCCGACACGGCGGCCGCGCTGGGTCTGGCCCCGGTGGGGATCTCCGGCTCCGCCTCGTCGCCGTGGTTCACCGACGCGATGCGGGACATCGACGGCGCCCCTCCGTTCCTCCTCAATGACAAAGTCGCGATGCCGCTCGATGACATCCGCAATCTTGATCCGGATGTCATTTTGGCCGTCGGCGGCAGCATCACCCGCGCCGACTACGACAAGCTCTCGGAGATCGCGCCGGTAGTGCTCTCCGAGTCGGCGGATTCGGGCCGTGACTGGCGCCAGCGGTCGGCACTTATCGGAAAGGTCCTGGGCCGTAGCAGCGCTGCCTCCGAGCTGCAGGCCAAGACCGAGGGGGCGGTCAGGGATTCGGTCCGTGACTACGCCGGACTCAAGGGAACCACCGTCCTGTTCGCGGCGGCGTCGTCCGCGGACGGCGCCGACATCCAGGTCTATCCTGACGATTCCGTGGTGCTGGGCGTGCTGAAGGATTTCGGTCTCGCTCCGGCCCCGGCGCTGGCCAAGGTCAAGGCAGAAGGCCGTGCCACCGGCGGGCAGAAGTCGCCGGTCGCCTACGTGTGGCCGCACGAACGCGCCGATGAACTCACCGCGGACATCCTGGTGGCCTCCATCAGTCAGGACGACATGGCCTCCCTGCGTGCGGGCGGCAAGATCCCGGCGCTGACGACAGCCAAGCAGCCCTCCCTGTTTTATGCTGCGGGGATCGAGGATCAGGCCCTGCGGTCCGGCTCCGCGCTGGGAGTCGCTTGGGCCGGCCGGAACATTGTTCCGGAACTGGCGAAGGCGGCCTATTATGAACAGCAGCGCAGCGCAGGCAAGTAGTACGCAGGAAAGTAGTACGGAAAGTAGTAGTACGCAGGAAAGCGAAGAGCCAGGCCGGGACATCGTCCCCGGCCTGGCTCTTTTGCTGGCAGGGCGCTACCCGCAGGCAGTCACGCGGAAAAGGCGGGCGCTGCCCACGGCCTTGACGAGCTTTACTCCCGGGGCGGTGTTGTCCGTCAGGTCGCGGACGCCCACGAGCGGCTCGGCACGCGGGGTGATCTCGGTGTTGCCGAAGTCGAGTGCCCAATAGGCCTTGAGCGACTTGATCGCCGGGCATACTGCGGCGTTGTAGGCGGCTTCGTCCCAGTGGTCAAGGAGGAGCTGTTCCTCCGGGGTGCGGATGCCGAAGATATGCGGGGCCAGGGCGCGGCGGCCGGAGAAGGCATAAACCAGCGAGGCGCCGGTCCGGGGGTTGCCCACCACGACGTCGCCCTCGGGCACAATGGCCGCCACTTCGTTGAGCAGTGAGACCTCGTCGGTCGACAGCAGCGAGGCCGTCGGCGTCGTGGTGAAGATGGTGCTGATGCGGTTCTGGACCGTGGAGAGGGTTCCGCCCTGGGCGCCGAGGCCAAGGGCCAGCAGTACCACGCAGCCCATCGCGATGCCCGAGGACGCCGGCAGCCGGCCGATCATGCCCGAGGCTGCCCGGGGAAGGGCTGCCGGCCGTTCCTTCGCGGTCGCGATCAGGGCGCCGGTCAGGGCGCGGACGCGCCAGATCACCCATTCGGCGCCAAGCACGACGACGGGGAGAGTCACCACCGGGAGCAGTGCGGCAAGCCTGAAGCTGTCCGTGTACCAGACTCCGGTGAGGAAATTGCGGAAAAAGCCGTTGCTCCAGCTGGAAACCACCAGGTAAAGCACGGCGCCGGCGGCGTACATGCCGGCGACCCACCAGTAGCGTCGCAGTTGGCGTGCGATGACGTACAGCCCCACGATGGTCAGGACCAGCATGACCCAGGCAGTGGTGGTCCCCATGGGCGCGCTGCCGAGGATTTCGCCGATGGCCCGTGCGTTGGTCTGGAACGGGGTCCAGCCGGCAGAGCTGAGGCTGGGGCGGGCGACCACCCAGACAGCGGTGGTGGCGAGCAGGTAAGCGACCGTGAAGGCCAGCCAGAACCGCGGCTGCCGCCGTGAGACCAGCCCTTCCCTGGCAGCGAGCCAGGAACGGATCAGGCGGCCGATCACCACGGGGGTGGCGAAGCCGAGCAGCGCCACGAAGGTGCTGGGGTGGGAGAGGGCGAGGCCCGGAACGGTGGCGGCAAGAGCCAGGACAGGCGCCAGAGGCGAGCCCGGGGGAGTGCGCGACATCCCGAGGGCCTCGATGGCCAGCCCAAGCACGGCAGGAAGCAGGGCGATGGCGGCGTGGTTCGGGTACAGGACACCGTAGCCCACCATGAGGTAGGGGAACCCGCTGAACCCGGCGGAGAGGATTCCAGCCGCCAGCAGGGGCATCGGCCGGTAGCCGACGATCCGGCTGATCAGGAACACGCAGCCCAGCGGCCAGACGATGGCTCCGGTAACGATGGTTCCGACGTTGACCACGGCCATGACCGACGGGGCACCGAGCATCAGGACCAGCGCCATGGAGTCGTGCATGGCCGCCGGGTACAGGCCCTTGGACGCGGCGGTGAGGTTGCCCAGTGTTAGCGTCGATCCGTTCTGGGTATCGGCGATGTAGCGGACCGCGTTGAGGTGGTAGATATTGTCGAACGTCTCGGAGAAGCTGTCCGGGGATCCGAAGCCGGTGATGTAGCGAAGGCTGATGATCGCGGCAGGGATGAGGACGGCGGCGGGAATGGCCAGGCGGGCCAGCCAGATCCCGGTGTCCGCAGGGGAGAGCGGGACGTTTGCTCCCAGGAAGCCGGTGAACCGGGTCCCGGCTGCCTCGGATCCGGCTGCCGACCGGCGTCGGCGGCGGAGCAGCCTGAACACTGCCACGGCGGCCGCCGCGAGCACGCTGACGGCGAAGTAGCTCACCGGGTTAAAAGGGAGCTTCAGGTACGGCAGCATGATGGCCGTCATGCCGGAAACGGACGCCGATACGGGGGCGGCCAGGGCCACCAGGTTCAACCGGCGAAGACCGGCAGCTGCCAGGATCATCAAACCGGGAAGGAAGTAAACCAGCGCAGTCGCTGCCAGCGTAGGAAGCGTTTCCCACCAAGTCATTGATCCAGTCTCCTAAGGTTCAGAGCCAACCCTACAAGTATGCGGACGGCCTCACGAATCCGGCGGCGGGCGCCGGAGCCGCGCTGGGCGGCAGCGCACAGCGGGGCAAGGGGCGGCAGTGGCACGTTGCTATACTTTCAAACCATGGGTAACTCACAGCGTTCCGGCGTTTTAATAGTCATGCCGGCTTGGAACGAGGCCGAGGCCATCGGCAACACCATCCGGAAAGTCCTGGCTGTAGTCCCCCAGCATGATGTCCTCGTCGTCGACGACGGCTCGAAGGACGACACCCCGAGGATTGCCCGGGAAGCCGGTGCCACGGTCCTCCGCCTGCCTTTTAATCTGGGCGTCGGAGGGGCGATGCGGGCGGGATTCAAGTACGCCCTCCGCAACGGCTACAGCTCGGTGATCCAGGTGGACGCGGACGGCCAGCACGATCCGCACGACATCGACCGTGTTCTGGCCGGCCTGGAGTATGCCGACATCTCGATTGGTGCCCGTTTCGCCGGCAAGGGAAACTACGGAGCGAAGGGCCCCCGCCGCTGGGCCATGTTCTTCCTCGCCAAGGTCATCTCGGCGGTCGCCGGAACGCAGCTGACGGACGTCACCTCGGGGTTCCGCGCCGCGAACGAAACCGCACTGCGGCAGTACATTTCACATTTCCCGGCCGAATACCTGGGGGACACCATCGATTCGCTGGTCGTGGCGGTCAAGTCCGGCTGCCGCGTGACCCAGGTGCCCGTCGAAATGAAAGAACGGCAGGCCGGTACCCCCAGCCAGGGGCCCATCAAAGCATCCATCTATCTCGCGCGCTCGGGCCTGGTCCTGTGTTTCGCGCTGGCCCGACGCCGGACTCCGCGCGCGGCCGAACTACATGCGCCGCTGTCCGGCGACATTGCCGGAGAGGGAAGTGCCTAAGGCATGAACGTTGCAGGTTCCTTGATTTTGTCCATCGTGATGGTGGCAGTAGTCCTCATAATGCTTCGCAACGGCCGGTTGCGGGAGAAGTACGCGATCCTGTGGCTGGTCATCGGCACGCTGACCATCATTCTGGGTATCTTCCCCAGACTCCTGAACTGGGCGGCCGCGCTGGTGGGCGTCGTCGTTCCGTCCAATCTGCTGTTCGCGCTGGCGATCCTGCTGCTCGTGGGCGTCAGCCTGCACGTCTCCCGCGAACTCACCATCCTTGAGGATGAGACCCGCATTCTTGCGGAAGAAGTCGCCATCCTGCGATCCTCCGTGGAACGACTCCAACGGGAATCCAAACCAATCCAGCCGACGGCAGGCGGGGCCGAGACGGCTTCCGCCGTGCCGCCAACCGAGAGAAGAAAATAGTGACAATTGACGTAATGTTCCCGTACTACGGGGACGTAGCCATGATGAAGGCTGCTGTTTCCTCCGTACTCGCACAGGACGACAAGGATTTCCGCTTCACGATTGTGGACGATGGCTATCCGGACGACACCCTGCCGGAATACTTCGCCGGCCTCGTGGCCGCGGACGACCGGGTCCGGTACTACCGGAACGAGGTCAACCTCGGCGCCAACGGCAACTACAAGAAGTGCGTGGGCCTGGTTGAGCACGACATCGTCGTCATCATGGGCGCCGATGACCTGATGCTGCCGAACTACCTCAGCACGGTCCGCAAGGCCTTCCAGGACCCGGAAGTCAGCATTGTCCAGCCCGGTGTCGAGGTGATCGACGAGAACGGCTCCGTCTACCAGCCGCTGGGTGACTCCGTCAAGCAGTTCCTCCGCCACAAGCTGGTCGGCAAGGCGTCGGAAGCGATCGTCGCCGGCGAAGCCATCGCGGAAAGCCTCATGGTGGGCGACTGGCTGTACTTCCCGTCGGTTGCCTGGCGCGCCGACGCCATCAAGAAGCATGACTTCCGTCCCCAGTACGACGTCGTCCAGGACCTTGCGCTGGCCATCGACATCACCCTCAGCGGCGGCAAGATGGCCGTCGTGGACACCGTCTGCTTCCAGTACCGCCGCCACCGCGAGTCCGACTCCTCGGTCCGGGCGCTGGACGGCCGCCGCTTCGCCGAGGAGCGCGCGTTCTTCGACGAGTGCGTCCGTGACTTCACCGCCAAGGGCTGGTCCTCGGCCGCCCGCGCCGCGCGCTGGCACCTCACGTCCCGGCTGAACGCCGTGTCCCTGACGCCGAAGGTGGTCTCGAAGGGAATGTGGCCGGGCCTGCGCAAGCTGGTCACGCACGCCGTCAGGCCCTGACCATCCGAGCCCGCCGCCGGGAGCGGCGGTGGTGATCCCGATCGACAACTTAAGGTGCCGCTCAGTCCCATGGACATCCAGAACCACTACTACGGCCACTCGGCCGTCTTTGCCCTGTACTGCGGATCGCGCAGGCTCCGCCACGTGTCCGGCCTCATCCAGCACGGATGGACCGTCAGCAGCCCTGTAACGGCCCAGTTCGGCGACTTCGCCAGCTGGGGCCCGGCCCGGCGCCGGCTTTCCTGGACCAGCTCTTCACGCGGCTGGAGCCCGGACGACGCCGGCAACTTCTTCAGCGACGGCACGCCCATGCTGGACGCCATCGGCGCCCCGTACCTCTACCTGCTTGACGCCGCCCGCGCCAACGGCGCCGTCCCGGAACGCACCGACCGAACCCTCGTACTTCCGCTGCACGGGACGGCCCTGCTCAAGGTGGACGGTGACCACGGCGCCTACGCGCAGCTGGTCCGCGAAAAGGAGGGCCCGGCGACGGTATGCCTCCACATTGATGATCTCCACAACGACGAGATCCTTGATGCCTGGCGCTCTGCCGGCCATGACGTGGTTAGTGCCGGGGACCGCCGCGACCCGCAGTTCATCGGACGGATCCTGTGGATGATGTCCGTCGCGAAGCGTGTGGTGTCCAACCGGCTGTCGACCTCCATCATGTACGCAGCGGTCAGCGGGGCCGACGTCGCCATCTACGGTCCGGACTTCCGGCTGGGCGCCAACGCCGCCGCGGATCCGGGCCTGGTCATGCGGGATCTGTGGCCGGAGTTCTACGACGAGTCCACGCCCCAGCACGTGCTGACGTCGATCGCCGAAGCAGAGCTGGGCCGCGGGGACATGCGCACGCCGCATGAATTGTCCCGGCTGCTCGGCTGGGACGCACACACAGTGGTTCCCTTCCTGGAGTACTGGGCCAGCGGCCCCCTGACCAAAGCGCAGACCGTGCTCGGCCTCAAGAAGGTCCCCGAAGGCGCGCACGCAACCGAGAAGGGGCTCTCCCCCTGGCACTGGATCCGCCACCCGCTGCAGCACCTGCCCTCGCCGTTGCCGAAGCTGCCGGCGATGGCGGCCGTGGAGCCGTTGAGGCCCTAAGGCCCGGGGCGGCGGGGTGCCTGGGCTACCAGGCGCTCCAGCCGCCGTCGACGGCGATGGTCTGGCCGGTCACGTAACGCGAAGCGTCCGAGGCCAGCCACGCCACGACGCCGCGGAAATCGTCTTCGGTGGCCATCCGGCCCAGCGGGGTCAGCTTTTCATACCGTTCCGTGAAGGCGCTGTCCTGTCCGCGGGCAATGCCGCCGGGGGCGAAGGCGTTGACCCGGATTCGGGGTGCGAGCACGGTGGAGAGATAGCGCGTCAGCTGCACGATGCCGCCCTTGGTGGCGCCATACGCGGCCGGGTTACCCATCCGGGTTCCCTCGTAGAGTCCCATGTTCGGCGCGACGATGCCGTAGATCGATGAAACATTGATGATCGATGCCCCCGCGCTTTCAGCGAGCTTGGGCGCCAGCTGCCGGGCCAGCGAAAACGGTGCCCGCAGGTTCAGGGAGGACGCCAGCTCGAACGCCTCATCCGTCTGTTCCTCGAACGGCACGGCGTAGCCCGGGACCCCGGAGGTCCCGGTGAAGGCGGCGTTGTTCACCAGGATGTCCAGGGGACCGTCAATCGCCTCGACTAGTTTCCGGGTGCCGTCGGGTTCGAGCAGGTTGGAACTGATGCCGCGGGCGGCCACACCGTGGCGGTCGTGCAGGCCCGCGGCGACCTCCTGGCACGCCTGCTCGTGGATATCGGAGATGATGACGTCCGCGCCCTGGGCCGCCAGGGCGTCCGCGAGGACGCTCCCCAGCGGGCCGGCCCCACCGGTGACCAGCGCGGTCCGGCCGGTCAGGGAGAAGAGGTTCTGCGCGCTGCTCATGCTGAGTGGTCCTTGTCCAGGGTCTGGCGGGAGTTCTTACCCGCGCCGTCGAAGCCGGGGAGAGGGGCCAGACCGGCGGAGACGACGGCTTCAACCAGCAGGAATTCGTTCTCGTCATCGATGCTGAAGGCATGGGTCTCGGGAATCTCGGCGTAGCCGTGGCGGCCTTCGTCGAACCAGCTCTTCTCCAGCCGCCGGATGAATTCGGCCCGCCAGACGTAGAAACTGCCGTTGATGCGCAGGAACCGGGACACGTCCTGGCGCCGCACCACACCTGTGCCCTCGGCGAAGTAGCGCTCGAGTTCGATGCCGCCTTCGGTCTGCGGCTTGACGCCCACCCAGGTCGGGTTGAAGAACGGCTCGGAGACCGCGACGACGCCGTCCAGTTCGGGGCTGCCGCCGAGCGTCGCGATGGCTTCGTTAACGCTCTCGGGTGTGCGGGTGGGGCTGGTGGGATCCAGCAGCAGGACCATGTCGTAGGTGGTGCCGTCCAGTGACTCCATCGCCTCCAGGGCGTGCCGGAGGACAACGCTCATCGGGGCGGAGTCGCTGGCGAGGTCCGCTGGGCGCATGAAGGGGACTTCCGCGCCGGCAGCGCGGGCGGCTTCGGCGATCTCGGGGTCGTCGGTGGAGACGATGCAACGGACGTTCTCTCCCAGCAGGGCGGCGAGGGCCACGCTGTGGGCCAGCAGGGGTTTGCCCATCAGCGGCCGGATGTTCTTACCGGGCAATCCCTTGGAGCCTCCCCGGGCGGGGATGACTGCAAGAACGCGGGGCGCGGACGGTTTTTCGTTCATTGTTATTTCTCAACCTCGTCGTGTGATCGCAATGGTGCGTGGCCGGATTGCGGTATCACCACAGTACCTTTTCAGTTCCGCCGGTCGCCGAGGCCAGCCTGGCCGCGTCGCAGATTGCGACCGCCAGCAGCCCCTCGGCCAGGCCGGCCGGGGAGAACGCCTCCATGGAGCGGCCGGTGACGGTCCCTGCCCGCTCGAGCACCGCAAGGGACTGGCGCGCCAGCACAATGTCGACGTCGGCGTCCGCCGGGAACGCCGCACGGACCGAACCGGCGGGTTCCGCCGCGGAAGCGGGCCAGTCCAGCGTCACTTCGTTCCTTACTGCGTCCCAGCCGATTGCCCCCTGCTCGGTCGCAATCCGGATGCTGCGCGTTTTAACCGGCGTGACGTAGTCCAGGCGCAGGTGCACGCAGGGACCATCGCCCCACAGCACATCGGCGGACTCTTCGGCCTCGATGCCGAGGATCCCGTGCCCGAGGGTGGCCTTAAGGGAAACCGGGGCGCCCAGCAGCATCGCCGGGTAGTCGATGTCGTGGACCAGGTCCCGGAGGACCCCGCCGTCGTCCTTGCGGGCCGAGTAGCTGCTGCGGAAGTCGCGGCCCGGCCGCCACGAGGGCAGCCACGACTGGGACACCACCTGGGCGCTGGTCACGCGGCCAAGCAGGGGCAGAACATCCGCCGTCAGTGCCAGCCCCTGATGGAAGCGCAACGGTGCGCTGACCGTGATGGTGTTGGCCCGCGGATGCTCCAACAGCGCGCGCGCTTCTTCCGCGGACGGTGCGACCGGCTTCTCCAGCAGGATCGAAGCGGGGGAGTGTTCCAGCGCCTCGAGGGCGTCGGCGACGTGCCGGTTGGTGTCGGTGGCGATGATGACCAGGTCAAGGGGTTCGTCCGGGTAGCCCTGGACCAGCTGGACCGAGGCGGGGTAGTCGGCGGCGCGTGCGGACGGGTCCGACGACGGGGGCCTAACCGGCCACGCAAAGAGTTGTTCGACCCCCAGGCTGTGCAGCACACGCAGGTGCCGGGCCCCGATGGAGCCCGTACCGCGGACAAGGGCACGCAGCGGGCGGCCCGCTTGGGCCCGGGCGGCAGGCGTGGCGACGCTCGCCATCACCTTAGAATCGTCCAAGTATGATGAAAAGGTCATCTGGCAACTCTATTCTCAAAGGCGCTGCGACTATAAATGGATGGGCAATCCCCGAAGGAAACGGCATGGCTCATCATCGGCGCCTCCGGCCATAGCCGCAGCCTGGCCGCCATCATCCGCGGCCGCGGCGAACGGATCGCCGCCCTCAGCGACCGTGCCTTCGGCACCGCGGGTGCGCGCCCGGATGGCCCTGTCCCCGACCTCGCCGCTTTCGCGGGCCGCGACGGCGAGACTCCCGCCTGCTTCGGGGACGACGGTGAGGCCTTGGACTACGCCGCCCGGCATTCCCTCGCGATCGCCGTCGGGATCGGCGACAACGCCATTCGCTCCAAGATTGCGGACGCGATCCTGGCCGAGGCCCGCTTTGCAGCACTGGCCGCTCCGCTGGTTGCCAGCAGCGCGACCGTGGACAGCACGGCTGTCCTCGGCGCCCTCAGCCAGGTCTGCGAGCACGCGCATGTGGGTCCGCAGGCCCGGATCGGCGACGCTGCGGTCATCAACACCAGCGCCGTCGTCGAACACGACGCGGTGGTTGGAGCCGGTACCCACATCGCCCCGGGGGCCGTCCTGCTGGGGGCCGCCGTGACGGGAATCCAGGTGTTTCTAGGCTCGGGTGCCCGCATCCTGCCGGGCGTTTCCGTGGGGGACTTCGCGGTGCTGGGGGCAGGGTCGGTGGCGACGCGGCCGTTGGCCGGTATGACAACATATGTGGGAGTGCCCGCACAGCGACTTGTATCTACGAAAGGTCCAGCCAATTGACTCATGACCCGATTTCCAGCTCCGTAACTTTTGGCAGCCACCGCATCGGCCCTTCCGAAGAGATCTTCATCATCGCGGAGGCCGGCGTGAACCACGATGGTGATGTGGCCGTGGCCCATGAACTCATCGACCTGGCCGCCGATACGGGTGCAAACGCGGTCAAGTTCCAGACCTTCAAGCCGGAGGCCCTGGTCACCGGATCGGCCGACACCACGCCGTACCAGAAGGCTGCAGGGTTCTCGGAGTCCCAGTCGGAGATGCTGGCCCGGCTCACGCTGCCCGAGTCCGCCTGGGCCGAGTTGCGGGACCACAGCACCGAACGCGGCATCACCTTCCTTTCCACTCCGTTCGACTACGACAGCGCCCTGATGCTGGCGGAACTGGGTGTCCCGGGGCTCAAGATCGGGTCCGGAGAGCTCACCAACACTCCGTACCTCGCCGCGATCGCCGAGTTCGGCATCCCGATGATCGTCTCGACCGGCATGGGCACCCGCGAGGAAATCGCCGCGGCGCTCGAGGCGACTGCCAAGGCTCCGGCCACCGTGCTGCTGCACTGCGTCTCTGCGTACCCCGCACCGCTGGAAGAAGCCAACCTCCGGGCCATCCCCGCGCTCCGCCAGGAATTCGGCGTCGAGGTCGGCTGGTCGGATCACACCCCGGGGTCAGTGACGGCCATCGCCGCCACCGCCCTCGGGTCCACGCTGCTCGAGAAGCACATCACCACCGACAAGACCCGCAACGGCCCGGACCACTCGGCATCCTTGGAGCGGGCGGAATTCGCAGACTACGTGCGCTTTGTCCGGGAAGCGCACCTCGCGCTCGGGGACGGGAACAAGCGGCGGATGCCCAGCGAGGAAGCCAACGCCACGCTGGTGCGCCGTTCCTTCCATGCCGTCCGCGACATCCCGGCCGGTGCCGTCATCACGGCCGACGACGTTGCCATCCTGCGCCCCGAAGGCGGGCTGTCGCCGTCCGCCCTCGTGGTGGGGCAGCAGGCCAAGCGCGCCATCGCCGCCGGTTCTCCCGTAACCGGCGGGGACATCGCCTGAGATGAAGGTTCTTGCGTTCGCCGGCACACGGGCGGATCTCTTCCCGCTGGGACCGGTGCTGGTCGCCCTGGCCGCCGATGCCGCAGTGGAGCTTCACGTCGCGACCGCCATCGGTTTCCCTGACGGCACAGCGCACGCCCGGCTCCTGGAGGCGGGGCTGTCGCCCGACACGTTCGTCCACCACGAACTGGGCCTGTACCTGGCAGAACCGTCCGCCGAGCGGCAGTCGCTGACCGGCGCGGCCCTGTCCGCCGGGATGGCGAAGCTGCTGCCCGAGCTCAAGCCGGACGCCGTCGTCGTCCTGGGGGACCGGTGGGAACTGCTCTACGTGCTGCCGCCGGTGGTGATCAGCGGCATCCGCCTGATCCACCTGCATGGCGGCGAGGTCACCGAAGGCGCCCTCGATGAACGGGTCCGCCACGCGGTGACCAAGCTCGCGGACCAGCACTGCGTCAGTACGGCACAGGCCGCGCGCAGGGTTGCCCAGCTGGGCGAGTCCGCCGAGCGGATCCACCAGACGGGCGCCCCGGGGCTGGACCGTTTCGCCCATCCCGTGCCCTTGAGCGGTGAGGAATTCCAAGCCGAGTTCGGCGTTCCGCTGGTTCAGCCCCTGGTCATGGTGACCTACCATCCGCCGACCGCCGAGATGGCGACCAACGCCGGCGAACTGGCCCGGCAAGTCTTCGAAGAATCCCTCGCCCAGGCCGGCACGGCCATCCTCACCTACCCCGGCTTCGACGCCGGCCGGGAGGACATCATCGCCGTCCTCGAGGAGATCCGGGAGCGGAACCTGCCGGGGGTCATCGTGCGCGAAAGCCTGGGCCCGCTCTACCCCCGGGTCATGGCCACCGTGCGTGCACTGGTAGGGAATTCCTCCTCGGGAATCCTGGAAGCAGCGTCCTTCCACGTGCCCGTGGTGAACGTCGGTGACCGGCAGCGGGGCCGCGAGTACGGCGCCAATGTGCTGCAGTGCCGGGATGAGCGGAACGAGATTCACGCTAGTATTGAAAAGGCCCTGAGCCCGCAGTTCCACCTGATGTGCCGTAGCGTGGTCAACCCGTACGGGGATTCCCACTCCGCAGAGCCAATCGAACGCGTGATCGTGGGTAGCCTTGCCACGGGCCTGACCAAGGCTTTTGTTGACTTACCGCTGGAGAGTTGAATCTATGACCATTGAGGGACCGTTGAGCAACGTCTGCGTGGGCCCCGAGGCCACCGTGCGCCAGGCGTTGGAAGCAATCGACCGTGGCGCTTCGGCAATTGCGCTGGTCACGGACGACGGCCGCCTCCGCGGTGTCATCACCGACGGCGACATCCGCCGCGGCCTGCTCAGCGGGGCGCAGCTGGACTCCCCGGCGCTTAAATTCGCCAACGTCGAGCCGCACGTGGTCCGGCCGGAGGCCACCCGCGCCTCGGTGCTGGACCTGATGCGCAGCCTGCGGATCAGCGAGGTCCCCGTTGTGGACGACTCCGGCACGCTCGTCGGGCTGCACACCCTTAACGACATCGTCGGACGCAAGCGGCTGAGCAACATCGCAGTGATCATGGCCGGAGGCAAGGGAACCCGCCTGGGTGCCCTGACGAAGGACACCCCCAAGCCGCTCATGACCGTGGCCGACCGCACCATCATCGAGTGGATCATCCTCGGCCTGGTTGAGTCCGGCATTACCAACATCTACGTTTCCGTCGCCTACCTGGCGGAGAAGATCAAGGACCACCTCGGGGACGGCTCCCAGCTCGGCTGCAAGATCAGCTACCTTTACGAGGATCCCGCGACCCCGCTGAACACGGCCGGTGCGCTCGGACTCCTGCACCACGAGGTGCCAGACATTTCCGAGCCCGTCATCGTGACCAACGCTGACCTGATGGTGCGGTACTCCGCGGCGGACTTGCTGGCCTTCCACAGTTCCAGGAACGCTGCGGTAACAGTTGCTGCCCGGCCCTACACGCACCAGGTGCCCTTCGGTGTGCTCGAGATCGGCGAAGGCCGGTCCATCAGCTCGGTGGTGGAGAAACCGACCATCGAATTCGAAATCAGCACCGGGATCTACGCCGTTTCGCCCGAGGCCCTGGCGATGGTGCCCTACATGAAACCGTTCTCCATGCCCGACCTCGTCAAAGCCTGCATCGACGACACCAAAAACGTGGCCGCGTGGCCCATTGAGTCCGACTGGATCGACGTCGGAACTCCCAAAGACCTAGCAACAGCGAAAGGCCAGTGATAGCCGTGAACTACCAGGACATTAAAGGCAAGACAGTGGTCGTTACCGGCGCCGATGGCTTCATCGGCAGCCACGTCACCCAGCGCCTCATCGCCGAGGGCGCCAACGTGCGCGCCCTCTGCGTGTACAACTCCAACGGCTCCTACGGCTGGCTGGACGAGCTGAGCCCGGCAGAGCGTGACGCCGTGGACCTGCAACTCGGCGACATCCGCGACTCGGAATTCGTCTCGGACCTGGTCAAGGGCTCCGACGTCGTCCTCCACCTTGCCGCGCTGATCGCCATCCCGTATTCCTACCAGGCGCCCCGCTCCTATGTGGAGACGAACGTCGTCGGAACCCTGAACGTGCTCGAAGGCGTGCGGCGCCACGGCGTCGGCCGCCTGGTCAACACCTCCACGTCCGAGGTCTACGGCACCCCCAAGACTGTCCCGATCACGGTCGACAACGAACTCCGCGGCCAGTCGCCGTACAGCGCAACGAAGATCGCCGCGGACAAGCTGTGCGAGGCCTGGGCCAGCTCCTTCGAGACGCCCGTGGTCGTCCTGCGCCCGTTCAACACCTACGGCCCCCGGCAGTCCGCCCGCGCGGTCATCCCCACCGTGCTCCAGCAGATGGTGGCCGGCGCCGAAAAGATCCACCTCGGATCGCTGACCCCGCGCCGCGACTTCACCTTTGTCTCGGACACCGCGGACGGCTTCTTCAAGGCCGCAACGGCTGACATCCCGCTGCAGGGCCAGGTCATTCAGCTCGGCACCGGCCACGACGTCACCATCGGTGAACTCGTGGAAATGTCCGCCAAGGTCACCGGCTCGACTGCCGAAATCATCACCCAGGACGAGCGCGTCCGGCCCGAGGCCAGCGAGGTCATGCGCCTCCTTTCGGACCCCTCCCAGGCCCTCGCGGAACTTGGCTGGGCACCCCAGGTCAGCCTCGAAGACGGTCTGCGCCAGACCGCCGAGTGGATCCAGGCCCGCGGCGTTGACGCGTCCGCAGCCGCGAAATACTCCCGCTAAACACCCGCCAGAAAGGCACACCGTGACGCGAGTCCCCCTAGCCATTCCCAACATCGGCGCCCGCGAGGCGGAGCTGATGAACGAAGCCATCAGTTCCGGTTTCGTCTCCTCCGTGGGGCGCTTCGTGAGCGAGTTCGAGACCCGCTTCGCCGAATACGTTGGCGCCAAGTACGCCGTGGCCTGCGCCTCGGGCACGGCCGCGCTGCATATCGCCATGCGACTGGCCGACATCCAGCCGGGGGACATGGTGGCCGTCTCGGACTTCACCTTTATGGCGAGCTCAAACGCGGCGTCGTACCAGTTCGCGGAACTGCTCCTGGTCGACTCCGATGCCGAGTCCTGGTGCATGGATGTCGACCTGCTCCGCAAGGAACTTGAGCGCCGGAAGGTGGCGGGGGAGAAGCTCCCGAAGGCCATCGAAATCGTGCACATCCTCGGCCAGCCTGCCGACGTCGCCGCTGTCGTGGAACTTGCCCGCGAATACGGGATCATTGTGATCGAGGACGCCGCCGAGGCGCTCGGCGCCACCTGGACGGCCGGCCCGCTGGCCGGCCGTCACGTGGGAACCGTCGGTGACATGGGCGCGTTCTCGTTCAACGGCAACAAGATCATGACCACCGGCGGCGGCGGCATGTTCACCACCGACGACGAGGAACTGGCGCGCCGTGCCAAGCACCTCTCGACCCAGGCCCGTATGCCCGACCGCGGCTACCTGCACGACGAGATCGGCTTCAACTACCGGCTGACCAACATCGCAGCCGCGCTCGGCGTCGCCCAGCTTGAACGCCTCGACGATTTCGTCGCCGCCAAGCGGGCCGTCGCCAAACGTTACAACGACGCGTTCGCCGGAACGGCCATCCAGACGCCGCCGACCCTCCCCGGACAGGAGTCGACGTACTGGCTGTACTCGATCCAGGTTCCGGCGGAGCGCGGGCCGGGTGCCCGGGATGAGCTCCAGGACTTCCTGGCCGAGGTGGACATCGAGTCCAGGTCGCTATGGCGCCCCCTGCACATGCAGCCGCCACTGAAGAACGAGCCCTTGCTGGGCGGCGCCGTCGGCGAAGATCTCTTCGCCCGGGGCCTGTCCCTGCCGTGCTCGACCGAGCTTACGGAAGCCGATCAGAAGCGCGTAATCGACCGGGTCCACGAATGGCTTCAGCTCAACGGTGGATGATGTAGCCGGCAGCGCCGACCGCCCGGGGACAGCCGAGCCGGCTTCCCGGACGGGACGCAACTCGGTGCTTTACCTCGCCGGGGCCCTGATGCAGGGCCTCGGCGTGTTCCTCGTCCAGCCTTTTGCGCTCCATGTGCTCAACAGCGACGTCAAATGGCAGGAACTGTTCCTGTCCGTGTCGCTGATCCAGGTGGGCGTGGTCCTGGCTGCGGCCGGCCTTCCGCTGGCCATCACCAAGGCCTGGTTCGACCCGGACGGGCCCTCGAAGGCCCGATCCATCAGCGGACTGCTGACCGTGGGCGGAATTCTCGTCGGCGGCCTGGCCGCCGCCGTCTACTGGGCTGCGGCGGGCGCCGGTCATTCCACGAGCTTTGTCATTGCACTGGCGGCGATGGGACTGCAGTCCGCCGTGCTGGCGGCCCAGGCCATCCTCCGGGCCCAGGGCCGGGCGATCATGTTCGTCGTCTTGAGCCTGTGCTCGTCGATGGCGGCCTACGTCGGCGGGCTCGCCGCCATGCTGGTCTTCGGCGCGGAACCGGAAATCTTCATGGCCGGCTATGGGCTGCTGGTCCTGCTCAGTGCAGTGCTTTCTGTCGCCGTCGCCCGGCCCGCGCCGCCCTTTGCCCACCGGGGCGCCGCCAAAGAGGCTCTCGCGATCGGCCTGCCCGTCCTTCCCCATACCGGCGCGCTGATGCTGCTGACCCAGGGGGCGGCGTTCCTGCTGGCCCTCACGGCCGCCAATGGTGTCTCCGGTGACTACGGCAAGGTCCAGATTTTCGTACTCGGCACGGTGACGCTGCTCGGCGCCCTGAACAACGCCTGGGTCCCGGCGCTGATGTCTGTGCGCGGCAACGCAAGGGTCGCCACGATGCGCTCGACCATGACGACGGCGAGCCTGGCCGGGCTGGCGATCATCGTTGTCGCTGCCGCCGGAGCGAACCTCGTGACGCACGTGATGGCCGGCGGCAAGGAAAGCCTGATCCCGGTGGCGCAAATCATGCCTCTGATCGGGCTCGGCTACGTCCTGTACCTCAACGCCTCCACCCTCTTGTTTGCCGACAATGCCACCTGGTGGCTCTCCATCGTCACCCCGACCGTCCTCGGCGTCGGCGTGCTGCTCGCGCTGTGGCCGGCGACGCACGGGGACCTCGTCGGCATGGCCGTGGCGTCCGTGGCAACGTTCTTCCTGCTGGGCTGTGCGTATTTCCTCGTTGCACGGCGGCGCGCCGCCGGTGGCTGGGCGCTCAAGGTCTATGGCGCCTGCTGCCTGGCCGCGGTGGCCTACGTGGCTGTCCTCCTGCTCCTGCCCCGGGATATCCTGACGGGCGTAATAACCGTCGCGGTAGTGGGTGCGGTAATGGCCGCGGCCGCCATCATCTGGCGGGCCCGCGCCCGCCGCGCCACCGCGGTAGCCCAGAGTCGAAAGGAACAGATCCTTGACTGACGCACCGCCAGTGGTGGAACGGACCGGAGCGCCGTCGGCCAAGCCTGCCCCAGGCCCCATCATCTTTTTCGACTTCGCCCGCGGGGTTTCCGCCCAGGCGGTGGTCCTGGGCCACGCGCTCAACATCTTTGTGCCCGGGATTTTCATGGTCCCCGGACAACGGGTGTTCTACATGCAGTCCTTCGCCGTGATCATCTTTTTTGTACTGTCCGGCTTCCTGATCACCAGCGCCGTCCTCAAGAAGAAGTCCCAGCCCGGCTTCACGTTCGGCTCGTACCTCATTGACCGGATCGCGCGGGTGGTCTATCCGCTCGTCCCGGCCCTGTTCCTGATCACCGTGTTCGACTTCCTCGTCCTCCACGGCTCGACCAAGTTGCCCTTCATCAGGATCGACCTCAGCCCGCAGACGATTGCCGGCAACTTCCTGCTGCTGTTCAATCACCCGATCCTCCAGGAACTGGCGCCCTGGCTGCGGATGCCTTGGATCAGCGTGGGTCCGGTCGGTTCGGGCGCCCCGCTCTGGTCAGTGGTGGCCGAGTGGTGGATCTACGTGGCGTTCGGCCTGCTGGCCTTCGCGGCCATCCGCCGGATGAAACTGGGCGTCGGCAGCGCCCTCCTGCTGGTGTTCGCCATTGCCGTTCCCGTTGGCTACATGGCGAAGGGCGGCTACGAGTCCCTCGCCTGGATCATCGGAATGCTCTATGCAATGGCTGCCGCGCAGCTGCGCAAGCTGCCGGCCTCGTTCCACGGGATGCTCGCCATCCTGGCGACGGCAGGATTCCTGGTGTCCCTGTATTACGGCGGGCAAAACCTGCATGCGGCCAGCGCCATCGGCACCGCCTCCGTGGCATTTTGCCACCTGTACTTTTGGCTGTCCGGCCGCAAGGAGCGAGCCGCGGCGGCGCCGAACTTTGATGGTGCGCGGCCGGCTCCGGCGACCCAGTGGTTTAACAAGGCCAGCGTCTTCCTGTCCAGCTTCAGCTATTCGCTGTACCTGATCCACTTCTCGGTCATCACCTACCTCTGGTTCTACCTGCACGACCGCCTCAGTGCGTGGCAGCTGATTCCGCTGGCGCTCGTGGTCAGCAATGTGCTGGCCTACGGCTACTTCCTCCTGGTGGAACGGCACTTCCACAAGGTGGGAAAGTTCCTGAAAGCACGCCTGCTCAGGTAGGAACGGATGCGGCGGTAACAACCCGGGCGGCGAGCCGGATTGGATCTTCAACGAAGGTACTATTCGTGTGGGGGATTTCCAGGATCACCCTGAAGACTGATATCGGCTTGCTAGTTGTTTGGGGATCATGATCGTGACCGACCACGTTAGTGTCTGGAAATACCGGCTGCAACACGGCTCGGCGCATGCCGGCCTCGCGTTGTTGTTCATCCTGGCGGTCATGCTCATGGGGCCCGGCGTCGTCTGGGGCGACACTGTCCAGTACATCAGAATCGCCGACCAGCTGCAGGGCATCCCCTCGGACCAGGCGTGGCTGCACGCCTTCACGGAATTCTGCAAAAACCCGTCCGTGCCCTACAAGGGGACCCTCGAGAACTGCATCACCAAGACCGTTGCCGGCCGCGGCCCGGTGATCGGCTGGGTGGACCGGAACCCCCAGTACCAGGCCATCTTCACCCCAAGGGTGGGTTTCCCGCTCCTGTCGATTCCCTTCATGCGGCTTCTCGGCGAGCGTGAGGGCATGTGGCTGGTCGCCGTCGCCGGAACAGCCATCGCAGGGCTGCTTATGGCCCGGCTGGCACGGATGGCCGGGCTCAACCTGGTGCCGTCCCTCCTGGTCCAGGCCGCCTTCTACGCCCTGCCCGCCAGCATCCCGCACGGTGTCGCCCTGCTGGCGGAGGGTCCGACACTTGCCTCCGCCCTGGTCATGGCCATCGGCATGGCCCACGTACTGCGGGGCTCCCGGGGTCGGGGGACGGCCCTGCTGGTGCTCGGTCTGGGACTGGTGTTTTTCTTCAAGTACTCCTCCGCCGTGCTGCTATGCCTGAGTTTCCTGCTGGTCTGCGTCGGCCTGTTGATCTTCAAGACCTACCGCCGCTACAGCCAGATACGCCTGGGCATCGTCATCGCCACGGTCTTGATCGTGACCTCGCTGGCCGTCAACGGACTGTTTGGCTTCCCGGGCCTCAACGAGAGCCTGCAGGACACCTTCACCGACCACTTCCGGCACCCGCCGGTGGACGATCCGTTCAGCCTGCTGATCGTGCTGGAGGGCGACTTCCTGTGGAGGTTCCTGATGGATCTCCCGGCCAACGCTGCGTATCTCCTTGTCTTCGTTGTGGGTGTGTGGGGATACGTGCGCGCCATGCGCGAGAAACTGTTGCCGCCGGCCGGGTGGGCTGGAGTGGCGCTGTCCCTCTACGGAATCCTCAGCGTCGTCGGACACCCGGTTTACACGCAGGCAGAGCGCCTGGGCTCCAGCCTCTGGGTCGGCGTCGCCATTGGCATAGGCTTGCTGGCCAGGTCGGTGACTGATCGGGTCCGGCAACGGAAGAGGTCACCTCAGCACCTGGCGGGGAGCGGAAGCCCGATCTAGCCCGGGCGCCCTGCCGCAAAGATGGAAATGGCCGGGTGAAAGTCCAATGACTTTCGCCCGGCCATTCCCGTCGACTCTGGGATCTTCGCCTAGAAGTAGGCCACCTTGACGCCGGACGCGGTCCAGGTCATTGTCCCTCCCTGGAAACGAACTGTCTTGTACCCGGCGTAGGAGATTGCGGCCTGCGTGGGGTAACCGAGCTTGCCCATCTGCCAGCCGGCCACGCGCCACTGGCTCATGTATGGTTCGTTCACGGCGTGGGCGCCGCTCGCCGCCGTCCAGTAGATGTTGCCCCCGCTGAAGGGCTGGTAGCAGCCGCTTCCGTAAAGTCCGCAGACCACCGAACCCTTCGGGTAGCCGATTCCGCGCTGCCAGGCTGCTTCACCCCACCCCTTCCAGTAGGCGCCGGTGACGGCGTGGGCTCCGGTGGCGGCGCTCCAATAGATGTTGCCGCCGGTGAAGGGCTGGTAGCAGCCGCCGTTGTAGAGTCCGCAGCTGACGGTCCCCGTGGGGTAGCCGATCTTCGGCTGGAATCCGGCGCGCTGCCAGCCCTTCCAGTACTCGCCGGTGACGGCGTGGGCTCCGGTCGCGGAGCTCCAGTAGATGGTGCCGCCGGCAAACGTCTGGTAGCACCCGCCGCCGTACTGCCCGCAAACGGCCTCGTTGGTGGGGTAGCCGATGGTTGTTTGGAAGCGGACCTCTTTCCAGCCATTCCAGAAGGCTCCGGTCACCGCGTGGGCTCCCGTGGCGGATGACTGGTAAATGTTGCCGTTGCTGAAGGACTGGTAGCAGCCGCCGCCATAAAGCCCGCAGGTGACGTCGTTGGTGGGGTAGCCGATCTTGGTCTGCCAGCCGGCCCGCCCCCACGCCGCCCAGAAGTCGCCGGTCACGGCATGGGCGCCGGTGGCGGCGGACCAGTAGATGTTGCCGCGGGTGAATTCCTGGTAGCAGCCGCCGCCGTAAAGCCCGCAGTTCTCGTTGGATTTGGGGTACCCGATGCCGTCTTGCCAGCCTGCTGCTTTCCAGGCGGGCATGTAGGAATTCTTCACGACAAACGTCCCCACGCCGGGGGTGTTGTAGGCGTTGCCGCCCTGGAAGGTCTGGTGGCACGTGGTTGTGGTGGTGGGGCAGATGGCGTCGCTGGTGGCGTAGCCGATTCCTGTCTGCCATCCGGCTTTGCCCCAGGCAGTCCAATAGGCTCCGGTGACCGGATGCGCCCCCGTCGCGGAGGTCCAGTAGATGTTGCCGTTGGTGAAGGCGCGGTAGCAGCCGTTGCCCACGAGCCCGCAGATCTCCGAGGTCGTTTTGGCTGCACCCAGCGGCCCTGTTGCACCGCCGGTGGCCACCCATTTGGCGTCGATTGCACCGTTGGAGCCGACAGTTCCGCGGGCGAATGACTGCAGCTGGGCCGTGGAACCGTTCCAGACGTTCGAGTCCCCGGCAAACGGTCCGGTGCTGCTGAACTGCCAGATGCTGTAGGTGGACCAGCTCGCGGGGATCGGACCGGCGTCGTTGGAGGCCGAGATCGGGTAGGAGGCCAGCCAGAGCGGGTTGTCGCCGAAGCCGAGGGGGTTTCCGACGCAGTCCTTCCACCAGTAGTTGCCGGTGTAGATGACCGGGAGCCGACCCGTCAGCGACTTCATGGTGTTGCTGAAGTCCTTTGCCCAGGCGGTCAGGGCCGCGCGGGACATGTCATAGCAGGCGTTGCCCTGGTAGTAACCGTTGATGGTCTGGCCCGCGTAGGGGTTGCCCTCGAAGTCGAGCACCGGCGGCATGGTGTAACCGTCGTTGGACCAGCCCCCGCCGTTTTGCACGAAGATCCTTGCCTGGTCCGCCCCGGACGACGCAGCCGGGTTGGCGAAGTGGTAGGCGCCCCGGATCATGCCGACGGCCCGCGATCCGCTGTACTGGGTGGAGAAGATCGGGTTCGTGTAGTAGTTCCCCTCGGTTGCCTTGATGTAGACGAACCGGGCACCCAGGTTCCACTGCTGCTGCCAGTTAATCGAGGGCTGGTGCTGGCTGACATCCATGCCCTTGATGCCGAACGTCGGCGTCCAGGTGCCCTCAGTCGCCAGCGCCTGGGTGGTGGCCTTGTCCCCGGTGGCCGCGGCGGCGGAACGTCCGGCCTCGCCCATTTCCGCTCCGCCTGAGCGGGTGGCCGCCGTCATGGCGGCACGGTAGGCCTCGGATGTCCGGTCGACGGCCACCGGCGCGGTGCTCGGAGACGGCGACGGTGTTGCCGAGGACGACGACGACGGAGTGGCCGGGGCCGGTGTTGGGGAGGCGGGCGGGGCCGGCGTGCTCGCCGTGGGCGCCGGTGTCGCCGTTGTGGTTGTCGCGGGTGTCGGTTCGACGGCGGCGGCGGGCGGCACCAGTCCCGGGAGCGCAAGCAGGGAGGCGGCCAGAAGCACGGCTCCGATCCGGCTGCCGAGAAGGCTCAGGGGTGGAAGTTGGGTCCGTTTCATTTGCCGCTCCGGAACAACACGCTCATGGCAGTGTCATAGTGATCCCACGCCCGGGTGCCATGCAGGAGGCAGCTGTCCGGGATGTGAGAATGTCTGACTTGTCGCGCCCACCCTAACACCGCCGCCAAGCGTGAACCAGAGTGCCTCGTGTTACTAGTGAGGCAATTGTTATGAATCGGAGAATCTGTTTTCCACATAGATCCGGCCGCGCCCTTGTCCGTCGGCCCGGGCGCCTCTAGCTTTAACCCAGTTGCACTGCCCCAGGGGGATGGGTAGCGGTCATGTTGGGGGCACCGTGGAAGCTGTGCGCATCATCGAGGACGAAGTCCGTGAGTTGATCCGTCGCCGCGGCCTTGATCCGCTGCGGCAAAGCGGGGAAGTCCGCCGCCTCGTGGAGGAGGCCATCAGCGACTACGACGAGCGTGCGCTGCTCGCACCGCTTCCGCCCATCGGCCCGCTGGAGCAGGCCCGGAGATTTGTCTTCGATGCCGTGGCGGGATTCGGGGCGCTGCAGCCGTTGCTCGACGATCCGGCCATCGAAGAGATTTGGCTCAACGCCCCGGATGAAATTTTCGTTGCGCGCAACGGTGAATCCGAGCTGACATCCATCGCCCTGACGGACCAGCAGGTGCGCAACCTGGTGGAGCGGATGCTGAAGAGCTCCGGCCGGCGGCTGGATATTTCCTCCCCGTTCGTAGACGCGGCCCTGCCGGACGGCTCGCGGCTCCACGTCGTCATCCCCGACGTGACGCGGCGGCACTGGGCGGTTAATATCCGCAAATTCGTGGTCAAGGCCAGCCGGCTCGAACACCTCGTGGAACTGGGCACCCTCACCCCGCAGTCGGCCCGCTTCCTCGGCGCCGCCGTGGCAAGCGGGCTCAACATCCTGGTCTCGGGCGCTACGCAGGCCGGTAAGACCACCATGCTCAATTGCCTGGCCGCGAGCATCGGCACGCGCGAGCGGGTCGTCACGGTGGAGGAAATCTTTGAACTCCAGTTCCCGCTGCGCGACGTCGTCGGACTGCAGTGCCGGCAGCCCAACCTGGAGGGCGAAGGCGAGATCCCCATGCGCCGGCTCGTCAAGGAGGCCCTCCGGATGAGGCCGGACCGGCTCGTGGTCGGCGAGGTCCGCGAGGCCGAAAGCCTGGACATGCTCATTGCCTTGAATTCCGGCATGCCGGGAATGTGCACGATCCACGCAAATTCGGCCCATGATGCGGTGACCAAGATCTGCACGCTGCCGTTGCTGGCGGGGGACAATATCTCGAGCGCCTTCGTCGTCCCGACCGTGGCGTCCTGCATCGACCTGGTGGTCCACTGCAGCCGTCAACCGGGCGGCCGGCGCCAAGTCACGGAAATCCTTTCACTGGGTCGCAGGGTGGAGAACGGCATCATCGAGTCGTCGATGGTGTTCGACATGCTCGACGGGAAGCTCCAACCGCAGGCGAATTCCATGCCGGCTGCCGAGAAGTTCGCCCGCTCCGGGTTCGACGTCGCGGCGCTGCTGGAGCCGCGCTGATGGCGCCGCTGCTGGAGCCGCGCTGATGGCGCCGCTGCTGGGGGTGCTCGGGGGAGCCGGACTGCTGCTGGTCTGGTGGTCCGCCTGGGAACGCCCCCACGCAGCCAGGCGCCGGCCCCGGGTCAGCCGGCTGGAGGACCTCCTGCGGTCCGCCGGCATTGAAAAGGTCAGCCGGCTGGGCCTGCTCGCGACGTGTCTCGGCGTCGGTGCTTTCGTGACTCTTGTGTTCTTTGCGGGCACTAGGTCATGGCCGATTTCCGGCTGCTTCGGGCTGTTCGGGACCTGGCTCCCGCTGGGCATCGTCAAATGGCGCGCCCGCAAACGCACGGCCCTCCTCCGCGAGCTGTGGCCCGACGTCGTCGACCACCTGCGCTCGGCCATCCGGGCGGGCTTGTCGTTGCCGGAGGCACTTATTCAACTGGGCGAGAAGGGGCCGTCCGAGCTGCGGCAGTTGTTCCGCGACTTCGGCGCGGATTACCGGTCCGGCGGCCAGTTCGATCCCGCCCTGGACCGGCTGAAGGAGAGACTTGCTGATCCCGTTGCTGACCGGATCGTTGAGGCACTGCGGCTGACGCGGGAGGTAGGCGGATCGGACCTCGGACGCCTGCTGGGCACGCTCGCCGAATTCCTGCGGGAAACCGCCCGGACCCGCAGCGAGCTGGAAGCCCGGCAATCCTGGACGGTGAACGCCGCCCGCCTCGCCGTGGCCGCTCCATGGATTGTCCTCGTGCTGATGGCGGGCCGGCCCGAGGCCGTGGCCGCCTACAACTCGCCCGTCGGCACAGTGGTTCTGGTCGGCGGCCTGCTGGTCTCGTTGTTCTCCTACACCGTCATGCTGCGAATCGGTGCCCTCCCGCAGGACGAGCGGGTACTCCGGTGAACGGGATGATGGCGAGCGCGGTGGTCTGCGGCGCAGTACTGGGTGCAGGCCTCTGGCTGTTCCTGGTGCGGCTTCCGTTCATGCGGCCCATGACCTTCGCGGAGCGCATCGGGCCGCAGCTGAGATCCCACAACCTTGAATCCCGACTGCTGCGCACGGCTGCCGGCAACGTCACGCCGTTTGGCCCGCTCGAACGGATCCTGCGCCCGGTGATCCGGGACGGGGTCCGAGCGCTGGGCAGGCTGAACCCGGGTTCATCGGCGCTCAACCGTAGGCTCGCCCGGGCCGGCAGCAGCAAATCGTCGGTGGATTTCCGCGCGGAGCAGTTGCTCTGGGCCGCCGGCGGCTTCGTGGGGGCGGCGGGAATCGTGCTGCTGGGAGGAGCAATGGGTCGTTTCAATCCGCTCTTCGCCGTGCTGATCGTCGTCGGCGCCGGCCTGGCCGGGTTCCTCTTCCGCGACTATGTGCTGGGGGCGCAGGTCAAGAAGCGCGAGGCCCGGATGATGGCGGAGTTCCCCAGCGTGGCCGAACTTATGGCCCTGGCGGTCAGTGCTGGCGAGAGCGCCACCGGCGCCCTGGACCGGGTAGGCCGCCGAACGCAGGGCGAGCTGTCAAAGGAGCTCTCCCGGGTCCTGGCCGATACCCGGGCCGGGAAGCCATTGGCGGATGCCCTGCAGGAGTTCTCGTCACGAACCGAGCTGGGCCCGCTGGTCCGGTTCGTGGACGGCCTGATCGTCGCGGTGGAACGCGGGACACCCCTGGCGGAAGTCCTGCGCGCCCAGGCCCAGGACGTGCGCGACACCGCCAAGCGCGAACTGATGGAGTCCGCCGGCCGGAAGGAGATCGGCATGATGGTTCCGCTCGTCTTCGGCGTGTTGCCACTGACCGTGGTGTTCGCCGTCTTCCCGGGGCTGGCGGCCATCAGCCTGGGACTCTGAGCAAGACCTCTGAGCAAGACGTGGAGGGGTCGTACGCAGTAAGCAGTAGGGCAGTAACCGCATCAGAACAGGGGCAAGCAGCGCAGCTCGACTGCGACATTCAAAACACAAAGGGGAAACGGTGAAGAGTATTGGTATCCGCACGTTGTTACTGGCTCACACGGCGGCCATACTGCTGTGGCTTTCCGCGGCCGCAGGAAGACAGCCAGGAATCCAGCCGAGCAAACAGCCAGGCAAACACCCCGGCCGGCAGAGCGGGCGGGCGCACGGTAGCCGGGATCTCGGGGAGCGCGGGGATGTCCCAGGCTGGGTAATGATCACCCTGATGTCGGCCGTGCTGGTCGCCGCACTGCTGGCGCTCGCAGGCCCCGCGCTGGAGGGGCTCTTCAACCAGGCCATGCAAAAAGTCGGGCAGTAGGCGGTGTATGCAGCCGGCGGCCGCGGCCCCGCCGACCAGTGTGTCGGCCCCGCCGACCAGTGTGTCGGTCCCGCCATCCAGGACGCCGCCGGTCCCGCCGGCCGGGAACGCGGCTCAGCCGTAGTCGACTTCGTCCTGGTCGGCGGACTGCTCACGCTGTTCTTCTTGGGCATCATCCAGCTAGCCCTCGTCCTGCACGTCCGGAATACCCTGATCGATGCCGCGGCTTCGGGCGCCCGGTACGGCACCCTGGCGGACCGCGGCGCCGCCGACGCCAAGGAACGCACCACGCAACTGATCGGGGTGGCGCTCACGCCGGAGTTCGCCCGGGACGTCAGCACCGCGGAGACCACCTACGCCGGCATCCGCACACTGGAGGTAACTGTCCGCGCACCGCTTCCTGTCATCGGCTTGATCGGCCCCCGCGAACTACTGGAGGTGAAAGGCCATGCCGCCATCCAGCCCTAGCGACGATGCCGAGCGGGGGAGCGCCGTCATCGAATTCACCTTCCTGTCCCTCTTGTTGATGGTGCCGGTGGTCTACTTCATCATCACGATCGGCCAGCTCCAGGGCGGCTCCTTCGCGGTGGTCGGCGCAGCGGACCAAGCAGCCAAGGTCTACGTTGCCCAGCCCGACGCCGCGAGCGGCCGGGCCGCCGCGGAACAAGCCGTGCAGCTGGCGCTCGCCGACTACGGGCAGCCGGCGGAAAACGCGAGCCTGGAAACCAGCTGCGTTCCCGCCGACTGCACCGCTGCCGGATCCGCCGTCACCGTCACCGTGCGACTCGCGGTGCCGCTGCCGTTCGTGCCGTTCAGCGACACCCTGAGGCTCGACGCCGGCCGGCTCAGTGCCTCCGCCACGCAGATCGTTGGGCGGTTCCGGTGACCACCCACCCGGCCGTCGGGTCGGCGGGACGCCAGGACGGTGAGGACGGCCAGTTGATGGTGTTGATCATCGGCTATGTACTGCTTGCCCTGCTGGTCACCACTGTGGTCGCGGCTGCGTCCAACGTTTACATCGAACACAAGAAACTGCTGTCGCTGGCGGACGGGGCCTCCGTGGCGGCCGCGGACAGCTTCACCCTGGGGCAGCTGCAAAGCTCCTCCGGAAGCCCCACCGCAGTCCTCAGCGGCAGCCGGGTGCGCAGCACCGCCGCCGACTACCTGAACCGCAACGGCGCCTTCGCCAGGTTCAGCGGCCTGGCCGTCGGCCCCGCGACGGGCAGTCCCGACGGGTCCACCGCCGTCGTGGTCCTCAGCGCCGCCGTCCACCCGCCCATCGTGAACTTCCTGGTCCCGGACGGCATCCGGATCGAGGCGACGTCGACGGCGCGGTCCCGGCTGACGCGCTGACCGCACGCAAGCCCCGGGCCCGGGCGAGGCTCCCGGGCGCGACCACCGGGCCGGGGCGTCCGCGGCGGATAGCGTAGGCTTGAAAAACCATGGCAAACATTGATTTTCCCGCAGAAATCCGCGCGCTGCGCGCCACCTACGCCTCGATCGAGAACGTTTCGAACGTCGATGCGCTGAAGGAAGACATCGACGAACTGAGCGAGCGCGCCGGCGAGCCGAACCTTTGGGACGACCCCGCGGCCGCGCAGGTCATCACCTCCAAGCTCTCGCACAAGCAGTCCGAACTGGAGCGGCTGAACAAGCTGGCCGCCCGGATCGACGACCTGGAAGTCCTCGTGGAACTGGGCCAGGACGAGGACGACGCCGCCTCGATGGGGGAGGCCGCCGCGGAACTCGAATCGATCCGCAAGGCCCTCAAGGACCTTGAGGTGGTCACGCTGCTCTCCGGCGAGTTCGACGAACGCGAAGCCGTGGTCACCATCCGCGCGGGTGCCGGCGGCGTGGACGCCGCGGACTTCGCCGAGATGCTGCTGCGGATGTACCTGCGCTGGGCCGAGCGCCACGGCTACCCGACCACCATCATGGACACCTCTTACGCCGAAGAAGCCGGGCTGAAGTCCGCCACCTTCGAGGTCAAGGCGCCCTACGCCTACGGCACGCTGAGCGTCGAGGCGGGCACCCACCGGCTGGTCCGGATCAGCCCCTTCGACAACCAGGGCCGGCGCCAGACGTCCTTTGCCGCCGTCGAAGTCATCCCGCTGATCGAGCAGACCGACTCCATCGACATCCCGGACAACGAGATCCGCGTCGACGTCTTCCGCTCCTCCGGCCCGGGCGGCCAGTCGGTCAACACCACGGACTCCGCCGTCCGCCTGACCCACATCCCCACCGGCACCGTGGTGTCCATGCAAAACGAGAAGTCGCAGCTGCAGAACCGCGCGGCGGCGCTGCGGGTGCTGCAGTCCCGCCTGCTGCTGCTCAAGAAGGAGCAGGAAAACGCCGAGAAGAAGGCATTCGCCGGCGACGTAAAGGCCTCCTGGGGCGACCAGATGCGCTCCTACGTGCTCAACCCGTACCAGATGGTCAAGGACCTCCGCACCGAGCACGAGGTGGGCAACACCTCGGCGGTGTTCGACGGCGAGATCGACGACTTCATCGACGCCGGCATCCGCTGGCGGACCGACAACCGCAACGCCGAAGACTAGCAAGGCGCCCCGGCGGCCCGTGCCATAACCGGCCCGCCGGGCCCAAATCCCGCGACACGCCCCCGTGCTCCGGCCCCTGTGCTGTTACCCGTGCGTATAGTCGAGGGGCCGGTGCCCTACTTCCCCCAAAAGAAAGCCCGCGCCCCGGCAGCAGAACTGGTCTGAAAGATGCCCGGCTCCTGCAGGGTATTAGGGCCATGATCCGTTTCGAAAATGTCACCAAGGTCTACGACCAGAACGCGCGACCGGCGCTGGATTCGATCAACCTTGAGATCGACCGTGGCGAGTTCGCCTTCCTCGTGGGTGCCTCCGGCTCCGGCAAATCGACCTTCCTGCGCCTGGTGCTGAAAGAGGACCGCGCCTCCTCAGGGGCCGTCTACGTCGCAGGCCAGAACGTGGCGAAGATTTCCAGCTGGCGGGTGCCGCGGCTGCGCCGGGGGATCGGCGTCGTCTTCCAGGACTTCCGCCTGCTGCCCCAAAAAACCGTGTTCGCCAACGTTGCCTTCGCCATGCAGGTCATCGGCCGGAGCCGCAGCGTCATCCGCGAAACCGTCCCCGAAGTCCTCAAGACCGTCAGCCTCGAAGGCAAGGAAAACCGGTTGCCCCACGAACTGTCCGGCGGTGAGCAGCAGCGCGTGGCGATCGCCCGCGCCGTCGTCAACCGTCCCGGCATCCTGCTGGCGGACGAGCCCACCGGCAACCTCGACCCGACGACCTCCATGGGCATCATGGGCGTCCTCGACAAGATCAACCAGAACGGCACCACCGTGGTGATGGCCACCCACGACGACGACATCGTCAACGAGATGCGCAAACGCGTAGTGGAACTGCGCAACGGGGTCGTGATCCGTGACGAGGCCCGGGCCCTGTACACCTCGATGATCCCGGTAGTGGGACAATCCCGCCGGCTGCGGGACGCGAGCGGCCGCGAGCCGTCCGACGTCGGCGCCGCCAACGGCGAGGCCCAGCACGCACGGGAGGGCAAGCTGTGAGACTCGCTTTTATCCTGGCCGAGATCGGCAGCGGCCTGCGCCGGAACCTGTCCATGGTGGTCTCCGTCATCCTGGTGACCTTCGTATCCCTGACTTTCGTGGGTGCCGCCGGCATGCTGCAGCTTCAGATCAACCAGATGAAGGGGTACTGGTACGACAAGGTCCAGGTCGCCGTCTTCCTCTGCAGCGACGGTTCGACGGCGCCAGGCTGCGCCTCCGGCCCGGCGACGCCGGAGCAGCAGGCCAACCTGCGCCAGCTGCTGCAGTCCCCGTCCGTGGCCCAGTACGTCAACGATTTCCAGTTTGAATCGAAGGACGAGGCCTACAAGCACTTCAAGGAGCAGTTCTCCAACTCGCCGATCGTTGACTCGGTCACCCCGGACCAGCTCCCGGCCTCCTTCCGGATCAACCTGAAGGATCCGGAAAAGTATGAGGTCATCAGCGAGAACTTCTCCTCGCAGGCCGGTGTGGAGTCCGTCATCGACCAGCGGCAGCTGCTGGAACGGCTCTTCTCCGCGATGAACGCCGCCTCCCTGGTGGCGGTCAGCGTGGCCGGTGTGATGATTGTCTGCGCCATCCTGCTGATTGCCACCACCATCCGGCTCTCCGCCTTCAGCCGCCGCCGGGAAACCGGGATCATGCGCCTCGTGGGCGCGTCGAAGATGGTGATCCAGCTGCCCTTCATCCTGGAGGGCGTGATCGCGGCCGTGATTGGCGCGGCCCTCGCCTCCGGCACGCTGTGGGCCGTCGCCCACTTCTTCCTCGGCGGGGTCCTGTCCAAACAGTATCCGGACACTGCCTTCATTTCCCCGGCCCAGACGCTGCTCCTGGCGCCGGCCCTGATCGGCCTTGGTGTGCTGCTGGCCGGCACCTCATCTCTCCTGACCCTCCGCCGCTACCTGAGGGTCTAGCTTTGCGCAACGAAGAGGAATGCTCATGAAACCGATGGTCCGACGCACCGATCCGGCCCGCCGTACCCTCCGCCGCGGCCGCCTGATCAGCGCCGCCGTGGTGCTCGTCCTCGCGGCCAACCTGGGCGCTTCGACCCCGGTGGCGTTCGCCGACACCCTCGAAGACCAGCAGGCTGCGCTCAGGGCTGAGGCCGAGCGGGTCCAGCATTCGTTGGAGTTCGTGGACGCACGCATCGCCAAAGCGGCAGGCGACCTGGTGCTCTACCAGGGCCAGCTTCCCGGTGCCCAGCAGGCGTTGCTTGACGCCCAGGGCCGTGTGGCCGGTGCGGTCAAGGAGGTTGAAGCCCTCGCTGCCCGCGTGAACCTGGCCCAGCAGAACAAAGCCAAAATCACCCAGCAGCTGGCGAATGACCAGAAGAAGATCACCGACACCCGCAAGCTGATCGGGCAGATTGCCACCCAGGCTTACAAGTCCGGCGGCGTGCCGTCCAACCTCTCGCTCTTCTTTGGCTCGAACAACGGCAGCCTGACCGACACCATCGACCTGGCGGACCAGGCGCTGCGCAGCCAGAACACCGCGATGGACAAGTTGACCCAGCAGAACGCCACGAACGTCAACTCCCAGGCGCGACTGCAGGCGGTGGAAGCCGAAATCGCGGACCTCAAGGCCAAGGCTGACGCGGCGCTGGTCCGGGAGCAGGCGGCACGCGACGAGGCGGCGGCCAAAAAGGCCACGGTGGACAAGCTGATCTCCGACACCACCCGGCTGAACAAACAGCTGCAGGCAGCCAAGCCCGCCATCCAGGGCCAGCTCGCGCAGGTCAAAGCCCGGCAGGACGCCGTCGCGGCCGAAATCGTCGAACGCGACCGGAAGCTGCGCGAGGCTTGGGAAGCTGAACAGCGCCGGATCGCGGCGGCCCGCGCCGCTGCGGCCGCCGCGGCGGCCCGGGCCCAGGGCCAGGTTGCGCCGCGGCCGGCGCCTTACGTCCCGGCCCCGCCGGGACCGGTGTCGGCCTTCGGCCTGCGCAGCCCGTTCAACGGCGTCCCGATCACCTCGGGTTTCGGCTGGCGCGCGACGCCGCCGGGCACCATCGACTTCTACGGCCAGGGCGGCTACATGCACACAGGCATCGACTTCGGCGCCGCTTGCGGCACCCCGGTCTACGCCCCGGCGGCCGGCACGGTCTTCTCGGCGGGGTGGGGGAACGACGGCGGCGGCAACCACGTGAAAATCTCGCACGGCGTTGTGCAGGGCAACTCGCTGACCACGATCTTCTACCACAACACCTCTGTGGTGGTCTCTGACGGCCAGCAGGTGAGCCAGGGTCAGCTGATCGCATACTCCGGGACCACCGGCAACTCCACCGGCTGCCACTCGCACTTCGAGACCTGGGTCAACGGCCAGGCAGTCGACCCGATGGGCCTGCTCTAAACTGGAACTGACCCGATCCATCGACTAAGGAGTTTTACCGTGCCTAAAGAAAGTGGCCGGAAGGTAGTGGCCACCAACCGCAAGGCCCGGCACGACTACCACATCATGGATACCTATGAGGCCGGTATCGCGCTCATGGGCACCGAAGTGAAGTCCCTCCGCGAGGGCCATGCCTCCATGGTTGACGGCTTCTGCACCTTCTACAACGACGAGTTGTGGATGGAGGGCATCCACATCCCCGAGTACCACCAGGGGAGCTGGACCAATCATGCCGCGCGCCGGCGTCGCAAACTGCTGCTGCACCGCGACGAGCTGACCAAGATCTCGCACAAGATCCGCGAATCCGGCTTCACAATCGTGCCGCTGCAGCTGTACTTCGTGGACGGCCGCGCGAAGGTGGAGATCGGCGTCGCCCGGGGCAAGAAGGAATACGACAAGCGCCAGACGCTGCGCGAGCAGCAGGACAAGCGTGAGGCCCTGCGCGTGATGCGCGAGCGGAACAGGCGCTAGGCAAGGTGCACCAAACCCGCGGGAATGAATCCGGCGGGCCTTGCGTTATGATTGGTAGTCCGGGAAGGAACCGGCTGAACCCGCGAAGGCGGATCGGCGGGCACCTGACCGGTTTGATAAAAAAATACGGGGATGATCGGTTTCGACGATGTTAGTCGCGACAGGTGAAGCGGGCCGAGGATGCAGAATTATCTCGTAAACGCTGTCTGCAAACCAATAAGTGCCGAATCAAAACGCACTGACTTCGCTCTCGCTGCCTAAGCAGTAAGACAGTCCGTCAGCCCGAGGTTGCTATTGCCCCGGATCCTGGCGTCATTTAGATAGCCACTGCTGTTTACCTCCGTCATCGGGGTGAACGGGACTCTTTGATGACTGGGCCCGGATCAGCCAGCTGTTTGCAGCATGGCTGGGGCCGAGAAAATCCGACGCAAACTGCGCCCGGAGAAGCCCTGACAACACGACATCGGACGGGGGTTCAATTCCCCCCATCTCCACATAGGGAGCGCCGGCAACGGAGCTCCACCCCGTAGCAAAAGGCCGGAAGCATCAGCTTCCGGCCTTTTTGTTGTGCTCGACTTTGTTGTGCTGGACGGCGGGTTAGCGCTTCTTGATGTGCGCCACCGGATCGGTGTGCTCGTCCACGATGTGCTTGGCCTTCTTCTCGGCCCGTTTTTCCTTGATGGTTTTGACCGGCTTCTTCGTAAGGTGCCGGTGCGGCGACTTGTCAGGCATTTGCGCGCTCCCTAAAGGCGGGGGGCCCGGGATGAGCCCGTGCTTTTAAGGCTACGCCTCGGGCACCGCGACGTCCACGATGCCGATGAAGCGGCTGCCGACGCCCTCATATTCGCTGCGGACCAGCCCGGCCTCCAGGGCGGGCCGCTCGTGCGGGGCATGGTGGGCGCAGCAGACAAAGCTGAACTCCGGCCACCACTTTTTGGGCCGGGCCGTTTCGGAGAAGCCGCACACGGCACAGGTCAGCTGGACCCAGACCGGGCGTTTGCCCGTCCGGTTGGCCCTCGACTGGAGGAGCCAGGCCGGCGGGCTGTCCAGCAGGGCGCCGAGTTCGGCCTCGGACAGGCGGGACGGAATGCCGTGACGGTGTGCCATTTCCAGCGGAATATCAAGGGCCTGGGCAGCTTCGCGTCTCGTAACCATCCTTTAACTTTACGGGATCCGGGCACACCGGCAGTCAGCCGGCCGCCGGTGCTAGGCTCATCCCAAACCCGGTGCCCGCCGTCCGGCAGGCAGTGAGGAAGGCAGCAGCCATGTCCGGCACCCCCGCCACAGCCCTGTCCAGCCTTGAGAGGCGCGTGCTGTACGTGGCGATCGTCGCGTCCTTCATCGCCTTCCTCGACGGTTCGGTGGTCAACCTTGCACTCCCGGCGATCAGCCGTGAACTCGGCGGCGGCCTGGTGGTCCAGCAATGGGTGGTGGACGCCTACCTGCTAACGCTGGGGGCGCTGATCCTGGTCGCCGGCTCCCTCTCGGACCAGTTCGGCCGGGTCCGGGTGCTGCAATGGGGCCTCGCCGGCTTCACCGCCACCTCCGTGCTTTGCGGCCTCGCCTGGAGCGGGGAGTCGCTGATTGTGGCGCGCGGCCTGCAGGGCGTCGCCGGAGCACTGCTGGTGCCCAGCTCGCTGGCCCTGATCGTGACGGTGTTCAGTGGCCCGGCCCAGTCCGCCGCGATCGGCAAGTGGTCCGCGTGGACCTCCGGGGCCATCGTGGCGGCCCCGGTGCTTGGCGGCATCTCCGTGGATGTGTTCACCTGGCGGGTCATTTTCTTCCTCAACATCGTCCCGGCGGTTGCCGTGTGGCCGGCCCTGCGCAAGCTGCGCGAACTGGATCTGGGACGCGCGCCCGGCAGCACGATCGACGTCACGGGTACCGTCCTGGCGATCATCGGCCTGGGCGGCGTCGTGTACGCCTTTATCGAACGCGGGAGCCTCGGCTGGGGCGCCCCGCAGGTCTGGCTGCCGCTGGTCCTTGGGATTGCCGGCCTGGCCGGGTTCCTGCTCCACGAGCGGCGGACCCCGGCGCCGATGATGCCGCTGCGGCTTTTCGCCATCCGCAACTTCGGCTGGGGCAACGTCGCCACCACGGTGATCTACGGGGCGTTGAACCTTGGGTTCTTCGTCCTGGGGCTTTTCCTGCAGCAGGTCGCCGCTCTGGGGGCCACCGCAGCCGGCATCGCCCTGCTGCCCTCCACCTTGATCCTGCTCCTGCTCTCCGCAAAGATCGGGGCTCTCTCCGGCCGCTTCGGTCCGCGCTGGTTCATGACGGCCGGGCCGCTGCTGTGCGCGGCGGGCTTTTTGATGATGCTGGGGATCGGCCTGCCGCTGGATTACTTCGGACAGGTCTTTCCCGGGCTGGTGGTCTTCGGACTCGGTTTGGCCGTGACAGTGGCGCCGCTGACCTCCGCGATCCTGGGTGCCGTGGATCCTGAAGAAGCAGGGATCGGCTCGGCCGTCAACAACGCCGTCGCCCGCATCGCGGGCCTGGTGACCATCGCCTTTGCCGGGCTCATCACCGGACCGGTGATCACGACGTCGGGCCTGCACGGCACGGCGGCGGTCACCGCCGCGCTATTCGTCGCGGGCGCTGCGGCGTCCGCCGTCGGGATCAGGAACCCGCCGAGGGAACCCGCGGACAGTGGGGGAGGGGACGCCCCTACCCAGCCGGCTTAGCCGGCCAGCGCGATGCCGACGGCGGCCGCCGCCAGCCCCGCCGCCAGGTTCGCGGCCACGTTCAGGGCGGCGGCCCGGTAGCGCGCTTCGCTGACCAGCCGGATGGTGGCCGTGGTCCAGGAACTGAACGTGGTCAGGCCTCCGGCCAGGCCGCTGGCGACCGCCGTCTGCCACTCGGGGCCGAGCCCAAGGTGCGGCGTCATCCCGAGGGACAGCCCGATGATGAAGGATCCGGCCACGTTGACGGCCAGGGTGGCCCAGGGCCAGTGCGGGTGGGGTCCAGGCCGGTGGGCGAACCAGGAGTCGACGGCGAACCTGGCCAGGGCGCCGGCCACTCCGAAGACCCCCACCAGCAGGGCGGCGGTCACTGTGCCCTGCCGCTCAGGTCGGCCAGCGCTTTGCCCGATTTCCAGCCGACCGCCGCCGCGCCGAGCCCCAGGACCAGCGACAAGCCGAGGTAGGCGAGCCACACGGCGTGGAAGCCGCCGCGAATCTGCTGGTCGACGGCGAGGGCCAGCGCGGAAAAGGTGGTGAAGGAGCCAAGGAGCCCCGGGCCGAGGCCCGCCCGGAGCCAGAAAGCTGTCCGCGGCCGGGCAATCCAGATGGTGGTCAGGGCGGCCAGGACAAAGCTCCCCAGGACGTTGATCGCAAGCGTGGTCCACGGCACGGCGCCTGCCGCCTCGGGGAAGACCAGCCCCGCGCCGTAGCGCAGCTCGGTTCCGATCAGGCCGCCGACGGCGACTGCCGCCCATGCCCGCCAGCCGGGAACCGTCGCGACCGTTGCCGGGCGGCGCTCCGCATCCAACGCTTCCATTCAGCGCCCCTCGACGCTGCAGCCGGAATGGGCCGCGTCGCTGTGCACCCAGAGCGCGGAGGCCACCTCGTCGGCGAGGTCGATTTCGCGCAGCTCGCCGCGGGCGCCGATGCGGACCACGAGCGGGCCGCCGAAGGGCTTCCGGCCCAGGACTTCGACGTCGGAGTCCAGGTCGATCTGTTCGGCGGCGAGGTAGCGCAGCAGCTCGGGGTTTTCGTCGCTGATCCGGGTGATCCGGCCGGTGTGGCCGTCGTCGAGCTCGCTCATCCGGTAGGCCGGCGGCATCAGGACCGAGCCGTCCTCGGCCGGAATGGGGTCGCCGTGCGGGTCGCGGACCGGGTTGCCGAGCTTGGCGGACATCCGCTCGATGAAGGTGTCCGAGACGGCGTGTTCAAGCAGCTCGGCCTCGTCGTGGACCTCGTCCCAGCGGTAGCCGAGCTCCTGGACCAGGAAGGTCTCGATCAGCCGGTGCCGCCGGACCATGGAGAGGGCCAGCCGCACGCCGTCCTCGGTCAGGGTTACGGCGCTGTAGGGCTTGTGGTCCACCAGGCCCTGGTCCTTGAGCTTGCGGACCATCTCGGAGACCGAGGAATTCGCGACGCCCAGCCGCTGGGCCAGCTGGGTGGAGGTGATGGGTTTGTCCTGCCACTCCGTGAAGGAGTAGATGACCTTGACGTAGTCCTCAATGGAGGAGGAGGGCGGACTGGTCTTCACAGCCCCAAGCCTACCGTCCGGCGGCACCGGTGAAGGTGAGCCACAGCAGGACCAGGTTCAGCGCCACTACCAGGATCACGCTGACGACGGCGGCCACCCGCAGGGTCATGCCGTCCGCGAACCGGCCCATCAGCGGCTTGCTGCTGGTCAGCACCACGAGCGGGACCAGCACGAACGGAATCCCGAAGCTGAGCACAACCTGGCTGAGCACCAGCCCCCAGGTGGGGTCGAAGCCGACGGCCAGCAGGACGACGGCGGGGACCAGGGTCAGCACCCGTCGCGTCATCAGCGGAATGCGGATCTTGAGCAGGCCCTGCATGATGGTTCCGCCGGCGTAGCAGCCCACCGAGGTGGAGGCCAGGCCGGAGGCAAGCAGGCCGACGGCGAAGACCACGCCGACCACCGGGCCGAGGTTGGCTGTGATGGCGGCGTGGGCACCCTCGATCGTGTCCGTGCCGTCTTCACCGCCCAGCGTGGACGCGGCCAGCAGCAGCATTCCGATGTTGACGATGCCGGCGACGGCCAGCGCCGCGACGACGTCCCAGCGCGTGGCTTTGATCAGCCGGGCAATGGCGTGCGGCGGGACATGCAGATGCGGATCCGGGCGGTGCCGGTCCCGGGAGAGCGCCGAGTGGACGTAGATGGCGTGCGGCATCACCGTGGCACCGAGCATGCTCGCGGCCAGCAGCACCGTGTCCGGGCCCTGGAAGCCAGGCACAAGCCCGGCCACGAACCCGCCCGGATCCGGCGGGCTGATGAACAGTCCGGCCAGGAACCCGACGGTGATGATGCCCAGCAGGAACATGATGACGAACTCGAAGGGGCGCTGCTGGTTGCGGCTCTGCACGGCGAGCAGGGCCATCGAAATGCCGCCCACAATGACGGCGCCGAGGGGGAGCGGAAGGCCGAAGAGCAGGTACAAGGCCACCGCGCCGCCCACCACCTCGGCGAGGTCGGTGGCTGCGGCCACAATCTCGGCCTGGACCCAGAAGGCGCGGCGCCAGGCCGGCCGGAGCCGCTCGCCGAGGATCTCCGGGAGGCTCTTGCCGGTGACGATGCCGAGCTTGGCGGACTGGTACTGGACCAGCACCGCCATGACGTTGGCGGCGACGAGGACCCAGACGAGCAGATAACCGTACTGTGCCCCGGCCGTCAGGTTGGCGGCGACGTTGCCGGGGTCCACATAGGCGATGGCAGCCACGAACGCCGGGCCGAGCAGGCCCAGCAAAGCCCGGCGGCTACCCCTGATCCTGCGGGCAGGCGGTTTCCCCGCGGGCAGGGGTTCGTGTCCGGCTACGTCCAGCACTGCGGGCTCCCAAGAAGTTCCTGAGTGCCTACAAATATAAGTTAGGCACACCGAAATAATAGGCGCCGCGGCGTGGTCAGTGCAATGCGGGAACCTCAGGCTTTGACGGCACGCCAGCTTTGCGTCAGGTAGGGAAGCGGCAGGAGCTGCCCGGCAGTGTGTCCTAGGTGCTCGTGCAGGTACCAGTCGAGGTTAGCGAGCACCTTGGCCCTGGTGCTCTCGCCTGCCCGCAGGTAGTAGCTGCGGGATTTGGTCAGTTCCATGACGTCCTGCGTGGTTACTGGATCCTCCCAGCGGGTGAGATGACTCTCCAGCCCGATGAATTCCGGTCCCAGCGGCGGCGTGAAGTGGGGCTTGTGGACGTCCCCCGCATGCATGATCCGGGACAGCCTGTGCACCCAGGGGACCGAGGTGTCGAGCTGGTTCCAGATCAGGCCGAGAACGCCGTGCGGCCGCAGGATCCGAGCCGCCTCGGTACTGGCCAGCAGGGGATCGCACCAGTGCCAGGCCTGGGCCACCGTGACCAGGTCGAAGGCCCCCGAAGCCAGCCCGGTGTGTTCGGCGGTACCCTCGACGGCGGCGACTTCCGGGAGGGCGCGGCGCAGCTGGTCGAGCATGTCCGGGGACGGATCGACGGCCACGGTCCTGAGCCCCCGTTGGACCAGGAGCGCCGTGAACTTACCGGTCCCGGCGCCCAGGTCGGCGGCGTCGTGGGCCCCGGCCGGGATCAGCCAATCGGCCGAATCCGCCGGATAGCCGGGCCGGACCCGGTCGTAGTGCTCGCCGCCGTCCTGGAAGCTCTGCCCGAGCTCCCGCCGCCGCTGGTGCTGCAGTTTTGGGCCACCCTGCAGTCCGGGGTGGTGCAGTTTGGGGCCGCCGCGTGCCACGTGCGATCTCCTTCGGCAGCTCTGGTGCGTACCTGTCGAATTTACCGCACGCGGCCCGGGCTGCGCTGCCGGTCAGTCGACGGAGCAGGGGGCTGCGCCAGCGGTGCCAGGCGTGTTCGGCGCCCAGTGCGGATAGCTGCGCGTGTCGTTGGCCGGCACCCAGCGTCCGGCGTCCACGACGTAGTCCCAGCCCAGGCCGTTCCGCCGCAGCTCCTGGAGCCCGGCGAGCAGCCGCTGCGCGTCGTTGAGCCGTGAGCCGAGGCCGAAGCTGGCCCGGAGCGAACCGGCGGGCAGGCCGAGCCGTTTTAGCAGCGGGTGGGCGCAGAACCGGCCGTCGCGCAGGCCTATGCCGTGCTCCGCGGACAGGTATGCGGCGACCAGGCCTGCGTCGTAACCGGCGACCGAGAAGTTGACCACGCCGATCGTCCCGGGGCCGCCTTCCCGGCCGGTGTCCTCGAAGATGTGGTGGACCGTTACGCCGTCGATCCGCTCCAGCCCCTCGACCAGGAAGGAACGGATGGCGTCCTCGTGGGCGTGCCACTGCTGCTCGTCCAGCGCCTCGATAACCTGGCTGGCGCGGGCCAGCGCGGCCGCGCCCAGGACATTGGGGGAGCCGCCCTCGTGGCGGGCCGGCCCGGTGGTCCAGCTGACGGCGTCGAGTCGTGCGTCCCGTACTGCGCCGCCGCCAGCCAAGTGCGGGGTGCCGGCGTCCAGCCAGTCCGGCCGGCCCACCAGCACGCCGGCGCCGAACGGGGCGTAGAGCTTGTGGCCGGAGAAGGCGAGGTAGTCGACGTCGTCCGCGGCGATGTTGATGCGGCGGTGCGGGGCCAACTGGGCCGCATCGACGGCGATCCGGGCGCCGAATTCGTGCGCCAGCGCGGCCAGCTCACGGATCGGCAGGATTTCGCCGGTGACGTTGGACGCGCCGGTCACGGCGAGCAGGCTTACTCCGCCGAGGGCGAGTTCCGCCCGGAGCCGCTCCACGGTGCCGGCCAGGGTGGGCGCCGCGACGACGCTGCGGTGCGGGACGTTTTGCCAGGGCAGCAGGTTGGCGTGGTGCTCGATGTCGAGGTAAAGCACCTCGCCGGTGTGTCGGCCGTCGTCGACGGGCAGGCAGCCGGCCAGCAGGTTCAGTGCGTCGGTGGTGTTCCGGGTGAAGATCACGGAGTCATCCGGACGGCCGCCGACGAACCCGCGGACGATGTTCCGGGCGTTTTCGTACACCGAGGTACTCAGTTGGGAGGCGTAGCCGGCGCCGCGGTGCACGCTGGCGTAGTACGGCAGGATCTCGTTCAGGTAGGCGGACACCACGGACAGCGCCGGGGCGGAGGCTCCGTAGTCCAGGTTGGCGTACCGGACCTGGCCGCCCTGGATCAGGGGGGCCAGGATTTCGGCGCCGGAAACCGCGGACAGTGGCCGGCGGGCGGCGTCGAAGCGTGCGTCGGTGAACTCCGGGCCGCCGGCGCTGGTGGTGTGGGTGGGGATGGTGGCAGTCGTCATGGGACCTCGCTCGAAAAGGACCCCGCACACAGGGGATCCGCGCTTGCCGGGTCCGCTCCGGACCGGCCAGGTCGTCACCCGGGGCACCCCGCCGCGAATGGAGGGTTGCCGGCCAGCAAACCGGGGTTTTGCGCTGGCACTCGTGACCTGCTTCGAGCCTAGGACATGGCCGGTCGCACGGAAAAGGGAGGGCGGAATATGAAGCGTAGTGTTACGGGCTGCCTCGGGCGTGGCCGGCTAGAGCAGGTCGTCGAGGCCCGGGTTGAGGCGCTTGAGGACTTCGGAGTGCAGGATCGAGTTGGTCGCCAGCGCGTTGCCGCCGAAGGGGCCGTCCTCTCCCTCGAGCGAGGTGAAGCGGCCGCCGGCCTCCGTCACGATCGGGACCAGCGCCGCCATGTCGTAGAGGTTGAGTTCGGGCTCGCAGGCGATGTCGACGGCGCCTTCGGCCACGAGGCAGTAGGACCAGAAATCGCCGTAGGCGCGGGTACGCCAGACCTCCTCGGTGAGTCCGAGGAACTCGTCGAGGTTGCCGCGCTGCTTCCAGCCGCCGAGGCTCGAATAGGACAGTGACGCATCGGCGAGCCGGGAGACGTTGGAGACCCGCAGCCGGGTCGCGGCGGCCAGTGAGCGGCCCATGTAGGCGCCGGCGCCCTTTGCGGCCCACCAGCGCTTGCCCAGTGCGGGGGCGCTGACGACGCCCACCACGGGTTCGCCTTCGTCGACGAGGGCGATCAGGGTGGCCCAGACCGGGACGCCGCGGACGAAATTCTTGGTGCCGTCGATCGGGTCGATGATCCAGCGGCGCGAACCGTGGCCGGAGCTGCCGAACTCCTCGCCCAGGACGGCGTCGCGCGGGCGGGAGCGGGACAGCTGCCCGCGGATGGCTTCCTCGGCGGACTTGTCCGCGTCGGTGACGGGGGTCAGGTCCGGCTTCGTCTCGATCCGAAGGTCGAGCGCCTTGAAGCGGCTCATGGTCTGGGAATCTACGGAATCTGCCAGTACATGGGCAAGGCGCAGGTCATCGTTGTAGCTCGAAGCTGGTTGGCTCATGCTTCCAAACTACCGTCAAAACGCGCCGCGGACCGGGAGGCCACGTCGCTGCCGCCAAGTAGACGCGGCTATGAGACGCTGCCGAGTTCCTTGGTGTCCTGCGCTTCCAGCCGCGGATCGGTGCCCAGCAGCCGGCGCAGCGACGCGAGCCGGGCCGGGCCGGACGGGCCCGCGTGGCCGCCCTGCACCCAGGCGTCCACGCCGCAATTGACGGCGGTGGCGTCGTGCTTGCAGCCCCGCTCGCAGTCATCGGTGCCGGGCGCCAGGTCCGGGAAGGAACGCAGGATCCTGTCCGGGTCCACATGGGCCAGGCCGAAGGAGCGGATGCCCGGGGTGTCGATGATCCAGCTGCCCGCAGGCGCATCGCTGACCTTCAGCGCCAGCGCGGAGGAGGAGGTGTGGCGGCCGCGGCCGGTGACCGCGTTGACGCCGCCGGTGGCCCGTTCGGCGCCGGTGAGTGCGTTCACCATGGTGGATTTGCCGACGCCGGAGTGGCCCAGCATGACGGTGACCTTCCCGTCGAGGTAGTCCCGCAGCTGCGACACGGCGGCCTTGTCCAGCCGGGCGGACAGGCCGTCATCGGAGCGGGCGTCGATGCCGGAGGCGGCCGAATCCGCGGTTTTGGAGATGATCACCGGGAAATCCAGGTGCTGGTAGTTGGCCAGCAGCTCGGCGGGGTCCTTGACGTCGGCCTTGGTGACGAGCAGCAGCGGTTCGATGCCGGCGTCGTAGGCGGCCACCAGAGCGCGGTCGATGAAGCCGGTGCGGGGTTCCGGGTTGGCTGCGGCCACGACAACGACGAGCTGGTCGGCGTTGGCGACGACGGCGCGTTCGATCGGGTCCGTGTCGTCCGCGCTGCGGCGCAACAGCGTCCTGCGGTCCTGGATCTTGACCAGCCGGGCCAGGGTGTCGGGTTCGCCGCTGACGTCCCCGACGAGCGAGACGAAGTCCCCGGCAACTACGGGGTTGCGGCGCAGCTCCCTGGCCCGCGCCGCGATGATCTTGCGTTCGTCGGCGGTGCCCTCGCCGACGACGGCGGTGTAGCGTCCGCGGTCCACGGTGACGATCCGGCCGGTGACGGCGTCGTCGTAGCTGGGCCGGTCCTTGGTGCGGGGGCGGGAGCCCTTTTTGTTGGGGCGGATCCGGACGTCGGATTCGTCCCAGGAGTCAGTGCTGCGTGCCACCGGCGGCGTCCTTGTCTGCGGTGCTTGCCTGGCTGAGCATGGCCCCCCACAGCTGCGGGAAGCCGGGCATGGTCTTGGCCGTGGTGGCGATGTCCTCGACCTCCACGTCCGGGACGGCGAGACCGAGGATTGCGCCCGCGGTGGCCATGCGGTGGTCCGCGTAGCTGTGCACGACGCCGCCGTGCAGCTTCGCCGGCCTAATGATGAGTCCGTCGGGGGTCTCTTCGGCGTCCCCGCCAAGGCGGTTGATTTCCGCGACGAGGGCGGCAAGCCGGTCGGTTTCGTGGCCCCGGAGGTGGGCGATGCCGCTCAGCCGGGAGGGGCCGGTGGCCAGGGCACAGAGGGCTGCCACGGTCGGGGCGAGTTCGCTGGTTTCGTCAAAGTCGCCGCCCTTGATCTCCGGGCCGCCGCTCACGGTCAGGGTGCCGTGCTCCAGCGTCACGGTGGCGCCCATGGTGGCCAGGATGCCGCGCCAGAGATCGCCGACCTGGGTGGTCCCGGCCGGCCAGTTGGGGATCCGCACGGTTCCGCGGGTGGCGAGGGCCGCGGCGAGAAACGGCCCGGCATTGGAGAGGTCCTGTTCGATCCGCTGGTCGAAGGCGCGGATCGGGCCGGGGGAAATAACCCAGTGGTTCGGCACCGAGTCATCGACCGCCACGCCCACGCCGCGCAGCACGGCGACCGTCATGTTGATGTGGTCCAGGCTCGGTACGGGCTTTCCCACGTGTTCGAGGTGGAGTCCCTCGGTAAAGCGGGCTCCCGCGAGCAGCAGGGCGGAAACGAACTGCGACGAGGCGCTGGCGTCGATGACGAGGTGGCCGCCGCGGACTTCTCCCGTTCCCTGGACGGAAAACGGCAACGACGACGCCGGTCCGCCGTCGGGGGCGCTAACGGCGACGCCGAGACCGGTCAGTGCCTCGATGATGGTGCCCATCGGCCGGTTTCGGGCGTGGGGATCGCCGTCGAATGCTGAGCGGCCGCGGTGCAGCGCGGCGACCGGAGGCACGAAGCGCATCACCGTGCCGGCCAGGCCGCAGTCGATTGAGGTGTCCGCGGCAGCGGCATCCGGGGCGATGGGGGTGATGTCCAGGTCCGGGCCGTAGGCGCCGTCGCCGGGCACTTCGGTGATGGTGGCCCCCAGCTGCCGGAGGGCCTCGATCATCAGGGCCGAGTCCCGGGAGTGCAGCGGAGCACGGAGCTTGGACGGCCCGTCCGCGAGGGCGGCCAAGATCAGGTACCGGTTAGTCAGGGACTTGGAGCCGGGAACGGTGACGGTGGCGTCGACGGGACGCTCGGCGAAGGGCGCACGCCAATGCGGACCGCCGCCGGCCGGAAGGGAAGGGGCTGCAGCGGTGGGGGTGGTGCCAGTCATTGCCGTCTTAGGCCCCGACAGCGTGGTCGACGGCCTTGCGGACCGCCTTGTCAGCCTTCTTCAGCTTCTTGCCGGTGGTCTTCCGGGCGTCCGCGGCGAGGTGTGCGGTGGTCTTCCGGGCGTCGGCGGCGAGGTGCTCTGCACGCCAGGCCAGGCTCGGCTTGCCCGCGGTGTCCACGGAAGCCAGCAGCACCCCGCCGGTCAGTGAGACGTTCTTCAGCAGCTGCTTGCGCCGGGCGTCGCGGCCTTCCTTGGACGAGATGTCCGCGCTGCGCCATTCAACGTAGCCATTGAGCGCCGAGATCACAGCGAGCACGGTGGCGGCCAGGCGGGAGGCCTTGCCGAGGGCCAGGCACACGCCGGCACCCACCTGGGTGCCGCCGATCACGCGGGCCAGGACTTTCTCGTCGGCCTGGAAGGGGAGGGACTCAGCCGCGCGGCGCAGCAGGGGAGACAGCTGTGTCGCAGTGTCATCCGCATTCTTTAGCTTGTCCATGCCTGCGAGCACGAAACTGGAGGCGAGCATGGGGCGGGCGAGAAAGCGGACAAAGGACATGAATTTCCTCCTGGATGGACGAACCGCGGACGCTGTGCGGGAGAACCGGTTCTAGTCTTGCACTTTTGCGGAATATTTGCCCGTTGTGCGGGGTTGTGCATGACAGATTCCAGCCGAAATGGGGGCGGGAAAACCAGCGCAATAACTATGGGCACGGCCGGTCATCCGGCCAGTGCAGGAAGGCGGAGGTTTGGTTCTGGTTAAAGAATCCGGGCTGCTGGATGAAGCCGCCGCGGACCCGTGGGCCGCGGCCCTGACGGGGGCTTTGAGCACCCGCCGGAAGGTGACAGTAGACTTGAACGCAATGAGCACCATGGATCCGGCCGTTGCGGCCATGCACGAGGTTGCCGGAAACGACGACGCCAAGCCCACCAAGGCAGCCGCCGCCAGTAGTACGGCGCAGGCGACAGCCGCGGACGAGGCCATCGCGGAACGAACAGCCGTGGAAACCGTAGCGGCGGACGGCACCGGCCAGCCGCTGGACACGACTGCCGAGACCACCGACGAGCGCCGCATCCGCTTCGAGCGCGACGCGATGCAGTACGTCGACCAGCTTTACTCCGCGGCCATGCGGATGGCGCGGAATCCCGCCGACGCCGAGGACCTCGTCCAGGAGGCGTACACGAAGGCGTTTTCCGCCTTCCACCAGTACAAGCCCGGAACGAACCTCAAGGCATGGCTGTACCGGATCCTCACCAACACGTACATCAACCTGTACCGCAAGCGCCAGCGTGAACCGCTGCAGTCGAACTCGGACACCATCGAGGACTGGCAGTTGGCCCGCGCCGAGTCGCACACCTCGACCGGCCTGCGCTCGGCGGAGGCTGAAGCGCTGGACCATCTGCCGGACTCGGACGTAAAACGGGCCCTGCAGTCGATCCCGGAGGAGTTCCGGCTCGCCGTCTACTTCGCCGACGTCGAGGGCTTCGCGTACAAGGAAATTTCAGACATCATGAACACCCCGATCGGGACCGTCATGTCCCGGCTGCACCGCGGCCGGAGAATGCTGCGGGACATGCTGGCCGACTACGCGGCCGAGCGGGGATTCAAAGCCGCGGGCGATCCCGCCGCAGCGGCCGAAAGCAACAATCAGGAGAACAGGAAATGAGCGACTGCCAGGGACTGGGCGACTGCGATGACACCCGGATGCAGCGCATCTACGAGTACCTCGACGGGGCCCTGACACACGACGACATCGCCGAGATCAAGGACCACCTCGACGAGTGCCCCGAGTGCCACGAGCAGTATGACCTCGAGTGCGTCATCCGCGTGATGGTAAAGCGCTCCTGCACGGAGGCCGCGCCCGAGAATCTCAAGAATTCCATCCTCGACCGGATCCACTCGATCCGCGCGGTTGAGGCCGACGCGGAGGCCTGAGCGCCGCCGGGCCCCGCGAAGGACCAAGAAACAGCGAAAGACCCCGGGAACCGTGAGGTTTCCGGGGTCTTTCGCTTAAAGCTTGATATCCAAGCCTTGGCTTAGGCGTTGGGGCGCTTACCGTGGTTCGCGCCGCCACGCTTACGGTCACGACGTTTACGTGCACGTTTGCTCATAGCTGGCCTCCTTAATCTTGGTACTCAAAAGAGCTGCCCTCAAGTCTCCCACATTGGCGGACCCGCCGCGAACCGGGCGGCCGCCGTCGTGCGGCTCAGCCCTCCAGTGAGTTCCGGATGGAGATCCGGGCCTGGTCCAGGACCGTCTTGACGGTTTCAAGGGTGACTGGGGTGACCGGCCGGGCTCCGGCGTGGCGGCGCAGCTCGACCCGCATATCGTCCCGGAAGGACTGCACCAGCATTTCGGCCTCCCGCAGCCTGCGGTCGCTTTCCTTGGAGTAGCGCGCCCCGGCTGGGGAGGCGGCACTGCGGGCCGTGGAGCGGGCCGCCTCGGCCGTGGCGGCAAGGTCCGCGCGCAGCCCCTGCATGTTCACCCGGATGTCCTGCCGCAGCTTGTCGGCCAGTCGCCGGACGGAGGCGGAAATGTCGTCCTCCACGTCGGCCAGCTCCTCCCGCCGCCTGTTGAGTTCCACCAAGCCGGCCGGGGTGATGCTGTAGTTGGTGCGCCGGCCCTCGGTGTGCGTGGCGACGAGCCCCTCCTCCTCCAGCTTGGCGAGCCGCGGATAGATGGTCCCGGCGCTGGGGGAGTACGTGCCGCCGAAGCGGTCGCTGAGTGCCTTGATCAGCTCGTAGCCGTGCTTGGGGCCGGACTCCAGCAGGGCCAGCAGGTACAGCCGCAGCGCGCCGTGGGCGAAGACGGGCGGCATCACAGCCCCGCTTCGGTGTCCGTGCTGGGCTGGCGGTGGAAGATCGAGGTCTTCCCCGATACCGAGTTGGTCCGGACCAGCATGAGCTTGGCATCGGGACCGGCGATGGTCTGCACGGATCCGCCGGGCTGGGCGTACCGCTGGTCGTCGATCACCACCGCGCCGCTGGCCGACTTCGCGATGATGTCCACGCCGACGTCGTGCGGCAGCCGGATGGTGACATCGCCGGAGACCGAGTTGGCGCCGAAGTCCTGGGTGAAGCCGTGCAGGTCGAAGCTCAGGTCCCCGCTGACGGTGTTGGCGCGGATGTTGCTGAATTCGCCAGAGGCGGTGACTTCGCCGGAGACGCTCTTGGCGGTCAGGACGCCGTGGTGGTTGCGGGCGATCACCTCGCCGCTGACGGTGCTGACGGCCAGTTCGCCCGCGGTGCCGTCGGCCAGCACCGAGCCGGAGACGGTGTTCAGCCGGGTGTGCCCGGTGAGGCCGGAGACCATGCCGTCGCCGCTGACAGTGCCGGCCTCGACGTCCACGCCGGCCGGCAGGGCAATGCTGATGACCACGCTGTTGCTTGAGTTGTTGTTGACCGTGCCCATCAGGTTCTTGAACCAGCCCTGCGGGCCGTGGAGCTGGTGGCGCACCTCCAGGCGGCCCTCGGTGAGGCTGATCGCCAGCGGATCGCCGTCGACCTCGGAGACCTCGATCCGGGCCACGTCCTCGTCGTGGGTGACAACGTCGAAGCGGCCGCGGACAATGCCGAGCTTGAGCGAGCGGACGCCGTCGACGTCGATCGTCTGGGGACCCGTAACGGTCCACGAATTCTGTTCCATGCTTCCTCCGGATGCGGGCGGGTGCGATCAGGCGAGCCTCGGTGCTTGCGATATATCGCGACTATGGAAACACGATATATCGCGCCCCCTGAGCGGTCAAGATATATCGCGACAGAATCTTCCGTGGTCCGCCGGGCGGGACCGGACGGGCGGCGGCCTACTCCGGCGCGTCGATCCCCAGCCACTGGAACCAGCCGCGGTGCAGCACGAGCCAGGCCATCAGTCCGTAACCGGCCTGGCCCGGCGTTCCGCCGTTGGCCGCGAGGTCCTGGCGCCACTGCTCGTGGTTCAGCAGCGGCGAGAAGGTGTCCACGTACAGGTGCTTGCGGCGCGTGGTGACATCGGCGAAGGCGGTGTTGAGCTCGCCCAGTCGGCGGTTCTGGGCGGGGTCCAGGGTCGGCGGCGGCCCGACGACGAAGACCTCGATCTTGTTCTGCGAAGCGGAGTCAAGGATATTGGCGAGGTTGAGCCGGCTGCGGGCCGTGGAGAGGCCGAACTCGATGTCCCGCCCGGACAAGCCGATCACCAGGCGGTTCTCGTGCTGCGGGCCGAACCGGCGGCCGGCTTCCTCGAGCCAGCGCTCAGCCAACCCTTCGGTGCCTTCCTGCGGGCACGGCAGCGAGTAGCTTTCCAGGCTGAGCCCGTCGTGGGGAGTGCGGGCGAGCACCCGTCCCAGCCAGCCCAGTGCCCGGGGGTCACCCAGGCCGGCCAGCAACTCATCTCCAACGGCTGCGATCCGCAGCTTCCGATCTTCCACGACTACCTCTTCATTCCCAATGCCGGTTCAAAGCCTTAAACGAAGCTGCCCGGCCGGAGTCGTGGTGTTCCACCTCCGGCCGGGCAGCCTGGTCTTACTTACGTGCGAATGCCTGCTTGAGCAGGGCATCCTGCTCGGCTGCGTGGCGCTTCATCGAACCTGCCGCGGTCGAAGCCGAGGCCGGCCGGGAGACGAGGCGCACGCGCCGGTCCAGCGCATCCGGCAGGTTCAGGCCGATGAACGGCCACGGTCCCTGGTTGGCGGGCTCGTCCTGGGCCCAGACAACGTCGGCGTTCGGGTACTTGGCCAGCTCGGCGGCGATTTCCGCTGCGGGCAGCGGGTAGAGCTGTTCGACCCGGATGATCGCAGTCGTCGTGTCGCCGGTCTTCTGCCGGGTGGACAGCAGGTCGTAGTACAGGCGGCCGGAGACCAGCAGGACGCGTTCGACGGCGTCGGCCTGCAGCTGCTCGTGCTCGGGGATGACCGGGCGGAAGGTGCCCGTGGTGAAGTCTTCCACCGAGGACGCGGCAGCCTTGAGGCGCAGGAGCTGCTTCGGGGTGAAAATGATCAGCGGCTTGCGCGGCCTGCTGTACGCCTGGCGGCGGAGCAGGTGGAAGTGCGAGGCCGGCGTCGTGGGGTTGGCCACGATCATGTTCTCCTCAGCGCAGAGCTGCAGGAAGCGTTCGATCCGTGCCGAGGAGTGGTCCGGGCCCTGGCCCTCGTAGCCGTGCGGCAGCATGAGCACCAGCGACGAGCGCTGGCCCCACTTCTGCTCGGCCGAGGAGATGAACTCATCGATGATGGTCTGCGCGCCGTTGACGAAGTCACCGAACTGCGCTTCCCAGAGCACCAGCGCGTCCGGGCGCTCGACGGAGTAGCCGTATTCGAAGCCCATGGCCGCGTATTCGGACAGGAGCGAGTCGTAGATCCAGAGCTTGGCCTGGTCGTCGGAGAGGTGGGCCAGCGGCATCCACTCGTCGCCGTTGGCGCGGTCGTGGAAGACGGCGTGGCGCTGCACGAAGGTGCCGCGGCGCGAGTCCTGGCCGGCGAGCCGGACCGGGACGCCCTCCATGCTGAGCGAGCCGAAGGCCGCGAGTTCGCCGAAGCCCCAGTCGATGCCGCCTTCGCGGGACATCTGCTCACGCTTCTCGAGCAGCTGCTTGAGCTTGGCGTGCACCGTGAAGCCCTCGGGGAATTGGACGTGCGCCTTGCCGATCCGGGCCAGCATCTCGGTGGAGATCGCGGTGGATTCCGGGGCGCTGATGCCCGAGTCGGATTGCTGGGCGGAGGGCCGTTCCAGATCGGACACCGCGGCGGAATCTGCGGTGATGATCGGGATCGGGGACGTCTGCGCGGCGTGGGTCTCGGCGAAGACGCGCTCGAGGCGTTCCTGGTAGTCGCGGAGCAGCTGCTCTGCTTCTTCCTCGGTGATGTCGCCGCGGCCGATCAGCGACTCGGTGTAGAGCTTGCGGACCGAACGCTTGGCCTCGATCAGGTTGTACATCAGCGGCTGCGTCATCGAGGGGTCGTCGCCCTCGTTGTGGCCGCGGCGGCGGTAGCAGACCATGTCGATGACAACGTCCTTGTGGAACCGCTGGCGGAACTCGTAGGCGAGCTGGCCGATGCGGACTACTGCCTCCGGGTCGTCGCCGTTCACGTGGAACACCGGCGCCTGGATCATCTTGGCGACGTCCGTGGAGTAGGTGGAGGAACGCGACGAGGACGGCGCCGTGGTGAAGCCGACCTGGTTGTTGACCACTACGTGGATGGTGCCGCCGGTGCGGTAGCCGCGCAGCTGGGAGAGGTTGAGCGTTTCCGCCACAACGCCCTGGCCGGCGAAGGCGGCGTCACCGTGGACCATGATCGGCAGCACGGGGAAGGCCTCGCCCGCGTCCAGGCGGTCCTGCTTGGCGCGGACGATGCCTTCGAGGACGGAGTCCACGGCCTCGAGGTGCGAGGGGTTGGCGGCGAGGTAGACCTTGGTCTCCTTGCCGTTGTCCGAGGTGAAGGTGCCCTCGGTGCCGAGGTGGTACTTCACATCGCCCGAGCCCTGCACGGAGCGCGGATCCTGGGTGCCCTCGAATTCGCGGAAGACCTGGGCGTAGGTCTTGCCGGCGATGTTGGTGAGCACGTTGAGGCGGCCGCGGTGGGCCATGCCGATGGCTACTTCGTCGAGTTCGTCGTCGGCGGCGTCAGAGATGATGGCGTCCAGCAGCGGGATCAGCGACTCGCCGCCCTCGAGCGAGAAGCGCTTCTGGCCGACGAACTTCGTCTGAAGGAAGGTCTCGAAAGCCTCCGCCGCGTTGAGCTTGGAGACGATCCGGAGCTGTTCGTCACGGCTCGGCTTGGAGTAGGGGTGCTCCAGCTGGTCCTGGAACCACTTGCGCTCTTCGGGATCCTGGATGTGCATGTACTCGATGCCCGTGGTGCGGCAGTACGCGTCGCGGAGCACACCGAGGATGTCGCGGAACTTCAGCATCGGCTTGCCGCCGAAGCCGCCGGTGGGCCATTCACGGTCCAGGTCCCACAGCGTCAGGCCGTAAGTCAGGACGTCGAGGTCCGGGTGCTTGCGCTGCACGTACTCGAGCGGATCGGTGTCCGCCATGAGGTGGCCGCGGACGCGGTAGGAGTGGATGAGCTGCTGGATCCGGGCGACCTTGTTGATCTCGTCCGCCGGGTCCACCTGCAGGTCCGGGCTCCAGCGCACGGGCTCGTACGGGATGCGCAGGGATTCGAAAATCTCGTCGTAGAAGTTCTGCGCGCCGAGCAGGAGCTGATGCACGAGCTTGAGGAACTCGCCGCTGCCGGCACCCTGGATGACGCGGTGGTCATAGGTGGAGGTCAGGGTGAGGACCTTGCTGATGGCGTTGTGCGCGATGATCTTCTCGCTGGCGCCCTGGAACTCGGCCGGGTAGTCGAGGGCGCCGACGCCGATGATGGCGGCCTGGCCCTTGGAGAGGCGGGGGACCGAGTGCACGGTGCCGATGCCGCCGGGGTTGGTCAGCGAGACCGTGGTGCCCGAGTGGTCGTCCGCGGTCAGCTTGCCGTTGCGGGCGCGCTTGATCAGGTCCTCGTAGGTGTGCCAGAACTCAGAGAAGTTGAGGGTCTCAGCCTTCTTGATGTTCGGCACCATGAGCAGGCGGGTGCCGTCCGGCTTGGGCATGTCGATGGCGATGCCGAAGTTCACGTGCGCGGGCTGCACGGCCACGGGCTTGCCGTCGACGACGTCGTAGTAGACGTTCATGGAGGGGAACTGGGCCAGTGCCCGGATGACGGCGTAGCCGATCAGGTGCGTGAAGGAGACCTTGCCGCCTCGGGCGCGGGCGAGGTTGGAGTTGATGACCACGCGGTTGTCGATCAGCAGCTTGGCGGGGATGGCCCGGACGCTCGTCGCGGTGGGGACCTCCAGGCTGGTGACCATGTTGGCCGCGATGGCTTTCGCCGGGCCGCGCAGCACGGAGACGACGTCTTCTTCCGGCGCGGTGGGGGCCTTGACGTTCTTGGGCAGCTGGGCCGGGATGGGGGTGCCGGCGCCGGGCTCGGCGGTCTTCGAACCGTCGCGGGCGACGGTGGCCGGCGCCTTCTGGGCTGCGGCGGGAGCGGGCGCAGCGGCAGGGGCCGGGGCGGCGGCCGGGGCAGCAGGGGCTGCCGGTGCCGAGGCTGCGGGAGCAGACGCAGCGGACGGTGCTACGACCGGAAGCTCACGGGTGGAAGGGTGCGCGGCGGCCGTTGCCGAGGCGCCGTTGGTCGAAGAACCGTCGCTGGCATCGAAGGACTCGAAAAGCGGCCACCACTTGGCGTCTACCGTGTTCTTGTCCTGCTGGTACCGCTCGTACAGTTCGTCAACGAGCCACTCGTTTCCGCCAAATTCCTCGGGTAGACGGTGGCTAGGCTGCTCTGGCACTTGAAATACGCCTCTTCCATGAGTTTGATTCCCGCTGGTTTCCACGGTGCCGCAGCACGTCAATCGAACCAGTTCTCCGCGTCCAGTGAACCCAGACCTTTGCCAGTCTAGTGACGATTCCGGCCAAACCGCCAATAAGGGTGACTCAAATCATCCACGAGCCGCAACGCCGTCCGATCCGGCCCGGCGGACCGCCCCCGGGCCGGAACTGCCCCGCCGCCCGAGTGCCTCTAGAATCACAACCGAGACCCTCTATGAAGGAGCAGCCGTGCGTTTTTTGAGTGAGCCGACCACCGACCTGACCTATTCGGACATCTTCCTGGTGCCATCCCGCTCCGACGTCACCTCGCGGCTGGACGTGGATCTGTCGGCGGACGACGGGACCGGTTCCACCATCCCGCTGGTCGTCGCGAACATGACCGCCGTGACCGGGAAACGGATGGCCGAGACGATGGCACGCCGCGGTGGCCTGGCGGTCCTTCCGCAGGACGTGCCGCTGGACGTGCTTCGGAGCGTCACGGCCTGGGTCAAGGCCCGGCACGCGGTCTTTGAGACGCCGGTCAGCCTGCGCGCCTCGAACACCGTGATCGATGCCCTGCACCTGATGGGCAAGCGTCCGCACGGCGCGGTGGTGGTTGTGGACGACGCCGGCGCCGTCGCCGGCGTCGTCCGGGCCGCGGACTTCGAGGGCCAGGACCGTTTCGCTTCCCTTGCCTCCGTGATGCGCCACCAGCCGCTCGTGCTCGACGCCGCGGAGTTCGACGCCGACGGCGCAGCTGATTCCGGCGCCATGGCGCTCTCCCTGCGCCGCGCCTTCGACGCCATGGACGCCGCCGGTACCGACTTCGCGCCCGTCCAGCAGGACGGTGTGCTGGCCGGCGTCCTGACCCGCAAGGGCGCCCTGCGCTCCACCCTGTACCGGCCCTCCCTCGACGACGGGGGTGCGCTCAAGGTGGCCGCCGCCGTCGGCATTAACGGCGACGTCGCCGGCCGGGCGTCAGAACTGCTCGCGGCCGGAGTTAACGTGCTGGTGCTGGACACCGCCCACGGCCACCAGCAGAAGATGTTCGACGCCCTGGCCGCGGTCCGCAGCCTGGACCCCGGAGTGCCGGTCGTGGCCGGCAATGTGGTCACCGCCGAGGCCACCCGCGAGCTGATCCAGGCCGGCGCGGACATCGTCAAGGTCGGTGTGGGACCGGGCGCCATGTGCACCACCCGGATGATGACGGCGGTCGGCCGTCCGCAGTTCTCCGCCGTGCTGGAGTGCTCGGCCGCGGCACGCGACGCCGGCGGCAGGGTCTGGGCCGACGGCGGAGTCCGTTACCCCCGCGACGTGGCGCTGGCCCTCGCGGCCGGCGCAAGCCAGGTCATGATCGGCTCCTGGTTCGCCGGGACGCACGAGAGCCCGGGGGACCTGCAACTGGACGCCAACGGCCGCCAGTTCAAGGAGAGCTTCGGGATGGCCTCGGCGCGGGCGGTGCAGAACCGCAACCAGCGCGAGGGCGCCTTCGAAAAGGACCGGAAAGCCCTGTTCGAGGAAGGCATCTCTACCTCCCGGATGTACCTCGACTCCGCCCGCCCCGGGGTGGAGGACCTGCTCGACATGATCACCGCGGGGCTGCGCAGTTCGATGAGCTACGCCGGTGCCGCCGATCTCGCGGCGTTCCGGGAGCGGGCCGTAGCCGGCATCCAGTCCGCGGCGGGCTACGAGGAAGGCCGCCCGGTGCCGCAGAGCTGGTGAACCGAAACCTGTAGACTGAAATTCTTATGGACAGTAAATCTAGGTGCCGGCCTGGGGGCTGTCAGCGCGGAACGGAATCCGTTCCCGCCCAGTCCACCCGCAGAGCCGGCAAACCCCGTTCACGCGCCCATCACTCTTCCGCTGCACGGAACGCATCGTTCCACGGACAGAGTGCCCTACAGGAAACAGGGTCGGCCGCGGCTGACCATCCTCCGCCGGGACGTTTCCCCCGGCCAGCTCTTCTCCGCTCCGAAGCGGGCCGCTAAATGGAGTGGCTACTGCTCGGAGCCGGACTGCTCCTCATCCTCGGCACCGGCTTTTTCGTCGCCGTTGAATTCTCCCTGGTTGCCCTCGACCAGGCCACCGTGCAGCGCGCCGTGGACAACGGCGACGCCGCCGCCGCGCCGCTGCTGAAGTGCCTGAAATCCCTGTCCACGCAGCTCTCCAGCTGCCAGCTCGGCATCACCCTGACCACCCTGCTCACCGGCTACGTGATGGAACCCTCGGTGGGCAAGTTGCTGGAGGGCCCGCTGGCCGCGCTCGGGCTGCCCGAAGCGGCCGCCACGTCAGTCTCGCTGGTCCTCGCAATGGCTCTGGCGACCCTGCTGTCGATGCTGATCGGCGAACTGGTCCCGAAGAACATGGCGATCGCACTCTCCTTCCCGGTCGGCAAGGCCCTCGCGCGGCCGCAGCTGGTCTTCACCGCAATCTTCAAGCCCGCCATCGTCGTGCTCAACGGCTTCTCCAACAAGGTCCTGAATGTCTTCGGCCTCGAGGCCAAAGAGGAAATCTCTGGCGCCCGCACCCCGGCCGAGCTCGCCTCGCTGGTGCGCCGCTCGGCCGCGATGGGAACCCTGGACGAACGGACCGCCAACTTCATCTCCCGCACCCTGAAGTTTTCCGGGCGGACGGCCGCGGACGTGATGACGCCCCGGATCCGGGTGGAGACCATTGACGGACATCAGCCGGTCTCGGACATTGTGGAGGCAGCCAAACGCACCGGCTACTCCCGCTTTCCCGTGATCGGCGAGTCCTCGGACGACATCCGCGGGGTGGTGCACGTCAAGAAGGCCATCGCCGTTCCGGTGGACCGGCGCGCCAACCTTGAAGCCGGAGCGATCATGACCGAGGTGCTCCGCGTGCCGGAAACCATCCACCTGGACGGACTGCTCGCCGAACTGCGCGAAGGCAATTTGCAGCTCGCCGTGGTGCTGGACGAGTACGGCGGAACTGCCGGGATCGCCACCCTGGAAGACCTCGTGGAAGAAATCGTCGGGGAAGTGGCCGACGAACATGACAAGGTCCGCCCCGGGCTGCTGCAGAGCGCTTCGGGGGACTGGTACTTCCCGGGCCTGTTGCGCCCGGACGAACTCTCCGAACAGATCCCGGGCCTCACCGTGCCGGATGAGGCGGCCTACGAGACGGTTGGCGGCTACGTCATGAGCCAGCTCGGACGCATCGCGGCCGTGGGCGACACCGTCGACGTCGGCGGCGGAAAGCTCAGCGTCACCCGTATGGACGGACGCCGGATCGACCGCATCTGCTTCAAGCCCGCGCCGCCGGAGCACGAGCCGCACAGTGGCAACAACGGGCGCATTGACGCTGCCGGAAAGGCCGGTGCCGCATGAGCGACTGGCTGGGAATACTCTGGCTCGCGATACTGCTGCTGGGCAACGCGTTCTTCGTCGCGGCGGAATTCGCCGTCATGTCCGCCCGCCGCAGCCAAATCGAGCCCCTCGCCGAGTCCGGGTCCAAGCGGGCCCAGACCACGCTGCGGGCCATGGAAAACGTCTCGCTCATGCTGGCCTGCGCGCAGCTCGGGATCACGGTCTGCTCGCTGCTGATCCTGCAGGTGGCCGAGCCGGCCATCCACCACCTCATGGCCGTCCCGCTGGAGGCGCTCGGTGTCCCGGTGGAGATGGCCGACGTCGTGGCCTTCGCCATCGCGCTGCTGGCGGTCACCTTCCTGCACGTGACTTTCGGCGAGATGGTGCCGAAGAACATCTCCGTCTCGGTGGCGGACAAGGCGGCCCTGCTGCTGGCCCCGCCGCTGATCTTCATTGCCCGGGCGGTCAAGCCGGCGATCGTGGCCCTCAACTGGTCCGCGAACCACATCCTGAAGCTGATGCGGATCGAGCCGAAGGACGAGGTGACCTCCTCCTTCACGCTTGAGGAAGTCCAGTCGATCGTGCAGGAGTCCACCCGGCACGGCCTGGTGGACGACGACGCGGGACTGATCACGGGTGCGCTGGAGTTCTCTGAACATACTGCGTCCCAGGTCATGGTTCCGTTGGACAAACTCGTGATGCTCAAAGCCGCCACGACGCCGGAGGAGTTCGAGAAGGCGGTCAGCCGCACCGGTTTTTCCCGCTTCCCGATGCTCGACGACGAGGGCATGCTCTCCGGCTACCTCCACATCAAGGACGTGCTGTCGATCCCGGAGGCCGGCTACCAGCACCCGATCGCGGAAAGCCGCATCCGCTCCCTGGCCAACCTGGCTATGGAAGACGAGATTGAGAAGGCGATGTCCGTCATGCAGCGCACCGGTTCACACCTTGCCCGTGTGATTGGTCCTGATGGGCACACCCAGGGCGTGCTGTTCCTGGAGGACGTGATTGAGCAGCTGGTGGGGGAGATCCGGGACGCCACGCAGGCAACCGGCTACCGCAGGCTCGGACAGGACTAGTGGAGGCAGGCAACACGGGTCTGACCCTAAATAGGAATGATTCCCATTTAGGGTTAGACTCGTTGTATTGCTAATGCTTCTCAATAACAGATCCGAGGTATTTCCGTGCGCCGTTCTGCCGCCGCTCTTCTCCTTGCCGGCCTCAGCACCGTCCTGCTGACGGCTTGCGGTCCGACCTCGGCCGGCGACCGGCCCGGTGCGGGCGATGGCGTCGTTGAGGTGGTGGCCTCCACCAGCGTGTACGGCGACATCGTCCGCAGCGTTGGCGGCGACAAGGTGCGAGTCACCTCGATCATCAGCCGGACCAGCCAGGATCCGCACTCCTACGAGGCCACCACGCAGGACAAACTGGCCGTCTCCAAGGCCGAACTGGTGGTGGAGAACGGCGGCGGCTACGACGATTTCCTGGACAAGCTGGCCGGGGACACCGGGCTGGACGGGAAGGACCTGCTCAACGCCGTCAAGGTCTCGGGGCTGGACTCCGGGAGCTCGGCCGCGTTCAACGTACACGTCTGGTACAGCCCCGCCGCGATGAGCCGGCTGGCCGACGCGCTGGCGGAGAAGCTGGGCGCCCTCGAGCCTTCCTCGGCCGGAGACTTCCGGAACAACGCCGCGGTCCTGAAGAAGGAGCTCGGCGGACTGGAAACCCGGCTGTCGGCGCTCAAGGCCTCGGCGGCCCGCGGCGGCGTCGCCGTCACGGAACCCGTGCCGCTCTACCTGTTGGAAGCCGCGGGCCTGCAGAACCGGACGCCGGCCGAATACAGCGCCGCCATCGAAGCCGGCTCGGATGTTCCACCCGCCGTGCTCCGCTCCGCCATCGACGTCGTGAAGTCCGGCGGGATCCGGCTGCTGGCCTACAACCCGCAGACGGAGGGACCGCAGACCCGCGCGCTCAAGGACGCCGCCGTCGCCGCGGGTGTTCCCGTGGTGGACTTCAGCGAGACCCTGCCCGAGGGCAAAGGGTACCTGCAGTGGATGTCCGGCAACGTGGACAACCTGGCCAAGGCCCTTGCCCGGGGCTAGCCCGGCCTAAGATAATCGCAACGGCGTGGGCACCTGGCCTAAGCAGAAATCGAGGAATACCCAGTTGACACCCGTAGTGAGCCTGCGCGGAGCCTCCCTCACGTTCGGCAACCGGACCTTGTGGGAGAACCTGGACCTGGATATCAGCCCCGGGGAATTCTTTGCCGTCCTCGGCCCCAACGGCAGCGGCAAGACGACCTTCCTCAAGGTCCTGCTCGGCCTGCAGGAACTGAGCTCCGGGACCGCCGTGCTGGACGGCCGGCCCATTGCCCGGGGCAGCCGGCGGATCGGCTACGTCCCGCAGCAGGAATCGTTCGACCCGGACACCCCGCTGCGTGCCCGGGACTTGGTGGGGCTCGGCGTCGACGGTCACCGCTGGGGGATCCGCCTCGGCGGGGCCAAGGTGAACCGCAGGATCGACGGGCTGCTTGCCGAGGTAGGTGCGCAGGATTACGCCAAGGTCCCGGTGGGAAAGCTCTCCGGCGGTGAGCAGCAGCGGCTGCGCGTGGCCCAGGCCCTCGCCACGGAGCCCAGGGTGCTGCTGTGCGATGAACCGCTGCTTTCGCTGGACCTGCATCATCAGCAGGCGGTCAGCGCGCTGATCAATAAGCAGTGCCACGAGCAGGACAGCGCGGTGATCTTTGTGACCCACGAGATCAACCCGATCATGGACTACGTGGACCGTGTGCTCTACCTGGCCGGCGGCCGTTTCCGGGTGGGCACGCCCGAGGAAGTCATGACCACGGAGGTGCTGTCGGATCTGTACGGCAGCCATGTGGAAGTAATCCGCGCCAACGGCCGGCTGATCGTGGTGGGCCTGCCGGACGCGACGACGCACCACCACGAAGACGCCCACTCGATCGCAGGGGAGGTGGGCTAGATGGATCTGGACAGCGTGCTCCATGCGATCTTCAACTTCGAGAACTACGGCGAACTACTGGTGCTGGTGCAGAACTCCATCTGGGCCGGCGCGGTGCTGGGCCTGCTCGGCGGCCTGGTGGGCACCTTTGTGATGAAGCGTGACCTCGCCTTCGCGGTGCACGGCATCTCCGAGCTCTCCTTCGCCGGCGCGGCCTTCGCCCTGTTGGTCGGCGCCGACGTGGTGTTCGGCTCGCTCGCCGGATCGGTGGTGGCGGCGCTGCTGCTGGGCCTGATGGGGGTCCGGGCCAGGGACAAGAACTCCACCATCGGGGTGCTCATGCCGTTCGGCCTGGGCCTGGGCATTCTTTTCCTCTCGCTCTACGAGGGCCGGGCCGCGAACAAGTTCGGCCTGCTCACCGGCCAGATCGTGTCCGTAGGCACCGTGCAGCTGCAGGTCCTGGCGGTTGCCGCCGTCGTCGTTATGCTGGCGCTGATCGCCATCTGGCGGCCGCTGACCTTCGCGAGCGTGGACCCCCGGGTGGCCGCCGCACGGGGTGTCCCGGTGCGCGGGCTGGCGCTGGGCTTCATGCTGCTGCTGGGCGTGAGCGTGGCCCTGTCCATCCAGATCGTCGGCGCGCTGCTGGTACTGGCGCTGCTGATCACTCCGGCCGCCGCCGCACTGCGGGTGACCTCGTCGCCGCGGCTCGTGGTGCTCCTCAGCGTGGTCTTCGCGGTGACGGCAACGGTGGGCGGGATACTGCTGGCGCTCGGCGGGCGGCTCCCGATCAGCCCCTACGTCACCACGCTGTCCTTCCTGATCTACGTGGTGTGCCGGGTGATCGGCGGCATCCGGGACCGGCGCGGTGACAGCGGCCGGATGGTGCCGGAGACAACATGAGTAATGGGATTGCCGTCCGGGAGGCTGACCCTCGGCTGGGAACCCGGGTGACAGGGCCAACCGGCTTTTTCTAGCGGCCGGCCTGCAGGGCCGTGCAGTCGGGGCACAGCCCGAAGATCTCCACAGTGTGCTCGACGGCGGTGAAGCCGTGCTCGCTCGCGATCCGCGCCGCCCAGGCCTCGACGGCGGGTGCTTCCACTTCGACGGCCTTGCCGCAATTGCGGCACAGCAGGTGGTGGTGGTGTCCGGTGACCGCGCAGCGCCGGTAGACAGCCTCGCCGTCGGCGTTCCGCAGCACGTCTACCAGGCCGTCGTCGGCGAGGGACTGCAGGATCCGATAAGAGGTGGCGAGCGACACCGAGGTGCCCCGCTCCTGCAGGATGCGGTGCAGCTCCTGCGTGCTGACGAAGTCGGCCAGCTCGTCCAGCGCGGCGCTGACGGCCAGCCGCTGCTTAGTGACGCGTTGCTCTTTGCCCGGTTCCTTGCCCGCCGGCTGTTCCTTGCTGCCGGCGGCGGCTGCGGCCTCGGCCGGTGCCTGGCTGCCGCTGGTTGTGGCGCCCTGGGACATGGGGGAACTCGCTTCGCTGGGGGTCTTGCTGCGGGTAGTGGCAGGCTCCCAGATTACCAGCCGGGCCACGTGGACACCGCTTCGCAAGGCACCATAGGCTGGCCGGATGAAGCTGACGAAATTCACCCACGCCTGCGTCCGTCTCGAAAAGGAAGGCCGCGTGCTGGTGCTGGATCCGGGGACTTTTTCCGAGGCTGAGCAGGCCCTCGCCGGCGCGGACGCGGTCCTGATCACCCATGAGCACGCGGACCACGTCGACGTCGACGCAGTCACCGACGCCCTGCTGGAGGACACGGAGCTGCAGCTCTTCGCTCCCGACGGCGTTGCGTCCCAATTGCGCGGCAAAGCGCCCGCGGCTGCGGAACGAATCAACACTGTTGCAGCGGGGGAAGACTTCGAGACGGCCGGTTTTGCCATCCGGAGCTTCGGTGGCCAGCATGCCCTCATCCATCCGCAGATCCCGGTGGTCGCCAATGTCGGTTATTTGGTCGACTCCAACGTCTACCACCCGGGCGATTCCTTCGCGATCCCGGACGGCGTCGACGTGCAGACCCTGCTGGTGCCGATCCACGCCCCGTGGAACAAGGTGGGTGAAGTGGTGGACTTCGTGATCGGCGTGCGCGCGCCGCGGGCTTTCCCGATCCACGACGCCCTGCTGAACGACACGGGACGCGGTCTGGTGGAAGGGCACGTCACGAGGATCGGCGCCAGGTACGGCACCGAATACCGGCATCTCTCCAGCGGCGATTCGGTGGAGGTGTAGGTTCCGCTACCGGTTAGGCGGGCCAGGTTCCGCTGGCGAAGAACTCGCGGAGGGTGGCCTCGTGCGGTGCCGGATCCAGGCCCTGTTCCTGCAGCCACTCCGGGCTGTAGTAGTTGCCGGAGTAGCGGTCGCCGGCGTCGCACATCAATGACACCACGCTGCCGCGGCGCCCCTCGGCGATCATCTCGGCGATGAGCTGCCACACGCCCCAGAGGTTCGTGCCGGTGGACGGGCCTGCGTGCAGCCCGGCGTAATCGCGCAGGTGGCGCATGGCCGCCACCGAGGCGGCATCCGGCACTTGGATCATGTGGTCGATCACGGCCGGCACGAAGCTCGGCTCCAGCCGGGGCCGGCCGATGCCCTCGATCCGGGACGGCAGGCCGGTCGCACCAGCTGTAGCGCCGTCGTCCCGGCTGGCAATCCAGCCGGGGAAGAACGCGGAATTCTCCGGGTCGACGACGGCGAGGCCGGTATCGTGCCGTTGGTAGCGCAGGTAGCGGCCGATCGTCGCGCTGGTCCCGCCGGTGCCGGCGCCCACGACGATCCAGCGGGGGACCGGGTGCTCTTCGAGCGCCAGCTGGCCGAAGATCGACTCGGCGATGTTGTTGTTGCCCCGCCAGTCGGTGGCGCGCTCTGCGTAAGTGAACTGGTCCATGTAGTGGCCGCCGGTGCTGCGGGCCAGGTCCTCGGCCGCCGCGTAGACCTCGGAGGCGTGGTCCACCAAGTGGCACGAGCCGCCGAACTGTTCGATCAGCGCGATCTTCTCGCGGCTGGTGGTCCGGGTCATGACGGCGATGAACGGCAACCCCAGCAGCTGCGCAAAGTAGGCCTCTGAGACGGCCGTGCTGCCGCTGGAGGCTTCCACGATGGTGGTCCCTTGGCGGATCCAGCCGTTGACCAGGCCGAAGAGGAACAGCGAACGGGCGAGCCTGTGCTTGAGGCTTCCTGTGCGGTGGGTGGATTCGTCTTTCAGGTACAGCTGGACGCCCCAGTGCTCCGGCAGGGGTACCGAATAGAGGTGGGTGTCGGCTGATCTGTTGTTCTCGGCATTGATCCGGCGGATGGCTTCGTCGGCCCAAACCCGGTCCTGCTGGCGCACTCTTGTCACCGCACCAGCCTACCCGCGGCGGTGCCGGTCCAGCGTTAGAGTGGGCGGATGGACACCTTGATGACTGTGGCCCAACTCAAGGAACGGATGGACTCCGACGCGCGGACGGTGCTGCTGGACGTCCGCTGGGCGCTTGGCGACCCGCACGGCCGGGAGCATTATCTGCAGGCGCACCTGCCCGGCGCGGTCTTCGTGGACCTCGCCGCCGAGCTTGCCGGCCCGGCCGATCCCAGCCGGGGACGCCATCCCTTGCCGCCGCTGGAGCAGTTCCAGGAGTCCGCGCGCGGCTGGGGCGTCCGGGACGGTGACTTGGTGGTGGCCTATGACGACACCGGCAACCTTGCGGCGGCCAGGCTCTGGTGGATGCTGCGCAACGCAGGCTTCCCGACGGTCTGCCTGCTCGACGGCGGCCTGGCCGCCTGGCGCGCGGAGGGATTCGACGTCGAGAACGGCGAACCCGATGTGGAGGCGGGTGACGTCGTGCTCTCCGACGGGGCCATGCCGGTGATCGGCGCGGCTGAGGCAGCCGCATGGTCCGGCAGCGGCCTCTTGCTGGATGCCCGGGCCGGGGAGCGGTACCGGGGCGAGATAGAACCCGTGGACCCCCGCGCCGGACACATTCCCGGCGCCGTGAGTGCACCCACCACCCGGAACCTGGCGGCGGACGGCAGGTTCCTCCCGGCAGCCACGCTTCGCGAACGTTTCACCGGCTTGGGCGTGCAGGCGGGTCTGCCGACCGCCGTGTACTGCGGCTCCGGGGTGACCGCGGCCCACGAGATCGCGGCGCTGGAGATCGCGGGCTTCCGCGCGGCCCTGTACCCGGGATCGTTCTCGGAGTGGTCGACCAATCCATCAAACGACGTAGTGACCGGCGCTGCTCCTGAGGGCGATGTGTCTCAAGCCAGCCCGGCGCACGGCGGCTGACTCAGCTAGGCGGCTGACTCCGCCGGCTGCGCTGCCGGGCGCGCGCCCACCATGACCTTCGCCCGGCGCCCCAGTTTGGCCCGGTGCCTGAGCTTTCTGTTCTGGAGCGGAGGCTTTGGAGGGTCGTTGGTTTCTCTGTCCTCTCCGGAGCGCGGTTGCGGCCGGCAGGGGACGCCGGTTCCCGGCAGCGGCGGGGCGGTGGAGTGGTAGCTGTGGCCGGTGGGTGTGGTGAGTTGGAGGGTGTGCCGGGGTCCGGGGCGGGGTTGTGCGTTCCAGCCGGGGGTTTCTTTGGTGTGGTTGCAGGCCTCGCAGAGCCCGGCGCCGTTGGCTGCTGTGGTGGCGCCGCCGGTGTGCCAGGGGATGATGTGGTCCAGGTGTCGGATGGGGGCGTCGCAGTAGGGGGTCCGGCAGGTGTCGTCCCGGGCCTGGATTAAGCGGCGCAGCCCGGGCGGGAAGAGCCTCGCGCGGGAGTCCATGGCCACGAGTTCGCCGGTGGTCGGCGCGGTGTAGAGCCTGCGGAGCCAGAGGGCGAAGGCGCGTTCGTCGCTAGAGCCGCCCGCGGCTGCGCCACCGAAGTCTTTGAGTAGACGTCGGGCCCACCCGGCGGGGACGATGCCGTAGCCGGGGAGGCGGGCGGGTTCGCTGTCGGCCTGGAAGAGGGTGCGGTCGGTCATGATGAGCTGGATGTCGATGCCGCTGATCCCGCCGGCTTTCCCGGTGGTGCGTTCGACCAGGGCGTCGGCCATCAGCTGGCCCCGGGAACGGGGATCCCCGGCGGCGCGGGCAGCGTCTGCGTGCCGGGTGAGGGCGGCGTGCACGGCCACGCCTTGGCCGACGGGCAGCAGAGCGGTGAGGTAGCACATGGTGTCGGGGGCCGGGCGGAGGCTGACGTGGCGTTCGGTTTCGGCGTGGCCGGCGCTGGGTGATGGAGCGCGGGTCCCGCCGGTACGCGGCGGCCCTGGCCGCGGCGATGATGGCGCGGTCGCCCGCGCCGGTGAAGGTCCCGGCGTCGGGGGCGAGTTCCTCGTCGACGGCGGCCCGGTCCGCGGGGGACAGGCAGGCGGTTTCGCGGACCAGGAGGGTGGCGCGCCATTCGTTGAGCTGGCCGGTTTCCAGGGCGGCGAGGGTGTGCGGCATTTCGGTGACGAGGGCTTTGGCCAGGCCCAGGAGTCTCCCGCCTTTGGCGGGGGATTCGCGCCGGGCGAGGGCGAGCTGCGCGCCGACGCCGGCGCCAAGCTGGTCGGCGGGAACCCCGGCCAGGGATTGTTCGCGGCGCTGGGACAGGTCGAAGGCGACGGCGTT